>MFYT01000039.1:14232-169638 GCA_001789205.1 Candidatus Raymondbacteria bacterium RIFOXYA2_FULL_49_16 | reverse complement strand
TATTTTATTACGATCAAAACAGGCGACGGGACGCACTATTTCAATAATCCCAAATTGAAAGCCATTGCGGAAAAATACTGGAAAACAATACCCCGCAGGCACAGGCATGTGGAATTGGGTGCGTATGAAATCATGCCGGACCATATTCACGGGATAATTACGATTGTCCGGTACCCGGATCCGGACGGTAAAAAACAGATTCCAGCCCGCCATCATACCACCCCCCATAGGGGCATTATGCTACACGATGATGAACAAATGTTGCATAATGCCCCTACGGGGGTGGTGCTACGGGGGTGGTGCGGGAAATTTAGTTGCACGACGAATCCGGGTTGCCTGTTCCCAGTGGTCCGGTAACGACCCGGATATCATCGGCCATATGTTTCAAGATACCCTCCAGGCGCGGCAAATCCTTCTCCTTATTGAAACTCCCCTGTTCCAGCAAATCAAGAAAGAAAAACAACCCCATGAGACTATTGTTGAAATGATGTCCCACCCAGCACCTGACTTCCTCGGGAACTGAGCTCATGTGGTTCTGGGCGATTTGTTCCTGCATGCCGGGTAAGGGATTGCCCATGATTATCGAAAACACCCCTGCAAATTTGTTATATTACCCTAGGGTATGGCCTGGATGAAGGCCAGAAAACCCAATAAACTTCCTGTCCCTTCAGAATAAGAGCAACAGGCAGGCTTTTTGGCACGAAACTCGAAAGCCTGCCTGCGCCGGGATAGCCAGTTTATTTATTTCTATTTTAGCAATAATAATATAATAACAAGTTGTTATTATTGCAAGCATTTAAAATAACATTTTGTTATGAACATCCAACGCATATTGGAGACTATTAAAGAGTCGCGCGGCCTGAAAACCGACAAACAGCTGGCTGATTTCCTGGGGCTAAAAAGCAAAAACCTCCTTTCATTGTGGAAAAAACGGAATTCCGCGAACCTCCAGCTTATTCTTTCCAAATGCAAGGACCTTGATAAGAACCTGCTCTTTGGCCAGGCCCCCGCTCCAGGGGTGGTGCGCGATGTAACTCCTGTATACGGTACACCAAGGAAAGAAAATGCGACGCAGGCATCCCGGAAGAACGTGGTTAAAAAACTCGACCTTATCCAACGCCAAATCGAGGAACTTCGGAAAATTCTCGCCGCGTCCGCCGACCAATGAAAACCATCAGAGAGATGCACGTTTGCGACAGGCCGCGTGAGAAACTCGAAAAAAAAGGCGTTGCCGCGCTTTCAGACGAAGAATTGGTCTCAGCAATTCTTGGATCAGGCACCGTACAAATCAATGTTCGCATGCTTGCGCAACGGGTCCTGGCGGTCATTCGAGAACATAAAACCACTCTCGCCCTCGACCACCTTGTCGCCATACCCGGCATGGGATTGGCAAAAGCCTCCCAAATCCTTGCGGCCTTTGAAATCGCGCGCCGCCATCTATCCACGGATACAGTCAGGATAACCTGCGCCAAGGACGCGGTCCCGCTTCTCGCCGACATTGCGGGAAAACAGCAGGAACATTTCGTGTGCATTTCGCTCAATGGGGCGCATGAAGTAATTCAAAAACGGATTGTCACTATCGGACTTTTGGACAGGAGCCAGGTGCATCCGCGCGAAGTATTCGCTGACCCGATCACCGACAGGGCCGCCGCGGTGATCCTGGCCCACAATCACCCCTCGGGAGAACTTGTTCCCAGCATGGCGGACAAAGCGCTCAACGCCCAACTAATAAAAGCCGGCACGCTGCTTGGGATACCGGTGCTGGACCACCTGATTATTTCAAAAAAGGGGTATTACAGCTTTACCGAGCACTAGGAACACCCAGGAGTTTCAGGTGCTTTCTGATATGCTTCTCCACCAGCCCGTAGTGATGCGCCTCGTTCTCGCGCAGGGTCTTGAAAAATTCAGCGCCTATTCCCCGTGATGAGAGCAACGCCCCATAGGCTATATGCATGACCTGCCTGAAATCGGTCTGGTCAAGGCACTGCGTAAGGTCAGCGTTGCCCATGGCGGCTATGTCCGGCATGCGGGAGAAATCCGGGGTCACATGATACAGTTTCGACGCCTTGGCAAAGGCCTTGAGAGCACCCTGGTGCATTTTCCGGTAGAGCCGGGTATGAGTTTCAGCAATGCAGCGCACTGCCTCAAGCCAATTTGTTCCCGCTGTCTTTACGTGCACCGAGAGCCCGGTCAGTTTGCCAATGGCGGGATACACAGCAAACTTGTCGCTTCCGGAATGAATGGAAAGTTTATACCCCCCCAACGCCTTGGCCATTGCCGCGTGGACCATGAACTCCCTTTCGAATGTCGCCAGATCGCCGATATAATCAATCCCCTTCTGGAATTCACCCACGAACCGGGGCGCAAGTGAGGCAAACCGTACGCCCCTTTTTCGCAGCTCTTTGGCAATAAAGAGATGATGGGCGTGCGGCGTGGGGTTGGCTGTTTCATCAATGCTCACTTCGAGATCAAAATACTTGCCCCGTTTCTTCCTGATGAGTTTCTCTGCGGCTACGACGAAATCGATCGCCTTTCCGTAGATTATTGCACAGCGCATGGTCTCTTCTGGCGTTAAGGATACCGGCTGTTTGCCAAAGGTGAACGGCTTTCCCGCGTACGATGACAAAAGACGTTTACGTTCGGAAGCGGGAAGCCCTGCAAAACTCCGCGTCAACGCGGTCTGATCTTGCTGCCATGCGGAAGCATTCATTGAATCAGACAAATCGAGCGTAATCATGGTAACGCCCGCCGTGAGCGCACCATCGATGTCCTTCAGGTTTTTTAGATGGTCGCCATCAGCCCCCCAGCCCTCTTCATAGCCCTCCTGAAAAACCATAAAGGCTGCGTCAGCAATAACCTGTTCATAGGTCCTGTGTGTGAGCGACAGTTCACGCATGGATTGCTGGGCAAGAACCGGGCTTGCGCGGAATGGCCTGAGCGCCCGAATATGGGCCGCGGTCGCCAACCCCAGCCGGTCGCCGCATCCAAAGGTGGTTTTAAGCGAAAGCACCGGCCCAGGTTGCGTAAAAGGGAATAGCTCTTGCAGAATTGCGCATGACTCGGGGGTGAACGCGACCCGCTGCGCCCACAGCCCGTGCCGCGGCATTGCTTTTCCCGGAAAAACACCGGGGTGTTTTCGAGGGGAAATGACAAACAGCGACTTCTCGACGCCAAGCCGGGCAATACACAAAAGCCGCTGCTTGTATGTATAGAGCGAATTCATGTAAAGCCGTGTGTCTCCGTCCTTGAAGCAGATGTTGTCCGGTGTTTTCAGCGCATTGAGCTGGCGCTGGGTCTTTTCCAAGAGCCCCTGCTTCAAAATAATGTCGAGAAGTTGTTTTTCAGCCATTATTTGTATCCTTTCAAAAAAGCCCTTGTTCCTGCGACCATGCGTTCGAACATCTCGTGCGCCTTGTCCATGGGACACGTGACAAGCGGGTCAGCGCAGAAGGCCTGGAAACAAAGGCCAAGGTCGCGTTTGAGCGCGCCTTCGACTATAAGTTCCTGGCCGCGCACATGGCGTTCCACAAGTCCCAACACGCCCGCGGGCAGGGGTCCCGCGTTTATGGGTTTGACGGAATTTCTGGAAAAACGCGCATTGGTCTCAACCACTGCGTTGCGTGGAAGATTGGGGATTTGGCCCTGGTTTTCGACATTCACATTGGTAATAAACGATCCCAGGCCCAGAAGCGCCTTCATTTGCAGCACGCCCTCTTCACCGCTTGCTTCTATCAGGATCTTTTTCTTCCTGAGCGCCTCTAGTCGCTGAACATCGGCATGTTTCTTGTTTTTCAGCCTGAAATCAATGGGCGTTTGTACAATACCCCACCGGTTCACCTCTGCTGCGGAGCCGCAGAAACCGGGCAAGAATTCCGCCAAATGCCGCTCGCCTGCCGCGGGAAGTATAGTGAACCGTTCGAACAGCTCATATACTATCTGGTTGTTATGAATACCCCATGGCAGGCCGTTGTTCTCCTTGAGCTGGCGCGCCATTTGGGCTGGGGTAAACCTTTTCCGTGCGCCTTTTCTTTGCATCTCTTCCCTGACAAGTTTTAGAAGGTCGCGGCCCTTCCAAGTCGCTTTGTCCACCCAGGTAAAATGATTTATACCCATGACATTGACCTGGATTTCTTCCCTGGGAGGTTTGGGGACCTTGTACTTTTTCGCGACCCGCAGCCCCAGAAGCGACTGGGTCCCAAAGACCTCGTGACAGCAGCCAAAGACCTTGAGGTGGGGTTCAACTTTCGTTAGTGTGCGCGTGAGCACGGTCATGGGGTTGGTATAGTTGATAATCCAGGCGCGCGGGCAGTAGCGCATAAAGGCATGGGCAAAACCCTCGTAGATGGGAATAGCGCGCATGGCACGCATAATTCCGCCCGGGCCAACAGTATCGCCCACAGTCTGAAAAATGCCGTATTTCTGGGGTATGTCCACATCATAACGCATGTACGACAACGGCGCAGGGGTTATTGAGCACACGACAAAATCCGCGCCCATAAGCGCATCAGCAAGCCGGGGTACAGCGCGATATTTGAACCGGGAAACAACGCCGGGCATGGTTTGCAGAAGGTTGCCAAAACGCTCATTCAAGAGGCTTGCGCCAAAATCGAGATCATAGAGGGCCACTTCGCCAGTCAGGCCGGTGGTGGTGGCAAGGTCGTTCATGAGGATATGCGCCCAGCCAGTACTGCCGCCGCCGACATAGGCGATCTTTATAGATACCGGCCTTCCCATAGAGACTGAGGGTTCTTTAACATTCCTGGCGCTTCCCTTGGATTCAATGGCGCTTGCCCTGTTCTTTCTTGACTCGTTATCCATCCATACTCCCGGGTGAAACAATGATAAAAACTAGAGAGATAAAATAGTTAAATAAAGGGGGATTGCTCAATAGACGATTTCCAGTGAAGATCGCCAATAATTAAAAAATAACCGCTATCTAAGCAATAGCACTGTACCTGCGGTTTGAATATTGTCTGTGATTATGGATATGATATACAAGCCGCTGGCCATATTTCCCGCGTCCCAGACAACCCCATTCTTGAACAACGCTTCGCTGACATTCATTGTCTTAACGCACTTGCCCTGGGGATTAAAGATTTTCAGTATCGCTCTTCTTACCGTCTCTGTGCCGCAAGGACCAGGATCAGCGACTATTCTCACTGTGGGGTTGAACGGGTTCGGATATGCCGATAGCACAGGCTTTTTTCCAGAAATGCGCTTCTCTCCTGCTCCCGAAGGTCCGCCGGCCTTGAACACGTATCCCGTGCCCTCTGAACTGCCGCTGTACTGGCGCTTGAGATCAATATCACCTTCCTGGAAATACTTTTTATAAATGCTGTACGCATTGCCGCTTGCGGTAACCGAAAGCCCCGCATTCATCCATCCATCCGATGATATCCAGGAAGGAATACCCGCGTCATTATCGAACAGCACGAACACGGTGCATGGCAGGCTCGCGTTCACCCGGTACATTGCCTCGTTTTCCCCGGGACCGGCCTGTCTGTCGTCCCGTGCGGTCAGAAGATAGGTCATCCCCGAATGTTCTGACGGCACGTTCGTATAAACAGGCGGGCCTGTCCGGTCGTTGCACTGGTCCGCGCCTTCCACAAAACCGTTCTCCACAATGGTCGGGGCTGTTGCCGTCCCGTTATACCCGGCGAGCGTCACCGAAAATTCAGTTGATGCGACGAAAAAAAAACTGTCTGTGTGGTTCGTCACATTACCGAGAGTGTCAGCAGTGATGATGAGAATATAATAGCGCGTATTGCTGGTGAAGGAATCGCTAATGCGTAGGGAATGGCTTGTCCGAAAGCCCGGCTGTTCAAAGCTGTCCCCCGTATAATTTCCCAGAGCATTCCCCCACTGTACACGGCTTGTGGCAGGCTCGTTTGTCTGCCAGGTGACTGTGGCGCCCGATGCTGTCTGGTTGATGACGGAAACATTTGAAACCACAGGTGGAACTGTCTCCGGCGCCGTATGAATGGTCACGGTAAACTGTTTTTCAACAGCCGTATCGCTGTCCTGCGCGCGGATGGTGAAAGTGAAACTTCCCGCTGCCGAAGGCGTGCCGCTCAGCACTGCCCCGGAAAGCGAAAGCCCGGCAGGGAACGTCCCTGATGTTCTTGACCATGTAATGCTGCCATTGTTGTTTATGGCAGTGAAGGTCTGGCTGTAAGGAATGGTCCTGTATCCTGCGGGAAGGGATTGCGTGGCTATCGTGAGCCCTTGGGACGCTTTGTTCCGCACAATAAACAGATAATCGTTCCCAAACCCGGTTGCCGGGGTTGCTCCAAGGCTTCGTGTGCCGCTACCGCTGATATCTGCAAGTGTTACGGGATTGCCAAGGTCATTGCCCTTGTAGCGCGTTACGGAGAATGTCCCCGGAATGCCGGAAAGGTTGACTGACACTGTTCCGCCCCTGTCAGCCCAGATATAATACGTTTTCCCAGGATCTGCAAGACACAACGCCAAGTTGCCTCCGGAAACTGAAACAAGCTCATTATGCGGCGATCCTGCCGCATTGATGTCTATTCCCTGTGTCCTATTGAAAAAGTTTGAGAGTGTCCCGAGCACGGCCGCGTCTTCCTTGTGCCGGGTCACGACACTGCTCCATACCGCGCCCCATGAGGAATAGGCGTGGTTGCTGCCGTCATGGGCGATATGACTGAACCCGCCAGCCATGAGATGGGTCATGGAGGCAATGCGCGCCCTGGTGGCATTTGAAAGCATCCACACGCCTTCGGCATTGTACACCGGCATATTGTAATCGTCATTGTCCGTTATAAAGCTCCTGCAGTCCGTTGCGCCGTTGTCGCTGTCGGCAACGCGGCGCTGCAATGTCGCATGGTCGAATTCAGGCGAACTGCCCGGCGACCAGTTGGAAAGCACATGCGTTGTGACCATGGTCTTCCATGGATTAAGCGCCCGGAGTTCCGCCGCATACGTCCGGTTCCTGTCCAGTGCGCCAGCGCCATCTTCCTCGTATTCGCTGTCAGTGGTCCAGTGCCACCAGTTTGTATATACCGCCCACCGCGCAAGGAAATATTTAATGAACAGTTTTTGCTTGGGGCCAAGGGTCGTGTTGTTCGGAAAGTCCTTTGGCCCGTAGCTTTCGTATTGCCGGTTAAGGCCGCTTATGCCAAACCAAACTGATAATTTGACGCTTTTAGACTGCGCGTATTCTATGATTCGTTCATTGTACTGCCAGGAGGCAACGTCGAACTTGTTGTAATCAAAATTGTTCGCCGAACCGGGCCACACGGTTGTGCGGGTACCGTCTGTTTTCAGCCAGTGATAATGCCCGATACCCCCGAGAGCACCTGCCACTTCTGAATGAAAGCGGACTGTAATGGCATCAACACCGCGGTTTGCATGTTCATTTATCCATGTCTGGGCATTGGCAATGGTCTGATCAATGAGCATGGAACCGTGCATGGCAAAAGGTACCCAGGAGGTCCCGTCCGCATGCTTGAAACGGCGCGGGTTCTGGGGATCGACACGGACATGGCCGTGTTCGCCCGATATTTTTGTGGATGACACGGTATAATTGAATGTCTGCTCTGAAGGAGCGCCGGATTTCTGGGTACTTGTGCCCGGTTCAACGAACCGTGCGACAACGGTCCAGTTCCCGGGTTCGTCCAACAAAATCCGGAACCTCCATACATCGCCGGTCTGGCCGCCGCTGCCATTGCCGTCGTGGAACCCGTAAAAGGTAAAACTTGAGCCGAGAGAGCGCGTTGCCGGCGCGGTTATAACAAGCCTTAATTCAACACCGGTGAATGGATTAGACAGGCCATGTCCAGGCCAGGTCATTGTCTCCTCAACCCGCTCATAGAGTAGTTCCCCAAAAGCACTTAAGGAAATGAGAAGGATTAATAATGCTTGCATTTTTCTCCTCTCCATCTATCTACTCCCTTCAATTCTGTTTAAATAACATACAAAAAACATCTGAAAAATAATCGGTTATACCTAAAATAATGAAGAGAGCCATGAGACTCTCCGGTTATCTAACCATAGTCACCCTTGTTGAGAATGTCCTGTTGTTTATCGCCGTGGTAACGACATAAACACCTGGTGGCATGTTTCCGGCATTCCACAGAATACCTGTCTTTTTAAGATCAGCCTTGCAACCCAACACTGCCACTTTATTACCCGCGATATCATAAATATTTATATCTAATTGTATAGGAAGGTTGCTGGCCGGCCCGTCATGCATTCCAATCTTCACGAATGCATTAAACGGATTTGGGCTTGCATATAAAACGACGTCTTCCCGATCATCGCGCTGCGGCGTTTCCATACCGCTGTGATTAAGATTAAACCGGAAGGTATTATTCCCAAACGTCTTGGCAATGACCATAAAATTCTGCTGTGCATAGACAAGGCCCACCCCGCTGTCCTTGAGCGCGGCAACCCGGGAGTCATACCGGATAATCTTCATTAACTGCGAACCAATCGTAACAGGTGAAGAAAAAACGTTATTTACAACACGGACGAGATGTATTGAAGAAGCCGTACCGTCGCTTTCATAGGTAATGTACGCCGCGCCATCATCACCCTTGGCCATATGGGGAACGACACCTTCAGCTGTCCAGCTCCCGAACCCGGGGCCAAGAACGCAATGACCGCCTGCCTGAGCCCGGTTAAAGGTATTAAACCAAATAAACATTTCAAAATCTCCGCCGGTTGTACCGCAGAAAAACGCATTGTCGCCAAGCAGGGCCGGGGTTGATGCGGCGCAATGTATTTCACTGGTCTTCCCGATTCTGCCGTTTGTCAGGGCGTACGATTTGCTAACCTCAAGGTCCCCGTTCATGGAATACAGGTAATCACCGTTCGCCCCATCCCTTCCATGGACATGCCAAGCGCCATCAGGGCCTTTGACGGGAAAAGGTCTCCATGGGGTCACCGCTCTCCGTAATGCCACAACAGGACCGCTTGAAATATGTAGTATTTTGATAAGCATTCCGTTCCCGTTCAGATATCCGACATACGCGGTATCATCGACAACCTGAATGGCCGGGACATTGACACGGTCTGTTGTTTCAGGATAAAGATTGATGAATGCTTTCCACGTATTACCGGTTTTATTAGAATACCAGGGCCCCCGCGCTTCGGCATATTCCCCCTCTTGAAATACAATATGGGGCGCGTTATTCATATCAACAACCATGTCCGGCTTGAGGAAATTCCTGGCCCCTGTTTCAACCGTATCGGATTCCAGCAGGTTTCCATTTGGATCAAACCTGAAATAGACGCATTTTTTGGTAAGACTCATGTACGCGACATGAATATCTCCGGAAGGGCCCCGCGCAATGGTTGGGGTCCGTCCAAAACCCAAAAACGCGGAATCACCCTGCGTATGCCATTCAGAGTGTGCGCTGGCGAACAGAAGCAGTACTGCAAAAAGTATTTTCACGGCCTTCTCCCTTGATGCTGAGATTTTCTCCGCTATTATAAAATGTTACATTATAGTGAATAATATACTGATAATACCTGACAAATGCTTGGTTAAAAGCAGAAAAATATGGTCTGCTGGTCTGAACTCAGGTCTGTGGGTTCGATTCCCTGTACTGGTTTGGCGTAACCCCCTTTTTTTTCTTGAAAACCTTGGTAAAATGACTCTGGTCCTTGAATCCCACCGCATACCCAATTTGCGTCACAGACTCGGTCGTTTCTTTCAGCATCCGGCATGCATTTTCAATCCTGACTTCGAACAAGTATTCGATAACAGCCTGTCCTGTTTCATTTCTGAACATTGCGCTGAAATAGGCTTTTGAGAATCCTGATGCTCCAGCAATATCTTTAAGAAAGATATCATTTTTATAATTCTCCCGGATATATTGGATCGCTTTTATTATTGCCGGAGAGTATTCTGCGATAGGCTTCTTCTTTTTATTTCGCAGGAAAAAGAAAGCGCATATGAAGAGGAAAATACCTGCGGTGACACCTAAGACAGCCCTTCTCGTACCCGACATCCCTTTGCCCGCCAGGACAAGGCTTCCCCATTCGCTTGGGTTGTCGTTATTGCTCTGTTCTGAATTGCTCCAGATAGTGCGGAACACAGTACCATGCTCAGTGTCCAGGTCAAAAAGCTGTGCGTCAAATCCCAGGATATCATCCGGCACTGGCTTGTATTTCAATCCTGAAAAGGGGATGGCTATAAAGACTGTATATCCTGTGTCTATATCATCGTTCTTGTTGACTGTTCCAGATACGTTCACCGCAACCCTGCACCCGTTTCCCCAGTGGAGCAGTGTGTGTTCTTTTTGGTCCCATACATTACCCTGGTAAGCGCCAGTTACGTTAACGAGCATCTCAAAATCATCCAGCTCTTTCCATTCGGTCCTGTTTCTGTGCACGTCAAAGCAGAGCTCTATGCCGTCAGAGGTCCATAACACCCGGAAATAGTCCTTCTCCTTGCCAAAGGCTTCGGTTGTCTCGGCCACGGTCATGACATTCGCGTCCGCAACACGCACCATGAAGTACAGGGAGTCGCTGTTCCACGCTGATGCGCACTGAACGTTATTGTTTTGGCTTTCGAACATGGGTTTCAAGTTCGATTCCAGATAGGCGCCAGCCCCTGTGCGGCCACTCCAATATGATGAAACCATGGTCATGGGACTGCCAACCATTGTCCGGTCAAGGGCAATAGGAATACCCCCAGAACCATATTCCAGGCCCAGGGTTTCCGCGCTGCCATGCGCATACGCAAGCGCGCGGATGGTCATGAACATGTCGTGCATGTCCTTCAAATCATAAAGATATTCAAAGGGATAGGCCGTGGAAACATTCAACAAACTGTCGCTCTTTGTACGTGGATCTGGATAGGTGATCTGATAGACGATGGAATCAGGCCGTGGGTCTGTTTCTCCGGAAATGACCTGAAGTTTGAGCCAGTTGGTCCGGACAATGGCAAATGGGGACGGACTGTTTATACGGTATTCCGCATGAAGAAATACGGCTGAAAGAGCTGTAAGGGCAATAAGAAACGGTATCTGACGCGCCATGCCTTAAATATAATTGAGCGGCCTCAGCATATATAAGTGTGTGAGCGCACTCGCAATTTCTCAAGACAAATATATATATTACAGGAAATGACCCGCCCATGCTGCATTCTGATCCTGCTCGTGTTTTCCATTGCCATGCCCGCGCCTGTCTCGGTCCCTGTCCTGCGCGCCACCCTGCCTGCTTCGTGGGACGAGAACTGGTTCGGCTCCCCTGCAGTGTACGACCTTGACGGCGACGGTGACAGGGAGATCATCGCGGGCCGCCACAGCGTTGTGTATGTGTGGAACAACCTGGGCCAGCTGCTGTGGCGCGCACCGGTCGGCGAAAACGCCTCTTCTGCCAATGACCACGGATCAGCCAGGCAGTATGCCGCTCCCGTGGTGGGTGACCTGGATGGCGACGGCAACGGTGAAATCGCGATCGCCTATTCCAACAACGTGACCATATACGATCATACAGGCAGCCAGCTGCCTAACTGGCCGCATGCCTTTCCGGGTTCTACTGATGAGATCCGTTCCATTACAGCCGCGGATCTGGATTATAATGGTACGCTGGAAATACTTGTGGTCAAGACCTCGGACGGTCCGGTGACCATGGCATGGGACATTGCCGGAAACGCCGTACCCGGTTTCCCCCAGGTCCAAGGCTGCGCGGAATGCAACGATTACGGCGGATACAACCAGAACATCGGCGCCTGCGATTTTGACAACGATGCCAGGCCTGAAGTTATCTGCACCTATGATATCTGCCATATCGGCATCATGAATCCAGACGGCACGCCTTTTGCGGCCAATGCCATGTTCTCGGACGCGGGTCCATATGCTTCCAGCGTGCCCATGTTCCACGACCTGGACCTGGCCATGCAGGGATGGGGCGCGGACGGAAATGACCGCGATGAATTCACTGATTCGCCGCCCTGTTTCGGCGATATGGACGGTGACGGCAGCCCTGAGATCATCCTGTATTCGGACCATGAACTGGCAGGCGAATATGTGAACCGGGGCAACTGCCTCTGGGTGCTTAATCCGGACATGACCAGAGTGGCTGGTTTTGAAACGCCCCTCTGCTCGGGCATGCCGCTGTATACCGGATACCAGGACAACATCGTCCAGGTGGCACCCGCGCCTGCTGTGGCCGATGTCCGCGGCGACAGCCTGCCGGAGATCATCGTGCCTTCGTACGACGGAAAAATGCGCTGTTATACAGCAGGCGGCACGCTCGCATGGACATACGCTTTTGATACAGCCGGAGACCCGTTCATCGGAGCGAGCGGGCCGGTATGCGGCGATCTAAATAATGACAGCCTTCCTGAAATCATTTTTACGACCTATTCCACTGCGCTCAACCAGTCGCACCTCATTATACTCGACTCGCAGGGGACCGAACTGCACAAGGTCCTCCTCAACAAGCGCGGCAGCATGAGCCCGCCCACGCTGGCTGACGTGGACAGGGATGGCAAATTTGACATTGTCCTTTCGCTCAAGGACGTTGTGGGCAGCGGGCTGGGCGGTGTTCAGATCTGGGACGTTTCCTCTGCCGGAAACGATCTGCCCGAATGGCCCACGGGCAGGGGGAACAACCTCAGGAACGGCGTAGGGCTTCCGACAATCCGCAACATTAGCGTGGAACAGTTGGCCGCAAGCAATCCGGCGGCACAGCGCTTGACAATACAATGCCACCCCAACCCGCTTCAGAACGCCGGAACCGTGACGTATGCTGTTCCTTCGAAAGGCGCAGTCCGGATCGCCGTCTATGACATCAGGGGGAAATTGATAAAGACATTGACTGACGCAAACCTTGATCAGGGCCGCTATATGCTGGAATGGTTGCCCGGGAATGAAAGACCAGGCATCTATTTTCTTAAAATATCCCTTTTAGGCCAAAGCGCGTGCTGCCGTGTTCTCGTGGTTCCATAATGTATAGAATATGAAAAGCACACAATTAACCTACAATGTCCAGATTACAAAGACCGCATGAAAATCATTCCATTGCTTCTGCTGTGTTTCAATCTCATACCAGCATCCACCCGCTACGTCTCCCCCACCGGGACCGGCAATGGATCGTCCGAATCCTCGCCATTGGGCACCCTTTCGGCTGGTATGAACGCAGTGGGCGCCGGGGACACGCTGGTACTACTCGACGGCGAATACAAACAGACCCTCAATCTGAACAAATCCGGCCTTCCGGGAAGCCCCATCACGATCATGGCGAAAAATATCGGTCAGGCGTACATCAACGGCGAAGGCGTACGCTACCCGGTTTCTGCCTGGCAGACATCGTACATCAATCTCGACGGCCTCAAGGCAGGAAACAGCCATGAGCATGTGTATCACATCCTCTACTGCGACCATTACAGGATCACCCGCTGTTCGGGTTTTGACGCCGGCGGCGCCCTGGACGACGCAGCCAATTTTCATATTTTTGAGATCGCCTACAGCGACTCCATGCTGCTCGAAGACGTGTGGGGATGGGGCACTGGCCGCTACACCTGCACCTTTTACGGCTGCCACGGCTGCGCCATCCGCCGCGGCGTGTTCAGGCCGGGGCTGTACTGCCGCTGTCCCCATGCGGGCCTGGCCATTTACTGCACGGACAACAGCCTGGCCGAAAACGTCGTTGTGTTCAACGCCAGGGTCAATCCCGCATCGGGCTATGGCGCGCCAAATCCCTGGCAGCTCATTGTTGGCGGCTTTGTATGCGAAGGCCACGACTGCCCAAATGCCAAGAGCAGCGCAGGCAACCGGATATACGGCTGCATCGGCATTGACAACGGCCAGCACTGGGACACAGTGCCGCGTACCCAGCCGGCAGGCTGCTTTATCTGGAACGAATACCAGGGCGAGTTCGAGGACATGGTGCTCTGGAAAAATCCGGACAAGGGCTTTGCTGATTTTACCCATACCAGTACAATGCCGGTCAGGAGCCTTGAAGGCGATCCCGGAGATATCATCACAAACACGAACCCCAATGTGCTCAAACAATATATTGATGGTCAGTTGACGGGCACAGATCTATGGCCCTGGCCGTATGAGAACATCATACAGCAGGACATGGACATGAGTCAGACTATCACGGAATATGTGCGGGAACAATTGACGCCATTCATTATAATACCGCTATCAGACGTTGAGAACGTATCGGGTAAGAGTCGTGACCAGGAAATTTCTCTGGAGGCTGCACCGAATCCGTTTAATCCGGTAACAAACATTACAATTACGAATTTCAAATTACCCGCTTCGCTCGCAAAGCGAGGCGAGCGAATTATGAATCCTGACATAAAAGTATTCAACATAAAAGGCGAATTTGTGACTGATTTGTCCAATTCCATTCGTAATTCCGTCACATGGGACGCTTCCGCCTTTCCCGCAGGCCTCTATATTGTCCAGGCGCGGGTTGACGGCCGCAGCGCGGAAAAACGCCTGCTGCTGGTTAAATAAGCCTGAAAAGGTTCCCCTTGAAAAGCCATTAGCGGAAAAGTACAGCGCGCCGCAGGCATTCTTGAATCATATCCCTACCTTAAGAGAATGATCGCCCCGGTGAAGACGGCGGTCTTTGTTTTCAGAACAACGGCATACACCCCTGACGGCATATTTTCCGCGTTCCAAACCGCTGAATTGCTTTTGCATGCCGCTGTGAGATCCTTAACCATTCTGCCATGGACATCGAACAGAAATAGACTTACAGGGCGCAACCCTGCGCTGGGAAATGAAATTATAACCACGGCATTGAACGGGTTGGGATACGCCCCGATACGGTCATTCTTTCCCGCCGGTACGCTCTCCGCGGACGCATACGTCCCCCCATTGTCCGAAACAATCCTGCCCGCATGGGGTACGGCCCCTCCCGGCAGCCAGCCTGTCTCGAGCGATGCGTATTCGGGGCCGATTGACTGAGAATTCAGCATCTCGAGCCGCAGCGTCACCCGCTCGCCCCGGTGCTGGTTGTAAAACCCCGTGATGTCAAAATCATGCCAGCCCGTATAACGCGCGGTATTGACGAAGATTCGCAGCGCCCTGCTGATGCTCATGGAGTAGGTCCCGATTTCGCTGAAAAGACCGTCAGGCGGCCTGCCTGAATACGTTATGTTCCCGTCATCGGCAATATGCCCGGGTTTCCATGAAAGCTTGAACTGCCCCGCCCCGCTCATTTCACCGGCGCAGTACAGCGAAAAAGACGCGAACGATGCGGCCGGGCTTCCGAGCGTGAAATCAAAGTACGCGACCCGTGAATTGATGTCGTCAAACGGGTATTTGACAAGTACCCGGTCTTTATTTTCCTCGCTGGTACCCGGTTCCGCAGCCTTCCAGTTTCCGTCCCGTGTTGTCGTTCCTGCCGAGATACTGATTGCCGGAGTTCCCGGAAGCGTGGACAGTATCCGTATGCGTTGCATGACATTGCGCTGATTGGAAAAATCTTCGGCCCAGAGCGTGACCACATAGTGCTTTACTGGTTCGGCTTGGTCAGGCACGGTCCATGAACCTGATGAAACACTGTCCCTGCGGAAAATAAAAGTAAATACGTCGCGTCCGTCAGAGACTGTCCAGCGAAGAGAAGATGCGGCCAGCGGGGAGCCTGTTCCGTACGCTGTCTTAGCGTGACCGCTGAAACTCACGGACTCGCCCGGATGAAATACCGCACCCTGGGTCGGCGCGGTTATCCAGGCATAAGGGTTTTCAAAAGCAGCGGGGTCTATAGCCCTGCAGGGAATAGAAAGCATCATACATGCGATAGCGACAAGCAATTTTCTCACGGCATTGTCCTTATTTCATAAGGGTAACGGGTTTTACCATTATTCCAGATTGTGAGGCTGCTCTGACAAGATATGTTCCCGAAGGCAGTCCCGCTGCGTTCCAGACCGCCATTCCATTTCTGATAGATTGCGTAAGATCGGCAACCATGTGTCCGAATATGGTATAAATCCTCACATTTATTATTTGAGATCCACATTTTGCAATTGATATGGACACGTTTGGGTTGAAGGGATTGGGATACGTGTTGATGCCGTCGTGTTTCCCTGCCAGGGCCTTGAACATTCCACGCGGCGTTGCGTCCGACACCTGGACCGTGAAGACCGCCCTGACCGCGTTCCATGAATCGGCAGCGCTCACGCCCGTATACACAAAAACAGCGTTCCTGCCGTCAGCGCTTGTCCATTTGTTCGAAAAGTTCCCGTAAAACCCCTTGTCATTGTCGGTAATGCCCGATCCTGAACCCAGGTTATCATAATATGCGATGGTCTTCCATGGCCCCCACGGTTCCTCGGCCTCAAAAAAGCCGAACCTGGAAGAGAAACTCGCATCATGCTCCGTTACAAGGATATAACGATCAAGCCCTGCATTGTAAACGACACTCAGGTTCCAGCCAACGCCGTTCGCATCCTCGAATACCGGAACACGGCTCGAAATATTTCCCGACCAGACCGGACTGCCGCCACTCAATCCGGCGAAATATTCATATGTACTGCTGTCCGTATAGCTCGTTTTGGGTGCGCGAAAAAGTTCAATCTGCCCCGGTTTCTGTACCTTAAGCACACTCGCGTCTTTGAGGCGGATGACATACGTGTAAATGTAATTGTCGCGCGCGCCCGCGTTGTCCTGCCCGAAATTGAGTATTGCAGGAGCAATGACCCCTGATGATTGAACGAACTGCCAGCCCGCGCGCGTCCAGGTACGGCCGTGGTCCGATGACCACTGGAGTTTCTGTGAAACATAGCCATTGTTGTCCGAACCCGGGCTGACCCAGCAATAGAGAATACCGCTTATCGAAATGAGTCCGTATGTCTTGCCGTCCCACAATGCCGCTGTTTCCGGATTTTTTCCGCCCCAGACATTGTATCCCGTATAGCTGTCGAAAGTCCCTTCGACCCTGCCTATCCCCAGGCTTACCCTGCCGTCACTATTGGTGCCGCCGAATCCGCCGCCGTCTCCCCACGAGGTGTACTGGTGGCCGTTGTCAGCCCAGGTAATGACCCAGTTGTCGCTTCCCGGCGCCTCGCGCTTGTGCGAGGTCCAGTCCCAGGTGATGTTGGTTATGTATGTGCTCTGCGGATAGGGTGGCGCAGCGGAAATCGTAGTATATAAAAAAAGCAAGCTAATGGCACTGATCAATTTTTTCGCAGACTGCATGCCCCCTCCCTTACTTACTCAGAAATATTTGTTTCGTTTCTATTCTTTCCCGATCTCTTACAACAACCAGATAGACACCGGAAGGTTGCGCTGATGCGTCCCAGATAATCGAATTACGAATGTCTTGAGTCAGGTCTTTGATAAGTTCGCCGCGAATGTTAAATATTTTCAATTCGTATTTCGCTCGCCTCGCTTTGCGAGCGAAGCGGGTAATTTGAAATTCGTAATTATTCAACGTGATCTTTATCGCGGGGTTAAACGGATTGGGAAAAACATCAAACAGGAACGCGGGAGTCTGAGAGGGCTTTCTGATGCGTGTTGTGCTTACCGTAAACGATCCTTGCACTGTCCCCCAGTTGTCTTCGCCGTCGCCGGTATAGACAAGAACAAAATCCTTTCCATCCTGGCTCAGCCACTTGTTCGAGAAGTTCCAGTAAACGGTCTTACTTTCGTTCTGCAGCTTTCTGTTTGTTCCCACGTCCCACGCATTATCAAAGAGCACTGTTGTCCACGGACCCCACGGTTCGGGCGCATCGTAGATGCCGATATGGCCGTCCGCGCTCTTTAAACGGCTCACCTGCTGGGTAATTAGAAGATAGCGTCCGATTCCCGGGTTGTAGCTGACACTGGTCCGCATGACCCCGTTGGCGGGATCGCTGAATACGGGTGTCCGTTGGTCAGGATCGGTCGACCATGCAGGCGTGTTTCCGTTAAAACCGGTGAAAAACCGGTACGCGGCTTTCAAATTCATACTGTCTTTGTGCACGCGCATGAGCGCGATCTCGCCGGGAGCCTGTACGTCCCATACGTCGGTTTTATTCTCGGGCGCGTACATGTACACGTAATTGTCGCGTGCGCCCGCATATGCCTTGCCGAACTGGCAGAAGGTGATTGCATAAAATCCGCTGTTGCCTGAAAAATCAGCCGGCTCGAATTTTACACCTGTATAGGTCCATGTCGCGCCGTGGTTCGTTGATTTGTACAGGTCCTGTATGGCAAAGGCCGTGCCATCCGAGCCATTGCCGCACCGCCACATATAAAGGTCTGCGCCGATTGAAAGAATGCCGTATGATTTTCCTGAAAATTGCGCCGGATTCTCGGGATTTTTCCCTCCCCACACATTGTATCCCTGATAAGCATCCTTTGTTCCCTCGATCCGTCCAACGCCCATGCTCACCCGTCCATCCGTATTGTCGCCGCCAAAACCGCCGCCGTCGCCCCATGATGTATATTGGTGATCGTTATCGGCCCATGTGATCACCCAATTGTCGCTGCCAGGCGCCAGCGTCTTAAGCGTTGCCATGTCAAAAGTAATGCTGGTAATGATTGCGCTTGGCGGATACGGAACGGTCGCGCCAAAGGTAAGCGATGAGAACACGCTTGCAAGTAGTGCAAATGCCCACATTCTTTGCCTCCAGTGTACGTTTTAGATAGACATCTCTCCTACTTCATGAGAAATAAACGCTTTGTGGTGGTTACATTCTCTGATGTTAAAACAATGATATATTCTCCAGAGGGGAAGCCGGAAGCATTCCATGTCACCTGACTGGCGCTTTGCGGCAACGCCAGAATCTCAAGCATCCTTCCATGCACGTCAAACACCCGGCAATCCCTGGTAGTAGATAACGCGCCATGCACCATTATTACCGCAGTAGAATTAAAAGGGTTGGGGTGGACGACAATAGTTCCATTTCTTTCTGTACCGCGACCCATAGCAACAGTACTTTGCTGAACAATAAGATCAACACGTTGAACAGAAAAGGCGTCGTTTGCCGAACTGACCATGTATAGGGTACGCCCATCCGATGAAATCCACTTCGCCGGAAAATGTTGGGCCTCGCCTGGCCATCCATTCGAGGTCGAACTGGGTGTTGTGTAGTAAATCTGCGACCATGGTCCCCATGGTTCTTGCGTGGTATAAATGCTGAATTGGTTCAGCCCTCCTACACGCGCACGACTCCTCATGACCATGATATAGGTCTGCAGCGGAATGTTATAGACCACATCAAGCCTGTTGCATCCGCCCACGAGAGTGAAAACCGCTGTCCGGTTGGCAATGTTCGAGGACCACTGCGGCACGCCGTTTACATCAAAGCCTGAAACGAATTCATATGCGCTCTCGACCGATATCCTGTTTTTGGAGACCCGCGCCAGTACGACCTCATCTGTTTCATCATATGCGCTTGTTGTATTCGGCGAATAAACATAGACGAACGTATCGCGCGCGCCAGCGTAATGCTGTCCGAAGTTGAGAAAGCAGCAGTAGCCAAGCTCCTCGAATTTCCATGTGGCCCATGTCCATGTCTGCATATGATCGTTTGACCAGGCAAGCTGTGACTGATGGCCCGCATTGTCCGCGTTTCTGACCCACATATAGATTACGCCATTGACCATGAGCATGCCGCTCGCTTTTTTGCCGGAAGCGCCATCTCCAATCTGTTCACCGGAAGAAGACCTGATATTGGTAGCGGAAAAACTTGCCGGTCCTTGGCTTACTTTCGCGAATCCTAAACTGAGTTTGGAAGGAACCTTGGGGTTAAAACCATTGCCGTCCCCATAGGCGGTATAGAGGTTGTCGTCATCTGCCCAGGTAATGGGCCAAGTATCGCTGCCGGTCGCCGCCGAGGTAATGGCGGGATCAATAGTCACTCCTGTAATGGTGGCCGCCTGGACAATCGCGGCCACGCCCATTACCATAATGAAAAGCACAAAAAAACACTTCATTTTATAGAAAAAATAAAGGTTATACATACACCCTCCTCTATTGTTTGAGCACAAAAACGCTATCTCTGTTTGACCAGTTTTTTACTGTAGATACTATTTCCGGACTTTACTTTAAGTATATAAACTCCGCTCGGGTGACTGCTCGCATCCCAATCAACAAGGTGTAAGGCGTACTGTGTAGAGTGGAAGGCCGTTG
This sequence comes from Candidatus Raymondbacteria bacterium RIFOXYA2_FULL_49_16, assembly GCA_001789205.1. Classification (GTDB taxonomy): domain Bacteria; phylum Fibrobacterota; class OXYB2-FULL-49-7; order OXYB2-FULL-49-7; family XYB2-FULL-49-35; genus XYB2-FULL-49-35. The sequence continues at coordinate 149,583 of MFYT01000039.1, read as the reverse complement.
GCAAAAGTGTTTGCATAAGCATTCCCTCTAAATTATATACCTGTACTTTAATTTTATCCTTCTGCCAATCATCAACATCATACCCGACCGTAATAGCGGTTCTCGAATTGAACGGATGAGGCTGGGCCGAAATAACCATACCTTTCTGATCAGTAGAAATGTTGAACACTGAAGTTGCGTTGATATCGGTCATTATGTGCACATTGCGTATAGTAAGATCTTTTCGTCCATACATATCATACCATTTAGCATTGGAAAGATAGAGCCACCTGAAAGCTTGGTCCTTGTTTGGAAATGACATTGTAGCGAACTGTTGACCGTTCCGCTTCCAGTACGCATTGGTCTGGCTCCAGCCAAACTCTATGGTGTACCATGTATTCTGGTCCCAGCCCGGGTTTTCGGTATCACGCTGCACTTCCGCATAGACATTGAGTCCTTCGATCCTGAACCGTACATCGCCAGGCCCGTGCGCATCTAAATCTGTATAATAATAGCGCCACATAATACCGGCTTGGCCGGTGTTGGATTTTACCACATAGTTGCCAGTTGCCTGATACAGATTATACAATGCAATACAGTTCTGGCGCGCGTTGCCTTCTCCGGCATTCTCTTCGAATCCCTTGACTTCAAATATCAATTTCCCGGATTTTGTATTTTCAGGCAATTCATACATCAGATATGCTGTGTTTGTGAGGCTCTTCCAGCCGTCGGCCCCCAACGAGCCTTCCTGCGTTTCCTTGGCTAAGGTAGCGCCATCTGTCAATGGGTCGTTTATATATTCATATAGCTGGCCAAAGCTTAAGGAAACGGACAAAAAAATTAAAAAAAAGATACGATTGGGATAGGAACGCCGGTTACCCGGCACCCCTCCCACGGATCCTTGCGTGCGGTTTTCTCGCACAGGGCTATTCGCTACTACTCGCTTGTGTACTGACAGCATCGTTAACCTCCTAAATAAAGTTTCTACCCATTACGACTCTTTACCGTGATGCGCGGGCTCATCAATTCCACCTTTCCCCTGACTGGACTTTCACCAGTTGTAATAATAGCTTCAAAGTGCAGGGAGACGAGTGAGATTTCTTCAGGAAAGAGGTGGGAATTCTTACAAAAACATGAAATTTTATCTATTCAGCCTTTCCATGCCAGCTTTTTTGCGGAATTCGCTCGCAGGTATCTTCTCATACTGATTGAAAATATAGTTGAAATGCTCATATGTGCCGTATCCGACATGGAATGCTATTTCCGAAACATTCAAATTTGATGTTTTTAACAATTCTTTTGCTTTTTCTATTCTTAGCATATTTAAATACTGAGGAAACGAATGTCCAGTCTCTTTTTTAAACTGCGAACTGAGATTGCTTTTGCTTATCTTGAGTTTTTCCGAAACCAATTCCACATCAAGCGCTGGATTACTGATCTCTTCGCTGATAATCTCCTGCGCCCGTCGTATAGTCGGATTGCTTGAATAAGACACGCCCTCTGTTTTTCCCGGACGTACCTTTCTGAAAACAAATATGAGGCCCGCGCCAAGGGCAACGACAAGCGCAATCATGACCGCGATGCCCCCGAAGGGAACTCTTTTTGTTCCTTCTTGGATATCAGATACGTTGAAAGGTACCAGCATTGGTTTTGCGCCAGTCATCCCAATGGAATCATAGGCAACAGCCTGCAACAGCCAAGGCCCGGTCTTTGCGCTGTCAGAAAGTCTGAAGGTAAGCAAGATAGATTTGGCGACCGTGTCTATGACAAGTCCATGGTCCCTGACATACTCGTGCTTTTGCCCGCTTATCTCGTACAACACGCTTTCGCCTTCGAACTTGTGCGTCCATAAAAGACTTTCTCCCAATGAAATTCTAAAATAATAATTCGACCTCTTATCACCGTTTCCGTAATTTCCAGGAAGCGATGCTGATCGGTTGGTGAATTGCGACAACAGTACATCCGCCCGCGTGGGAAGCTCTGAAAAATTCATATGGAGCGTGACCCATTCGCCCGGCCGCAGCGAGTTTAAAGGCTTTTCCTTTCCAAGCGCTGTCAGCGTAATGCCGCACACCAGGGAATCCCTCTTCTGGAGAGGGAAAGCACCCACGTTCCTGCCTGATGCGATAGCGCGCCACTCGCTCCAGGTCCCATAGGCGTTTTGTATACGGGCCCTGATAAAAGCCGCGTTGTTTAAAGCATGGGACAGTCGCGAGTCTCCTTTTTTCAGAATCCCGCTGTTGAAACCAGCCAAAAACCAGGGAACGCACGAATCCACGGCCTGAACCTGCATGTGGATATATGGGTCGCGAGAGAACAGGGAAAAAACATTGTCCTGGAAAGAAAGGGAATCGACCCCTGGGATAGGGCCAACGCGTTCGCTGGAAAATGCGATATCGTCGATAATGATATTTCCGGTATCAAACTTTGCCCGCGAAAAAGCGCCGAAATGAACGCGCTGTACAGCACCCATGTTCCGGAGACGATACCGTGCACTGTCGGCCGCAAGCACGCCATCTATCCAGAAACGCGCACCTCCGGTGTTGTCGGATTCACACTGATAATAAAACTCCACACAGTAATCCTGCCCGGAAATAACGGCATTTTTTCCGTACATATACACATCATGCTTCTCATTCTCCGTTCCAGTATAAATATGGAACCGCGCACACAAAACCGGTTCATTGTTCCGGAACACGCACCCGATACGGAAATGGCCGTGAATGTCGGACATATGCTCGTAGAACCATGCAATCGCGTGGTCTTTTGACAGCGAGTTGATCGCCTCTTCGGACACCCTGACGTAAAAGCGTCCGTACAACTCTGTTCGAGGCTGAATGGCGGCAAAAAGGTGGCAATATTTGTCGCTGGTATGAAAGGTGATCTTTGCGGCTCCTGGTCCATGGATACCCTGGACAAGCGACACGCAGGCCGTGGGTATATCATCCCATCCGTAGAATCCACGTGTCCGCACCTCTGAATATTCCGACCATTTTCCCGTGAGACCGGAAACGCCTTGGAAAACATTTCCGGTTCTACGGGCATAGGTAAAGTAAACCGGTTCGATATTTTCCGGCACAGTAATCCAACCCTGGCCATTCTGTGAAACCCATTGGTCCAAGCCGCTGGCTTCGTATAGCATACTCTTTTTGTTCTGTACCGAAGACTCTTGTATAAGGGCAGGGCCGCTTTCAAATGAGGAGGTGAAAAAAGAATTTTTTAGAACGCTTGCCGGAATAAAAGTCATGCATGTCAGAACAATCAATAGAACCTGCAGGATGCCGCGTGCCATGGTCATGGCCGTCGGCAAGCCTTTTTAAGTGTCTCAAGCGTTGCTTTGACAGAAGGATTCTCCGTATTCAGCAGACGCACGCGCCCCTGAAATTGACTCCGCAAAGGGGTCACGAATTCATCGGCCCACGATGGGGTCATCACGGCGACATCGGAAAAATCAACCACAACCTCCTCGGAATCGTCCATGCCTCTGAGCAGGGGTTGCAATGCCAGAAAAGCCTCTTTGCCAGCCGGTCGCGCGAAAAGCATGGTCCCGAATTTGCCCACCTGGATTTTCATGGATTAATTCCTTTCCGAGGAAAAACGATACGAGCCAGACATCCGTGAACCGGAACCCCGGCCTCAATGTTTTCCATTTTTCCCGGCACACGGTTCAATATCAGTTCAGCGGAACCCGATGCGAACTGAAGCGATAAGGGGTTGGCCAGAACCACATCCTTGACAAATTTCAATCCATTTCCCCGGTTTTCAGGCGCACGGCCCGAGACGTGCTGCGTGAATGCAACGTCAAGCGCGTCCTTGTCATCCTTCAAATCGGGCAAAACACGTTTTAACGTCGCATAGACCCCCTGCCCCCGGTCTGCCAGCATAACCAGGCCTTCTGACAAATTGTAGCCAAAAAAAGCGCCGGGCATATCGGGCCAATTTCCCAGATTATGGTTGTATGAATTGTTCCCTATTTCACCTGCAATTGCCACGACAAGCGGAAAAATATCCTTTAGATACGGAAGGCTTCCGATCTCATGTCCGAATAGGGTGAGACGCGCATTAAAGATATCGCTCGTTTCGCAATGCAATGTTGATGGAAGCGGGGCCGGTGTTGCACCAAGTACCCAATCCCGTGCTTTTCCCGCCAGGGAACCGATTGCCAAAGGATTTTCCCTTGCAAGAAAAGCAGTAATGTCCTTTTTGCGGAAATACCGGTTACCGCTTGGCGATGGCCGGAATGATTTCAGCATCCCATCCTTTTCCCAGCGCCGGATAGTATCGATAGATATGCCTATCAGCTTGCTTGTTTCACCAATCGATAGTAATTCTTTTTCCATAGTAAACCTATGTATTTCTATGCATATCTATGCGTATATGTGTTTATCTATTGGTAATATATATTAATTCAAGAAGAAATACTACTGAATATTTCTTTGTAAAAACATAGGGAAATAATGCGTCTGACCGGGGGCGCTCCGGGGTCCAAAAGCAAGCTGCACTGCTTTCTTCCCCATGGCCTGCCCGTCCCACTTGCAGAACCATACTGGCTTGCGGTGGATGAATTCAGGATCGTCATTCAGGTCAAACAGGACAATGTCCAGCGGCTTTGTCTGATCTACCGGCTTATTTTCAAGATACTCTTTGGCAATTCCGAAAAGCGTTGAGGAACAAAAGACAAGTCCTGTAAAAGCGCCGCATTCCTCAAGCAGCGCACGCATATCGCGCACACGCGTGGTGCGCTCGTGCGAAACACTACGTCGCATGAGTCCTCTGAAACCTATGCGCCGCGCGGCCTCGCGTGCCCCTTTGAACCGCTGCAGAGTGGTGGAATCGATCTTTTTAATATTCTGGTTGAATGCCTCGATAAAAAGGATCTTACTGTGGCCCAGGGAGCGGAGCTTTTCAAAGGCCAGGCGGCCACCCTGCCGGTTGTCCGCTGTTATAATTGACCGGGTATGGCACTTTTCTTCAATATCAGTATGTACAACAGGCATGGCAATCCGGTCCAGTTCAGTACGGAAGCCTGTTTCTTCCAGGCCGACCGTGATAAGTGCATGTATCTGGAGCACATTTAGCTCCCTAAGTATCTCTCGCAAATTTTTGTCCTTGTTTGAAAACGCATAGGCCAACCCCTTCATTTCCGAAAGCGCGTCTTCAATGCCCCAGAATATCTTATTGAAGTAGGGTTCGGTCATGGATCGGGACAACTGTTCAGGAGTAAGCACAGCCACGCGGTAACGTTCTTTTTCCTGGGGAAAGGGCGCAAACCCTGACAAATCCCGGACAAAGGTCCCTTTTGAACGCACGCCTTTTATCAGCCCTTCCTGCTGGAGCAGTTTCAAGGCGTGGCGAACAGTAACATATGAAGCTTTTAGGTCTGTGATGAGATGGTTGATTGGCGGTAGCTTTGCTCCAGGAGCGAATTTTTGTTCTAAAATCTCTTTTTTCAATAATTCATACAAATGAATATATTTCATTAAAATAAATATACACAAAAATAAGCAACATATCTATTCTTATCTATACTTATTAAATATTTAACTCGATTTTTGCTAATAAAAAGGCCAATATTAATTATATTTTATAATGAACATCTGTTTTTAAACTAAAATTTTTTATTCGGACGCACGTTATGACAAATTACCTGCTGATTACAATTATTCTTCTATTGAGCACCGTTGCGTTTGGTGAAAAATGGAGCTTCGGTTATTATGCCGATAATCTGACCAGTGAAAAACCAGTACGATGGGCCTGCAAAGAACTGACTAATGCTACGGTAAATACATCTCCTGCGTTTCCGAAAGCTGAGTTTATTGTGGCTGGGGGCGACCTTAGCCTAGCAAGCTCCGTGGGAGATAGCCTTCTATATGATGTGGTGAGGGCCAACAGCAATGGCGTTGCCTATTTCCCTGTTAACGGGAACCATGATGTTGAATCAGGGTGTTCGGCAGTGAGCGGCGTGACCTGTGTTGAATATATGGTTGATTCCATTCTTGTTAAGCAGGACAGCACGACGGTTTTTAGCGATGGCCTTAACTATTATGTAGACTGGAAAAACGTTCGCCTGATTGTCCTTGATCAGTATACCGCTTTCTGGGGAGAAACCGGCTGGATAGACTCAGTCAGCAGCATGATTGCGGGAGCCGGTAATAATAAACATGTTTTTATCGCTTTTCATTGTCCCGCATTTGCACGGCAGCGCCATACATCAATCGAAGGCAGAGGGAGCTGGGTCCCAGATTTCTGGAACATGCTTATCTCTCACGGCAATAAAGTTAAAGGTGTTCTTGTGGGCCACACCCACTGGTACGATATTCTTCGTATAAAAGATCCTGACGGACCCTGCGCAACTGATACCGGATGTTATGAGACCGCGGAGAGGACTGATATCAGGGCGCATGAAGATGACGGCATATGGCAGATAGATCCAGGACATGTCGGCATAGCAATGAACGATCCGCGAATGGGAATTGTCTGGATCCAGGTTGATGATGACAGCGTTACTTTTATGGTGAAAAAAGGTCTGTGGAATTGGGAGGCCGATGATCCTGATTGGCAGATAGCGAATCTCTGGACGGTAAATGACGCACCGGACAGGGAGGCGCCTTATTTTACCGTTTTTTCTCCGGGCCTGTCCATGATTGATACCGTACGATCTCTTGATGCGGTCATTACAGTAAATACGAATGAGAACTCTACGGTAAAATGGAGCTATACCAACCAGGAATACGGCAGTATGGCCAATACATTTTCTATTACCGGAGACGTTTTACACAGCACGGTCATTACCTGTCTGCAGGGGGAAACAAAGACTCTTTATATCCGGGCGGCTGATGATGAACCAACGCCAAATATAATGGACACGTCCGCGGTCATTACGTTTCTGGCGGACACAAACGACTATTATGACCCGCGCTTTGTCTCGGCCGGGCCTCGAGGAGTAATACATGCCTGTCCTGCGGAGCTTATGGCAGCAACGAATGAAAATGCCACAGTAAAGTGGGACCTCGAAGACCGATCGTATGCAGAGATGGAAAATATGTTTACCATTACCGGCGGTGTTGTTCATACGGCAAATGTTGATTGTCAATATTCAACCACCAAAACAGTGTATCTACGCGCGAAAGATGATTCGGGCAATGAATCAGCCCCTGAGATCATTACCTTTGTCTATGACACTTCCATTAGCGGACCGCAATGGAAAAATCCAGGTTATACTACCACCGGACCCGGCTGGAGCGCCGGGCTGGCCCGTTTCGGTAATTACAGCAGCAATACGCCTCTTGCATCAGGGATAAATGCGGCATATTTCGTGAAACTTTTTAACATACCTGATGTTTCCGAGGTGACCAGGTTGCAGCTGTACCAGAATTTGCATTATGGTTCGGTGGCATATCTTAACGGCCGCGAAGTGCTGAGGGCTGAAATGTCCGAAGGGCCGGTGACATACGACACCTGGGCCGCTGATACGGCAGGATGGTTGTTTTTAAATGCGGATATTTCAGAATATTCAGATCTTTTAATAAACGGAACAAATACCCTGGCAATAGAAGTGCATAAAAAACCGGCCAATAATACTTTTTTTACCTTTGCCGCCAGATTGGCAATAAACAACAGCGATCTGTTTGGTCTTGAGAGCGAATGGTCCTATCATGACGAGGGTTGCATGCCCCCGGATCTTGTTACTGAGGCATATACTTCTAACGGGTTTTTATCGGACATAGGGGTTGACGTTTCTCCAAACCCCTTCAATCCATCAACAACAATATCGATTAAAAACATGGGCTTTATAATGCAAAATCCTAACGGCAAGAATGCCACCCCGCGATTTGACGTGTTTGATGTAAAAGGGAGGAGGGTTGCTTCGATTGCTTCAGTAACTGCGGCAATAAAAAGCTCGTTAACAGCCGTATGGGACGCATCTGATATGCCGGCAGGCATATATGTATTAAAAGTTCATTGTAATGGCAAGGTAATGATGTCAAAAAAATTGATATTGCTAAACTAAAAACAGGTTCGTGACTTTAGTGATTATTTATTACGGTTCTTGCAAATGAAAATTGGCAATTTTAATATTCCATGTATAGGCGCCTTGCATGAGGCTGAATCAATATAGTATGAAGCACATCCTTATAACACTTTGTATATATCTTCTGACAGTGTCGGCATTCTGCCAAAAGTGGACCTTTGCACTTGTGGCCGACAATTGCGGATGGCATACTGGCGTACGGTATATGCTCACCGAAATCAGGGATATGACCATTAACGAGACCGTTCCATTTCCCAAAGCGGAATTCATTGTCGCTGCCGGTGATCTGGACCTGGCAAATGAAAACTGGGGCATCGTACAGGATCCGCAATACCAGGCGCCCCCCTATTATCCGGTCATGGGTAATCATGATGACGAGACCCCTGCTGATGTTGACCTTATGCTCGATACAATACTCCCGTCTCTTGACAGTGTTGTCCTGCGAGACAACAGGTGTAATTATTACGTGGACTGGAAAAACGTGAGAATCATTGTTTTTGACCAGTATTCCGGGCTTGGTCAGGCAACCTGGATCAACTGGATGGACAGCCTGATCACGGATGCGGATTTCGCAGATCATGTATTCATTTCATTTCATGGTCCGGCGTTTCCCCGCGGAAGATATGCCGGACCACCAGCTGCCTGGGCGGACGATCTGTGGAACATGCTGCTTTCACACGGTACAAAAGTCAAGGGTATTATGGTCGGACATACCCATTCCTTCTGCAGAATGAGGGTGCTTGACCCCCATTCCGCCTGTGCGTTTGACGGTCTGTGCTATCCGGATGAACCCGGAGGCATATACCAGATTGACGCGGGCGCCTTGGGCATTACGGGTGGTGATAATAATAATACTATTGTATATGTCGAGGTTGATGGGGCAAATCTGAGATTTATGACGGTGGCCTGCCCTTTTAATAATGATTCCTGGGCCATGACCGATTACTGGATACTAGGCCCCGATTCATTGGCGCCGTATGTTACAGATAGCAAACCATCGGGTACCGTAAACACCACGGAAGTGATAGTGCTGGTTGAGACGCAGGAAAACGCCTTTGTTCGCTGGAGCATGTCCGACCAATCTTATTATGAAATGGCCAATCAGTTTGTCACCGGAGAGGGCGCAAAAATCCATACAACAACTCTTTCTCTGGAAAATGACATGGCATATACCTTCTATGTGCGCGCGGTCGATGATTCAGGCAATGTGATGGATACAAGCCGTGTTATTACTTTTACCATTGACACACTCTGTTATACCGTTACATGGAAAGACCAGGGATATGACGATGGAAGCTGGTCAACGGGGACGGCTGAAATCGGCTATGGCGATGGGGACGAAAACACCGTGATACCTCATGTGGATGCGGCCTATTTCAGGAAAAGTTTTTTTATTGATGATGCGTCCGCCTTTTCGTCCTGTTCGCTAGGAGTAAAATATGATGATGGTGTTGTGGTCTATTTGAATGGATACGAGATCGCCCGCAGATCCATGCTTCCGGGTGAAGTGACGTACAGCACTTTTGCTTCCGGAGATCACGAGGGATCGGCATTCGCGGTCAACGACATCACCTCTTTTATATCGCATTTCCGGAATGGCGGGAATGTCATTGCGGCAGAGGTCCATCAGGTGAGCTCTACAAGCTCTGACCTGTCCTTTGATCTTGAACTCTATTCAGGTAATGATACGCTTGTTGCTCCACAGGAAGTGTGGTTTTATTCTGCCGATTATAATACGCCCGAAGACAAAAGCTCGTGCGGAGGAACAACCGGAGCGGGCATATCGGCCTCAACGCAGAATGATATGGCTGTAACAGTGGAACCAAACCCGTTTAATCCAGTTATGGTGATATCCATATTTATTGGGGCGGGTTTATCACCTGATCCAACAAATGGATTACCCGCCGCAACCAGCCCAACCTTGCGCATTTATAATGTGCAAGGCGTATGCGTACACAATGCGGGGACCTCGTTCCTGTACAATAAACGTACTGTGAATACCGCTTGTACGCACGCATACACCTGGAACGCCCGAAACATGCCATCCGGAACGTACATAATCCGCATATGCGTCAATGGAATTGTGTATACCAAGCGCGCGGTGCTGCTAAGATAATGTGTGGAGAAAACCGGGGGTTTTTTCGAACCAGGCGGTTTATTTCCCGGACGCTTTCAACACTGCGTGCGTATCCAGCCCTGGGAACGCGGCAAACAAGTCTTCCCTGGTTTTTTCAATATCCAGGTCCCTATAGTCCTTATGAAACGCTGTTGCCAGCGGCACGCAGAACTGCTGTTGCCTGCAGAATGGCAGAGCTGATTCCAGAAAGATCCTTGCTTCAGCCATTTTCTCTTCGCATGTGATGTTATCTGTTCCCCGTGACGTCTCTATGCCGAACAGTTCATAAAAAACAGAGTAAATGAAAATGTCGCGAAATAATAAAATGATCCGATCACATGTTTTTTTTACGGTTTCTTTGCCAGGCATTGAGGCCAAAGTGCTGAAGGCTGACGCGAAAAGGTCGTCAAACGCTGTGCCGTTCTTCAGCCATTCGCTCCTGCGCTTAGACAGCGGTTTTAAACACGCATACGCGGATTTCGCCCTTTCAAGTTCCTGCGCATACATCGCAGGGTCTGCTTCCGCTTCAAGCGCGCTGAGCGAGGCGGCAAGCTCCCGGTAGAAAATCTTCTGCAGCTCCTTGCTTATGGTCTGCGATTGCACACGCACGTTTTCTCCGGCCTCCCCTTTCCTCATAGCTTCAAGGATGGATGCGTGAATAGCGGGATAGGCCGTGTGATATCGCGGTGCAAGTTGTGTGGTGTATATGCTTTCAATTTTGTGCAAGTCCAGCGGTTTAGCGGCCCTGAGTTCTTCTATTTTTAAATAATGGTCTGCGGGATTGAATGTACCGGAAGTTTCTTTTGAGCATGATAGCGCCAGCGGGACAATAAACATAAAAAGAATTCCAAACAATATTCCCTTTATCCATTTCAGATCAACAAAAACAGTCCGTGTTTCCGCTATTGATGAAACGTTTCGTGATTTCATTATCCGTTCCTTTTCTTAATAAACACGAACAACCCTATGCCTGCGGCAACCAATATAAAATAAAGATACATCGGATACCTCTCGGAACCAAGGGATTTGACGCTGTTTTTATCCTGTCTCATGACGCGGCTTTTAAAAAACTCTTTCAGGGAAAGCAGGTCAAGTTCAGGGCCGCTCAGGATTCTGTCGGCATATAACAGTGCAGGAAGGGTGTGCTTACGGTCGCCCAGACGGGACTCGTACACGAGAAACCGCTCATAGTGTTCGGGAATATCAGTGTCATAGAAAGTAATGGAGAAGGTATAGGGCGCGAGCGACTTTTCAATTTCAGGAAGCAGCACGTTTTTAAGTAAATCACATTCGGCGCAGCCACTACTGCCGAAAATATGCAGTGGTATCCTGTTTTCGGTGAGGCCCGGCTGGGGTTGTTCTTTTCCCGGGGAAGGCGAAGAGGCGATAATGGAATGCGAGAAGAAGACGGTTCCCGCATTGTCTACCGCTTCTATGGTGAGCGCGGGATAGTTTGCCGTGATCCGCAGATGGTGAAAAACAGGTTCATACACCCGTACCGACGCTGATCGTTTGGCCTGATACCGGTCAAGGAGGGCGCCCCCGCCGCCGCTTATCATATAGGTTACGCCATTCCGCTGGGCATACGAAAAATAGTGCTGGCCGTTGATTACAAGGTCCACATTGCTTTTTTCAAACAGTGAAACAAGATGGTCTTTCATTGCCGGGCTGGTTTCGTCATCCGGAGGGAAAAGCGGGGCGTGAAAATAGACCAGTGTAAACGGGCAGCGTTTCCGTTCATCAGAGGCCAGCATGCGAGTCAGCCAGTTCCACTGATCGCTTGCGGGGCCGATATGTTTTGCATAATAGCTGTCGGTCATATTATTCTGCAGATCAAGGGCGATGCAGTATACCGGTCCCGCGGAGAAGGAATACCAGGTGGTATCTCCGGGAAGCGCGAACATATGCAGGATATCAGTCCGGTCGCCGTCACTGTTGCCCCGTACCGGATATAGCGGCGTGTTTTTTAAAAGCTCATGTTCGATGTGAAAAAACCGGTTCCACCCTTCGGGATCCTGCGTATTGACCACATCTCCGGTATGCAGGAGAAGATCGGGAGACGAATAATGACGTATGCTTTCCACGACCGACCGATGGTCAAGATCAAAACTTTCCTCGCCGCTGCGCGTATCACCATATACCGCGATGGTCACCGGCGTTTCCAATGCCGCGGATCCGGTAAAAAAATAGTACTCTCCTGGCGGCGATAGAAGTTCTGTACCATTGACTGAAACAGTATAATAATATTTCGTTTCCGGGTTAAGACCGGTGAAACGCGCTTTTACTAAGGATTCATGCGCCGTATAAACGGCTGTTTCAGCGTTGTCGGCCGTGCCGATTACCGTGCGCGAAACAGCATCGTTCGGCAGAGAGAAGCAGATAGCGGCGGACTCCTTGGTTATGGATTGGACAAAAGGCCTGATAAGAAATTCAGATGCGGCTTTGGGTCCGGCGACAAGGACGCATGCAAGGGCACTGGTTACAATGAAACGCTTCATGGTGTCCCGGATGCGCCTGTCAGAGAGGCAAGCTGTTCTCTGAAACGCTGTATATACGCTTCCCTATATCCTGTTGTTCTGCTGTGTATCATACCCTCCGGAGAGATGATAATGGTTACGGGTACGGCTGTTACCGCATACAGCGCCGCTGTCCGGCCTGAAATATCGGCAAGCACAGGATACGTGACGCCAAGACCATGTACCAGCGTTTCCAGATATCCTGCTTCCGCCGGATCAATGCATATTCCCGCAAACACCACTCCCTGTTTCGAGAATTCCCCATAGAGTTTTTCCAAATGGGGCATTTCTTCCATGCAGGGTGCGCAATGAGTAGACCAGAAATTCAGAAGCACGGCCTTTCCTTTGCAGCTGCTCAGATAAAATCTCCGGTCCTGCAGATCATTCAGAAGAAAATCAGGGGCCACTGTTTGTTCCCGGCGGCCGGCGCAGCCTATGCAGCCGGCGCAGATAGCAAAGACACTCATGATCTTAAAAAAGCTCATAGCGGCTATTTCTTTTTCCTTTTCTCGCGGAACGTGTACAGAACGGCCATGATGCCGTTAATGAGTACCGCGAACGCGGACATGCCTTTTATAAAATAAGAAACATGCGTTCCTATTGAACTGGAATTCGGGTTATACCCGGTTTTAATTTTAAGAATGCGGCCTTTGGAATGATTCATACTATGCCTTCAACAATAAAGAGATAATGAAAATAATACAACAAAAGGTATATTATACCCAGCGTAAACATACACGCCGCGGCAAGAGATACGCAAAGGCGTAAAACCGTGTTGTCTATTCCAGCAAAAAAAAGCGGAAACCGTTCTTTGATCAGCGTTGAGGAAAACGCCAGTACGGGTATTGCCGCGAGGGTAAAGTTCTTTGCTTGCATGAGAAAGTCTTTCCAGATCAAAAAGGGCAGCGCTGCTGCCACAGCGTAAACCGCAAGAAAAGCGAGGAACCGCGTACATAGAGCGGCAGCCGCGGGACGGGGCTTTATACAAAGTGACGCGAGCATGACGGCAAGGGTGAATATCAGGAAAACTATTCTGACAACTTCTCTACGGGCATTTCGTATGCACCTGCTGATTTTTATTTCCAGGGCCGCCCGGTCCTGGCCGGCGTAAGACCTGAGCAATATATACTGCTGTCGCGCTTCTGTATATCTGCTGTCGCGATAATACAGGTCTGCTGCGGCCATTCCTCCGCGCCACGCGGTCTCCGCATTGCTGTCTTTGGCCAGGCGGAGAAAGCAGGAAAGCGCTTTCTCAGAATGCGCCGGAGCATAGACATTACCAAGCCAGAAAAGAATGTCCTTTTCAAGGGAGGTCCCCGGATATTTCGATAAAAGTTCCTCTACTTCACGGGCAGACTCCTCACTATTTATCTGAAAACGGGAAAGCCGGGCGCGCTCAAACACTTTAAGCGGTTCAAATCCGTGGTCAGCATGAGTGCTGATATAAGATATCCTGAACCTGGCGGTACGGACCTTGCTGCTTTCTGGAAACCGGTCCACCAGTTCCTGATAGGAAGAAACCGCATTGGGATAATCAAAGAGATAATGATCGTATATATAGGCTACCTGGTATAACGCATCGTCGATACGCGAAGTAGCGGTATCGTTCTCCATGAACCGCCGATACCACCTGATGCTTTCATGGTATTTCCGGTCTTCAAGAAGACGGCGGCAATAGACGCAGCTTTTCTTATAATCGAGGCTTCCCCGGCGCACAGTAAGTTCGGCAGGGTTGTTGGATGCAGTGTTAATCAATGATGCGATAATTTCAGGACCCTGCACTTCAAACAGCAACGCTGTCCCGGCGGTATGCACCGTTATTGCCTGGTCTGTTGTATCAATCCCCAATGGGGCTTTTTTATCAAGGACAATCAAGGCCGTATTGCTGTCAGCGGATTCGGGCAACTGTGTGGCAGCCAGCAAAAAACGATTTTCACTTTTTGAGTCGATTATTGTATCTGAAGAAAATGTGCTGTTTCCCCAGGTAAAGGCAAACGTTCCATAATAAAAGGCGGTTCCGGTATGGAGGTCCGCATATTTTTTTATGATTTCACGGCAGACGTGTGAATCGGCGCTAGTAATAATGACAAAATCGGGATATGCCTGTTGCAGGGTTTTCTCATATGTCTCAATAAGCGCGAACCTGAAAGACGATGTGGCTCCCGGAGCAGTGCGGAAACGGTATGTATGATCAGGACCACTGTTGATCCGGTAGGTATGCACTTTATCGGGAAGCAGGCCTGATATGGTTATGTGATGAAACGTTGTCCGGGTTTCTTCGGTTATGGTCCGTTCGGTCTCGCCTTCCGCGGCATACAACAGCATACCCCGGATCGCGTTTGCCGTGCTCCATTCTATGCTGGCGGAAAAGCGGTCGATGACGGTGAGTTCAGGCAGCGTACCCCCGTGCCTTTGCGGTCCGCAGACAAGCAGAAGAAAACAGGCCAAAAGCGGCAGGAATCGCATATCAGCGTCTCTGTTCACGATAATAGTCTCCCATGGGCGTTTTGCTGCGCATCTCTTCTGAAAAGTTCTTGCGTATAAAAACCCGAAGATCGGAATTTTTGCTTTTAAAGAAAAAATCCGGGTTTGCTTTAATCACTTTATCCAGGTCGTTCATCAGCAGCGATTCAATTTCGCCTGAGTAGAGGTAGCGGCTCTTGAGGATGATGCCGTCATTATACAGGTATTCGTTATAGAAACTGGCGACGGTAAAATGCCCCCATAGTACAGCGGTGAAAACCAGCAGCGCCGCACTTCCGGTAAGCCGGGAGCGGGATTTGTTCGTGGCGCTGCAGAGCGTGGCGAACAGAAGCGGTGCCAGGCCAATACAGAATATTTTTATCAGGAGGATTCGCGGAACAACATCAAGAAAGCTCAGCGGGACTACCGGATCGGTGAAGCGCAAGGCGAACGACTCCTGCTTGAGCAGTTCGCCGATTGTCCGCTTAAAAAGTATCAGGTCGGCCAAGAACAGCACTATGCCGAACAGTAGTAGCGCTAGGGCGAATAGGGAGAAGCGTTTGAACAGAAAGGCTGTATCAATGCCACCCCCGCTCCGTATGCGCCGTAAAAGAAAAAATCCCAGAAACAGGTAGGATGCGTAAAATAAATACAGTATGGTAGTGCGTTTGATATGGCTGTCTCCGATAGTAAGCCGGTATCCGATTGGCGTAGTCTTGCGCAGGGACGGGTCGGTCTGCAGGACTTTCAAATACCATCGTTTCATTTTCGGATAATTTTTAAGATCAAAATAGACATCGCCCAGCCGTTTCATCGCTTCCATTCGGAGAGAGGAATGCGGATGGGCGGTGAGATCGGCGATGAGGGCTGATACATACCGCTCTTTTTCCACACTGTCCTTCCGGTAGAACTTTTCCTTTAACAGGGCGTCAATGCTCATATCGCTTTCGATATAGCGGTCAACCGTTTCGGCTGAATCATACGACCCTTCGCATCCCCGTAAAGAAGCTGCTTTGAAAATGCGAAGCGCTTCATGGGGCCTGCTGAGCCGTCGGAAGGCGAGGCTTGCCGCTTCGTTTAAACAGGCGCATTCGGTTTTAGAGGACGTACCAGCGCTGGCCGACGCATACAGAAGACTAAAGACAAATACAAGGGGATAGGAGTGCCGGGCGCGGGCCTGTTCCAGCAGCGTCTTTATGGAATCGGCTGGAATATCGCTCACAATGGCGGTACTATCGCTGATGACCGGATCTATGAGAGCAATAAAAGCGCCGGTATGAAAATATTTGTATGGGTTTTCCAGAGCAGTGCGCAGTTCCTTTTGAAAAGAAAACACGTCTTTCGCGGTCCCCTGGCTGAGGGCTGAAAAAGGCTGAGCGTATACCCCGCAGAAAAGGCACGCGGCAATTGCCGCGGCGTTTGGAAGACTCATGGGGTTTTATCTTTCTTCTTTTTTAAAAGCGCGATCACGGCGAGAACCGCGCTTAAAGCTATAAAGGCATAGGGAAAACTGTATACAACGCTGCCGATACTGCTTGAGTTGGGATTATATCCTCTTTTAATTTTTAAGACGCCTTCAGGCAGAATGACTGGTTTATTCATTTAAGGGCTCCTTTACAGCACATATAATCGTATACGAACGGACATTCAGGGTCGGGCGAGGAGAAATCATGGTTATAATATAATGCCACTGCCCGGCATCCACCCCTGCAGATGGTTAGATAGGTGCACGACGCGCAGGGTTCGGGAGGGTTTTGTGTCCATCGTCTGAATCGTGAAAGGTGCGCTGAGGTGTGCCAGTGTGTTTTAAGGGATAAAGCGCTTTCGGCGTCATTGTTTGAAATAAAAGAACAGGCGGAAAAAACACCGCTGCTTCGTATTCCCAAAAGCATGTTTCCTCCGTCACAGCCAGCCACCGCCCATTTCTCCAGTTCTTCAAGAGGAGGGTGATGGTACATCATTGCCGGAATAAAGGAACAGTCAATTTTAATTTCCACAGGCAGGGATGCGGCGATTTCCTGGATACGCGGATAAAAAGAACGGATCATCTCCTGGCTGAGCGCGAAATCCGGGTACCGGTCTTTTCCTCTGCCCGAGGGCTTGTATTTAAGGAATTCAATTTCCGCCAGTCCGCGGGTGCAGGCGTATTCCGCTATATCTTTGATATGGGAATAATTTTTCACAGATACAACACAATTTATACCTGCCGCAATGCCAGCGGCGCGGAGTTTCCGCAACGCCTGGTCTGCCCGCTCAAAGCTCCCGGCTCTTCCGTTTACTCCATAGTGGCTTTCCAGCCCGTCCAGGGACACATTTACCTGACCCATCATTCTGCATATGCCGATTTCGCGGTCACCCATTCGCTGTCCATTGGTGGTAAGATTTGGGACCAGGCCGATTTCGCGGCAGTAGGCGGCAATGTCCTCAAAGTCCGGCCGTTCAAAAGCCTCCCCACCCCCTAACGCCACATGAAAGACGCCCATGGCACGCAAGGTATCAAGAACGGCCTTTACCTCTTCAAGGGAAAGATCAACGGCAGTCTCTCCGCAAGAATCCATGTAGCACCCCGCACATCCGCTGCTGCACTTTTCTGTTATTGAGAAATGCGCTTCAGTGGGGGCCGAAAGATACCCTGGGTCATCTGTATGCCATAAAGGACTTTCTTCGTAGCCGGCGTCTCTGAGAAATGTGCGATCAACCCATGCAAGAAAAGGCGGGTCGGTTGAAGAAAGTATTCCTCCGAAAGATTCGTAGCGGACACGATGGCGAGACAGGCCCACGCTTTCCATATTCCGCATGTAAATTCGTCCTCTTCTTTAAAAAAATAACCCTCCTGGACCACGATAACAAGGGAAAAAAAGCCAGTTCAGTAAGAACATATACATACAACGATTGGTTAAAATCATATACTTATTGTCATTTTTTTCAATGCATTGAAACATGTATTTTACCCGTATGCCATATCTGCGGGTCCTCGGTATTCCTCTTTTTGCGCTTACACTCTGCGCCGCACCCCGATTCATTAAACCCGCACCGTTTTCCGTGGTTACAGGCGACCGGGTCAGGCTTGAGGTGGATATCGATACCCTGAAGGCCGATTCCGTGGTCTTTTATTATCGCATGGCCGAAACAAAAAATTTCAATACATTCAACGCGCAGAGCAGCCCTTTTTTACGGATCGGCCCGGTTGCTGTTCCACCCTACGAATTTGCCTGGGACTGCCACGGCATACCCGACCAATACCTTAAACAAAAGTGGCTTATGGCGGTCATTTTTTTGCAGGGGTCTGGGACAGACACGGTTTTTCCCGAATCATCACGCCCCCTCTTTTTTGACCGGAACCAGGAATATAAAACCATTGCCCTAAACGTCCCGTATCTGAAAAAAAATATTCGCATAGACGGCGTACTCGATGAGTGGCGGCAACTGGCGCCGGTACTGACGCTCTCAACCGACAACCTGATATCGCTCTGGTCTTTCTGGAACGAAACCGGGCTTTACTTCGCAAGCATGGTCCACGACCGCCACCTCACGGCAATCTCACCGCGGCTGCCGCTTTCAGAAGAATTCGAAGGGTCGGCGACACGGATTATTCCGCTGTGGTACGACGATAACATTGAACTGTGTTTTGACCGGGTCCACGACCGGAACGTATATCGCGACACCGGTGACTGCGAGATAATCATATCTGTGGATTCGACCCAGGGGAATGTTTTCGATTACCAAAACGGGCAGGTGTATATCTGGGGAACAGGTGTCCGGAAAGCGGTTCAAATACTCGGGACCGTGAACAACTATTCAGACCGGGATTCCGGATATACCGTTGAGTTGTTCATTCCCTGGACCGAATTGCGCATGCCAATTCCCCGAAACAATGATACTATTGGGTTTGATTTTTTCAATGGAAACTGGGAACGCGAAGACGGCAAATGCATACGGACCACCTGGAGCGGCGTTTCAATTGCGGCCAACGATTTTCCCTCTGAATGGGGAAACTTGGTTTTCGTCAGAAACCACAACCGACCATGCATGCTTGTACTCCTCATCTGCGCGGGTATCGTCCTTTTTGCGTTTATAGTAATACTGCGGAAGGTCCGTAGCGCACCCAAGATGCACCCGATCGGAGACCCCCTGGATGCGGTATTGCTGCACATTAAAGAAAACCTCGGAAACGCTGATTTGCGCATTGAGGATGCAGCCAGGATTATTGCGGTTAACAAGGGAAAGTTCTCCATACTCTTCAACCAGAAAACCGGCATGACCTTTCCCCAATACCTCAACACGGAACGGATTACGCTGGCCCAATGCCTTCTTTCCGGTACAGAAAAGTCCATAACGGAAATATCCATGGAAGCTGGGTATAATTCCCTGGAACACTTCTCCACGGTATTTAAAAAGGCCGTTGGAACAACCCCCTCTGACTATCGGAAGAAGGAAAAAAGCCTATCTTAGGATTTTCCCGGCGAATTCACAGTATAAAAATGTGAATTCTCAAGCTTTTCACCATGGATTATGATAATTTGTTTGAAGAGGTAAGGAGGTACTATGCTGAAGAAAATATGTATTATTTTTTGCATAACTGTTTTCGCGGCAACCGGTTATGCTGAAAAAATTCGTTGTATTATTGAAACCGATGCTGGTGGCGACCCTGATGATGAAGCTTCTCTGGTACGCTGGTTCTTGTATGCCAATGAATGGGACATTGAGGGCATTATTGCCACGCGGCCTGTTACCCGGTCGGACAATCCCAATCCGCTACCAACCGGTCTGGCGATTGTGCAAAGCTATGTGAACGCCTACGGAGAGGTGTACGATTCACTGAAACAGCATAAGGCGGATTTTCCCGCTAAACAGTTTCTCTGGGACCGTACCGTTGCCGGATACAATACTGTTGACGACGGCGTTAATCTGATCATAGCGGCCGTGGATAAGGCTGACCCGCGTCCCGTGTGGTTCTCCAACTGGGGTGCGGACGACGGAACAAAATCCAGCTTGTGGCGCGCACTCGACAAGGTCCTTGCGGAACGCGGTCAGGCCGGATATGAAGCGTTCAAGAACAAAATCAGGATAAACGGCGATCCCAAATTCGGGGCCCATGATACTTCAATAATACCGCTCTGGCGAATTCTAACATACACAAAATGCGGGACCTATCCGTGCGAAGCGTTCGGCTCCAGATGGTATCACCGGTTCGAGCCGCTTACCTATAACGCGGGCGGGTTCAATATTACCGCGGATGTCCTGACGAACCATGGTCCTCTTGGTGCGTTATATACGATCCAGAAGGAGGGAGACACGCATGAATTTCTGCTGGTCATTCCCAACGGACTGTGCGAGCCCATGCGCCCGCAATGGGGAGGATGGGCAGGACGGTACAGTGCCACTGACAATGGACCCTATGCGAGGGGTCCTCAATATACGTGGCCGGACCAGCAGGACGCCTGGCAGGGGAGCACCAACCGCGACAACACGCTCAAACGCTGGGCAGTCCATTTGCAGAACGATTTCAAGGCGCGCATGGACTGGTGCGTAAAAGGATTTTCCCAAGCCAATCATGAACCCGTTCCCGTGGTGAACGGCAGTGATGACCTTACCCATCTGACCATTGAGGCTTCTCCGGGAAGCACGGTGCCGCTCAGCGCCGCAGGCTCCAGCGATCCTGACGGCAATGCGCTATCGTACGTTTGGGAGTACTACCGGGAAGCCGGGACATACAATGGCCTGGTCCATATAGCGGATTCAACCGCGCAGACGGCGAATGTACTCGTACCGTCAGATATTGACGATACTGACACAATCCACGTGGTGCTCATCGTGACAGACAACGGCAGTCCTGCCCTGACGCGGTATCGCCGAGTACTTATTGTCAAGCAGTCTCATACCCGCGCCGCACCAGCGCCCGCCTCGCCGGAATGGGATTGTCCCATTATGGAAGCATGCCCCAATCCCCTTAATCCAAGCACAAGAATAACGATACACGGGCGGGTGATTGCAGGTGAAGAGATGATAGAAATAAATATTTTGAACATACATGGGAAGCGTCTCCAGAAGCTGTCAGCTGCTCGCCTCGCTTCGCGGGCCAACTGCCAGTTGCCAACGTGTATTACCTGGGACGCATCTCATCTTCCCTCGGGCATGTACATTGCCAGAGCGCAAATAGGCGCTCAGACCATGGAAAAACGTCTGATATTGATGAAATAAGTTAAAATATATGCGGTCGCGCTAAAGCCCATTGGCTTCAAAAGCCTCGATAAGAAGGGTTGTATCGCTCTTAGGCAAAGAAGAGTGGCTGTATCGCTGAAGCATGTCCATTCCCTTGCGCAAATCAAACGTCTCCTGGTCCATTGACGCGAACATGCTGCTGCGCGAAAGCCGGGCGCACAGATATTCCTGTTCACTCTGACCGGGTGTGGGCACCAGCAGCGCCTTTTTCTTCAGCGAAACCAGATCCATGATTGTCGTGTATCCGCCTCTGCACACAATAGCGTTCGCTCCCCTGATAAAACGTTCAATGTCCGCTGATGGCAAGTGGGCAAAAACCTGGATATTGTGCGGATACTTCTCAGCCAGAATTGTATTTGGACGGCCGAGCAAAACAATTGCCGCGCCTGAAAAAGCCCGTAAATGCGACAGCACTTTCCGCTCAAACATGGTCCGCTGGGGTTCGGGTCCGGAAAGCATGACCAGAAGGTCGATCCGTTCACCATCACCGATAGCAGGGGCTTGGGTCCCAAAACGCGAAAGCACGCCGATGAAACGGCGATGGTTTGGCGCTGGATATTTTTGCGTAAGGTCTCCGGTAAGGTTATCCTGACCCGGAACATCCGGGACCCATACTTCATGGAACCTGTTGGCCGCATACCGCAGGCTGCGGGCAACCAAGGCCTCGAAAAAGCCAAACCCATTGGGCATTTTTACGCACAACTGGTGCGTAAGGTAAATTGACCTAGCCTTGGCCGAATAACAGCCGAACCGCTGGTCGGAAATAACAACATCAATGCGGTGTTTTTCGATCAATGCCTCAAGTTCGCGATGCTCCTGCCGCGATTTTCTCAGAACGCGCAATACCATGGCAGGGAATTTCAGCGCCATGCCAAAAGGCGTGGCCGCGTACGTCATATTGTAACGCACCAGGGAAAACGAGGCAAGTCCGGGAAAGGTCTCGCTGAGAAGACCAGTGTCGCCGGCAACCATTACTTCGTGGCCGCGCGAGAGCAGCAGCCGGATTATGGGTATGCACCGGGTGGCATGGCCCAGCCCCCAATCCAGGGGCGCGACCAGAATTCGCTTTGCAGTCGGAGAAGCCATGTTTCTCAAATATAATTTTTCCTACAGTCCCAGGGCTTAAATACCTGCCACGCCGCCTTTTTTACTTGTTTTCCCCGGCAGGAAGGGCTATTTTTAAAATGGATTTAAGGGGGAAAATTGGGGAAAATTGCAGCAGTAATGGTCACAAGCGCTTGTGCGTTCGCTAGCGCCCAAGTATCCTGGCCTCCGGCATCCTGCGGATGCGCCGAATGGCACCAGGAACATGTTGAATCCTACGCGCCATGCGCGGAGAACAGCATCGTGCGCGTCACGCGGTTTGGCGGCAATGGGTCCATCAGTTTCATGCAGTTCCTCAACCAGCTCAACAAGGACGACAGTACAACCTACGTGATCGCCGCGGACACTGCCCCGTACATACTTGGCTGCCGGAACATCACGATTGGCGGCAGCACCGAACCGCGGCGCTGCATCATGGTACGCGGCGAAACCGGCCGCCGGGAAGACGTTGTTTTGGCCGGACTCGACCCAAGGACCAGCCCAAACTTCTGGAAGTCAAGTGAATACGGTGGCCCCAGCCCGTGCGGCATCGCGTCGTTCATCCAGACGCAGGATGTGCAGCATTTTGTCATTGCCGACCTCACCATACGCAATTTCCCCGGTAAAATGATCAAGATCGACGGCAATACAGGGTACTCGGGGCGGAATATCATCATGCACAACATTGAACTGCACGACTGCGGCAGCCAGATGGTAAAAGTGGCGGCAGGCACAGGGATCAGCAGTAGGGACTGCATTGTCGAATGCAGCTACCTGCATTATACCGACGCGCTTTTCGCGGAAAGCACGTATGAAACACAGGGTGTGGATGTCCACAAGGGCGTCAATTGGATCATCAGGTACAACCTCTTCAGGAACTTCAGGCAGGGTGGCAGCGGCAATTCAGACGCAATCCTTATGTGGGACCATACCGACTCAGTGCTGACCGAAGGCAATCTGATAATCAATTGCAATATGGGAGCGCGCATGGCCATCATGGGTTCGGGCGGCAATTTCATGTGGGCGTTGAATAATATCGTCGTTGCCGACGACCCTGATCCGCGGTTCAGATACAATGTCAGTTTTGAGATCGGCAGCAGCGTGACCAATGGATGGATATATCACAACACCATATGGAACCCGGAGGGTGATGGCTCTCTGGGCACATGTTTCAACCAGGTTCCCGCACGGAACAATGTGTATTTTGGGGGAGCGTTTTCCAGCGGGTGCTATGACGCTGATAATGTGCGGGTGCAGGCCCCGTCCGCGTTCAACAGCGTTTCTGATGTCTATGATTTTCATCCCACGCGTGATTTTCAGGTACCGAGCATTGCTGAAGCAGTCTATGACCTTGAAGGCCGGACGCGGCCCGCCCTAGCAACCGCAGGCGCGTACCAGTTCTCTCCGGATGCTGTTGAAGAAGCAATTACAGGGCGGGAAACGGAACTGGCGGTCTCCCCAAACCCATGTAACGCCAGTATGACCGTTTCACTATCGAATTGCGAATCCAATGCTCAAGTGAAGTTATCAAACCTACGGGGACAAGTGATCAAATGCGCAGCATTAAAACCTCGGAATACTATTGTGTGGGATGCGCGAGACATATCTCCAGGCGTATACATTCTGAATTGTCTTGCCAAGGGGAAACGGTTTTCCAAAAAGGTCGCGCTGGTCAGATAATCCTGCTCAAAGTTGCAGTGTTTTCCGTGATTCAATTAGGCAATTACGGGAAGAGCTGGCACAGTATCTTTATCATCGATTATTTTCTCTCTCATGTCATTCTCTAAAAATTTCATCTGGGGCGTTGCAGCAGCCTCGTACCAGATAGAAGGCGCCGCAAACGAGGATGGCAAAGGCCTCTCGGTCTGGGACGCGTTCTGCAAAAAACCAGGGAAAATCTACAAGGGCCATACCGGTGACATTGCCTGCGACCATTACCACCGCTATAAAGAAGATATTGCGCTTATGAAGGAGATCGGCATACAGGCATATCGCCTTTCCCTTTCCTGGCCCCGTATTTTATCCGAAGGCATTGGCAAAGTCAATACCAAGGGAATTGATTTCTACAAACGCCTTATTGATGAACTCCGTGCAGCGGGTATCACGCCCTATGTTACGCTTTTCCACTGGGACTATCCGCTCGATCTTTATGCCAAAGGCGGATGGCTCAGAAAAGAGTCGTCAGACTGGTTTGCTGAATACGCAACCACAGTTGCCAAACAGCTGGGAGACCATGTCTCAAACTGGATGACCTTTAACGAACCAGCGGTCTTTACCTGCATCGGCCATCAGATCGGAGAGCATGCGCCCGGCGACAAACTTGAATTCCCCCAATTGTTTACCATAATACACAATGTGAATCTCTCGCACGGCAAGGCAGTGCAGGCGCTCCGTGCGCACGCGCAAAAGAGCAGCATTGGCAGCGCGCTTGCCATGGAATTCAGGGTCCCGTACAACGAAGACCCTGCAACACTCAAGGCCATGAATGGCAATTTTGGCGTTGATACGCTTACCAACATCTTCAGCCACCATTACTGGGCAGCTCCCATAGTTAAAGGCGCCTATCCTGAGCAGCTCTGGAGTACCATGAAGCTGGAGGCGTTGCGGCCTTCTGCCGATGAAATGAAAACCATTGCACAGCCCATAGATTTTCTCGGGCTGAATATTTACAGCGCTGAACCGACCACTCTAAATAGCAAAGGCGAGCTGGAAGAGACGCGTGTTCCCGCAGGCCATCCTCTCACCGGCATAGACTGGCTCGTTCTTCCCTCAGCACTGTATTATGGCCCCAAGTTTATTTACGACACCTACAAATTGCCCATCTATATCACTGAAAATGGCATGTCAAACCGGGACATTGTTTCTCTGGATGGCAAGGTGCACGATCCGCAGCGCATTGACTTCCTTACCCGCTATTTGAAGGAGCTTAAACGCGCCCAAAAGGATGGTGCTGAAATTCTTGGGTATTTCCAATGGTCTGTGATGGATAATTTTGAGTGGGCAAAAGGATACAAGGAACGGTTTGGCCTTATTTTTGTCGATTATTGTACCCAGAAACGGATCCTCAAGGATTCAGCGCACTGGTACCGGACGGTTATTGAACAAAACGGCGCAAACCTGTAGTATTACCAACCGCTAAGAATCGCGCACAACCTGTCTTTATTCAACATTGAACGAATAAACAGTGCTCTGATCGCTTCCCCATGTTTCATGAAGCGTGAATCGAACACCCTGAATATTTTTTTGTATGGGAACACGCACTAGTCGCTGGTAATTATTCTCCACTCG
The DNA here is from genome assembly GCA_001789205.1 of Candidatus Raymondbacteria bacterium RIFOXYA2_FULL_49_16. Taxonomy (GTDB): domain Bacteria; phylum Fibrobacterota; class OXYB2-FULL-49-7; order OXYB2-FULL-49-7; family XYB2-FULL-49-35; genus XYB2-FULL-49-35. The sequence continues at coordinate 123,884 of MFYT01000039.1, read as the reverse complement.
GGTTATCACAGTCCATGTTCCATTAAAAAGCCCTTCAAGGGTGTATGACTTGGTCATTTCCGGAGGAACGCTGGTAAGCTGCTCATCGCCCTGATGATAGCTGAGCGCATTGAGCCTGTGGAGCGCACTGTCCAGAAGCATGGTCGCCTGCTCCACGCTATGCTCTTGGGAAAAAGTAAGTGTCAGTGACTCGCCCGGCCTGCAGGACCAGCCATGCTGCTCCTGACCCACTGGCCGGTTTATCCCGTCACGAACACTCTCACCACTGCCCGATGAGGACTCGATGACCGCATCTTTAGTGAGTTGCGAGAATTCCTGTTTTACCCATGGTAAATAACAATCGTCCCGAATAAGAACCTGCTGCAATTCCCTGATCCGGCCCAGAATGTCGCGCGGTGTCTGTGAGGACTTTGCCGCAAGTGCCGCGGCCGTGCCCGCTGCCTGGCCCATGGAACAGCCTGTGCCCATGACGCGGGTTGCGCTCATGGCCAAATGCGTACAACTCACGTTCCTGCCCGCAAACATGAGATTGGAAATATTTTTAGAATACAGACACCTGTAGGGAATCCCGAATGGACTGGGCGCGGAATGGAAAATTGTGGCAGGGTTGCTCAGTTTCACAGCGCAAAACCCGGCCGGATGGTGGTCGTCCATTGGCCAGCCGCCATAGGCAACCAGGTCGTCAAAACGGCCCTCAGCCTCAACATCGTTCTGATTGAGTATATGATCGCCAATGTATCGCCTGTTCTCGCGCTTTGCAGGCAGAAACTGGACCCAGTCAAGGGCCCAATTGTCAGCTCCGTGATCCCCGCGATTTTTAATATGATCCCATAGTCCAAAAACAATGCGCAGTAGCTCATGCCGAAGTTTTTCCGTATCCCGGATAGTATCAGCCTCACCGCCCAATTCCACCCACCAATAACCCATCTCAAACCAGCCATGCCCTTTGGCGCCATAGGGCAACTCATCGTCCTTTTCAAAGGTATAGGCCCACGCATAAGGCTTAAACACCTGGGCCGTATCATATTTTCTGCTGTGAAAAAGGCAGGTCATGCCCATGGTCTTTTCATCGGCCTTCTCTGGCGCGACTGACTCGTTGAATTCATTATTACCTTCTCTCCCCTGCCGGTACATGGCCCCGGATAATGACGCAAGAACACTGTCGCCTGAGCAATCGATAAATATCTTTGCTGAAATTTCATGATGGGTATAGGTATTGAGCTGCCAGCCGGTAACGGATTTTATCGTGATCCCCTCCATGCCTGCATTGACACAACTGCAATTGAACAGGGTCGTGAGATTGGGCTGGAGCATGGCCTTTTCATAAAGCACCGTGTCCCAGATTGAAAAGTTCCTGTTGGGATTGCGGTACAGGTTTTCAAGGCGTATCTCTTCTAATATTCCGGTTTCGCGCATGTTAATAATATCGCCTTGCCTGTCCGCACCGCAGATATGAATGCGCATTTCGCTTGAAGCATTACCGCCAAGGACCGGCCTGTCGTGCATAAGCACTGTAACAGCACCGTTCCGCGCAGCGGCAATTGCCGCGCACAAGCCGGCCATGCCGCCGCCGATAACGCAGACATCGGCCGTATGTTTCTGTATATTCATCAAAGCTTTCTCCTTTTGCGGTCCTGTTCCGCTTTAACAATATCTTCTTCGCTGAGTATACAGCCCTGCGTGCAAAGTTGTTTTTTTAGTTCCGATATATCAAGGACCCTTGGACTGGCGTTATATTTCAATGAAAGCGCCGCCGCAGTTCCCGCAGCCTCGCCCATGCCCATGCACGGCACCATGACCCGTATGGAACCTAGCGCAATATGAGTACAACTTACACACCTGCCGGCAGTCAGGATATTCTCCGCCTCCCGGGGAATAAGCGAACGATAGGGAATCTGGTACTTGAATCCTTTGGGCGGATTCCATGTAGTCGGATCCATACCCGGACCATCGATGCGGTGAATATCCACAAAAAAAGAACTATAGCAGATCCCATCTTCAAATTCCCGCTGGTTTTTTATGTCGTCTTCCGTAAGGACATAGTCCCCCATAATTCGCCGCGATTCCCGGACGCCAATAGTACAGGGTGTTGAAACCATGTGACAGTGCGCCATGCCAGGTATGTATTTTTTATATACCTCAATGGTTTCAAAGGCCTGCTTTCGTCCTTCAATAGTGGCCCGTGTAAGATCCTCCGCCCTGGTGGAATCAATATGGATAATATGCGTAAAATTAACTCCCACCTGGTCTGGACGCGTTGGAGTCCACCACCATCCCATGTTTCCCGTCTGGAACGGCCGCATGTCCCCCTTGGCTGCTGCCTCAGCATATACGCGTTCAAGTTTCCACGGATTTTTATCATCAGGATATTTTTTGCGGTATTCCTCCCGATATTTTTCCACCCGCTTCCAATCAACACCGCCCATGGTAAACATCAAGGTCACGGGTTGGCATTTGCCGTCTGAAGGCCTGCCCGTTTCATTCGGGCATCCCGCATGAAAAGCGGCATCGCCATCCCCGGTGCAGTCAATGATCCGTTTTGCACGAATCACCCGGCGGCCGTTCTTGTTCTGGACAACGGCGCCGGTGACAATACCATGTTCAACAACAGCATCACAGAAAAAAGTGTGATACAGCAGATTAACATTTGACTCTTCCGCCATCCGTTCAAGGATCAGCTTGAGTCCTTCAACTTCAAACCAAGTCCCGTAAGAATCATAATTTCCGAAACCGTTTTGCGCGATTCGCTGCCCGATCTCATGGGCGATACCGCCCGCGATTCTACGTCCTGTATCGTTTTCATCGAACCGGGAGATATGACCGTGGCCGCCTGCGGTGGCTACGCCGCCAAGACAGTTGAACTGTTCCACAATCAACGTCTGCGCACCATTGCGAGACGCGGCAAGCCCAGCGGCCGTGCCTGCTGGCCCGCCTCCAACCACAAGAACATCCGTTTCATAGAAAACCGGAAATCCTTTTACTTGTTCAAGAGTCATCATAAGTTTTTTTCCAGCCTTTCTGTTATTTCCTTTGCAATGTTTTTCAGTATTTTCAGATACGTATTCTGTTCGTTGTTTTTCATTCTGCCGGAAAGTGCAATGGCACCCACCAGAGGCATTCCCACTGCCACTGCCATGCTGGTCTCTTTTGTATCATCGCGGTACACCAAACCATAACCCTGTTCCCGGGTCTTTTGCACTTCCTTGAAAAAAAGTGCCTGCGAATTCTCGTACCCTGGGATGACTTTGCCCGCATATAATGACTTCACCTCTTCCATTTCCATACCCGCAAGCGTGACCATGCCTATGCTTGACTGCGACGCAGGAAACAGCCCCAGGCTGCCAATGGCCTGTGCAGCGCTGGTGCCGGGTGTGCGGAAATAGAGATAACTCACCTGGTCGCGCCAGAGCACACCCAGCGCCACGATAAGGTTGAGCTGTGATAGCTTTTCCAGAGGATCAAAAGCGGTCTTTAAAAGCCCTGAACCATGGAGCGCCTGGGAGGCAAGCACATGAATTCCCGGGCCAGTGATATATTTGCGTCCCGGATTCTGGCGGGCCAGGCCAATATGCGCCAGGGTTTTAAGCAGCCTGTTGACTTTGGTAAGCTCGATGCCTGTCTCCCTGGCCAGTTCGCGGCACCCGACCGGCGCGTCGCGCATGGCAAGTGCCTGGATAACAGTAAGGCCGTCGATGAGGCTCTGGTTGGGTTGTGCCGGAAGCATTTGTTGCTAATATAGCAACATTACAAAGGAAAGTCAATACTTTTTTTCAGTGGCCTATTTTCTGAGGGTGACCATTCTCGAAACGCTGTTTCCGCCCTGTACCATGCGGGCGATATACGTGCCGGATGGGTTGTCTCCCGCATTCCAGACAGCCGTATTATTTTCCAGCCGCAGCGTCGCAATGTATCGGCCCGCGATATCGCACATTTCAACACGCGCGGGAAGATTACTTTGGATCCTTGTAACAATTGTGACCTCAGGATTGAATGGATTGGGAAAGATATGGATGGCGGGTGTTTCTGAAGATATTGCGCCAAAACCCTGCGGCGTGCCAGGCGCGGTTGAGTTGGCATCAGCCTGCACCAGGTATTCCAGGGCCGTGTTCAGCGGATGGGGCGGGCCGGCCGGATACTGGTCAAGTTTGGTGTCGTTCCACGACATCACTATGCCCATGCTGGGAATAAAGCACATGCCGCGCTTACCGTTGGCATGGCCCAGGCAGGCAGCGACATCATCAGGCGCGTCAGGCCACACCTTATAGCCGTTTCTATCGGTCCCATTGAGCCACCAGAGCCAGGAATAACTACCATTGTGGTCTGTCTGATTGTCAGGAATGGTCCCGGAACCGATGGTCCGCCGGTCCGAACACATGGATGCGGCCTGTCCGGTGGTCCGCGGAATGGAATTCGGAAGCGGTTCGGTCACGGCCTTTACGGCATTGGCCTCGCTCATGATCTGCGTTCCGTTCCAGTTGCCCTTGTTGAGATAAAGAAGTCCGAACCTGGCAAAGTCGCGCACTGAAACGCCCACCCTGCCCGGACGATCACCAGTGCCGAACGCCATCATCGTGGGGTTGTCCTGACACTGCATGATATCAGTGAGAAGGGGGTGTAATACGGTGGCGTCAACGGTACTATACGTAGCGCCATAAACATGCGTAAAGAGTATGTCCCAGAACAAGGCCATCTGCCAGTCGTTATAATCAAAGGCCGTGCCGGGCGCCTCATGTACGCCGTAGCATGAAATCTGGTTGGCCATGTGCCGGAAGGTTATGTTCCGGTCCTTGTACCCCAGGGACGCGTTCAGATCATTGAGGCAGGACCAGTAGTTAACGACCTTTTCATCAACGCTGGAAAGTTTTCCGTCCTCCACGGCCTTGAACAGGAAAGTGCTGAACCACGGTTTACAGGCCGAGGCGACATCGGTCCGCTGCGACTGGTTTCCCCAGGTATAGACCATGTACCCGTTGCGGACAATGCAGCCCCTGCCGCCCAAATAGTTTTGGATTTGGACTAGCTTCAGAGAGTCGAGGCCCGCGTCGATCGGACGCCTGGATTGCCACGCGCTTCCAGGGAAAACGCCCGCGCACAAGGCGGCCTGAGACAGGACCAGAACCAGAATAATGAGGATGGTTTTCATGTGCAACTCCTTGCGTTACCGGATTAACGATATCTTCTTTGCGAACACAGTCCCGCCATAAGTAACTTTTATAAAATAAATTCCCGAGGGTACATTCGACGCGTTCCACGATACCGTATCGTCCACAACCTGCGCGCTCAAATCAGCGACCAGACGGCTCCCAGTGTCAAATATGCATACGCGGGAAGGCTGCTGAAGCGATATTAAACCCGGGACTGAAATGATCACTGAAGGATTGAACGGATTGGGACAGGCGCTTATCCGTAAAGAATTTTCCGGGAAATCATTATAGTGGGAAACATTTCCCATACCTTCCACGGTAATGGTGACCACGGCTGTGTCTGATTCCTTGCCATTGGAAAGATCAGTCACCTTCCACGTAAACGTATCCAGACCCATAAAACCGTTTTCAGGAGTATACTCTGCGTCATTACCTGTTGCCGTCGCTGTCCCATGGACGGGCTGCTGTATAATAATAAATGAAAATGGGCCCTGGGAAATACTGTGAAACGGCAGCGAGATTCCCACTAGGGTGTTTGCCTGCGTGGTCAGGTCCGCGTTGTCCGCGACTGGCGCCGGGTATTCTTGACGCGCCACGACCATGGCTGTATCACGGACACCCGCGTCAGACGCTGCCCGGGCGATTACCAGGTATGTTCCTGCTGTTCCATTGCTGGTAAACGTTCCATTGCTGACAGAACCGCCGCCATTTACCGACCAGACCAGGGTTTCACTGAAATTTGCGCCATACTGGTCCTTTGCCTGGCCAATGAATGTCGCTGACCCATTGACAAGGATTGTGTCAGCAGGAGGGCTCACCACGACTGATGTGAGTATTGGGGTTGCTCCAGTGGACCCGTTGGTGATCCATACTGCGACTTCATGCCCGGAAAAACCAACCGGAGCAATAACCGTGTTTGCGCTGGCTGTTAGCGTTGCCTGTGTCTGCGAAACGGTTCCGGTCGTGATGTCGAGCCATTGCAGTGAATACGACCCTGCGGTCATGTCTGCAACGCCCATGTTTCCATTCAGATTGTCAGTGTAAGCAATATACGAATGCCCCGGATATGCGAGCAGCCACTTGGTTGCGCCTGATTTGAGGTCATCACGCGGCGCCATGGCATTGACATCAGTACCTTCAAAGAAATCCATGAGCGCAACGCAGTCATCGTATTTGCCTTGTTCATTGTTGGCAGAGGGATCGCTTGCCCTTCCCATGCCAAGTATTTGAATGGCCGAGGCGCCGCCCATGGCCGCGGCCCAGTTCCATTTACGTACCATTGCCCTGGTTTGCGTTGCGTGGTTGGCTATCTCAGACATGTTGATGATTTTGTTCCCGCCTGTATTGTTCCACGCATTGACCATGCCCGTATGTATGGCGTCTGGCGTTGAAACATTGTATTGGATCAGGAACATCTCAAGATTGGCATCGTTGTTGAAATTGAAGCTGGTGCCATTTAGCTGGTGCACGCCAACAACATGGCCGTATTCATCCTGTGATTTGATTCTCGCGGCCACTTCCGATACTTGCGATATTGTAAGCTCTTCGCTGTATTCCTCGGCAATAGACCAGACAAGCAGCTTGTGATGCTTGAATTTTGCTACAATTTTGTCCACGTCTGTCTGCCAGGTTGAAGGACGCGCCTTGCTGTCGTCGTAGAAGAAAAAAACCGTGATGATTTCCGCATTCTCGAGCGCTGTTATGTATGTTTCCCAGGTATTCAAGGTTGCATCAAGTGTGGTTCCAGTGCCAGGATCGCCGCCGCCAAAATCACCCAGATACGCTGTAATATATGTGCAGCGTGCGCCTTTTGCCACAAGCAGATCGATATTGGCCTGAGTATTGTTGTAGAAAAAATCCTCAGGATCGCCCGGACCAGCGAAAAAACAGGGTTTAAGGCGGCTGTTCTCGTACACATCATTATAAACCATGCGGCCAGGATGGTCTGGATCAACAACAATCTGACCCTGTTGGGGTATACCCATTACAATTACCGGAAGAAAAATCGCCGCGATCATGAGCATTGTTTTCAGCATTGGTTATATCTCCTTCGATTATTACATCTTTAAGATACCAGGAAAAACCTTCTGGCGATATAAAAAAGGCTGAAAAACAGTGACAAATTTCAGGAAAAATCCGGCATAATTCCGCACTGACTCGCACTATTCCGATAATGCAAAATGCCCACGATAGCTATCTTTCTTATTCTCAGCATCTTACACATTAAGGGCTTTTTTGAGCTTGTCCAGGTGTTTTAAATACCATCTTAGAAAGCCTGCACTTACCACTAGGCTCTGGTAGCGCATGCGTTAGAAACCTAAGTAATTACCTTCGGCCCTTTGTGCATTTCTCCCGTGTCCATATTTGGCTTCCACCTAAAACACTTACACCAAGATACCCCTTGAAAAACAACTGAGTTCCGCCCTTTTTCAGAAAACAATAACAGGAATACGTTCTCCCGTCTTCAGGATTATACACTTTCCCATTTTCCCATTGCTTTTTCTTGGAATTGTATACAAGGCCATAAATAGTCGTTGTGCCATTCAACTTTCGCGTCTTAAGGGAATCAACCGGATTTTTTGTGTCCACCATATCAGGTTTTTCAAGAGGAACCATCTTTGCTTTGTATTCCTGACCAGAACAGTAAAAATGAAACGCAGCCTGGCATTTTTCAGTATACCATTGCCCAAGAATACTATCGCCCTCTGACTGCGCGCAGACGCAGGAAAAGCAGAACAAAACCAGTCTCAGGATTACACTGCACGCATTAAGACGCAGACTGCTATTTCCCTTCATACAATCTATTTCTCCAAATAATCTGTGGTAAAATATGCATCTTTAACATTCGGATTAAAAACCACTTTTTCTATCACAAACCTGGACGAACGGCCATTCTGCTTGTTCTGCATGGTAATGTCCACTGGCTGGTATTTCTTGTGCTTTTCATCGAGACACGTGATTTTGTCTGTTATCATCACCTTTGTCAGCGACCCGGCCAGGTCAAAGAACTCCGTTTTTCGTGTAGTATAATCCTCTTTCCCAATCCAGGCGATTTTTTTGGAATATCCGCATGCATCGCCTATGGCCGAAGACGCGGGTGTCATCTCTATTTTCCAGCACGCAACATCATTAAGTGTTTCACTGCCCAGCATTGCATAGGTAAAATCCGACATCGACGGCTTGGTAATATCAGCATTGGAAAATTCAGAACCCATAAAGCTTTTTGTCTTCTCCCCGCTCACAATTCGGCGGACCTTTCTGAGCGCGGGCATATACAGCCACATATCATCGTCCTTGTTGTCATAGTCGAACGTGAGTATGCCCGTGCCTTTTACATCCGCTGGTTCAAGAAACCTCATGACCATCTTTGTCACCTGCTTGGAAGCATCGGCCTTTTGCGCGGACGAGAACTTCCGCACCCGCTGATTGCCTTTACCATCATTGATAGTAAGGGTACTGATGGATTCTGAACCTGCAACAGTCATGGCATCCTGCGACTTTTGCACAATCTGTTTGGGATTTTCCTGTGAAAACACAATCGCAGCCAAGGCCAGTATTGCAGCCAGGGAAATACTCATGAGAGACCTGCGCATATATTACCTCCTTCAAGAATGAGTGTTATCCGCTTGTATTGGTTCTAAAAACTTGGGCTTGCAGACCAGGCACAGCGCTGGTATCACAATCAGCGCCCCGCACATGCACGCAAGGGTAAGCACGCCAAAAAGTATGGCAAAATACCGAAGCGGCGGTATGGACGAAAAAATCATAACGCCCAGACCCGAAGCCACGCAAAAAGCATTGAAGACAATGGCCCTTCCAATGGTCGCATAGGTTTCTTTTATGGCCTCTCCATAGGACATGCCGCTTTGGCGTATGCTGCGGTATCTCCAGAGAAACTGCAAAGTAAAATCAACGCCAGTGCCTATTATAATTGAGGTGATAAGCGCTGTGGCAACATCCAAATAAATGCCAAACGCACCCATGGTGCCAAACCCAACGACAATGGCAAATACCAGGGGAATTGCGGATAGCAACCCGGCAACCACTGAACGGAACATGAACATGACTAAAATGACAATGGCGCACAAAGCAGATACAATGGACATGATTTGTCCCTTTAACATGACTGCTGCCAATTCCGCAAACATGGCTGCCCAACCGCCTACAAACGCTATGGATTTGTCCTTTTTACGCATGGTGTCTATTTTGCGTATAATGGTATTGATTATTGGCGTTGCGCCATTGGTAATACGCACGATAAATTGGGCCTTTTCGTAATTAAAGTCAACTAGGCGTTCAAAATCTTCAGGACTTCCGCTCATGGAATAGAGTTCAAGATATTGCGCAATTGCATCACGGGTATCGGGAATGCTATTGTACCCGGGTGTGCCCGAATCGTTCAGCGCCTTGCTCATGATCCGGATAATGTCCGCTATTGAGGTGACCTGTCCCACTCCAGGCAGCTTCTGCAGCGTGTCCTTGTAGCTCTCCATTAAACGTAGCAGCTGCGGATCTTTTATATCACCTTCAAAAAGCACTGAAACATTTTGCGAACCGCCGAAATGTCGGTTTATGAGCCGTGTGCATGTGGTGATTGGGTGGTTTTTCCCAAACAGGTTCTCCTGGTTTGCGTCCACGATTACGTGTGTTGCTGATCCGATTCCCACGGCAGCTATGATTGCCGCTGCAAGCAATACCATTCCAGGGCGCCGCACAACTACTTCCGCTGTTTTATGCAGGCCCGAATCCAAAAGCGGTACAGAACCAAGCCCAGCGCTCCTGGTCTTTTTTTTGGGCAATTTCAACATGGATAAAATAGCCGGGATTCCCCCCAAACTGACCACAAGTGAAAAACCTATGGCAATGGACGCTGCTACACCGATTTGTTTGGCTGGTATAATGGCGTGGAAAAGCATGCCCAGCAGCCCAACCATGGTGGTGATTCCTGAAAACAGGATAGGCTTATACAGAACCCTGAACACATCAACTGCAATCTGTTTTTTTGTCAGGCTACCGGAGCTGGCGCACAGGTCCTGGTATCGCGCAATCAGGTATATACCGTAATTATTGGAAAAGGCGATAACCATAATTGGAAGGATCGCGGACAAAACCGTCATTTTCCAGCCCATGAGCGGTAAAATGCCCATGCCAAAGATTGTTGATAATAATACAACACATAAGGGAAGCACAATGCCGCGCATCTGCCGGAAAAAAGCATATAAAATAAAGAGAATGATAAGCAGCGCTCCTGGGAGCAGGATGAGGATATCGTGGATTATATTGTCAATGATCACTGTTTGAAAAGCAGGTATGCCGCCAATAAGCGTCTTTTCATTGCCTGGAAACGCCTGGACCGTGTTTTTGACAGCCTGGTATATGTCTTTTTTTGAAGCATTGAGATCAAGGCTCATGAGCATGGCAGTCACTTTGAAGTCTTTTGACACCACCACTTCCTTGGCAAGTTCATTGGCCAGCAGGGATTGCCTCAAGGCCCGACGCTCTACATCGGTCGTTGGGATTGCCGTAACCGCTGGTTCAACAATCATTGAACCGTTTTCACCGCGAATGTCCTTTGTGTCGAACAATGATATTACATTTTTGATTCCAGGGACCTTCTTAAGTTCCTGACCAATATTTTTCACACGCACCAGCGTTGCCTGGTCCAGCACATCCTGCGTTTCAAGAAGAACAAAAAGCATGTCATTTGAACCGAATATTTTCTCAATTTTTTCGGTATTCACACGCGACTGCATGGTCGGAGAAAACATGAAAAGAAAGTCAGCGTTAATTTCCAATTTTCTCAATTGAAACCCCATTATGCCTGCTAAAAGCAGGCATGCAGCGATAATGGGCGCTCTATGACGTATGACGAAGAATTCTTTATCCATGGCGCACAATCCTCTCTTTCTATTGCATAGAAGGCTAGAACGATACCTTGAGTTCAGTATATACAAAACTCATCAGATTGGTGATCATGGCATTCAGATTTCCATCGGGCCCATTGAGGTAGCGGCCGCCCGCGACCAGAGTGACGGCATCAGCGATATCGTAGGAAACGCTTGGATTGATCGCATAGTCTTTTGTGGTAAAATTATACATGCCTGCCAATCTGAAATGCAGGGTTTCGTAGAGCGTGTTCCACTGCACGTTGCCTGTGCATGCATGGCTAAATTTGTCCGCAGTTCCGGTAAACAACCTGTTCATCTGGATGATATTGGCACGCGCCAATTCAAAGGCATAGAACGCCTGGACCATGGGATTAAACGGGTCGGACAGCACAGGGTCAGCGATTTTCTGATAATCAACAACGTAGAGGCCTGAATATTGGAGCAGAATATTCCAATTACCAATGGATTTATCGAGCCCTGCGACATATTGCGCATAGGGATTGGGTACATAGGTATACTTTTCATAGTTATCGTAAGGGTATTTAATGGCTGCCTCGCCTCGCAGGCCAATTGCGTTGATTGTTGTTGAAAAATCAGCGCCAATAGAATGGATGCGATACGCGCGCGGCATGAGTAAAAGGCCGCTCTGGCCTATTGAAAAATCAAAACCCGGAAGCGTTGGATAGCCATTGAAATACGAAACAGAGCCATCGACTAAGGGAAAGGCGTATTCCATGCGAAGTGCATAACCCGCATGATTCACCCGCGAATCAGGATATGCAGGTGCTGCCAATGTTATTCCAGAGGGAATTTGTGCGCCTGAAAGGGGTAATACATCGGGCCTAAAATAGGGGACCCAAATTCCCTGGATGCTTGCAGACCCTATTTTCGCCCTGACCTGAAGAAGCTCGTTGCCAAGTCGCGTATCGTCCAATTCAGAGGAAAGGGCGGTTTCGTCCTTTGGAGTAATTGTGTTGGTCGGATTGATGCCATCTGCCCGCCCCCAGGAGATAATTTGCCGCCCCAATTTGATATCAAAGGGCCCTGGAGAAGCAGAAGCCCAGGCTTCACGAACATCACACGCAATTGACGATGAATCACGGATTTTTCCGCCATTGAGACGGACTTCGGAAAAGGCCTTGGCCAATCCGGATCTTTCAGCCGTAAGTTTCAGCGATACCTGGGCATTACCTGAAGAAACTATTACATGGTTGTTGTCTTGCCCGCCACAGAGAGAACCTTTTAAATACCCGCTTAAAGAAAGCGGATTTGCCTCTTCGTTTCCAGCACTGGAAGCCTCCTGGCCAGCGCTTTCAAATAACCCTTGCGCAAAAAGGAAGGTTTGCACCATAAGGAAAAAGACCATGCTGAAAACCACGGTTAAAAATCGCATACACTCCTCTCCTGGTGTGAAACATTTACTGACCTATACATACATATTGGTCAGTATGTTAAAAGTACATAAAAATGGGCTTTCTGTTATTTTTGTCCTTTTTTCTGAAATGAAAGCAACCCATTGAACAGAGTATTTATAACAGATTCATCGTCAATATTCCTGCCAAAGGGATCAATCAGACTCCTAAATTCTTTGATTTTGGCAAACCCGCTCATAACAAGGACCATGGTAATAAGGATGTTTTGAACATCTGTGTCTGCACGCAATTCACCGCTTTTTTTCGCTTCTAATAGTATGCGGTCCACCTCTGTCATGATTTCTGCTATGTCTTTGTTGCACTCAACAAGCACGTCCTTTGGAATGTCCTTTGTTTTGTCCGCATCGCTCAATACCAAGAGTACATTAAAAGCATTGTCCTTTTTGATTCGTTTGAAGAGTTCCCTGAACTTTTCAAGGATTGCCACAGGTTCAGAGGCTGATAATGTCTCCTGGAAAATGGCCTGTATCCTTTGGATCGCGCGCTTTATAATGGCACGAAAAAGCCCGATTTTACTTTCATAGTGCCAGAATATGGCGCCTTTTGTCATACCCGCGGCCGCGGCAATGGCATCCATATTGGCAGCAATAAATCCTCGCTGGCAGAATTCCTTATCCGCTGCCATAAGAATACGCAGTTTCGAGATCTCTGTATTTTCCTTGGTTTTTCGCATATAGTGACTTACATACTCATCGATCAGTATAAATATAATCACACGATCAATAAAATGCAAGTTTTAATCCTTCTGCCTTTTATTGTATTTTTAAATTATTAATGACTTTCACAATTATCACAATTAATGGATTAATAGAGGAAATTCCAGAATGAAGGCAATTTCCTGCGTTTTCATTGCTTGCAGTGTCTTGCATGCCGTGGACACAAATTCTCCGTTCATTAATTACTTATGAAAATGAAAGTTGCCGGTCGGTCACCAAGGCAAGGCCCTCATTTTAAAAGCTAAATATTTGTAAGTTCTGTTTAAACATTTCCGTAATATAATACGTATCGGCGAACCAAAAAACTTGCTTATGAATTGCTTGTTTTACTATTTTACCAAATAACCAACAAAGGAGTCTTATGCCATCAGTAATGTACAAATACGAGGCCAGGGCGAATATTATAAAGGCTATGGCTCATCCTACCCGCCTGCTTATAATTGAGAAGCTGGTGGAGAGAGAGCATTGCGTTTGCGAACTGACGGACTTTGTCGGGGATGATATCTCGACAGTATCCAAGCATCTTTCTGTTCTCAAGAACGCCGGTATTGTGACTGACGACAAACGTGGGACCATGGTTTTTTACCATCTCAAAGTGCCGTGCATCCTTCAGTTTCTTGGGTGCATTGAAAAGGTCATCCATGACAGGGCAAAAGAGCAGCTCGCATCAGTAGGATAAATACCATGAAACGCGCGATGATTAATCCCCGGATATGTTCAAATTGCGACCTGTGCGACGTATTGGAACTATGCGAAAAGAAGGCGGTTTTCAAAGAGGATAAAACAGACAAGCCCTGGGTTGATTTCTATTTTTGTTCAGGCTGCCTGAAATGCAAGCTCTTATGCAAGAACAAAGCTGTTGAGGAGATCGTTCAGCCATGCAATGGCCAGGAAAAACTGGGCTGGTAAATAACAGAAAGAGGTTTTCATGAAAAAACTATCAATTCTGGGCACCGGGTGCCCAAAATGCAAAAAACTGGCAGAAGTTGCGGAGCAGGCGGCAAAAGAGCTTGGGATCGAGTATGAACTGGTCAAAGTCACGGACATTAACGAGATCATGGCCTTCAATGTAATGATGACCCCTGCCCTGGCTGTCGACGGTGTGGTTAAATTAACAGGCAAAGTGCCATCGCTCGAAGAAGCAAAGAAGGTTATTGCAATTTCAGATTACTGAAGAAGCTATTGCCGCTGTTGCAACAAAAGGAAAAGAGTTGCTCGCATGCTGCTGAAAAAGGAATTAAAACCGCTATTCTGGGTAGTTGCGCTGTTCATAGGCATCTATTATTTGCCTGTTGATGCACCCCGGTTCAACAATGCAATATCCGAGGCGCTGAACCTTGTAAAATGGTATGCGCGCGAACATGTGTTGCTATGTCTGGTGCCGGCCTTTTTCATAGCTGGTGCAATAGGCGTTTTTGTGAGCCAGGCATCGGTGATGAAGTATCTGGGCGCAAAGGCGAACAAGGTCCTGGCCTATGGAGTGGCCTCGGTTTCAGGCACAGTACTGGCGGTCTGTTCATGCACCGTGCTGCCTCTCTTCGCAGGCATATACCGGATGGGCGCTGGCATTGGCCCGGCAACAGCATTTCTGTATTCCGGACCCGCCATCAATGTCCTGGCCATCATTTTAACTGCCCGCATTCTTGGCCTTGAGATGGGAGTGGCCCGTGCGGTTGGCGCAATCGGGTTCAGCGTTGTCATTGGGTTGATAATGCAGTTCATTTTCAGGAAAGAAGAAGCGCAGAAGAACGCGGCCCAGATGGCCATGCCGGACGCAGAAGCTGGCCGGCCCCTGTGGCAGACAGCGCTTTATTTTGCGTCCATGATCGGCATACTTGTTTTTGCAAACTGGGGCAAACCAGTCCAGGAAACAGGCCCGTGGCACTTTATTTATGGGCTGAAGTGGCCCATCACCGGCCTTTTTGCCCTTGGTTTGGGCATGGCCTTAATAGCATGGCTGAAAATACCATGGTGGAAGGTCGCAGTAGCAACAATATCACCCGTGGTCCTCGCATTCTTGTTCCCGCATCAACCAATAATTGCGTTTATTGCCGGTATTCTGGGCCTTACAGTAATTACAGGTACAGACAAGGGCGAGGCTGGTGACTGGCTCTCTGCAACCTGGGGATTTGTAAAACAGATCTTTCCACTTCTGCTTTTCGGCGTTCTCGTTGCCGGATTTGCACTCGGCCGCGTTGGTCACGAAGGCATCATTCCTTCCGAATGGATAACCGCGGCCGTTGGCGGCAATTCTCTGCGGGCAAATCTCCTTGCGTCGGTTGTGGGTGCGTTCATGTATTTTGCAACGCTCACCGAAGTTCCCATTCTCCAGGGACTCATGGCTGCCGGAATGGGCAAAGGCCCTGCATTGGCCCTATTGCTGGCAGGCCCGGCACTTTCGCTGCAGAACATGCTGGTGCTGAACAGCATAATGGGAATCAAAAAGACCATGGCGTACATTTCGCTGGTAGTTATAATGGCGACGATTTCCGGATTAATATATGGAACCTTGTAGGGTTTTAAAAATAATGAAAGGATATGGTATGTTCAACAGTGAAAAAAGTCTAATGGTTGCAATCATGCTTATCGGCATTACGATGTTCAGCCTTCCCAATTGCAGTTGCAGCAACGGGTTTGCCGAAGCGCCCAAAACCGCAGCGCCGCAGGCAAAACAAAAGATCGTGCAGAGTACCCCCGCAAAGACCGATACGGCATCTGCCAAACAGCAGGTGAAAAATGGCGGGAAGATATACGTCTATTATTTCATGACAAGTTACCGGTGCCCTTCGTGCCAGAAGATTGAAAAATATACCCGCGCAGAGGTCGAAGCTTCGTTCAAGGACGAACTGAAGAGCGGTAGCATGGAATGGAAGATGCTGAACATTCAGGATAAGCAGAACGAACATTTTGCCAAGGATTACAGCTTATATTCAAAGTCCGTTGTTCTTTCTTGCGTTAAAGACGGGAAGGAGATGGGCTGGAAAAATTGTGCAAAAATATGGGAACTCCTGGGAGATGAGAACGCTTTCAGGGTATACATCCGTGAAGAGATTAAAGCGTTTGAAAAGGAATTTAAGTCATGAATGAAACGTTTGTGGCCATGGGGGCCGCTCTCTGGTTGGGGATACTGACCTCCATCAGCCCCTGCCCGCTTGCCACGAACATCGCGGCAATATCGTATGTGGGCAGGCGTGTGGGATCCACGCGGACAGTCCTTTTCGCGGGATTGCTCTATACGCTTGGCCGTGCGCTTGCCTATCTTACGGTGGGCATGCTGGTTATAAAAAGCCTGCTCACAATTCCCGGTGTATCGAATTTTCTCCAGAACAACATGAGTAAGATTATTGGGCCGGTTTGCCTTGCAGTGGGGGTGCTTCTGCTCGACCTGTTCAGATTTGGCTTTGGTGGAAAGGGGATGACACAGGGGCTCCAGGCGCGGATAGATAATACCGGCGTGTGGGGCGCAGGTATTCTGGGGGTCCTTTTTGCAATGGCCTTTTGTCCAACTTCCGCCGGTCTTTTCTTTGGAGGGCTTATCCCGCTTGCGATTAAAAACAATTCAGCGCTTGTAATGCCTGTGCTTTATGGCGTGGGCACGGCCTTGCCGGTAATTGGTTTTTCGCTGTTGTTGGCGTTCGGAGCACACCTTGTAGGTTCTGTTTTCAACAAGCTGACGATCATTGAATTGTGGGTGAGGCGAGTGACAGCGGTATTGTTTATACTGGTCGGGGTTTATCTGGTGCTGACAAATAATTTCGGGTTGTATTTTGGATTTTGAACTTAAAGAAACAAAATGAACGGCATTATGTTTAACACAAAAGGAAATATTTCATGACAATAGTTAAGGCTGAGAACGTGGGAAAATTTTATGAGACTGGAACAGTAACAGTCCAGGCGCTGAAAGACGTCAGCTTCTCAATAGAGGCAGGAACCATCACCTCGTTTATTGGGCCGTCCGGAAGCGGGAAGACGACACTTCTTAATCTTATCGGTTGTCTGGACAAACCATCGTCTGGAAGACTCGACGTAGGCGGGTCCAATGTTTTGGCACTTGATAGAACCAACAGTGCTAAATTCAGGGGGGGCAACATAGGATTCATTTTTCAGGATTTTAACCTGGTGCCCATCCTCACTGTGTACGAGAATGTGGAATACCCACTCGTCATGGTGCGGGACACTCCGGCGGCGGAACGGCGGAAGCTTGTGCTGAACCTTCTGGAAGCTGTTGAAATGGCCGATCAAAGCGAAAAATATCCGGACCAGATATCCGGCGGGCAGAAACAGCGGGTGGCCATCGCGCGGGCGCTTGTGACGAGCCCCAAGCTGGTGTTGGCGGATGAGCCCACGGCCAATCTGGACCATAAAACCGCGTATATGATTCTAAGCCTCATGAAAAAGATGCGCGACGAACTCAGCACGACCTTCATTTTTTCGACCCACGACCCTAAAATCGTCGGAGAGGCTGAATGCATTTACACCATAGAGGACGGCATCCTGACCGGCCAGCAGGAGAAAGGGGCTGCAAACCATGCTTGAAATCATCAAGATAGCAGCCCGTAATTTAATGCGCTACAAACGCCGGACACTGCTTGTCGGAGCACTCATAGCGCTTGGCGTCATCGCCGTACAGGTTTTTATGGCCGCTTCCGGTTCATACAAGTCGCTCATCGTGGGTCAGATAACGGATGCCATGCTCGGTCAGATGCAAATACACAAAAAAGGGTATGTGGTTTCTATTGAAAATGTGCCCATGAACCTGAACATGATGCCGCATGGCGTTGGTATCATTGAGGACATTCTCAAGGGAATACCGGAGGTTGAGGCCTACTCAACACGCATCAGATTGGGCGGCGTAATAAGCAACTTTACCGAAACTACCAACCTCCGGCTTTACGGCATTGACCCGGAGAAGGAATTTAAGACGGTCCCGCTCCTTCAAAAGCGCATCATGGAAGGCAGCTCAGAGCTTAGACGGGGACAAATACTTGTGCCTCAGTTTTTGGCTAAAGGTTTAAACATCACTGTCGGCGCTCCAGTTGTTATTATTGCGACTAATAAAGATGGTTCCGTTAATGGCCAACAATTCATCGTGGGCGGCATTGTTGAGAGTGCACCCGGACCGGGCGGGCGTGATGGGTACATACATATCACGGACGCAGCAGAACTGTTGCGCATGGAAGAACCGGAAGTCAGCGAGATTGCCGTCCATGTGAAGGATTTCAACCGGCTGGATCAGGTCTTTGAGCAGCTGACAGAGCGTTTAAATAAGGAAAAGAACACGAAAGGCATGCCGAAATTTGAACTGCACACCTGGGAAAAACTCTCTCCGTTCGCCAATATTGCTAAAATGATCGACCTCATGACCGTGTTTATACGGATAATGCTCATTGCGATAGTTCTTATAAGCATCATGGATGTCATGATAATGTCCGTTTATGAGCGGACCCGTGAGATAGGGACGCTGGCGGCCATTGGTACATTGCCGGGCCGTATTCTCGCCATGTTCATTGTCGAGGGAGGGTTGCTTGGCCTGTTTGGTGTTCTTGCCGGTACCATTCTAAGTGTTGTGGCGGTTAATGCCATCCGCGTATCCCATTATACATTCTCTTTTGGCATGAAGGAAGGTTTTGTCCTTTCACCCCACATGACGCCTAAAGATGTTGTGGTGGTCTCTCTTGTGGTGATTGTTGTTTCCATTCTCGGCAGCCTTCACCCGGCGTATAAAGCTTCAAGACTGGAACCCATCAAAGCGCTGAAAAGCGTGTAAGGAAAAGGAATAGACCATGATCCAACGTTATGCAATAACCATCATCGCTGTTTTGTTACCCGCAATTCTTATTTTTGCAGAAGATCCGGCCGCATTGCTCCAGAAAATAGACAGAAACCTCGAACCGGATTCATATGAAATGTACCGGAAACTGATCAATGTGGAGCCTGATGGAAAAAAGAAAGAATTTTTGCTTTATATGGTAAGAAAAGGCAACGACAAGGTGGCCGGGGTCTTTCTTTCGCCGCCTGCGGACAAGGATCGTTCCATGCTCCGGCTTGGCGACAATATGTGGCTCTATATCCCGAATGTGGGAAAACCCGTGCGGATCACAAGCCTGCAGTCCGCGACCGGCGGCGTGTTCAACAACGCGGATATCCTGCGTATCGATTTTTCAGCCGAGTACGAGGTTGCGCAAATGCTGGATACGGCAGGGACCTATTTGTTTACCCTAAAGGCGAGGACAAGAAGCGTTGCGTATGACCGATTACGGTTATGGGCTGCGAAAAAGGAATTGCTACCAATTAAAATTGAGTGCATGACCGAAGCGGGCATGCTGATTAAAACGCTGTATTTCAAGGAAACAAAGGATTTCGGCGCAGGCATTAAACGGCCGTCGGTTATTGAAACAGACAGCCCGCTGTATAAGGGATACAAATCTATAATGGTCTACGCGAAGATCAAGCGAAAGAAATTCAGCGACGAGGTATTCAGCATTAACTACATGTCAAAGATCGGCGAACTGAGGGAGTAAACAGGGGATGAACCGGGACTTCTGGCGCTTAATTGCCACGTGCGGCGCATTGGCCTGTACTTTTACGAGCGGCATAGTTTCCGGTGATACCCTGACTTCGGACGACTACTCATTCGATATTCCGGCAATGGAAAAAAAGCCCCTGGAAATGGCGGCAAGCATTGAACTTTGGCCGTCGCTCATCCAGTACAACCAGCAGTCGTCGATATACGCATTGAAGTACGGACAGGACAATGTGAGATATTCCGATGCATACAACATGAAGGCCGAGGGCTCGGCACGGTTTCAGCGCACAGCACTTCTTGCTACAGCTGCCGGAGTCCTGAGCAGCGGATATGTGCGTCCCAGCGCTAGCCTAACCCACGACGCGCGTTTGTATGAGTGCTATGCAAAATACTCCCCGGCGCCTGCGTTCTCGGTGATGGGCGGGAAGAAGCTGTTCAAGTGGGGCAAGGGGTATGCATTCAACCCGGTTGCATTTGCAGGAAGACCAAAGGACCTTAACGATATTGACGCGTCTCTTGAAGGGTACTGGGCTGCGGAAGCAGAGTTCATCCGCAGTTATGATGGATCACTTGCCACTGCTGCGTTCACTGGGGCTGCACTGCCGGTGTACGGGCAGATTAATGAGGGTTACCTGCCGGATAAGAATTTTGCTGGAATAATGCAGGCGTATTTTCTCCTGCTCAATACGGACATTGATGTGTGCTTGTACGGGGACAGCAGGTCTGCCTATAGAGCAGGGGTGGATTTTTCCCGCAACATATCGCCTGAATGGGAGGTGCATGGCGAGTATGCCAGGACGCTTAAAGAAGGGGCTGAGTGGGAGGCTGTTGCAGGGACACGGTATCTTGCCTCATTCAACACTACATTCATCATGGAATATCTGCATGCCGGAGAAAGCGGTCAGTTTTCCAGGACAAACTATTTATATCTGAAAGCATCGCACCCCGATCCGTTCACAATCGTTTATCTGACGCCCTCTGCCTACGCTATTGTGAACATCCAGGATGGCAGCCTGATGGCCGGAGCAGAAGCAACGTACACGAGGTTCCGGCACATGGGTTTCACTGCCCGATATATCATCCTTGCCGGAGACGTGGAGAGCGAATACGGTTCAAAACTTGCGAAGCACAAGGTTGAATTCAGGGTGAAAGCAATGTTCTAAGAACCAGAGAGCTTGATTTTGCTTTCCGAATCTTGTATATTTCGTTATGTGTCGAAATAACGAAATAATAAATGGGGGTAAAAATGAGTTCTGATTCAATCAAAACAATGGTACGGGAAAAATACGGCACTATCGCAAAAGCCTCGGAAACAAAGAAAAGTTCCTGCTGCTCTTCGGGGTGTTGCGGATCCGGAGAGGTTGATTACACCGTGTTCAGCCAGGATTACTCAAAGCTCGACGGGTATGTTCCCGAGGCGGACCTTGGACTTGGATGCGGCATACCCGTGGAATCGGCAAAAATCAAAAAGGGCGCAACGGTCATTGACCTTGGTTCGGGCGCCGGAAACGACTGCTTTATCGTTCGCCGCATGGTCGGCGAGACGGGCTATGTGATTGGCATAGACATGACCGAAGAAATGATAGGCAAAGCCAAAAAGAATAATGCAAAGATGGGCTATGATAATGTTGAATTCCGTCTGGGTGAAATAGAAAAGCTTCCGGTTGATGATGCTGTCGCCGATGTGGTGATCAGTAACTGCGTGCTCAACCTGGTTCCCGATAAAAGGAAGGCCTTTGGAGAAATTATTCGGGTATTAAAAAAAGACGGGCATTTCAACATTTCCGATATTGTCATTGAAGGTGAGCTTCCGGCAAAGTTGAGAACAGTTGCGGAACTGTATGCGGGTTGCATCTCAGGAGCGGTTTCAAAGAAAGAATATCTTCAAATCATAAAAGACGCCGGTTTCGGAAATATATCCATAAGCAGCGAAAAGAACATTGATATTCCAGACGATTTGTTGCTTCAATATATGAATGAAAAGGACCTGAAAGAGGTCCGCAGCAGCGCCAAGATAGTAAGTATTACCGTGTACGGAGAGAAATCATAAGGATATTTATGAAAGAAATTGTTTCAATAGCCAAAGCGCTCTCTGATGAAAACAGGATCAAGGCCCTGATGGTGCTTTGTGGCCGTGAAGTGTGCGTGTGCCAGATTGTGGAGTTCCTGAAGCTTGCGCCTTCGACCGTATCAAAGCACATGAGCATACTTAAGGCCGCAGGTCTGGTGGAAAGCCGCAGGGATGAAAAATGGATTTACTATAAACTGGCAAAGAAGGGAACAACCCCGGCTGTCAAAAGTATCCTGGAATGGCTTTCAAACCATCTTGGCCGCTGCGTTGACAAGGATTCGTGCTGCGGGGTGCGCATTCCAAAAAGTATCAAGGACAACATATGCCCGAAACCAAAAAGATAAAAATACTGTTTCTCTGTACTGGAAATTCCTGCCGGAGCCAGATGGCAGAAGGTCTTGCGCGCCACCTGAAAGGAGAGTCAATTGAACCCTATTCCGCTGGCGTCGTGGCACACGGCCTCGATCCCCGTGCCGTTCGTGCAATGGCGGAAAATGGAATTGACATATCGCTTCAACGGTCAAAGGACATGACCGAAGTTATGTCTGTCCCCTTTGATTACGTAATTACCTTGTGTGATAATGCGCGCGAGGCGTGCCCCTTTTTTCCCGGTAAAGCCAGACATATGCACATGGGGTTTGACGATCCCCCTTCCCTGGCCAAAAACGCCAAAACAGAAGAGGAAGCGCTCATCCATTATAGCAGGGTCCGGGACGAGATTCGAGGATTTGTGGAAAAGCTTCCGGATATTTTGAATACCCTATAAACCGTGGAAAGGAGTCTTGAAACGTATGGCGGAAAATAAAACCGTGGGTATTGGTTTCTTTGAAAAGTATCTGACACTTTGGGTCATCCTTTGCATGATAACCGGTGTGCTCATCGGCAAGTTTTTACCGGGCATCCCCGCCTTTCTAGGCCAATTTGAATATGCTAATGTCTCCATTCCGATTGCGATCCTGATTTGGCTTATGATTTATCCCATGATGATGAAGGTCGATTTTGCTAGCATAAAGAATGTGGGAAAAAATCCAAAGGGGCTGTATATAACGTGGGTGACTAATTGGTTAATCAAGCCCTTTACCATGTATGCAATAGCCTGGTTCTTCTTTTTTGTAATTTTTAAGGCATTGATTCCGGCCTATCTTGCCAAGGAATATCTTGCAGGAGCAATTCTTCTGGGTGCAGCGCCGTGCACGGCCATGGTTTTCGTGTGGAGTCATTTGACAAGGGGAAATCCAGCCTATACGGTTGTTCAGGTGGCAACCAACGATCTCATTATTTTGTTTGCATTCACCCCGATCGTTGCACTGCTGCTTGGAATCGGTGGAATAACCATTCCCTGGGCCACATTATTAATGTCTGTTCTGCTTTTTGTAGTGATTCCGTTGGTGGGAGGAATACTGACCAGGACAAGCGTCATTAAGGCAAAAGGAGAAGAGTATTTCATCAACATATTTATTAAAAAGTTCAACAATGCGACGATTGGCGGTCTCCTGCTGACCCTAATTATCATTTTCTCTTTCCAGGGGAATGTTATTGTAAACAAGCCCTTGCATATTGTTCTAATCGCTATTCCGTTGACAATCCAGACTTTCCTGATTTTCTTCATCGCTTACCTTGGTAGCAAAAAATTAAAACTGTGCCACAATATAGCCGCACCGGCCGGTATGATTGGCGCGTCCAATTTTTTTGAGCTTTCTGTTGCCGTAGCTATATCTTTATTCGGTACCTCGTCTCCTGTGGTGTTGGCGACAATCGTTGGCGTCCTGGTTGAGGTCCCGGTCATGTTGACTCTGGTGAGAATAGCAAACCGTACAACCCACTGGTTTCCATCAGCAAATAATTAAAAGAAAAGGAAAATTCATGAAAAAGTTGATGTTCAAACTATTTGTGTTATGCATGCTTGGGACCGTTTCCTATGCGGTACCTACCAATGCGAATGCAGCCATCAGCGAGGCAGCTGCTGCAGGCAAATTTCTATGCCTGATCTTTTACGAAGCGCAGAATGCAGCACTCACGAGTATGTCTTCCGCCATCACAACATTCAATAAATCATCTGCGAAAAAGGCATCTGTTTACAAAGCAAAATTGGGCGATCCGGCCAATAAGCAGATTGCGGATAATTATGGCATCAAAAGTGGCGGTGACCTGCCCTTAGTGCTCGTTCTTGCTCCGAATGGCGTCGTTACCGGCGGCTTCCCCAAAACCATAACCGCCGAACAGCTAAAGCAAAGCATGGGTGTATCGGACCTGATGCTTAAAACGCTTAAACCTCTTCAGAAACAAAAAGTGACGCTCGTGGCGCTTCAAAACGCATCAACCAGATTCAGCGCAGAATCGTGGGCAGGAGTCAATGAATTTGCAAATGATCCCCAATACAAGCAATTCGTTGCTGCAATAAAGGCCGACCCATCGGCCCAAGGGAGCCAGGAATTCATAAAACAGTGTCAATTGATTTCCCCTTTGGCTGAAGCAACTGTTGTTGTTTTGTTACCGCCCGGCAGAATAGGAAAAGTTCTTACGGGAAAAGTAATTAAGACGGACATACTTGCCGCCCTTCAATCATGCGCTGGCGGCAGTTGCTGCCCGAAAAAATAACCCTGAAAAGGAATTTCACAAGATGAATATTAAACAGCTGGTCTTGCGAGAGATATTCCAGCGCAACAATCAATTGATATCAAGCCTGGCAGCGGTCTCGCTCGGTATTGCGGTTATGGTCGCCATTCAAAGCACCACGTATTATTCCGAAAAGGCCGTTGCCGGTGAACTTGACGCGCTGGGCGCGAACATTCTACTGCTGGCCAAGGATGCTACTGTGCAGGATTACTATAGCGCGGATTTCCAACAGTCGGAAATCCCAGAAAGCTATGTGTCAATCCTGACCAGTTCAGGCATACAGGGACTTGACAACCTCTCGCCAAAATTCAGCATGCCAGTTGAAGTTGGAGCCCGGAAGGCCACACTAACCGGAATTCTGCCTCGAAACGAGTTTAAGTCAAAGGCGACATGGCAAACGACCCTTGGGGTATTTGCAAAGCCGCAAAGCTGCGGAATTACTGCGAATATCCCTGGTATTACAGACACGACAAAAACTCTTGTCCGCAAACGAGTCATCGAAGACCTTGCCCTCAATGCCATGCTTGTAGGCGCAGACATCGCCAGGTCGCTTGCCATCAAAGAGGGTGATTCATTGACCGTACTCGGCAAGAGGTTTGTCGCAGAAGCCATATTGCCGATTACCGGGACAGTCGATGACGGCCGTCTTTTCGCTCATTTGCATACCGTACAGAAACTCTCCGGAAAAGATTCTGTTTTGCATTCCATCGAAATTGTGGGCTGCTGTTCGGCTATTTCAACAGGGCTGATCCAGCAGATAAATAAACTGCTTCCCGATGCCAAAGTGGTCACAATCAGCCAGATTGTTTCAACGCAAATCAGAGCAAACACGGTCATGAAACGTATTTCCCTTATCATGCTCGTGGTGATTCTGGTGGTGGGCGGCGCAAGCATTGCCAACTATATGTTCGCGAACGTGTATGAGCGGCGCAGAGAAATAGGCATCTATATGGCCATGGGTGCGAACTCACAATGGATTCTGAAATTGTTCCTGCTTAAAGCTTTGATAATCGGTCTTATCGGTGGAATCATCGGATACATTCTCGGTTCCTCCATGGCAACGATCCTCGGCCCTCGAATTGCCGGCGTACCCGTTTTACCCCTGCCCGTATATGCTGTTTACAGTATGATAATTTCAACGGTAATCGCTTTGTTGGCCAGCGCCGTTCCGGCTATCAGCGCCACAAAGGTAGATCCATCACTCATCATGAAAGAGGACTAAACCAATGCTTAAAGCAGCATCCGTATCCAGAATATTCAAACGCAAACATGGCACGGTAAAAGCGCTCGATAAAGCTTCCCTCGAAATAAAGGAAGGCGAATTTGTGGCCATAGTAGGCCCCAGTGGAAGCGGCAAAAGCACGCTTCTTCTTGCCCTTGGCGGAATGAGCCATCCCGATGAAGGCGCCGTCATGTGGCAAAATCAATCCATTTATGATTGGAAAATTACAAAGCGCTCTCAGTGGCGTGGGTCTAGCGTCGGGTTCGTTTTTCAATCGTTTAATCTGGTACCCTATTTGACAGTGTTCGAAAATGTCAGCGTAGGACTTTCTCTTGCAAACAAAGAATTGACGAGTACACAAAGCATCGAGAGTATTCTTGAGGAAGTCGACCTGACCGACAGAAAAGACCATCTGCCGTCCGAGTTAAGCATAGGGCAGCAACAACGGGTCGCTCTTGCGCGTGCCCTGGTCAAAAAGCCGCGGCTTATTCTCGCTGATGAGCCGACGGGAAATCTCGACCCTGATACCGGGAAAGAGGTGATGCATATCATACAGCTCCAGCATGCGGCAGGCACGACTGTTGTAATGATAACCCATGACCCTAATATTGCGAAATTGGCGCAACGAACGGTGAAAATTGTGGATGGAAATTTAACATGTTCCTAATGTTAGACGCCGTTACTGCATCGGCCTTCTGATTCTCCTTCCCGAAGCGGGAAGCTTGAACACGGGCTTTCAGGGGGGTTTGTTAAGTATCTCCCTTACCTTCGTGCCGATACAGCCGATAATGAAATCAAGGGCTTCATCCCTGTTGCGATCGTGCATGATGCGCTGCACACGTATTATTTCTTACGGTGCAAAGACCCCTGATTTGAGAAAAAAAAGGCTGGCGAATCCTGCTGCCAAGGGATTGAAAAGGCCTTTACGTGCGCATGCAACCAATTGAAACTTTCCCGCTCAACCGTGTCACATCATATCAACCTCAAAAATGCGTGAAAACACTTATTTTCTCGGGTCTTTCATAGAGAGAGACCTCTCGGGTCTTTTGCAAATTCGAAAATTTCCTGGTAACCGTAACCCTTCGATTGTTTTGAATGCCTGAAGAAATTCCTTCTGGTAGTGATAATCCTCGGGCAAACACAGGCGTTTGAACCAGTGAGCGATATTTGCCGCAAACAAAACCAACTGGAAGAACGCCACATTTGCCGTCCAATCTTTCGTCGGTATCTTGCCCAAGGGGTAATCGTACATGAGTTCCCGTATGTTTTTCTCGATGGTTGCTCGCGGACTGTAAAACAGATACACTCGCCATGGACTGATCGGTAGATTGGTCACGAAAACATGATACACATATTTCTGGTGCTTAAACAAGGTCAGTTGCCGGTTCTCCTCCTCGTCGGAAGGAATGGGACGTCGCACCACAACGAAACGGCGCTCTTTCTTGTCCACATGCCGAACTTTCTCCCAGAATTCTCCGGCCTCCCACCCATTGCCGAGCTTTTTGAACCGGCATGCGTACGCATGGCGCTTTGATGGTCGCGTATTCCTTGGCGACAATGACATAACCGCATCCCAGCGCGTCCAGATAGTTGGTGATGCGGTTGGAATAAAAACCAGAGTCCATACGAAACCGTATCCGGCTCCGTGATATCGTGGAAGAAACTTTCTCCAGACACCGCCGAATGAACGGTATCGCTCCTGTCATGGCCACTGTGTTCCCAGGACGAAGACTGCCGTGCCAGAATTCCTGAAAATTTGCCTCGAAACATAGAAGCGGATGATAGGACCTCCGTCCGGGCTTCTTCGGATTGTATCCAACAGCCCCTTTCTGCTGCTCCCCGTAAATGACTATAACCGTAGAGTCCAAATCGAATATCAGTCTTGTTGATACGTCGAAGTCCCATGATTATGGAATAAAGCAACGCCAGAATGAACTCGGTGGAACTGTAAAAGTGGTTTCTTTGGGGACGTCGAACATAATCGTAAAGACGCTGGCGTAAACCGAGCAACTTGCAAAAACTCTGAATAAGCCACATCCCGCCAAAGTGGGTTAGGCCCGTTTCCTCGAATGAAAACCGTACTTTTTGAATCGATTTCGGCATCCCGTGAATAATATACTTTTAGGGCGGTATTCACGGAGAAGATTTTATTCTTTTCTTTATACATGGTTCCAGAGGAGAAATATTATTTTTAAGAAGGGAAAAGGCATTTTTTCACGCATTTTTGAGGATGAATTAATAGAGGAAATTCCAGGATGAAGGTAATTTCCTGCGTTTTCATTGCTTGCAGTGTCTTGCATGCCGTGGACACAAATTCTCTGTTCATTGAAGCTGAAACCTACAATCGAATCGATAATTCAGGGTGGGCCATTGAACGCGCGTATAAAAACGCCTCGTCAGGAAAATACATTGTTTCTGCCGGCATCTACGAAAGCAGGGGCAGAATTGAATACACCATCGATATGCCTGTGGCTGACACCTATTACCTTTTTTTAAGGACTTGGGCAACAAATCCAGGAGATAACGGGGTATTTGTCACGCTTGATAACAAAAATCCGGACAATCCAGATTACACAGATGGGCTCTATTTTTATAAAAAGGACTCATGGCAATGGGCCACCAAGGTAAGCTGCGGCGACGGCTGCCATAAAAATACCCCATATTTCATTGTTGAAAAACTTGGAAAACATCTGCTTTCTCTTAGAGTCAAAGAGGTTGGCGCTAAAATAGACATGATCGCGCTCAAGACTTCGGATAGTGTACCAGGAGACTCCCTGGCGCCTCTAACAACTGCGCCCAAACAGCACAAAATCCCCTGGTCAAAGGCCATACCTGTGGCAGCCACAGTCATTGCGTTCATTGCTATTTTGCTGCGCTGGAAAAGAAAAAAACAAGTCCCTGTTGTGCCAAAGCAGTTCAGCGCTGTGACCAACAAGGCCATGGCCTGCATCCGCGACCATTATGCCGAGGAAATTTCCCTCTCTGACCTTGCGCGCTTCGCGGGCCTAAGCGAGGATTACGTGGGCAAGATTTTCAAGAAAGACACGGGAACGAATTTCATCCAATATTTGAATGATTTCCGGATCGACAAGGCCATGGAATTACTGAAGACCACGGACATGAATGTGACCGAGGTCCACTATCGCGTTGGCATCAACCATTCATCGTATTTCGCCAAACTCTTCAGGCACCGGTTCGGCATGCTCCCGTCCGAGGTTGCGCGAAAAAAATAGGGATTTTCCTCCTGCACACAGAAATCTCCCTGGGTCATCACAGGAAAGCCCCGGGACGGATAATAATTTCTAAATATCAGACTCTTACAGTCTTGTTCAATCGGTTTTCCCAGTAATTAGCCAGGGTGATATTTGCTAGATGTCATGAGATAACGTATATTACTGGTACGAGCATTCGAGGATGTCCTGTAATATAGAACGAGAACCGGGGAAATGCCGGTCAAGATTTTTATTGACAGCTTACACCGTGAACAACAGGAAAAGTGCCTTTATGTGTTTGACATTGTCCGTAATTTCGAAAGGGTTCCCGGCAAATTTTTTGAGAAAATGGAAGGGACTAGTGGTTTATGGGAGGTTCGGGTAGAATATGGAGGAGATATTTTCCGTTTCCTGGGCTTTTTCGAAGCGGGAAACTTTCTTGTATTAGCGCATGCTTTTACCAAGAAGACTCAGAAAACACCTGTTAAGGAAATCGAGACTGCGGAACAGAGAAAGAAAGACCATTTGTTGAGGAAACAGAAATAAATAGCGGGAGCAAATATGAAAAAGAATCTCCATTACAATGATGACGCCTTGGCGCACCTTGAAGAATTGAAGGCAAAAGATCCTGAAGGATGGAAAAATTATGACATAGGCCTCCAGACCTTCAAAATATCCGTTTTACTGAAGCAATTCCGGGAAGATTCAGGATTAAATCAAGAACAGCTTGCAGATTTCATTCATATTACCAAACAAGCGGTCAGCAAATTAGAAAACCATGGCGAAGATATCCGGCTTTCCACGCTTTGGAAGGTCGCCAATGCAACCGGGCATAAAGTCGCGATAAGCATAAAACGGACAGGGACAGTGCATCCACCCGCGTCTCGGCATTCGCGGGGGAGGTCACGCAGAGTACGGCATTCACGCGCACAGGCAGCATAAAACCATACTATTACTCTAAGGGAGGAGTTGTGCTGTTGCGCTCTAAAGGGCGGACAAGGCGCTGTATCATGCAAAAAAAATAGTCAGAAACAGGATTGGGTTGTGGCGGGAAGGGAAGTTGAGTATCGTGGATTTGTAGGATACAGTTCAACTGATGAAAAGAAATAAGGATTGATGTCATAGTTCTCTTTTAAAGGCCTTTGATAGCAAGGAGAAGTTTTGTGCATTGGAATGAGGTAAGGGATCTCCTGAATGTTGAACCTAATCAAATGCCCCTTTGTGATCATTTGATAACCACCACATACAACGCTGGGAGCAATATTTCCAGTAAAAGTAAGTCGTTTCGTTGGAAACATATTGATTCTTTCTTTGAGAGACTCGTGTGTCCTTATTGTTCAACTAAGTTAAAAATCCTCGCGGCCCTTCTGATGGTTCTTTTCTTCACCGCGCTTCCTCATGCCGCGGACACTGTCTATTTCTCCGAAGACTTCGAAGATTCCGTGGAAGTTTCGGCTGGTTTCACCATCAACGGCTGGGCCCAGGGGAACGTTGCCGTGACAAAAAAGGCCGCATTCAGGGGCACGTCCGGACTTCGCATCAGCGCCGATTCAGACTGGGTCGCGGCACGGACGCTCATGCTTACCGGTTCCTCTCCGGAGCTTGTCAAGGGCCTGTATTGTCATTTTGCCATGCGTCTGAACCGGGCAAACGGCACACTGCCAGCGCAGACGACTGCATCGCACCTGACCCTTCTGGGGTTCCGCGTGGTAAG
This sequence comes from Candidatus Raymondbacteria bacterium RIFOXYA2_FULL_49_16, assembly GCA_001789205.1. Lineage (GTDB taxonomy): Bacteria > Fibrobacterota > OXYB2-FULL-49-7 > OXYB2-FULL-49-7 > XYB2-FULL-49-35 > XYB2-FULL-49-35. The sequence continues at coordinate 93,342 of MFYT01000039.1, read as the reverse complement.
CAAAATCGACAGTCCCTTTACCACGCCTGGCCTTGTCCTGCGGAAAACCGCGGACGGGACCCCGGGACTTCTCCTGCTCATGCGGCCCAATGGAAAAGGACGCACCTGGACCATTCCCGACACAGGCCTGGCGCTGGTGCGTCTTTCCCAATGGATATCCATTGATATATTCATCCGCGTGGACGGCGCAACAATCGAGGACTCGCTTTTTATCGATGGGCTCCCGGCCGGAAACCGGAAAATTGAACTGAGTCGGCCCGTGGGCCACTATCAGTACATCGAATTCCGCTGTAAAAAAACAGCTCGGGAATTCGGCATTGCTTCCATGGATATCGACCATTTCATCATATCATCTGCCCGCCGTGTCCACGAAGGGCTTGCAATGGACATTGTCCGCCCGCGGCAGGACAACCACGAATTCCGCCGCGGAGACACCGTGTTCCTGCGCCTGCGCTTACCTCCGGTGTCCAAAAAATGCTACATTGACCTGAACGCGCACGCGGACATTTTTACGGGAGATCGCGGCAACCGGTTCGGCCCTTTTGACGAAACCTCCAACCTTACCTTCAGCATCAACAGCGAGACCCAAGACCTCTATTTCAAATATAGACGGGGGAGCAATGAGTTCATCGCGTTAAAAAAAGATAGTCTGGCTGATCGTTTTTTCACCTCGGCAATAGCAGTCAGCATGCTTGACCTCTCCCCTGGATCCGGTGAAATACTCCTCCCCCTGGTCCTGAATGATAAAATGGTGAAAGGCGGGTGGTCCTTTGAAGGATATCTGGTGCGTGAAAATGGCGAAGTGCTTGATTTTCCCAAAACCGAATTCACGATCAGGGACAATTCCAAGGCTCGGATCTTCGTTGGCGCTAGTGTGCTGGCTGTTGCCATCGCACTCCTGGGGGCCAGGGCATGGAGAAAGAGATTCAGGATTGTACCCGATAACTGGAAAAGCATTGTCACTGAAGTAGACAGCTTCTTATCCGCCCATTTCCACGAGGAACTGGGCAGCAAGTCCATTGCCCGGACTGTCAGACTAAGCCCCAGGCGCCTGCTTACCATATATCAGACAGTCACCGGCAAGTCGCCGATGGAACAACTGCGGGAGGTCAGGATAGAAAAAGCGTGCGACATGCTTCGTTCTTCCAATGATTCAATTACAGAGATATCGTATAAGGTCGGGTACTCAGATCCTGACATTTTTCTTAGAAATTTCAAGAAAATGACCGGAAAAAGCCCCAGTAAATACAGAACCGGTTGAGGCTGGCCTGGATATTCCCCATTACCAGCTATGATTTCCGAAAAAGTGGCGTTTTTTCCTGAAAAATCGGTCATTATTGCCAAATAGTTGGGGCGATTTCTATTTCCCATTGTATCTTATTTAATGTCAGCGGATAATACCGGCATATGCTATCAGGAGGAATAAAAAATGAAAAGCATACCACTTTCCATGGGAATTCTCTTATGCGGCGCCTCACTCCTTTGGAGCACGGTCACGCATATCCACTGGGGCTCAAAGAACAATCCATTGAACGGGCTGACTGTTACCTGGCAAAGCTATGGCCCTGCTGACAGTATCCGCTGGGGGTATACGGACTTGTACGAACAGGGAACATTTGCTGGAACCCAGCGCGCGGATTATTCCGGATATCTCTATGATTACGCCTTTCCCGCGGTTCAGCCGTCTGCAACCATCCATTACTCCATATACGACGGAACTTGGGGCGTTGAAAAGACATTCCAGACCTCCTGCGACACGATTGCGGACAGACTTACTTTCATCACTGGTGGTGACATCCACGATTACAATCTGCCCGGATGGAGGACCATGGCTGAGACGCTGGCGCAGCAGGACGCCGACTTTTTCATTCATATGGGAGACAAAGCGACCGATGGCAACTCAGCGACTGACTGGGACGAAATCTATTCCTATGGCGCCTCCCTTTTCGAAAAAGCCCTGATCTATTACGCGGTCAGCAATCACGATTACAATTACAGCATCTATTACAATCAATTTGTGCTCCCGGGTGAAGAGAAATGGTACTCGTTCGAATTTGGGGATGCGCTGTTCATTTCCCTGAATAGCGAACGCGACTTCGCGGCCCAGTACGCATGGCTTGTTGACCAGCTCCGGAACACGGCAAAAAAGTGGAAAATCGTCTATTTCCACAAACCCTTTTTCGTAACCGTGGTCCATCAGCAGGACATGGACGCATACCGCGAAACCTGGTGGAAGGCGTTCGACGACTACGGCGTTGATCTTGTGTTGAATGGACACATTCATTATTACATGCGTTCAAAGCCGATAAATTTAAACGTCAATGCTGAAACACCGGTGGAAGAGTATGGGAGCGGGCCTGGCCAGGGCAGGCTGGAGATGGTCCTGGGCAACTGGGGTTCCGGGGGATATGACGGGACCCCCAGCTATTTCTCGAATACCGACTGGTTTGTGGAAAAAGGCGCGTGGGCGCTCAACTATGGCAAATGCCGGATTCACGGCGACACCTTGCATATGGACGTCCTTGATCCATATGGGCTGCTACTCGACAGTCTTACCATTATCAAGCGGCCGCAGGGACCTGACACGACCGCGCCGTTCTTCAGGGAAAGCGGGCCGTCTGGGACTGTTCGCACTGCCTCTGTTCTTGTAACACTGAAAACAAACGAGCCTGCGTACGTTCGCTGGGGTCTTGTCGACCAACCCTACGAAACCATGACAACCCAATTTCCGTCAGGAGAAGGCGGTTTCAACCATTCCATGGTCGTGGCAGGTGTGCATGGGCAGACCTATGTCTTCTATGTGCGCGCCATTGATGATTCCGGAAACTCCATGGACACTTCCGCGGTAATCAGTTTCACAGTGGACACAACCTGTACTTCGATGTCCTGGAAAGATCCTGGGTATGACGATTCTTCCTGGCCTCTCGGCCTGGCCGAGTTCGGTTACGGCGATGGGAATGAGGCCACAACCATTGCGAGGGTCTATACCGCATACTTCAGAAAGAGCATGTCCGTCTCCAATCCGGCACCCCTCTCTTCACTTGCGCTCGAGCTCAATTACGACGATGGCGTGATTGTCTATCTCAATGGCGCCGAGGTCGCCCGCCTTGGCATGCCCGCAAGTCAGGTCGGATACGACACCTGGGCCTCGACTGCGCACGAAGGCGGAACCTATACGACCGTTGATATTACCGCTCAGGGCCTGCCACTGCTCCACGATGGTCAGAACAGTATCGCGGCCCAAGTCCACCAAGAGGGATCGGGTAGTTCGGACATCTCCTTTGATCTTGCCCTTGTTTCCGGTACAGATACACTGGTTGCCAGAAAAGGTCAATGGCGCTATTCGGATATCGGTCGTGAGCCCGACAGCATTGAATCATGCACCAGCGGTCCATACTCGATTCCCGCCGCTCAAGTACCAGAAAAATCGCTGATGGTTTTTCCCAATCCGTTCAACCCTGCGGTGACCATACAATGCGGCAAAATACCGGGAAAAGACGGTCTGGTCACGGTTGAGATATTCAGGGTAAACGGCTCGTCTGTCGCCACAGTGGAAACCACAGTGGCTAAAATCAGCCGCAACGGCGTTGTTTGGAAGGCTGTCGGGGTGTCCAGCGGCCTCTATCTGTTCAGGTTACGGGCGGGTGACGCGTTTTATTCAGCAAAGGCCTTGCTGCTGCGATAAACCCCTCGCTGTGGGCGCAATCTCCACAGTCGAAGCGTATTGTCCGATTAAATTATATTCTTCACCATGCGATTGACCTTGGTCTTCCTGGGGTTGCTCTTGTATGTGCCGCAGTCTCAGGCTGTCATACAAAATTCGAGTACGCCTTTTAATCATCAATACACCGATGTTCTCATCGATGTTGCGGGTCTCTCGGCCGGCGCTCTATTCCAGACAGTGCTCTTGAACCCAGACCACCCGTTCATCAGTTCTGATGTAAAAACCTATCGCGACGAAAGCATCCCCTGCTGGGTCATCCCCCTTGTCCACCTCGGATACGCGGCAACGCCTTTTGCTGTTGATAAAAACGACGCGCTCAGGAATTTCCGGGGGTTTATGACAGCTTTTTCCGTAAATTTTGGCATCTACAGCGCGGTTTCATCGACCGTGGGCCGCAAACGTCCCAATTACGACGATGCCATTGCCCATGGGTACGAAGGCCAGCGAAGAAGCTTTTATTCAGGCCATACATCAATGAGTTTCTGTTCCGCAACATATATGAGCCTCTACTGGCTTGACCATGTAAAACAGCCGGCGTTGAAATACAGTCTGCCAATTGCGTTCTACGGATGGGCAGGTTATGTGGGATACACGAGGTACAACGAGCACTGGCACCACCTGTCTGATATTGTCACAGGCGCGTGTGTGAGCACTGCGATCACATACCTGGTATACCGTCTGTACAAAACGCCTTCCACTGACTCGGCAATCGCTCCTGCGCCCGGGGGCATACGGGCTTCCTGGTCATTTTAATAATGCCTATGCGCACGGGCTTGGCCTTTTTCTACACTTCGCTCAATCGAAACAGCGTTAACGCGCTCGCAGGCGCGCTCGAAAACCATCCTGTGGCGACAAAGGCGCATGTCTGTTTTTTCTACTATGCCCACGCCCTGCTCCCCGAAACCGGCCGTATTCTCGAAACACATGACAAAGCGCTGCTCTGCTTTTCATTTTGCACTCCACAAAAATGGGAGACCCAGGAGCTGGTGGCGCAGCTGCGAATGGCCTATGGAAACCGGATCACGCTCATTGCAGGCGGCCCCCATGCCACAGGCGATCCAAAAGGCACCCTGGCAATGGGGTTTGACTATGCTGTGCTGGGAGAGGCCGAAGAAACTTTTCCCGCGCTTGCGGAACAATTGCTGGAAGATGGGGATGTGACCGCAATCAAAGGCATTGCCTTTTACCAGCCAGGAGCCGGATATATGCATACCGGTCCTGCAGGACTTGTTGATCTTGACGCATTCCCTCCCTTTTCACTACGGTACGATAAATTGGGCTCTATTGAAATCACCCGCGGCTGCCCCTTCAGCTGCCATTTCTGCCAGGCAACACAGCTGACGCGAGGCACAGTGCGTCACCGCAAAAGCGAGGCCATTGTGGCAGCAGTGGCTGAAATGCGCAAACGGGACATGTACAACATACGGTTTGTTTCGGCTGATGCATTTGCGTATGGATCGCCGGACGGCCTTGGCATTAACCTGCACGCCATGGAGGAACTGCTGACCGGCGTAAACCAGGCCATTGGAAAAAAAGGCCGTGTATTCTTCGGCAATTTTCCAGCTGAGGTGCGGCCCGAACATGTTACAACTGACACTGTGGCGCTTGTGCTGAAATACGCGTGCAACAAGAACATCGTGGTGGGTGCGCAAACAGGAAGCCAGCGCCTTCTGGACCTGTGCAACCGGGGTCATACAGTTAATGACGTGTACCAGGCCATTGACATTGCCTGCTCCGCTAGCCTCAAACCCTTTGTGGACTTCATTTTCGGTCTTCCGGGTGAAACCGAGGACGATGCCCTGCACACAGTCCGTATGATGCAAGCCTTGGTGAAAATGGGGGCGACAATCCATGCCCATACATTCATGCCCCTTCCCGGGACTGGGTTTGAACATGAGCCATGTGGCGCAATCAATCCTGCCATACGAAAAATTGTTGAAAGGGAACTCCTTCCCAAAGGGGCACTTTTTGGCCAATGGGAAAAGCAGGAAAAAGTAACAGCAAAACTTTTGAAAAACAACGGTTGCTGAAGCTAAACTTCAAGGATCGATTCAAGTATTTCCTTATTTTTAAACATCTTACGCCAGATATCATTAAATACTCTAAATGAATATGCCGATAATTACTATTGCCAATATACGGAGGTTGAGTGTATTTTTTTTGTAAATCTTTTAAGCTGAAATAAAGGAAAAGGACCCGTATGGATATTACCACCATTTTTGGGATTAGTTTGGCGGTCGGCGGAATGATCGTCGGTATCCTTGAAGAGGGCGGCAACCTGCTCGCGTATGTAGGCGTATCAGCCTTCATCATCATCGCCTGCGGGACCGTTGGTGCTGTTATCACCAGTTTTCCCTTGTCTACTCTATCAAAAGCCCCCCGCCTGCTCATCATAGCTTTTACCGAACAAAAATACGACATCACTAAAACCATTAATATGCTTGTGGGATTTTCCGAAAAAGCGCGGCGCGAAGGCATCCTGAGCCTTGAAGTAGAACTGACAAACATTAACGATCCTTTTCTAAAACAAGGCGTCCAGCTCATTGTAGATGGCACTGAACCCGCGTTGGTGCGTGACATTCTCGAAACTAAAATAACCACTATTGAGGAACGCCACCACAGTGGCGCGGGAATATTTGAGGCTGCGGGCGGTTTTGCTCCCACCATGGGCATCATTGGCACTGTTCTTGGCCTCATCAACGTGCTGTCAAACATCTCCGACGCCGCGTCGCTTGCGGCCTCAATCGCCCTTGCCTTTATTGCCACGTTGTACGGCGTGTTTTCCGCAAACGTCATCTGGATACCTATCGGCACCAAGCTTAAAAATAAAAGCAAGAAAGAGGTGCTGGTAAAAAGCATTATTGTCGAAGGTGTGCTCTCCATTGAGTCGGGCGACAACCCGCGCATTGTGGCGCAAAAACTTATTTCATTCCTCTCCCAGTCCGAAGCCAAAAACGTCAACGTCAGCAGCGGCAAATAAGGCGTAGGCCCGTATGGCGCACAAGAAGAACAAGCCCGCGGAAAAAGAAAACGCGGAACGATGGCTGCTCACCTACGCTGATCTTATCACCCTGCTCCTGGTGCTCTTCATTGTGCTCTACTCCATGGCGCAGACCGATACCCAAAAATTCCAGGAAATGGCTGAATCGCTCGCCATCACATTCGGCGGGGTAGGCCGTTCAGGCGTACTCGACGGCGGCAGGTCCCTGGTTCCCGGGCCCAGCGTCTCCAAGGAACGACGGGCCATGTCTAACACCCAGGAGCGTATCAACCGGATGATCGCGCAAATGGGCCTTCAGGGGAAAATCTCGGTTTCGCGCGAGGAAAGGGGCCTAGTCATTAGCATAAAGGATTCAGTGCTGTTCTATTCGGGATCAGGCGAGCTCTCGGGGCCGGCAATGGAGATTGTTGGCAGGGTTGCCCGGATTCTCCAGCCAATGCCCAATTTCATACGCGTTGAAGGACACACAGATACTGACCGCATTCACAATACCAGGTTCTATTCAAACTGGGAGCTGTCAACATCCCGCGCCACCAACGTACTCCAATACCTGCTCCATTCCGGCGGTATTTCCCCAGACCGGCTCTCGGCAGCTGGATACGGCGAATACCGTCCAAAAGCCCCCAACGACACCCCCGAGAACAAGGCGCAGAACCGCAGGGTCGATATTGTCCTTATGGTAAGCGGGTTCAACAAATACGAGCCCAAGGCTGAAAATGCGGGTCATTCAGCACCCGCCGAAGAACCTGCCCGCGAAAACGACGAATAGCCCTACCCCAGGTATTTTTCCCGATGTTCCATGAAGTCCTTGTACACCCGGAAGTAGTCTGTCTCCTCGTAAGAGCAGGATGAAACAGGAACAGTGTCAAAATTATAGATGATCGCGCCAGGGCAGGCAAGCAGCAGGGGTGAATGCGTGGCAATAATGAACTGGGCATGGCCTGCCGTGGCCATATCGCGGACAATGGCGAGCAGTTCAATGAGGCGGCGCGGTGAAAGCGCGGTCTCGGGCTCGTCAAGCAGGTAAAGCCCCTCAATGGCATAGCGGGTGCGGAAAAACGAGATAAGCGACTGGCCGTGCGACATGGTATACAGCGATTTGCCGCCGAAATAGTCGAGAACGCCAGGGTCCATGGACGCCCACTCGTCGAGGTTTTGCGTAAAATGACGGAAATTGTCCGACGAGAAAAACGACCCCAAAATCATCCGCTTTTCCTGCGCCACTTCGATATATTCGCAAAAACGTTCCTCATACCGGTTGTACTGGAACCGGCCGCGTTCCATTTCCTGCCAAATATGGATATTGCACCGCCGCGCAATTGCCTGTAAAAGCGTCGACTTTCCGCTGCCGTTCTCGCCAATGAAAAAAGTGATTGGGGCGATAAAATCGATGCGCGGAGTAACGGCAAGGGACGGCACGCTGAATGGATAGACGTCGTGGGCTGGAAAACGGTCTTGATGAATGGTCAGTGCGCTGATATGCATGATATATTCCGCATAAAAAATAAACGTTCCAGGGATAGCATGCAATGAATTGCATATCGCTCATCGGAAACATTGTTTCTTTTTCCTTCTTGCCCCCTACGTACCTCTTTATGCATTTTACTCTTTTATGAAAAACCTTCTCCAATTCGGCGCAGGTAACATAGGCCGTTCCTTTATTGGCCAGCTCTTTTCGCGCGCAGACTATGAGGTGGTCTTTGTCGACGTTGACCAGACCCTGATCTCCGCGTTCAACGCCCGGCACTCTTACACAGTCGAAATCCGCGACCAAGAAAACCAAACCATTGAGGTAAAAAACGTACGCGCAATAAGCGCTGTGGACGTGGACAGCGTTGTCAGAGAAATTGCCAGCGCTTCCATCATGGGCACAGCCGTGGGTCCGGCAGTACTGCCCCGGCTTTTCCCAGTGCTTGCCCGGGGTATTCAGGAGCGCCATGCAGCAGGCGCAGGACCAATCGACATTATCCTGTGCGAGAATCTGAGGAACGCGGCAGAGACAGTGCGCAGCGGTCTGCAGCCACTGTTACCCGGAGACTTCCCTCTTGCCGCATACATGGGCCTGGTAGAAACAAGCATTGGCAAAATGGTTCCCATGATGCCGGATGAAGTACGCAAGCACGACCCGCTCATGGTATTTGCCGAGGCATACAACACGCTCATTCTCGACCACAAAGGCTTCATCAATGAGGTGCCGGATGTTCCCGGTCTTGCGCCAAAAGACAATATGAAGGCCTACGTTGACCGCAAATCATTCATCCACAACTTGGGACACGCGGCACTCGCCTACTATGCCCACCTTGTGGCCCCGGAAATGACCTACACCTATCAGGCGGTCGAGGACCCTGAACTGCGCGCGTGGGTAAAGATCGCCATGTGGGAATCTGGCCGCACTCTCATGGCCATGTATCCCGGTGAATTTACGCAGGAGGGGCTTGAGGAGCATATCGAGGACCTGCTACAAAGGTTTGGCAACAAAGTCCTCGGTGACACCATCCACCGGGTGGGACGCGACCTGAGACGCAAGCTCTCGGCAATTGACCGCGTGGCAGGTCCGCTCATAGAGGCCGAACGCGGCGGTTTGCCAGCGCCCTATACGGCAATTGCGCTTGCAGCAGGTCTCTATTTCCTGGCGCCAGGATCTGACAACAAACCCTTCCAACCCGACGCGGAGATTGTGCGTATTTGTGAAGAACAGGGACCGGAACAAGTGATACGTGAAATCTGCGGGCAAAGCGACCGCATGATACGGATTGTCACGGAGATATACCGGAGCATTGGCAGGGAACAACAAAATGGACGCTTGCCGCGCCAATCGTTTGGCGCGCTGGGCGATCGCATTGCCTCGTTTTTTCTGCCTGGCGCTCTATGACCTCGCGATACACGCTGACCAGCGCCATACTATTTTAGCAAAATGCCCTTTTTTTCATCAAAAAACTTACCAGACTGAAGCCGGAAGAAGTATACCCCTGAAGCATGACGTGATGCATTCCATGTTACAGTATAAACACCTGGTTTTTTAAACTCATGCACGAGTATATCGACCATCTTGCCCTTAACATCGCATACATCCACTTGTACATTGTCTGCATCGCAAATCCGGTATTCTATGGTTGTTGATGGATTAAAGGGATTAGGGATATTCTGCTGAAGCGAAAATACATGTGATCCCCCAATTGGCCTGGCATTGACCGCGGTAGTTAACGTATCGTCATCGGCCAGAGTCATGCGAATCACAACATCATTGTAGTCCCAGTGCTTGCCGGGCTCTGGAGAATCTTCAAAACGGAACTCCCATATGGTTTTTGAGACTTGAATGATCTGCGCGCACTCGGAATTTGAAAAGTATTCAAAGTTCCCCATGCGGGTATAGACATTGATGCTGAGAACGAAATCATTTCCCAGAACATACGTCGTATCCACGGTCTTGCCAATGCTCGAAAAATTATTTCTGAACAATATCGTATTAAACGGCGAACGCAAGTACACATCGGAAACAAGGTTTGTGGACGATGATACGAGAGTGAAGGACACGCGCCTGGAATATAATCTTGCCCATGCATTCCAGGTCATAATCCTGTATAGCAGCGTATCTCGCGCGGTATTGCCCAGATACAAAAACACCCGTCCTTGCCCGTAACTTGCATAATTAAAATCAGGGACATCGGTAGCACGGCCCTTTACCAAGGAAGCATAGTGACTGTCGATGGAATCGATCTGGTCAGCGGCCATAGGAATATCATCAGCATCAATACCTTTGGTAATATAATGGGCTGAGTCTAGAATGATCTCTGGATAATCACCCCGGTCATACCACGTTGAAAGATAGACCGGATAGGGAAGCATGACGAGTGGTTTTCCGCAATTCGGCTGCTCAAGCACAATATATCCACCGTTATAAACAAATGACTTGAAGAACCCAGCATTGTCTGAAACCCAGGCATCCACGGTCTGGTCATAGCACCATCCTAATGGAAAATAAAAGATATCATAGGTTCTCAGAAGCGACGTGTCTATGCCGGGGTAAATGGAATCGACTTGTCGAAATCCCACGTTAATGAATTTAGTAATAAAATAAGGCGTCGAAGAGAAACTGCTGAAATGCTCACCCCGGATTACCCCCACTTTCAAGGTCTGCATTACAGAATCGGGAATTCGTGTCAGATATGCCTGGGCGTTTGTTTCCAATGCAAACACCGTACCAATCAAAAATGCGGCACTGATGAGGGATCGCATTATTCCAGTCATCATTCCCTTTCTCGACGACCTACTTCAGCAAAACGCCCCTTCTCCCGGAGACGAAATGGCCTGCGTAGAGCTTAAAACAATATATGCCCGAAGCATGATTTTGCGCGTTCCATTGCACAGTATATGTTCCAGGCTGCTTGTATTCGTTCGTGAGTACTTCAACCAGATCCCCCTTTATAGTGTACACTTCCAGCCGCACACGTGAAGGATCAGCGACCCAGTAGTGAATACTCGTCGATGGGTTAAAGGGGTTGGGCATGTTCTGCTGGAGTAAAAATCGATCAGCAGCTGCGAGAGGTTCAGAACTGGCGGCAGTGGTCACGGTATCGTCCTCGGCCAGAGTCATGCGAACCACGACATCATTATAGTCCCAATGTTTGCCCGGTTCAGGCGTATCTTCAAACCGGAATTCCCAAACATTATTTGAAATCTGGATCGTCTGTGCGGCCTCGGAATTCGAATAATACTCAAAATCCCCGTACCGAGAGTGTACATAAATACTGAGAACAAACGTGTCTCCCAGGATATAGTTTGTATCAACAGTCTTGCCGATGTTAACGAAATTATTCTCGAACAAAATAGTATTGATCGGAGAATGCAGATACACGTCGGATACAGTATTCGTGGATGATGACACAAGAGTGAACGAGACCCTCCTGGAAAACAGTTTCTCCCAGGCGTTCCAGGTCATGATCCGATATAACAAAGGATCCGCCGCAGTATTACCAAGATAGAGAAAAGTGTGGCCTTTTCCATAGCTGCCACAGATCATATCCGGGGAAAAGGTGACACGGCCCTTGGTAAGAGGGATATAACGGCTATCCATTGAATCGACCTGGTCTGTGGGAAAGGACAACTGGGTCCGTCTGAACCCCCGCGTAATGTAATGTGTTGAATCAAGAACAATTTCCGGATAATCATTCGTGTCATACCAGATTGATAAATATATTGGGTATGGCAGCATGGTGAGAAGTCCGCTGCAGTTTGGCTGTTCGAGGACAATATATCCGCCCTCATAGACGAATGATTTGAAAAAAGTGGCGATCTCCGACACCCAATCCCTCGTTTTCGTATCGTAGCACCATCCTAAGGGAAAATAGAAAATATCGTATGTCCTCAGAAACGATGTATCTGTATATGCGCTGATTGAATCAACCTGACGAAACCCAAGATTTTGAAACTTTTGAATATAGTATGGGGTGGCAGAACCAGAGCTCCAATGCTGGCCCTGTATGACCCCTATTTTTAATTTGGCTGCCGTAGAATCCGGGAGAATATTCAGTGGTTGTTGGGAATTAGCAGCACACCAAAGCCCAGCTATCAGGCTCATCAGAAACGTTGAAAATGATCTCGTCATCCCAACCCTTTCAATTTTTTCCTGTCAAGTGTAATTTATATTTTTCCTTCTACGATATCAACAATTATTATTGTTTCTCATCTTAAATTCCAGAGAATCGAGGGAATAATCTTAATTGGCGTTTCATCCAGTCAGCATTGTATTTTTTATCCATGACGCAGGCCAACCCATCCCAATCTTTTCAGGGTTCGATATTCACGCTTCTTGCGGCTATTTTCCGGAAACACGAAGTAAAACCGGTTCTTATCGGTGGATACGCATTCATAGCAAGCAAAGTCATTCGTTCAACCTTTGATATCGATTTCATTGTCACTGGTGAAGATGAAGCCAAGCTGGAACCGGACATCATAAGCACCGGGTATACCATCAAGAAGCGCCAGGGCGTGGCAGTGCAATTTAAAGCCGAAAAAAAAGGCCTGCGAGACCTGGATTTTCTCATTACTGATGCGGATACGTTTCAAAAACTCGTTAAAAACGGCAGACAGGTTATCATTGCCGGGGAAACGTTTATTATCCCAAGTCCGGATCATTTAATCGCCATGAAGCTGCATGCCATAGTGAATAATCCAGAGCGAGAAAAAAAAGATCTTCTGGATGTAATTCAGTTAATTGAATCGAACTCCATTGATCCGAAATCTTCGGAGATCAAAAAGTTATTCAAAAAATACGGTTTAGAACATTTATTTAAGCAAATCACAATGGATAAATAATGGCTGAAACCGATGATTTAAATCTGCCAAATATAGGACCTGGCGTACTCTTGCCGCCAACACCCAGGTCCCTCGATGAAATCGACGCATGGATACAGGAGGATTTTGAATTGTTCTTCGACCGCGAATCATATGATCGGGAAAAGGCGCGTATGACCGTGCCGCAGCAGTTCAGACTCGATTAAGCCCTAAATGCCAGGCACCATTTTGGTACCAGGCACCAAAATGGTGCCACGTACAACATCCTGCGTTTTACTTTTTGGCCCTACACTACCCTTGCTATTAAACGAGGCCTAACACTCTCTCTGATTCCTTGTCTTCAAATCTTGTAACAACTTATTTTATTTGGACTTATTTGATAATCCAGCCGAAGTAGCTCAGTCGGTAGAGCAATTCATTCGTAATGAATAGGTCACCGGTTCAATTCCGGTCTTCGGCTCTTTCTCTCCTCATTTGCCTTGCATCCTGAAATACAGTATTTTTACCTCTATGAAAAAGAGCCGGAAAAACCAGGTCCCTGCAGTATCAATTATTGACCTGAACGGCGATGACTGGTATGTTGGCGAAGGGGCGCATCCCACCGCATGGCTGCCCGCGCGCGTGCCTGGCAATGTGCAGGAAGACCTCTGGCGGAACAATAAAAAACCCGACCCCTACTTCGGCGAAAACGCCGCTGAATACCGCGATACCGAGAAAAAATTCTGGTCCTATAAAAAAGCCTTTATGTTCGCGCCCGGGAAAAATGAGCTCAACTGGTTCCTGGTGTTTGACAGCGTAGACTACAAAGCCGATTTTTTCCTGAACAACGAGAAGATCGGCAGCCACGAAGGCATGTTCTCGGAGGTGCGGCTCGCCGTGGGCCATGCGCTCACATCAGGCTGTAACGAGGTCAAAGTTGTCATTCACCCGCTTGCGTTTGCGCCGCACGCCTCGCGCGCCCATATAAACAAATACTGCCTGCACCGCCACGACGGCCGGTGGATGGCAAAATCGCTCATGAGTTTTGATTGGGACTTTGCCCCGCGCTTTGTGCCCACGGGCATCTGGAAAGACGTGCGGCTCGAAGGAAAAAACGGCGTGCGCCTGCACTCTCCCCGAGTGGACATGACGTTCAACAGCGACCATTCGTCCGTTGACCTTGTCTTTCTGGCCGACGCCGATGTCTTTGAACACAACGATTATACGGTCCGGCTTTCCCTGTACGAAGGCACCCTGCCTCGCGGCAAAACAGGCGGCCCGAAACCAGCGCTCCGCCTTGAAGCGCCAGTTTCGCTCAACGCCTTTAACAATGAAGTAAAACTTGCGGGCGCCTTTAAAAAACCAAAACTCTGGTGGCCGCTAAACATGGGCGTACCCTTTCTCTATACCGCGGAAATGACCATCCGCAACCGCCGCGGAGAGGTCGACACAATCAGGTTCAACGTGGGCCTGCGCTCCTTTAAAATGATCCGGAGCCCTGCTGACAGTCAGGCAGCCCTGCCCCTGCCCAGCCCTGCCCTGAATAACGAGACCGTGATGGCGGTCAATGGACGCGCATTTTTCTATAAAGGCGTCAACTTCGTGCCCATGGACATTCTCTTCGGCCGAATTGACAACGCAAGAATAAAGACCCAGATGGACCTGGTGAAGGACGCGAACATCCAGCTTCTGCGCGTATGGGGAGGCGGCATTGTAAACCGCGACTATTTTTACGAATTGGCGGACCAGTACGGCATTCTCATCTGGCAGGAATTTCCCCTTGGCTGCACGGACCACGAAGGAAATCCGCAGTACCGGGACATCCTCGGGCACGAGGCGGGCGCGATCATCAAACAGCTTCGGCACCACCCCAGCATAGCCCTCTGGTGCGGCGGCAACGAGCTCTTCCAGCCCCAGTCAGGCATGGCCCCTTTTGACCGCATCATCCGCATGCTAGGCGCGATAAGCTATGAATGCGATCCTGAGCGCATTTTCTTCCCTTCTTCGCCCTATCCCGGGGCATTGCACGGCCCCTATACATTTGACATGCACGGCGCTGGACTTCACGGAGGTTCAGTGGATCATGTCCAATACTGCAACGACCTGCCAAACGGCGCGTATAACGAATGCGGGATCAGCGGCGCTGAACACGCCTGGCTCATTGAAAAATGCCTACCCAAAGATGAGATATGGCCTCCGGCGCCCAAAGGGTCGTGGGAGTTTCACAAAGGGTTTAATGCCTGGCAAAAAGGCGATTCGTGGATGTGCCTTGCCCTGGTCGAAAAATATTTTGGCCCACTGAAGGACCTTGCGGACCTATGCAGGGCAAGTCAGTTTCTCCAGGCCATTGGCCTCCAGTACCTGTGCGAGGAATTGCGGCGTCGCTGGCCAAACATCACAGGCTCAATGCCCTGGTGCTTCAACTACCCGTGGACAACGGTCGCGGGAAGCGATATTGTGGCCTATCCCGACGTGCCAAAGCCGGCCTATTTCACCATTCAGAAAACCTACGCGCCCCTGGCTGTTTCAGCGCGGCTCCAGCATTTCGTGCTTGTGCCGGGCGAAGAGACCCAGGTTGAGGTCCACTGCTGCAACGACTCCATGGCCAACGCTGTCGCGGGAACAATCGCGCTTTCACTGACGCCCCTTGACAACAATGACGCGCTCTTCAAAAAGACTCGCGCTATCGCCCCAGTGGCATCCATGGCCAGACTCTGCGCCGGCCCTTTTACCATCAAACTGCCGGACGATGCCGGAGGAGTATACGAACTTGCGGTCTCATGGAAAACCGCGCGCATGGTTGTTTCGACCCGCTACTGGTTAGGCATAGGCGCTTCAGGAAAAAACCGTCTGCCTGCCGGGTGCTATGCGCCCCTGCTCGCGTACTGGAACAAGGACAAAAAAAACCTGATGCCAGGCATGTACTAGATTCACTTTTATCTCGTCCCCGACCCGTACAATTAATTTATTTTTTATCCGTGATCAAATACGGTATTGACTTCATTGAGGAGGGAATGGTCCTGGGCCGCTCCATTTACGGCCCAAAAAACGAACTCATTCTTGCCGCGGGTTTCAGGCTCACCGCCCCTATTATCGAACGGCTCAAACAACTCAGGTATTTCGAGATATACATCCACGAACCCGGCACGGATGAAGTGGTGCCCGAGGACATTGTTTCCGAGCAGGTGCGCCGCGAAGCAGAGGCCGAAGTGTCGGCCATGCAGAATAAGGCCACCGCCATCCTGGCCATCCGGGAAGAATCTCTCGATCAGGTCAAAAAAATCGTTGAGGAAAAATCAGGGGCCTTTAAAAATATTGTTCTTGCCCCGGTACTCAAGGAACGTCTTTCCGGCATTATCGAAAACATTCTCTCGTCACCCCGTTCTCTGCTCAACCTTTCTGCCATCAAGAACATGAGCAGCTACCGCTTTCAGCATGCGATCAACACAACAGTAGTTGCCTTGTACCTGGGACTGCGCAACAACTTCACGCTTCCCGAACTCGAACTTCTAGGCATGGGTACCATGCTCATGGACATCGGCATGATCGCGCTTCCCCAGCAAATGCTTGAAAAGCCGGGCCCGCTTTCACAGGAAGAAATGCTCATGGTGCGCGAGCATCCCAACTACGGGTTCCTCATTTTGGGGAAAAACCCGGCCCTCTCACCCGTGGTAAGCGCAATCTCCTTTCAGCACCACGAACGCCAGGATGGCGCTGGCTATCCCCGCAAACTAACGGGAACCAATGAAATCCCCATCAAGCGCGCAACGTTTGAGACCCAGGCGGTCATCCACCGGTTTGCCGAAATCGCCGCGGTGGCCGACGCATACGATGCAATAACCACGGAACGTCCCCATGCAAAGGTAAAAAGCCCGGCACAGGCGGTTGAAGAGTTGATAAAAGTGGCCGGGAGCCAGTTGAACAAGCGGATCGTAGAGACGCTGATAAAAAGCATCCCGCTCTTTCCCGTGGGCGCGCACATCCTTGTGAGCGCGTCAGTGAACAGGGAACAGGTGGGATATCAGGGTGTGGTTGCTGAGGTAGATCCGGAAAAACCAGACCGTCCGGTCATTCTGCTTATCAGGACCAAACATGGGAAAGCCATTTTACCTCCCCAAAAAATAGACATGCGCAAGCAGCAATACCTGACCATTGAGGTCATTGTCTAGATCCGCTCAAATGCCTCCAATGCAGCAGCATGATGAAGATAATCAGCTGTATAAAGCAGCCAGAAGTCTTTGATGACCTCTCATCGAATTGAAATCTTCAATAAAAAGAACTATATTATAGTAAAATGGTTCATTAAATGGTTCAATTATAGTTCGTCACGGAGGAATTATGAAAGCAATAACACTGCACGATATTGACCGAGAAATGGCAAATCTGATCGTCCAAAAATCGCATGACCAAGGCCTTAGCCTGAACAAGACTATTAAAAAACTTCTGGAGCAGGCGCTAGGTATCAGGCCAGCTGAGCGAGGTATCCACCGTAAAGACTTTGCCGAGTTTGCCGGCGCATGGTCCAAGGATGACTTCGACCATTTTATGGGAACAATGAAAGCATGCCGCCGTATGGACAAGGAGGACTGGGAATGAAGACCGTTTTGTTGGATACCACCGCCTACTCCCACTTGATGCGCGGCGAACAGGCTGTCCTGGATGTCTTGGCGGAGGCGGAAACAGTGCTCGTTTCAGTGATCGTGCTGGGCGAATTGAACGCGGGCTTTGCGAGCGGTACAAAGAAGAAGGAAAACAGGGAATTGCTTAATCGATTTTTACGCAAACCAACGGTAAAAATCAATAATATTACAGCGGAAACGTCGGAAATTTTCGGCGAAGTCAAACATGATCTACAGCAGGCAGGAACGCCGATCCCCATAAACGACGTATGGATTGCCGCGCAAGCGAGGGAAACGGGAGCGCTGCTTATCACCTATGACAAGCATTTCCGTGCAGTGCCTGGAGTGCGTATTCTGGATTTACCGTATTAGCTTCAGCGAATGGGCGCGGAGCCACGCCGGACGCGCTGGGTAATGTTTAAAAACCGGCTGAGTGGTGAGACCCCGGCAGCCGAATCAGTCTTCGATTTCCTGTTCCTTCTGTTTTCTCTTAAAGGTCAATAGAAGAAGAAGTCCTCCGACAATTGAAACTATCAGGGCGATTAACACTGGCAGTTTTCTCTTACCTATCATAATTTCCTCCGTAGGTTTTAAAAATATACTAAGTTGCATGAACAAGCAATGAGGCCAGAGGTCCCGCGATCCGGCCCGGGTCCTGGGCGTTATGGCCAGGCGCAGGCGACACCACTTTTATATGACGCACGCCAAACGGCGCCCAGAGCACCGAATTTTCAACACAGTGATAGAGAACAAGCACCGGTATATTGAGCGCTGAACAAATATGAGGGATTGCGGTATCCGCTGAAACAACCGCGTCCATGGTTGCGATAAGCGCTGCCGCGCCCATAATACCCTGGTGCGGCGGATTTTCTTGCGCACACGCGGGAATGCCAAGAATTTTTAGTTGCTCAAACACGTTGCCATGCGGCGGCGTAAGAAGAATAAACCGCGCACTAGGGTGCTGTGCGCTGAAAAGCTCGATAATACCCTTCCATAAAACAGCAGGCGCCTCACGTTCAGGCACGCCTGACGCAAGATTCACGCCAATGACCGGACCAGGTCCAAGCCCAACCCGCCAGGCACGGGCCTGTTCCAGAAGATCTTGCGGGATCCTGAGAACAGGACGAACCTCTTCAGTTGTGTAGGTGACGCCCAGCTCTCCTGCCATTGCCGCGGTCTCTTCGAGCATGGTCCGCGTGGCATTGCCCCAGATGGTCTTACGGCAATTCCGATGGTAAAAAAAATCCAGATCATCGCCCATGGTCATGCGCATACGAAAGGCCCACGACCCTGCCGAGAGAGCTGCGAGAAGACCGCCGGTAAGAGATGAGTAGAGGACCAGATTTACCACAAAAGAATAGCGCGCCTTCCTGATGCTGCGCACAAGCGCTGCCATTGCCATGGGCCGCTTATCGTACACATAGAGAGCATCGACATCGGGCGACCCTTCGATAATCATGGCATTACGCGATGAAGCAATGACACCAATGCGGATGTCAGGGAATTTTTTCTTGAGCATGCTGAAAATGCCAGTGCTGATTATCATATCACCGATTCTGTCGTGACGCAGGAACAACACTGAGCTGTTATTGTCCAGAACAGGCATGGAAGAAGGCCTGACCTTAAATGGGGTAGCCAGAAGCGGAACAAGAAACCTCTTTCCGCGCACTTCAAACTCTTTTAAAAAAAGGCCTTTCATTGGGTAGGAAAGATATTTTCTACACAACAATAAAAGCAAACCTTAATAAAAATACATTTTTGTACTATCTGTTATATACATTATATGTTTATTATCTATTTTTTAAACAAAAATAACTTACTTTATTGTATTTTTTATTTTTGTTATATTACGTTTTTGTACTTTTATATTAAAATCTGCTTTTTTATATGCATAATTCACATTGATTATAAACAAGATATGAACAAAAAGTGCGACAGGTACACTAATTGCATTTCCTTACTCCTAACACAGGAGGAAAAATGAAATCTGGAACAGCAGCGCTCTTTCTTACCGGTATCCTGCTCGTGGCCCTTCCCGCTGCAACAAATGCCTATTCTTTTACCGCATGGACTTCAATGACAGGCAAAAAAACATTGGCTATAAATCCATTTTTATACAAACCGCTTTCTCCAACAGACAACCTTTCAATGGATCTGGTGGCTGCCTATGGCTTGTCTGAAAACAAGGACATCTTTGTAAATTTCGCTTCCATGTATCTACACCCTGGTACCTATGCAAGCTCATGGATAATGCCGCGGTATAATTTCGGCAACAACAGAACAATCGCACTGCTTGTGGGAAGCGATGGAAACAACATATTCGGCGGTCCGCAGTTTCATTTTCTTAAAGAGAGCGAACGATTCGCCGTTGAAGTGAACGTAAACGGAACAATGAATTCAGTATTCGACGCTGGCCTGGTATCCGCTGTCATTGCACCAGTATATAAAATACTGCCCAATGTTCTTCATCCCTACATTGAGGTAGATCCATCCATGGATTTCACCGGTTCGTTCGCTCTCGCGCTGGTGCCGGGTTGCTGGATAGGAATCCCTTCGACCAGGCACCAGGCATCCATTGCAGTGCCCCTGACAAATATGGCTGGCAACGGAGATATTTGCGTAGGAATAACACTGTGGTACTGGTATGCGTTCGACTTCAACAACTGACTGGAGGCTTAATTATGACAATCGACACTGGCAACACCTCCTGGGTACTGGTTTCAACAGCCCTGGTCATGCTCATGACCGCGCCTGGACTTGCCTTTTTCTATGGTGGTCTGGTGAGGAGAAAAAATGTGCTTTCAACCATGATGCAGTCTTTCTTTCTTTTATGCCTGGTAAGCCTCCAGTGGATACTGTATGGCTATTCACTCGCTTTTGGGCCCGACATTGGCCACGTAATCGGCAACCTCTCGTGGCTTGGTCTGACCAATGTGGGAAGCGCCCCCAACCCTGACTATGCAGGAACAATCCCCCACTCGCTCTTCATGGTATTCCAGATGATGTTCGCAGTCATTACGCCTGCGCTAATAACCGGAGCGTTTGCCGAACGGATAAAATTCTCCACCTTCGCAGTTTTCAGTATTATCTGGATAACCGTAGTGTACGATCCGGTCTGCCATTGGGTATGGGGCGTAGGAGGCTGGCTCAGAAACCTGGGCGCGCTTGATTTTGCCGGCGGCACAGTCGTGCATATTTCATCGGGTGTATCAGCGCTTGTCTGCGCGCTCATGCTGGGAAAACGCAAAGGATATCCCGGCGCAGCCATTCCACCGCACAATATGACCTTTACGCTGCTTGGCGCGTCGCTTCTCTGGTTCGGCTGGTTTGGCTTCAATTCTGGCAGCGCTCTTGGCGCTTCGGGTCTTGCGGTTTCCGCCTTTATCACCACAAACACAGCCGCTGCCGCGGCAGCGCTCATGTGGATGCTTATTGAATGGAAGGTTGCGGGAAAACCAACCGTACTGGGCGGCGCCTCAGGCGCTGTTGCGGGACTGGTGGGCATTACCCCTGCGGCTGGATTTGTCTCACCGCTGTCAGCCATCGCCATTGGCATAATCGTGGCCGCCGTATGCTACAGCGCTGTTGTGATTGTAAAAAACAGACTGGGATACGACGACAGTCTTGACGCTTTTGGCATCCATGGCATTGGAGGAATGACCGGGGCCATATTGACCGGCGCCTTTGCCAGCACTGCGGTCAATGCCGCTGGCAGCAATGGCCTCTTCTTCGGCAACCCCACGCAGATGATCACGCAGATTGTCGCGGTCGCGGCCACCGCTGCCTACGCGGCCATGGCCACCGTCACTATCTTGAAAGTGCTTGACGCGACCATGGGCCTTCGGGTAAGCGACGAAGAGGAAGTCATGGGTCTTGACCACACGCAGCACAAAGAAAGCGCCTACACGCTTTTAGATTGATTGAGCGCTGAACAGGCACGAGATCATTTCAACAGCATGCACGGCTTTGTCAATATCTTGCCATTGACCATTGCCCTGATAACATACATGCCGCTGGGCTGGTCTGATGCATCCCAGGGAATTGAATGACGAATTCCCGGTGTCAGGTCTTGTACCAGTTTTCCCTGTGTATTGAATATCTTTAATTCCATATTCGTAATTTGAAATTCGCCCGCCTCGCCGAGAGTGAGTCGAGGCGGGTAATTCGTAATTGTTATTATTACCGCCGGATTAAACGGATTGGGCCAGATTTCAATGTCTAATCCGCCTTTTTGAATCTGTTCCGGCTTTTTTTTTACACCAGTACTTCCTGAGGCAGGATTGGATATGTCGATATATTTGTTGACCACGGCCCCGGCAATGGAAAGGGATCGCGCCGTATCATTGAACGCGGAAAAAGAATACTCCCGGTCAACGCCGTTTTCAGTATAATGATACGACACCATGACTGGATCGCTTGCGGGAAAGACCGTGTCCTCGTACGCGGCATGGACCATGATCCTGTTGATGCCGTGGCCTGAGGTGGTTGCACACGAATACCGGGCATAGAGCACATTGCCATATCCCGGAAGATCGACCGTACCATCCTTATGGCCCTGCCAATGCCTGTACCAAGGCGGTTCCGGTGAAAAGTTGAAGACAGTCTGATAGGAGCTATTGTCTGAAGAAGCTGAAAAGGTGTAGGTCCTTGTCTGGTTCCATCCGCTAACAACCGATGCGCCAAGCGTGACCCACTTGAACTTTCCTGTTGACGGCGCAGTTATTTTGAAGACCATTGAGCCCACAAGCTTGTTCTGGAGTGAAAATGGATTGTAGGTCCCACTCCTGTTGAAGATCATTGAATTCGTCTGTCCCGAATCACTTAAAAGAACGGGAAAACGGATGGGGACTGTGTTCTCCCCTTTTACATCGCCTGTTTTATATGATATGGTATTGGTACCCTGGGCCAGGCGTGGAAGCGACATGGGCGCCACTGACAGCCAAGTCTCTGTGCCAAAACCTGAAAGCCCGGCCGCGCCAGCAGTGCCGGTGAATTCAAATTTGATGAAATATTCGTGCCGGCCATAACATTGGACCGTAATGTCCTTTGCGGCATTGAGGTTTGTTCCCTGCTCAAGGTCCTGCCATACATAACCGAAATTGGTTGAAATCTTCACCGACGTCTGTCCCTGCGTAACATACTGTACCTTTGCGCCGTCCGCATCATCGTTTTTATCAACAACATTGTTCGCCTTGCCTATAATAATATACGGTGAATAGGTCCGGAAAATAACATAGCCCGTACCGTTCTGCGCCAGGACAGGACCCGATGCGGTATGTACCATATTACTGTCAATAAAAATACCGTCACGATAGTCCGCGGCAGTGGTGAGGTCGGGATTGTATAAGAGCACACCCATGCCCGTGGAATTGACGCTGCCGCCATTTGAGGGTGTGACCCATGACTTGGGGCCATAGGGCGGCCGGTTGAACATGGTGTCAAGCGTCGCGGCATTGCCCGCCCAGTAGGGATTGGGATTGCTCAGATTGACCTTTTCCCTCTGAATGTACACACGGCCCGAGTCAGACTGCCAGTAACGCCGCAGGGTCTCACCCCGTCTAAGGATAAAATCCATGGTATGCACGCGAGACCAGAACCGGTTGTACCGCTCATAATAATTGGCAATGCGATAGCTGGAATCGGCAAAGAGCTGGAATTTATCGCGCGTAATCATGCCGATATGGCTGAGGGACGCTGGATAGGGAAAATAAGGAGTAATATTGTACGGGTTAGAATTTAAAAGGTTGGTGTCTGCGCCAATCTCGAGCCACGATGGTATGGTGCCGTTGGCGCGTTTTACATATCCGCGCTGTTCAGGATCGAAATAATGCCAGCCGCCGCTGTAGAACACCTCCATGAGGGTATGCCAGTTCCGAAACCCGCCGCAAAGCACTGAATCAAAGCCAGCACCGGTGAGCGCCTCAAGGACACCCGCATGGATGGGATTGACCTGATAACAGAGGCCAAAACCCCAGATGTTGAAAAGCTCGACAGGGTCGCGGACAAGCCCATAACAGAACCGTTCATTATCGTTATACTCTATCATATGATCGACCCACCTGCATTCTTCGCGTACATCAGTACAGTGGTAAAAGCCGGTGATGGAATCGGCAAAATAATTGTGCAGCGCCTCTGCCAGTTCCTGTCCTGTTTTTCCCTGAAACTCCGGATAGGCCATAAACGACTGCCAATCGCCCGACAGGTCAGCCACGTGGTCTGTGAGCACCTTAGGCGTATAGACCTTTGCGGAAACGGAAAACGCGCATGTGAGAATGACAAAAAGACTTAAGATTTTCATCGAGCGGTCCTTTCGTGTCCTGTATATGGGAAAACAATCATCTTAACAATGTAATCTGCCGGGACAATACCGTGTTTCCCATGGTTACCCGTACAAGGTATATGCCTGAGGGATTTTCCCCCGCATCCCAGATTATTCCAGTTTGCAGCTGATTGCCGGCAGCTGACAGCGTTTGAACAAGGCTGCCATACATATTGAATATTTCTATCTTTGCATTCTTGCTGCCTGCCTGCCCTGAGCTTAGTTGAAGGGCTATTTTTGTTACAGCATTGAAAGGATTGGGCGCAGCGCTTAGACCCGCGTCATGGGCTTGCGCTGGTGCACGTTTTTCCACGCTGATCTGGTTGCCATAGGTAAGAATGTGGGAAGTATTCCCATCCTGTGTCCAAGGATTGTCCGACCCATTAACACTGCCATTCTCTGACGTATAGGTAAGGGTACAGGCTTCGTTCGCATAGAGGTTTATTTTTCCAAGGCTGCCCTGGCCCATTTCCGTGAGCAAAACAATGGCAAACTGGCCGCTATTGGCAAGGATGTAATTCACCTGTTCAGTGATGTCGATACGCGCAAACTGGCTGTCGAGTACCGATGCTTGGTCCCAGGCGCTTCTCCCAGCCACTCCGCTTATGGTGTCATACGTATCAGTGCCCTCGATAATCGGCATATTGAATCCAAGAGAATTCATGGGATCAAGGTCTGCCCAGGCAGCATCTTCCGGTATGTTTTCAGGACCACCATACATCATAATACCAAACGAAACATCCACAACCGCCTTTTTGAGATATATGGGGCCTGCGTTGCAAAACCCGTCATTGATCCACCCGTCACTGTATTCGCCGCGCAGAAACGCTGAATCAACCTGGAGAGACAGGGAATCGTGGTTGAGACTGCCAGCCCACATGACCGCACACCATGCCTGGTCATCCGTGGCCGCGGATCCGATAACAATGCCCGCGCCCGCATATCCCAGACCCACGGCAAACATTGCCGAAGCCATGGGGCCTTCGTGGACAATACTGGCAGCCGGAACCCCAACAGCCTCAAGATCGTAACTGTTCTCAAGCGCCTTGTGCCAAAAAACATGCGTTGTCGGTTGAGCGGAAAAAATGGAAACCGCAAGAAAACCAAGTACAGCCAGCTGTTTCATGAAAACCCCTTTTGATTAATTGACCTTTTCGTTATTTCCAGAGTACTGCGCGCACGCTCTTTTGCGCAGCGCCGCACTGCACGACGATCCAATATATGCCTGAAGCCACTGGGTGGCTGACATTGTCTGTACCATCCCACACAACATCGTGCGTTCCAGACAGTACAATGCCTGAAGCAAGCGTCTTTATCACCACGCCCGAAGCAGCATGGACCTTTATAGAAAATAACTTTCCTTGCATGGATTCCGATATACTATACCTGACCCGTGTAGCAGGGTTAAAAGGATTGGGAGAAGCCTGGCTGACAACAAGCCCTGCTGCGCCAAGGTCTCCCTGTGGAAGGATCCCATTGCCAACGGCATATTCATCAGCGCCAATATCGTACGGTCCGGTCCGCTGAACACCGTCCCAGTCATCACTCACTCCGGCGAGTGAAATTCCCGCGTTTACCGGAGCGCATGTATCTGATTTCAGGTGCAGGTCGCCCATGCTCTCATCGCCAAACCACGCCGCAGCGGCCAGCCGGTTGGTACGAGTGAGAAAAATATTGTTCCCAGTATCAATAGTGACCGTGCCGTTTTGCACCAGCGACCCATAAACTATGTTGTTTTTAAAAGTGACTCCGGTCGAATTATTAAAAATAATCGCCCCGTTGTTCGTGGTAAACACGCTGAAAACAGTATTATTGCAGACCTGCGTCCCTGTACCATCGGTGATGTACATGCTGTTCATGGCACCCGGCACAATCATGTTGTTCCTGATGACAACATTCGTTGTTGTCAACCAGAGATCTATGCCCTGGTCGCATCCCATGATGAGGTTGCGCTGGATAACGAGGCTGGCGCACCCATTCCAGGCAAGAATAGCGCCCATGGCCCTATTGGTCGCTCCCTGTATATTCAGGTACACATTGTCGTGTATGTTCCACCCATCGCATTTCATCAGGGTCATGCCGCCGATATAATTGCCGCCGTCCATATCCTGACACCGGTCTATGACCGGGACCTTGGTGTTCTCAAAATGGCAATACCGTATTTCCCAGCCGTATGATACGGGGCCATTAGGCGCCTTGATGCCCCATTCACCATTGTTGAAAAACCGGACATTGTGGACCAGGCAGCTGTCGTTGCCCATGGTCTGGAGCTTGAGCGCCTGGGTCCTGGTCTCGGAAAGCGTGAGATTGGCAATGGTGAAACGATCGCTGTTGATCTTGATCATCTCCTCTCCCACTGCGTCGCAGTTCTCAAAGCCCCTGCCCACAAAGACCACGTCAGCGGGGTCTCCACTCTCGCCCTGGATGGTAAGGCCGTCAACATCAATCAGGATGGATTCCCAGGGAGAGACATCGTAGGTCCCATTGCCGATAACAATGGTCTGTCCGGCACTCTGGTTACGCAGGGCCTGGTAGAGCGCGACTGGGGTGCGGGCAGTGACTATGTTGGATTGCGCAGGGGGCAGCGGCGGCACCTCTTTACCGTCAAAGGTAGTGTAGGCAAAGCAAACAGAAACTGCAATGGATACCAAGTACGCAAGGTTTTTCATGCTCATGGTATAAATAATAGCTGATTCTCCGTACTATAACAATGATTATTTATAAAAAATAGCTGACTATTTATAGTATTATATTATTTTTTTAAGAAAAAAGCTGACTATTTAATATAAATACCGGAATAAACAAAAATATATCGGCCATCAACCTAAAACAACCTGGACAGTCACCGCCTTCTTGGCTTTGTCGTGCACAACCATATTGTTGCCGGTCTTTTTCCCGTCTACGATGACGCTCTTCACTCCGGATGATACGCCATCCGGATTGCTCACCTCAATGGAATATATGGTACCCCGGTATTCCCGTTTAACCGTATAGCCCTTCCATTCCTTTGGTATGCAAGGATCTATCAGAAGACCGGAAAACTGGGGCTTTATGCCAAGGATGTACTGCGTTGATGCAATGTAGGTCCATGGAATGGTCCCCGAATGCCAGTGCAGCCTGCCAAGGCCGTATTCAGGGTGCTCGTCGCTGGCATATGTTTGGCAGAAGGTATAGGGTTCGGTCGTGGAAACATCAGGGTCCTGGTAATACGGGAGCGCCGCATTGTAGTATTCCATGGCCAAATCGCCCTTGCGTGTCATGGCAGTGGCAATGACGCCCCAGGCATGGGCATGGCAGAAGACCGCGCCGTTTTCCTTGAGTCCCGGGACCATGGAGCCAATGGGCCCTATCTTTTCGTCGTACCCCGGATAGGCTGGCGCGCACAGTTTGAGCCCGCATTTGATAAACAAGTGCTTGCGCACGGAAGCTAGGCATTGTTCAAGCCGTTCTCCCTGTACAATTCCCGCAATTATGGCCCAGTTTTGGGCATTGAGGAATATTTTCCCATAGGTGTTCTTGTGCGACCCAACAGGCGTGCCATCGAGCTGAAAGGCGCGCAAATACCATTCGCCGTCCCAGCATACCTCGTTGACAATGGCGCTCATTTTCTCCGCAAGGCCGCTGAATTTTACGGCATCATTGTCCCTTTTGAGGAATTTTGCCATGTCCACAAGCTGCCTGCATGCGAGCACAAACTGACAGGCAACCATCTGGGTCTCGCCCTTGCCGTTAAGGTTGATGGCGTCGTTCCAGTCGGCAATGCCAATGATGGGAAGACCGTGCGGTCCGCGCCTGCTCCAGATCCAGTCGATAATGCGCGTAAGGTGTTCGTAAAGAGTCGCCGTGCTTCCCTCAAAAAAGGGATACTCTGTTGTCAAAAGCCCCATGTCACCGGTCTCCTGCACATAGGCGGTGACCGCATAGATCAGATAGATGGGTACGTCCGAAAAACCGCCCGCATTAGCTTTTGCGCCTGTCATGGGACTGTAACCGCCCGGCGCGTCGCCGCATTCGTACTGGATGCGGATAAGCTGGTCCATGGCCGACTTGGCAAGCCGCGGGTCGATTGTCGCAAGGGCGATTGTCTTCTGCGCCCTGTTCCTATATCCCACGGAGCCGCCACCCCACCCTGTGTAGCTGTAATTCACGGTTTTCCAGAGATCCATGATCAGGTTGTACTGGTGCCAGCCGTTCAGGAATACATCCATGCCCCGGTTGGGGGTTGCGCAGGCGAATTTGTCCGTATAGGTTTTCCAGTATTTCTTTAGTTTTGCAAATTCAGCGTCAAACCCCCCGGCAGTGAGTAGAGGCGCCACATCGGCCCTTTCATCGCCCATGGCGTCATACGACCCCATGGCGAAAAAGAAGGCCCGTTCCTCGTTTGGCCCTAGGTCAAGATTGTACTGGGTTGCGGCAACATGGTAGCCGCCGCCAGCGTAAAAGCCATCGCATACGCCCTTTTCAACGGCAATGGGGTTGCTCTCGTCCCGGTACCGGCCAATAAACCTGTCCCGTCTCAGGGAAACTGAATCAGGGTTGCACGAGCAGGCGAAGAAAGCGACCCACGCGAAAAATTCAGAATCCTTCATGGACACCGCGGGGTCAGCGTACGGGTAATGATAAAAGGTGTTTATCTCGGGCTTGAAACAGCTGCGCGCCTCATTGGCGATTGACTGGGCATTGTAGTGGTCCTTGATCATGTTCCAGATGCACCATTCGCTGTATTGGAAAAGCTTGAGCTTTCTGGGACGCTGTGAATTGTTTTTCACGGTTATGCGCCACAACTCGAAATCCTTGCCAATAGGCGCAAAATAAACGTTCTCAGAAGCGATGTCCTTATACGCGTACGATATCTTTGTATACCCAAAGCCATGCCTGCATTCGTATGAAAAGTCGTTCTTGAAATTAACCATCGGCTGCCAGGTGGTTGACCAAGCCGCATTGTCTTCGCAGTCTTTCAGGTAAAAATACCTGCCTGGTCTGTCTTCGGGAATGGCCGCGTACCGGTATCGGGTAATGCGTTTGTTCGCAGGATCGAGATGAAAGGTGTAACCGCCGGCCGTGTTCGAGATGACGCCGGAAAAGCGCTCGCTCTCGCCAAGGTGGTTTATCCAGGGAGTGGGGGTATCGGGCCGTGTAATAACATATTCGTTTCGCTCGGTGTCAAAATACCCATATTGGGATACGCCTTCTTTTTCCATGGGAAACTCCGTTGTTGAAACGTCCATAAAATAGTATGTGCGGGATTGCGGCTTCAAGAAGCAGGATTACTATGGACATATAATCTCAGCAGGCGAAGAGGTTTTAGTCAACTGGTGACATCTGCGCCACTGAATACGACACCAACCATAAATGATCATATCTTATTCAATATCAATAACTAGAACTATTAGTTACCAAAACAATTAAATTGATAAACTATTAGCAAAACAACATTGCGTTTAGATAAACACTTTGATTATATTATAGTTATGATTGATAGAATCTACTGGAAAAGGAAAATCGAAGAGTGCTGGAAACAGAAATCTATACTTTGGCTTTCAGGTGTCAGACGATCCGGTAAAACAGTCCTCTGTAAAAGCCTCGACTCAATCACATATTTTGACTGTGAACTGCCAAGCGTACGCGAGGTTCTTTCCAATACCGAATCATTCTTAGAAAAAACCAAAGGCCAGCGCCTTGTTTTGGACGAAATCCATAAGCTGAAAAATCCGTCAGAACTGCTTAAAATCGCCGCCGATTATTATCCGGAAACCAGAATAATAGCTACCGGGTCGTCCACCCTTGGCGCCTCGAAACGCTTCAGCGATACATTGACAGGAAGAAAGACATCCCTTTGGCTGACGCCTATGACCGCAGAGGACCTTAAGGACTTTAACCAAACGGATATAGAAACCCGCTTGCACAGCGGCGGACTACCCCCTTTTTTTCTCGGAGAACGCGAAGAGAACCGGTTTCAGGAATGGATAGATTCCTTTTGGTCGCGGGACATTTCGGAACTCTTCAACCTGGGCCGGAAGTCAAGTTTTCAGAAAATGCTGGAACTGCTCTTTGTTCAGAGCGGCTCCATTTTCGAGGCCACACGATTCGCCCACCTATGCGAAGCAAGCAGGCAGACAATCCATAATTATCTGGCTATCCTGCAAGAAACCTGGGTGGCCCACACGGTCCGGCCTTTTTCATCCCGCAAATCGAATGAAATAGTCGCCGCACCAAAAATCTACGCGTTTGACACGGGTTTCGTCTGCCATTTCAAGGGATGGAACACGCTCAGAAAAGAGGACCTTGGACTGCTATGGGAGCACTATACGCTGAACCAAATGCACTCATATTTCCAACGGCCAGGCGTCAGATACTGGCGAGATAAACAGGGGCACGAAATTGACTTCATTATCCTGGATCAAACGCAAAATCCGATAACGGTTGAGTGCAAGTGGGATGCCAACGGTTTCGACTCCCGGAACCTTCAGGTGTTCCGTAAAAAATATTCACAGGGAGAGAACTGGGTGGTCTGCCGGCATACCCTCCAAGAGTATACGCAATTAATAAATGGACTGCCAGTACGATTTATGGGCATGGAAGAAATGACCTCGCGGCTGGCCTCGTGCAGGCTATGAACCTTAAAAAAACGATGACAATGTCTTTCCAAGACTATCATTCATTGGTCGCGGTATTGGCCGGGCGTGAGTACATGGTTTACACCGCCAGTGCCTCCTGCACAAGCCGTGGGAATTCATCCACCATATACAATGGCAGTGAAAGAAAATTGAACTGCACATGTCCGTTGCCGTCACCGTTCTTCAGCGCGTACTGAACGGGATGAAACGACGGCTGGTGCTGGTCAAAGCGAACGCAAAGCCGGCTCTTTTTCTGAAACGCAAACTGCAGCAGCGATTTCAGGCTACCGCACAATCCCGCCTTGACTTCAACCGGTACAATGGTCTCTCCGACGGAAACGACATAATCGACTTCTGCGCCGCCCGTCTTTTCCTCGCGGAGCCAATAATGGAGGGATGGATGCCTGCTTGTCCCGTTCAGATAGAGCACATGCTGGCCTATGAACTGTTCGGCCATCTTTCCTTCGTTCATGAACTGCCTGCTCAACACATTCTCTGCGGAAAGCGCGTGGATGCCGCGAATATCATTCATCAACCCAACATCGAGAAACAGTGGTTTGAAAACCTTTTCCTTTGCCCCGGATTGCAGCGGCAGGCCAGAACATGAAGAGTGGGTGACATGGTGAAAGATCCCTGCACGCGCCAACAGGTCTGCGGAACGGCGCATATCAGCGGACTTTTCCATGGAATTTATGTTAACATACTTGAATTTTTCTCCAATCGTGGAAGGGACATAATCGAAAACCTTCTGAAGCCGTATCAGGTCTTGGAACGAAGCGTATTTCGAAAAATCCTCCCGGTATGTCTCGATTATGGAATCATGCACTTTAAAAGCGTCCTCGAACCTTCCGGTATCCGTAAAGACCCTCACGGCTTCGGGCATGCCACCGACGAGGAGGTATTCACGCAAACGTGTCAGCAGCCTTCCATGCGCAGCTTCCGAAGGAGGCGTATGCACGCTAAACCCCTGCATATAATCGATCAACTGGCCCTCGTTCTGCGCCATAAGATATTCCTGAAAACTCATTGGTCCCAGATACAGGTATTCTATCCGTCCAACAGGCATGGAAAAATGTTCCCTGGAGAGCGTGAATTCAAGCAAAGATCCTGCGGCCACTACCGGAATATCGGGACGCTCCTCGAAAAAATATCTCAACGCGGGGATCGCTGAGGGTACTGCCTGTATTTCATCCAAAAAAACAACGCTGTTTTCCCCGTCTATCCTGCCACGGTTGGAGAGAAGTTCAAGCTCACGAATGATGTCAGCAATATTGAGTTTCCTGAAAACCGTATCGAGTTTCAGATTCTTCTCAAGATTGATCTCGTGCAGTGTTTTATTATGTTGGGCGGAAAAGTTCCGGATAACAGTGGACTTTCCAACTTGCCTTGCTCCGCGAATGATAAGTGGTTTCCGATTTTTTGAACTAATCCATTCAAAAAGACGCTGTTCTGCTAACCGTTTCATATCATTAATATAATAAATAGGCGTGTTTTTTTCAATAAATTTATATAAAACAGGCGCCTGTTTATATAAATAAGCCAAAAAAACGCGTTTTCATGCTAAAATCTACTGGTCGCGGTATTGGCCTGGCGTAAGGGAAAAGGCCTTCTTGAAGTTTCTCTGGAAAATGATAGGATCTGAAAAACCAACCTCATAGGCAATCTCGGCCGCTGACTTCTGCGTGGTCTTGAGCAGCACACACGCGCGTTCTAGCCGTATCTCGCGCAAATGCTGGACCGGTGATTTTCCTTTCACAGCCTGATACACCTGCTGGGCCTTTTTAACGCTCAACCCAGCATGGCCCGCAATGGCGTTGGAATCAAGCTGCGCGTCGCCAAAACGTTGGAGGAGCATGGTTTCAATATCATCCACCGCCCGCTTCCACGATCCTGGCATTTCCGCTGGCAACGCGGCTTCCCGCAAACGCGCCCGAAACACCAGCGCGCCCGAGACCAGACCCAGGACCGCTGCGACAGCAAGCACACTATACCACCGGAAAAACCACGGCCTTTCCGGAACAATAAAAACCGCCTCGGGAAAATCGTATTGCGCCGCTTGCTCTTCGCTTATCAGGCGCGCACGGGCGTGCCATGCGCCAGGTGAAAGACCAGCGGGCATGCATATCCGCAATTGCGCCGCGCCCGCGGTCGCGTCAATGCTCCACACCGGGCTTCCTGTATCAGAACGGCATGTCTTGGACCACCGGTTCGACCCTTCAACGCCTTTATAGAAAATAGTATCAGACCTGTACAAGCTGAAAACCAGGTTGTTTTTACCGTCATAAACGCCGAACCGTTCGCCCGCGGACCCGGCAAATCCCTGCGCGCCAAGATTGAGGTCAATATAAAACACCCCTTGCTGCGGTGGAAAGAGCAGGGAACAGTCCAGGGAATCGTTGCGCGCATGCGCTGAAAGCGAAAAGGGATTGAGCGATGCTGACAACCGGTCAGCGGAAATGATGATATTGTCCATGTCAAAAGCGGCAACGCCCTGCAGGCGGGAATTCCCAAAACCCAGATACCAGCTTTGGAGAAGGCCATAGCGGTCCACCAGCGCCACCGCGCCCTGCCCGGCGCAACGGCCATTGATAAAAAGCGAGTCTGAGAGCGAATCGCCCTTGATACGCACAAAAAATTCAATCCGGTACCACGCACCCGGCTCAAGGCGCGACTCCTGTTCGCGCAATGGCACCCGGAGCGGATTGTCCTCTTTTTTCTGGCGCAGGAGCGCAAAGAGGTGGATGGAGCTGTCCGCCCGCCTTTCAACCAGAAGGCTTGGGTTGCTATAATAACCGCCTGATCGCGGAATCATGAGAAAATGGACCAGGTCGGTAAAAGACTGTCCAAGGGCGAATGGCCCGCTTTCAATCCTCAGGAAAAAATGAAAATAGAATCCTTGTGAAAAAAGCAGCGAATCGGTTTTCCATAATACATCTTTCCTGAGCATGTGCCAGGGGCCAGGCCCAATGCGCAGGCCCGCGTTTCCCTCGCACGCGAATTCAGGCCCAATGCGCAGCCACTGTTCCACAGGCTCTTCCGTGGTGGTCATCCACGACTGGACGCGCGCATTCCCTTCGAAGTCCTCACGATAGAATGTTGCGGAAAACAGTGTGGCGGCGTAAAGAAGGAGAAATACCGCAAAATGCTTCATACAATGACCGTTACTGACGGGCAGCCTCGAGCGCACCCAGGAAAAACGCCGTGTGTACCAGTTCGGGCTGGCCCTTTCTTTCGAGAGCATACAAGGCCGCGGTTATTTTCGGGAGCACTTTGGGAAACATGTCCGGCCGCTGGCGCAACTCCTGGGCCGCGAACCTGAGTCGCAGGAGGTTCTCAGGAAGCTGTGTCTTTGAAAAACGGGCTGCCAGGGTAAGGGCGTCTGCGCTGTCGTTTTTCTCGATGCACCGCACCAGTTCAGCGGCTTCGTCCCGTATGGCGCTGTTTTCAGGGTCAAGATACTCGAGTGCGCCCGACAGCGATCCCATTGCCGCGCGGGCAGCCTGGCGCGCAGCGTCAGGATTGGTCCCTTCGCGCTCTATTAGAAAAGCGGCAATCTCATCTTCAGAAAGCTCGGGAAACTTGAGTTCCTGGCAACGCGAGCGCACTGTGGCGAGCAGCGCGTGGGGCCTGGATGTGCAAAGGAAAAACCGCACATGCGGCCGCGGTTCCTCAAGGGTCTTCAGAAAGGCGTTTGCCGCCTCAGTGTTCATAAGGTCAGCCTCGGCAATGATCACGGCCTTGAATGATGATTCAGAAGGAGGCATGGTAAGTTCGTCCGCAAGCTGCCTGAGCACGTCGATAAAAATCTCCCGGTTTTTGGCCTTTAGGTCCTCGGAAGCCTTCAACTTCCTGAAAGGCTGGCCAAGAGAAAGCACGGCTGCCTCAGAATAATATTTGACGTAAATATCCTCGTAAGTAAGATGAAGCCCTGTCTCTTTGCGGTATTTTTCAAGCAAGCCCAGCTCTTTGGCAACATCCCTGAAACTCTTGTCGCTAACATAAGGAAAAATCAGCCTGAAATCGGGGTGGTTGTAGTTGAGAAGTTTCCGGCACGAAACACAGGAACGGCAGGGTGCGTTGTCCTTGTTGCGGCATAAAAGGGCCAGGCTGGCCTCGAGCGCCAGGCCGAATTTGCCAACGCCTTCGGGCCCGGTCAGAAGGTACGCGTGGTGCATGGAAGTACCTGCACATGCGGTTTCCAATGCCTGGACAGCCCGGTTCCGCGAAATAACATTGGTGAATTTCATTGTTCTCTTGCTGGAAAAAATGTAAGTTTACAGGGTCAAAGGCAAGATATTTTTATATATTTAAGGTATATGAACCGCGCGGAGCTCAAACGGAAAAATTTGGTTCTTTTTTGCCTTGTGGGCAGCCTCTGCTGCCTGCCACTTATTGACTGCGCCAGCAAACAACCGCTGACCGCTGAAACTGTACGCGAATTCATGGCCATGAGCGCGCCTGCAGCGTCAAAAATTTCCGACTGTGAGAGCTTTTTCAGACGCCGCATCGCCCCCTTTCTCCGCGACCGCCATTCGGGCATCCTGGCCCTTGAACAGGGTATTCCCGGGAAAAAGGCCTTTTCGCAATCGCGCGCGCGCAACCTGCTGCGTTGCGGCCTGTTGAAGGACGCGCTGCAAGCGAATTCGCGCGATCAGGCGAAAAAAGAAATGGAACTCCTTATGCCAGCGATCGTGGAGTTTGACCCCGCCTATACAAAGCTGCACACGCTGGCCGAGGAATTCGGCAATGTTGATGAGTACCGGAAAGAAGCATGCCGTACGGTTGCAGGCATCTCCCTGGCCCTTCTCGACTACATCGGCAGGACGCGCGCCAGTTCACCCGGCGCTGCTGAACGCGCGGCCGAAGAGACCCTCTTTTTCTGTCTGGCGCTTCCGATAGAGAAGAGCCCGCTGACCACGGCCCAAACCCTGCTTATCAATGGCCTGGCGAAAAATGTTCAGGAAATAAAACTGGACGAAGTCGCTGATATAATAAAAGGCGCTTTCCCCGAATATTTTCTCTAGAGACCGGGCTGATCAAGACCCCTTCTCCACAACTATCCGTTCGAGCCCATTTTCATCTATTTCTTGCGCCCAGCGTTCCACGTGCGGCTGCAGTTTCTCCTGGAGCGCATCGGGAGCAAGCGCAATGACCGTGTCGACCCCCACCTCCCGTTCAAGGTCGCGGCGGGCCATGCGCTGAACAAACGACTCCCAGAAAGTATTCTCGTCATAGTCGTCGAGGAATTCCATGAGGGTCTCGTCAAAGCCTTCGGACGCATGGAGCCGGTTATCTTCGTGTGAAAATGTGACCCATTCGTCGAGTCCCGCAGCGGGCGCAAGGGAAAAGATGAACTCCTCGATCTTATCGAATTCATCAAGGGGCGTTTCACGGTAGCTGTTCGCCATCCAATTGCCAAGATAAACCAGGTGGAGCAGGGACTTATACTGGTCGGTCGTGACTGTCACCTTCATAGGCGTGTCCTTTGTGAAAAAGGGATGAAAAGGCAGTCATAAAATAGAAACCGGCACTGCCGCAATACAAGGGCAATGCCGGAATAGGCATGCTTCAAGAAATAGCCAGTCTCACCGAACCAGTGAGATCCGCGTATGCACCTTGTGGCCGCTATATTCGCATATCACCACATAGACTCCGCTGGCAGCCTGCAATCCTGACGCGGTGCGGCCGTTCCAATGGACCACAAGCGCGGCATTTCCCGAAACGTTCCGTTTGACGATCGAAATCAGGCGGCCCGCAAGATCGTAGATGGCAATGGCCGCGACCCCTGCTTTTGCCGTTGCGGGAAGGGTAAGCCGGATCCAGGTATCGGGATTAAAAGGATTGGGAGTGACGGCAAGCGCCATGGCGCCTGGCGCTGCGCCGGGAACCGAATCCACGGACACAATGACACTCGTGCCTTCGTCCTCGACATAGATGCTGTCCGCTGGACGGGCGGCGGTGTCGGCCCAAAACGAGGTGAACTGGCTTTTGACATTATACACAAGACTGAGGGCAATGACCGAATCGCGAAGCTGGGTCGCCCTGTTATACACTTCGATCTCCCGTTCCCATGCCTTGATCTTCTCGGCCGCCCAAAGCTGTTCCACAAACCGCAGATCAGCGCTAGCCGTGTCTCCATTGAACTCAAGGCTGAAAAAATCGTTCAGATCTCCGGTGACAGTATGGCCGCCCATGGCCGCGTTGTGCGCGCCCGGAACGCCAAATTTCCCGGCAATGAAATATCCCAGGCCGTTAAAGAAGGTGTAGGGAGACGCATCGGGCAGTAGTTCACGAACAATGGCGCCGGCAAAATCAAGCATGAAACTGTTGATGGTTGGATGCTTGACCGCGTCGAAAAGCGCGATAATGGACTGTGCCACAGGCTCATTCTCGCCTATAAACGCGGCAAAACCGTTGTTGCGACAGGCAATGGCCTCGAGCCGGGCGCGCGAAACATCCTGGCCCAGGCCCAGCGTAAAAATGCTGGCATTGGCCGTGTTGACAATATCGTCGGGCGTGCAAGGAGAAAAGCCGTCCGTGCACACAACCACAATGGGCGCATACCCGCTGCCGGTCACCGCGCTAATCGCGCTGGCAAGGGCGGGCGCAAGCTGCGTGGCGCTTGGGCCTTTTAGCAACGCGAGCGAATCGAGCGCCTGACTGGCCGCAGCGTGCGAAGTCGCGTTCGCGGGCAGGGGTCCCAGGACCGTTTGCGCAAGGTCGCTGAAGGCGATGATGGAAAAACGGTCGTTCGCGTCGAGCTGGCCAATGCACGCCTTGATTGCCTCGCAGCTCTGCTGCAGCTTGTAGCCGGCCATGCTGCGCGACACATCGAGCACAAAGGCGATGTTTCTGTTGAAAACATCGGCGCGGGAGCAGGCGGACGCAGGATACAGGGAAAAGGCGAAATACCCTGTGCCATTGCGGCCCGCGGCTGAATAGAGTTCAGCTTGCATGGTACTATGGCCCATAGCAATGGAGAAACGCAGATCACGTTCCAGATAGACTTTAGACGCCTCGTAGCGGTATTCGCTGACATTGCCAGGCGCCTGCAAAGCGCGCCAGCCCGCGGCATGGGAAGCCGAGGCAAACGTATGCAAGGCAGGTCCGGGAAACACGCGCACGGTTATACCCAGGGAAGCGAGCGGGTTGGGCTGAAAAACCCCTGACGCCAATGGATACGCATAGTGCTGGCTGCCATTGTAGTATGGCAACCGCTGGATATATTTGAGGTATATCTGCTGCACAGCGCCAGCGGCAATGGTATCTATTTTCAGGTTAACCGCGTTTTTTCCCAGATAGGCGTTGAGTTCAGCCGCAAACCCGCCCGCGCCCGTACCTGGCGTATTGGACTGTATGACCGGTTTGAGTATCGCGTCGTAAAACACCAGGCTCTTGCCAAAGGACATCTGCGTGGCATTCGCGTCCATGGGCAAGGGAAAGGAAAAGACACCACCTGTGGCATGGTCCCATTCGTTAATGAATTCGCAATACACCTCTGTCTCCGCGATAGAGCCGTGCAGGGTCACGGTGACCTCGGTCAGGGTATGCCTGAACAGAGTACCCGGATACGATGGATCAACCGGACGCATGACCGCATCAGCGTGCGCGTGTCCCGCGCACAACAAAAACGCCTGGACAATAATAAGTGCTATGGTACGCATGTTTTTCCCCTTTGTTACTTTGCCAAAACCAGTTTCTGGTTCAGGAAGACCGGCGGCTTGTCCGCGACATCAACGCGGAGCCGCACCATATAGAGACCGCTTGCCAGGGCCGTGCCGGTCGCGCTGCGGCCGTTCCACGAGACCCGGAACAAGCCCGAGCGGTTGATGAACCGTTCGTTGAACACCATGCGCCCCCGGATATCGCATATGGAGAGCTCGCCATTGGCGCGGTCATTGACGGAACAAGTAATCAGTGTCGATGGATTGCTGGGGTTTGGTGAAAGCGTAAGGCTGGTCGCAGGCCGTTTACCGGCCGTCAGGGGGGCGGAGCCGCCCAGGGTCAGAAGACCGCTGCCGCCCAGGCCCGCATGATGCACGGAAAGACGTACGCTCATGACCGTTGACGATGCAACGCCTCCGGTGTACAGCGCCATGCTTTTTGAACTATACCGGAGATTGGCCACATCCATGAGAACATCCTGAAAAGGCCCTCTGATGTCGAACCATTTGCCGCCCGTGGGATTGTAAATGTTGAAGGCGCTGGCGTCCCTATTCGCCTGTTCACCCACCGCGTAGACCATGATATCATGAGCCAGAAGCGTATTGACAACAGTGCCGATATCGAGGGTGGTGGCCCAATCCATCTCGTGGTATGGCGCGTCCGTGATCCAGATGAAAACCTTGCGCGCCTCGGGCCGGAAATTCAGGCCCGAGGCAATGTGCAGCGCCTGGAGGTCGTTTTCAGGCCCGTCACCGCCTCCATGGGCATATTGGGCGTCAACATACGATTTGAACTGGGTGATATTGTCCGTGAATTGATAAATATTTTCAACAGCGTCGAGAAAAGTCACCATACCCAGCCGATGGTCAATGCCGCGATTAACAAGTGTATCATTGAACATAATAATATTGTTCTTCACATCATTGATATTGTCGCTCATGCTGCCGGTCACGTCGAGGACAAAAACAATATCCACTGCCGAAGCGCCGCCGCTGGTGTCCCTGCCCAGGTATGCTGGATTGATCCGCGCGTTATTCTCGTACAGCGTAACATGTTCCAGCCCAAGATTGAAAAGCGCCTGCGTGGTGGATTCCACCTGCGCGCTAAAGGTGACGATTTTTTCACCGGCATTGTTGGTAAAGAACGAGTCAATGGTCACCACCAACCCGGTATCGCTGAAGGGGCATTGGGGCACATACAGGTTCGTGGTGACGCGGTCGATCTCGTTTGCCCCTTCGGCAAGTATCAGGGTAAGCGGTACAATGGTGTCGGCCTGATAATTTTCCCGCGCCAAAAGCCGCAACGTCTGATACGCCGCTTCCATGGAATTAACGGAAAAATCAACAACCTCCTGGTTAAAAACAACTTGGAAAGGCAGGTCGGCGAAAAGCCTGAAATTCTTCGGAAATGCAAGCAGATTGTCCACATATGCGCGTGTGTCAATTGTCTGGGGAAAGAGCGCGCCGGTTTCAACGGTGAGGAACCGGGGAACGTCCCAGCGGATAAACGCCTGCTGCCCGAAATCAGGGGGTTCGAGCTTAATTGCCAGGCGCACTGCAATGGACGAATCAGGGGCAATAGTACGCTGCTGCCATAGGAGTTTGACCGCAAGATCGTAGAAAGGCAGCCTGGTAGAAGTATCATACGCGGACGCCACAGCAGCCTCCATTTTATGCCAATTGCCAAAGACCGCGGTCTCAAGCGTCCCGGCAATGGGAGTCAGAGAGCATCGCAATCCTGTATGTCCTGCGCTCTTTTCAGAGAAAACAAGGGTTGAACATCCATTGGCCTGGCCCTCGGTTTGGACCAGTGACGCGCCATTGACCCAGGCTGCGGCGTCAGGTTCGAACCTGCCCATGCCAGGATCGTAGATGAGCGCGGGCTGGACGGTTTGCACAGCATTACTCCTGTTGGCAATGTTCATCGCAAGCATGGCGCCAGCGCCCTCAGCGGCCGGCAGCAGGCTCAGGGAAAATGTAAACTCAATGCTATCGTTCAGAAAATACCGGTAGGTGACACTGTCTGTCGTGCGCCGCACCTGCGGTATAGAAATGTCCGTACACGCTTCAAGTTTTCCCCATGCGTTTTGGATTTTAAGAAACGGATACGAGGTTTTGGCATAGGGATGGCCATAGGTAATGCAGCATTTGTCGTCAAGACTGCTTTCCAAGAGGCCCTGATTGGTACCCAGTGTAAAAAAACAGCCCTCGAAAAGCGCTGCCTCAAGAAACTGATTCTGGATAAACGAACGGGCCGGAATCGACCGCCCGGCTGTTTTGCTCAACCCTGAAGTACAGGGAAAATCAAGGTCAAAATCGCTTTTCTTTAGTGTTTTTGCCCCCAGGGCCAAAAAAAGCATCAGGATGCATACAATTGTATATTTCAAGCAGCCTCCTTTGTGAATGTGGTTTCAACCACACCTAACATAAAAACGTGCCTGGTTGATTAAAACCTTTGAAATCAATGGCTTTTCCCTGATGAAAAAATAGTGAAGGATAATTTTGGTGTTTGGTACGACATTCTTGTCACAATCCGCCATTCTTTTTAGCAAATATTTTGACAAAAAAGTCCGATTTTTATTATTCTTGAATGGTCTTTGGTAATTTTGTTATTTACTACTAATAAAACATAAAGGAACTCTGATGGAAATCACCGTTGCAGTAGTCCCGGTCGCGGGTCTGGGAACCCGGTTGTTGCCCGCAACCAAATCGCAGCCAAAAGAAATGCTGCCTGTTGGCCGCAAGCCCGTGGTCCAATATGTGGTGGAAGAACTTACCCGGGTTGGCATGAAGCGCCTGCTCTTTATCACTGGGCCAGGCAAGGCGTCGATCGAAAACCATTTTGACAGCAACTCCGAGCTTGTCCAAAACCTGCGCGAGACCGGAAAAGAGGACCTGCTCGAAGAACTGGAATACGAGCGTGCGCCAGTGCAATATTTTTACACCCGCCAGCGCAGACTTCTGGGTCTGGGCCACGCCATATCGTGCGCCGGACCGTTTGTCGGCAACCAGCCCTTTGTGGCTGCCCTGGGCGATTCCATTATTGGCATGCACGCGCAGAGCGACATTGTAAAACGTATGACCGCCTGTTTTATAGAAAAAAAAGCCGCTGCGGTCATTGCTTTTGAAGAGGTGCCCCGGTCAGACGTGCACAAGTACGGCATTGCAAAGCCAAAATCAGACGGTGCTGTTTTTGAAATAGAGGACCTCATCGAAAAACCCTCGGAATCCGAGGCGCCCTCAACCCTTGCCATTGCCGCACGCTATGTGCTCTCCCCTGCTGTGTTCGACGCCATTAATCGGACAAAACCAGGCAAGGGCGGCGAAATACAGATTACCGACGCTCTCAGACTCATGATCAGGGAAAGCGGCAATGTCTATGGCATACGTCTGCAGCCCGAGGAACGACGGTACGACATTGGGAATTTCAAAGCCTATTTCCGCGCCTTTGTGGAATTCGCCCTGGCCGACAAAAAACAGGGACCAGGCCTCAAACAATACATCAAAACACTGGTCCAATGAACCTTATTAAAAAGCGCGCCTTTGCCCGCGCCGGCCTGCTAGGCAATCCTTCGGACGGGTACAATGGCAAAACCATTTCCGTCATCATCAGAAACCTGTGGGCCGAGGTGGTGTTGTACGAATGGGACACGGTTGATATTGTGCTTTCCGAGGACGACCGCGCCCATTTCAGTTCAGTGCACGACCTTGCCAGGGACGTGCAACTCCACGGTTACTACGGCGGCATCAGGCTGATCAAGGCCACCATCAAGCGCTTTGTCGCTTACTGCGAGGAGCGCGGCCTGAAACTGCACAATCAGAACTTCTCCATCCGCTACCATACGACCATTCCGCGCCAGGTGGGTCTTGCCGGTTCCAGCGCCTTGATTACCGCGACCCTGCGCTGTCTCATGGAATTTTACGGAATCACCATTCCAAAAGAGGCCCAGCCGACCTTTGTGTTATCTATTGAAAGGGAAGAACTGGGCATTGCGGCAGGGCTTCAGGACCGTATTATCCAGGCGTATGAGGGCATGGTATACATGAACTTTGATAAGGCCAAGGAACGGCTGGTCGACAACATGCAGTGCTATGAATACGAACCCCTCTCTCCTGCGCTGCTGCCACCTTTGTATCTTGCCTATCACAATACCTTCAGCGAACCGACCGAGGTTTTTCACAATGATTTGCGTGGACGCTACACCAGGGGCGAACCGGAAGTGGTCAATGCGATGAAGGAATTCGCCTCATTTGCCGCGGCTGGCCGCGAGGCGCTCCTGAAGAAAAACGCGCAGGCGCTCGGGGCGCTGATAAACAGAAATTTTGATCTGAGGCGCTCCATATGCACGCTGCCTGCCTGGCAGGTCCAAATGATTGAGACCGCGCGCGCCTGCGGGGCCAGCGCAAAATTCGCGGGTTCGGGAGGCGCCATTATCGGCACATATGAGGACGAGGATATGTTTACAAAGTTGAGCGCAAGGCTCGAAGCCATTGGGTCAAATGTGATCAAACCGGAAGTACGATAAAAGCAAGTAGTATCAATTCAATTATAATCTCCGTTCAGCGCACAATCACACCGTTCCAAAGACGTTCTAAAAAATCGCGCCAGGGTATAATGTCCATGGAACCATGTTTTCGGGGCCTTGATTCATTACTGACTACAATGGCCCTTTCTGGCGCATAATCTTCACAAAAGGCCTTCAGCCCCTTTAGCGAGGCATCGTCGACCTGAGAGCTTCCTTTTATCTCAATTGCAATCGCCCCCCTGTTGAGTATGAAATCGGCCTTCTCTATTCCATCCGGTACTGCCTCGTCCAGCACTTCACGCAACCGTTTGGCGGCTTTTTGTATTTCCATATTCATCCACCTGCGAATCCTGGGCCTCCACGTACGTATAGTTGCTGGCGCCCCAGACCATCACCAACAACTCCTTCTCCTGAATCTCCCCGGTGGCAGAGTCCACAATATGAGGCCTCTTACCAGAATAATCAACGTATACTTTTTCCCCGCCCTTGTGGACCTGCCGCATATATATCTTCAGCCCATGCGCCCAAGAACGGTACCGCTCGCAAAAACGGCTGTATTGGTAACCCTGGGAATGGGTCTTCCTATACTCCTCACACAGCAACTGCAAGGTCACCCCGCGCCGTTGAAGCTCCTGATGCACATAAAGAAAATCAAGCTCCTCTCGTTTGACAGAAGAAACCAGGGCCGATGAAAACAGCCGTTCCTCCAGGACCATATCCGATAGCAACGCGCCTTGGGGCCAATCCAAGCCCAAGGCATCATATCGATACCAGTACTCCTGTACCGTGCTCCGACTTATACCAAGCAATCTGGCCACTTGGCGTTGGTTCATGCCGTTCTCAAACCTTAACCGCAAGACATCTTTGATTCTCCGCATACTCTGTCTCCTTGCCATATTACCTTTTCGTAAGAAAAGAAAGTAATACATTATAAAATTATTGTCTTACAACGCTTCGCTGGAAAACCAAGTCACCCAACCATGGGGAGGGGGTGGCCGGATGCGTCGGAATGGGTGGCTGGATGAAATCGGAATCAGTGGCCGGTTAGGATCGGAAAACGCACCAATGCGGCATTCTTGAATCCCATATCCGTTAACTGTTTAAAGTCGCCTAAAAATATCATCTTCGCGGCAACACCAAGTTTTGGAACACCGCTAAATGCATCAAAAACACCAGAAAGGCACGGTCATCCTCCTGTGCGGCGTTTCGCCGGTACTGAAGCGGTTTTTTGACAAGACCGGCATGACCGCAGTGCTGGGACAGGAGAATATTTTCCAGACGGAGGAGAAAATCTTCGCCTCGTCAAACAAGGCGTATGAAAAGGCTCGAATGCTTGTTTAAAAAGAACGCCCTTGAGGTGATCCCTTGAAATGCCCGAAATGCTGGGGTATGATACGGCCGAAATCCGGCCCGGTTTTTAAAAAATGCGGGGCGCGAAGAAGGCAATATCGAACACCGTATCCAAAACCCGCAACGAGCGGACGAAAAATGCGGCTCAGCATGAAAAAAGAAAAATCCTATCAGTTTCCTCTTGCGCCAAACAGGAAGAAACTATTGTTCTGTGGCAGCGTGCATATTCTTTTAATCGTCGCAGTATTCATACCAGTCATTTTTTCACCTTTCTGCCGCTACAACATACCAGACAACACTCCTAATAGTGCGGCATCCATACCTTGGCGAAAATACTGCTACATGACCACAATGACCGTATGTTTTTTCCCATCTC
This sequence comes from Candidatus Raymondbacteria bacterium RIFOXYA2_FULL_49_16, assembly GCA_001789205.1. GTDB lineage: Bacteria > Fibrobacterota > OXYB2-FULL-49-7 > OXYB2-FULL-49-7 > XYB2-FULL-49-35 > XYB2-FULL-49-35. Next base: position 48,873 of record MFYT01000039.1, on the reverse strand, counting down.
TGAAATTCGGCACACAATTACCGGCTATCTTTTTACCGTCAACGGTGACGGCCGAAACACCGGTCTGTTTGCCCTTTGGATTCAGGACAGTGATATCGTATTCCGCACCCCGGAATTTGCAGACCTGACGCGCCCGTTTCCAATGCGAAGGCATGCACGGTTCCATCATAAGACCGTCGTATTCAGGTTTGACGCCGATCATGTGGACCGTAAGAGCCCTAAAAAGCCATGTGGCAGTGCCGGTGATCCAGGAATAGAGTATCTGTCCCTCCCGCGAGTGATCGGGACCGAAGTACATATTGGTACATACATAGGGTGGACAGCCCGAATGCGTTGACGGATTTCTCTTTGAGTCGGGCAGGATTTTCGTGAGCGTATCATAAGCCTTGTCACCCCTACCCAGATAGGTATCGGCAACAACTTTAAAAGCGCCGCCATGACAATACGGCGCGCCGTTCTCCCACATCCCGGGCCTGAACCAGGAAATACGACCGATACCGGGATTTGGTTTTGTGTATGCAGGAGCCAACACCATGGATCCATTTTTACAATCGAGTTTTTTGTCAATAATATAAACTATCTTTTTTAAACGATCGCCTTTGGCAATGCCTGCTAAAATGGCCCATGTTTGTGAGTTTAAATAATATTTCCCCTCTTTTTCCTCATGGGAGCCTATTTTCGCGCCAGCATCGTTGATGCCTTGAAGATACCAATTGCCATCCCATCCTTTCGTTTGGATCGCCCGGGTCAACTTTTCCTTACGGCGTTTTAATCCCTCGGCAACCTTTATATCACCCAGGACATTCTCGGCAATTTCAATCGCTTCATTAAGAGCAAAAACAATTCCAATGGAAGTCCAAACAGACTCACCCTTGCCTTTGATCCCTATACCATTAACGGAATCGTTCCAGTCACCATACCTGCAGCGCACGAGACCGCGGGCGCCGATGTCATCTGTAGCGTTGTACAAAGAAGCCAGAATATGTTCCCATACCGAACCAGAACCTTTATCGAAGTAGGGAACCCTGATCTTTAAAAAATCGTAATTTCCTGTTACTTTCAGGTATGTATTAACCGTTGGCGCAATCCATACGGGACCATCTGAATAATAGTGATCGTCAACAGGGTTCCATCCACGGAGCGTATGGCCGTCAGCATATTGCGCTTTAAGAGAAACCAGTATCTTTTCCTTGCTTCCTTCAGGATCATAGAAAGCGGAACTCCATGCCGACTGCATGATGTCGCGAAAACCTCTGCCGGTATCAGTCCCAACTTCAGTATGCAGCTGTATTTCCCTTGGAATCCAGTTATTAAACAACCAATTCAGTTTCTCGTCAGGTGTCTCAACAAAAATATGTGAAAGATCGCGATCGACTTTTATAAGGTGTTTGTTGAATTCCTTTTCTACCTGGCCTCTTTTCAGAAGCTTTGCGCACATATCACGCGTTGTTTTCAGCGCATTGGTTGACCCGATAAGAACATTGAAGACAACAGATTCGCCAGGATTGAGCGATACTGTATGTTCAAGCGCACCACAGAGTTTTTCCGTGTTAGCCGTGCTGTTGGAACACGCGCCCTCTATAACCGCCTGGGGATTACTGATGGTGCCATATCTGCCAAGAAATGCCGCACGAGAACCGTCGTATCCAGTCGGTTTGCGATCGGAGGCCACAAATGCGCTGAACCGGTCGTGCGGACGCTCGAACGCATCATTAAATGCGTTTAAGGCGTTGAACGAATTGTCGTAAATAGTATAGAGGCAGCTTGAGTAGTCCGCATATTCCTCATATCCCTTGAGAAGAAAATCAGCAAAGGTAAACACCTTTATTTTCCGTTTGCCTTTACCGGTGTTCCTGACGGTGATGGTCCATATCTCGGCTGCCTGCTTAACCGGCACGAAAACGCGGAACAATGTCTGAATGCCTCTGCGGCTGGATTCGACAATGGTGTACCCCAATCCGTGACGGCATTTGTACGAGTCAAGCTTTTTCAGCATGGGATACCAGCCTGGAGACCAGACATCGCCGGTCATTTCATCGCGCAGGTAGAAATGGCGGTTCTCATCGCGGATCATGATGCAGCGTGTGGTGGGATGCATGTATTGCATGGTCCGTTCGGTAAAACAGCCAAGGCCTGCGCCGTGATGGTTGGCGCCAGAGATGAACTCATTGTTCCAGAAATAGTTGATGAGGGGCATCACGGTATCGTATTCGGTAACAACAAATTCTCTGCCGTTTTTGTCAAAGTACCCGTAGCTGGATTTCATGCTGAATTCTCCTTATAAATTAACAATTCCTGAACGGATTATATTTCCCCATGGCCACGTCCATGAGCCGTCCGGCAGTGGAAAGGGCCACGTGAATGACATGGTCTGATCCGCCATAGTAGAGCGCGATCTTTGTGTCCCGTGATTTCACGCCATCGCCACAGCCATCGCTGAACAAGAGGCCTGTGGGAAAACAGACATTGTGCACCAGCCCGGTAAGTTCATACAGTTCCTGCGGATCGAGGATAGGTACCGGCCCATGCACAACCTTGAGGGTCTTTTTATCGAGAAGCGCAACACCACCCCGGTAGTGGACGCCAAAGGTCCCATGGATCTCAACCCCGTGGACGCCCATGACCCAATAATCCTTCATTTCAAAAGGCGGGAAGCCCGGGCCAGCATGGCCTAGCCAAGCATGGCCGCCGCGGAAAAGCACATGCACTGGCTCCCAATCCTTTAGGTCTCTTGACCGAAAAAGCACGCTATCGTGGCCCGTGACCTGGAAATTCGCGCATGTATTCCCATGGTTTGGCCTTGCCGCGATGTAATAATATCCATCTATTTTCCTGGGAAACATGATGCCATTGCGTGTATTGCCGCCGAATGTTGAGATATACCTGAATTTCTTAAAATCTCTCGTATGGTACAACACATTGTCGCATACATTTATATATGGTTTTCCAGCAGGTTCCAACGTATCGTAATCAATGGCAAAAGTTATATAATAATCATAGCCGATTTGTGTGACCCGGGGATCGTAGAACTCTCCTTTGCGCCACTTTTTGTTCTCGGATATTTCCGGATAGGCCTCTCTACGCTTATCTGCTTTGGGTTGAGCAGGAAGGCCGGGCAGATCGAGCGATACAGGGTTGTGCTTCCATTCGATGCCATCGTCGCTGTAGGCCAGATAATGGTCGTTGTACCGGGTGTTGTTTTGGTACCGGACGATCATGACGTATTTGTCCTTGTAACGGGCAAGGCCGGGATTGTGCAGGTCTTTGACAACATCGAGACGGCCGTCGATCTTTGGCTTGAGTTCGCCCTGGACCATCTGTTTTTGAACGCTGTCAAAAAAGCTTCCCATATCCATAAGCGGTCCGTGTGGATAGCGGGTAATGGCGGGCATATACACGTTTGCCTTGCCGGAAAAAGGATCAACGGCAACATTGATGTCGCCAAGGCCTTTGCGGGACGTGAAAACCGAGTCAAAAATCGTTGTCATGAAATACCCCTTTATGTTGGAAAATTGATCGTTAAAATACTAAATACAGCATGAGCGAGGCAATGAAGGGACTTTCAATTCGCGTTCAATGTCTTTTTATTTGTTTTACTGGACAATAATTGTTATTTTATAAATCGATAATTCTACCAGCGCTTTTTATCAGGAGTGCATATGATCATGAAAATATTTTTCGTTTTGGTTTTTTCCCTGATATACACGCACAATATTTTTGGTGATGTTGTTATTTTTCCCTTTCAACTGGCAGGTGTCGATTCATCGAATCAAAACACGATAATCCAATTATTTTTTGAGGATTACGAGACGTTTTACAAAGGATCCATCAAGGCGGGTCCTGATTCTGTACTCTGTAGTGCCAAGGAATGCGCCATTGCGACCGCGAGCGCCATGGGAGCGGAAGAAGTTGTATACGGTTCCGCACGCATGCTCGGGTCAAAATGGATTGTCGCAGGATACCGCTATCGCACTGCGGACCAAAAACTGCTGGCCTCCATCCGTCTTGACTGTAAATCCGTAGAAGATTTTGAATTTGTCATGAAACGCATGGCAGAGGCCCTGGCAAAAGGGAAGACAATGGAGGACGTCGCGTCGATTGACAACGTGACCGAGTCCGAAATGACCGATGAACAGCACCGGAGACGCGAGGGCTTTTATGCATTTGGCGTCAAATTCGGTTATTTATTTCCCCAAGGCAAGTCTTCATACTTAAATTACGATTATAATTACGACTATTACTATTCATACGAAGATCGATATGACACAAATCAGTACAAGCAGGTATTAATGACTGATTTTGTCAACTGGTTCGAACTTCCCAAAGATCTGGTACTTAACTGGGATCTTCACGTAGGATGGGGAGCGGAGCTTGGCACTCATTTTTCGCTCCTAAAGCTGTTCTCCCGGGGCGATTTCGCCCCCTACGCCGGCGGCGGCATAGGATTGGATTATGTTTTCGCCGACCCCTTTGACGACCCGAACAAGCGAAACAGCGGTTTTGCCTTGAACGGCAAGGTGGGAATGCTCTTCTTCAGGACCTATAACTTCCGCCTGTCCCTCGATGCCGGGTATAAAATCGTTTTTAATGATGACCTGGACCAGGGGATTACCACAGCCCTTGGCATTACATGGAAAAAACGACCACCTTCTGAGACAACCCAATCCCGTAACCCCGTCACCACCGTGCTGGCCGTAATTGGCGGGATTGTCGTGACAATATTTGTCATCGGGGTGGCCCTGTAACTTCAAAGTTTTTTATACCAATTGTATCCGTTTTCTTAGGCGCACTGTCCGCGTATTGACTGCATCAATATCCAAGATATATCTTAAATTGCACACAGTTTCTTCGGGGAGTAATCATGTTTCTACTTGGCCTTGACATTGGCAGTTCATCGGTAAAGGCTTCCCTGGTAGATGCCGCGACCGGCGCTGCCTTCGCTTCAGCAACCTCGCCGAAAACAGAGCTCCCCATTGTTGCCCCAAAACCCGGCTGGGCGGAACAGGATCCAGCAACATGGTGGAAACACGTAAAAAACGCCATACGAGAAATTCTTGTTTCCTCAAAAACTGATACCAGCGCAATAGCCGCAATCGGAATATCGTACCAGATGCACGGTCTGGTGATCGTTGACAGGAATATGCGCGTTTTGCGTCCGGCCATTATCTGGTGCGACAGCCGCGCGGTTGAGACCGGCGAAAAAGCCTTCAAATCCATGGGCCCGAAAAAATGCCTGGAACGTTTTCTTAATTCCCCGGGTAATTTTACCGCATCAAAATTAAAATGGGTCCAGCAAAACGAGCCAAAGATATATAAACAAATCTATAAAATGATGCTCCCTGGTGATTATATCGCCATGAAAATGACCAGTAAAATCAAGACAACATATTCCGGGCTTTCCGAAGGAATTTTGTGGGATTTCAAGAGTAATGGATTGGCGCAAACACTCCTCTCCCATTATAAAATCGCGCCGGAGCTTATCGCTGATCCTGTCCCCTCATTCTCACAGCAGGGGGAACTGACAAAACAGGCTGCCGAAGAACTTGGCCTGAAAACAGGCACGCCAATCACCTACCGGGGCGGAGACCAGCCCAACAACGCCTTATCGCTCAATGTGCTGTCCCCGGGCGAAATAGCGACTACCGCAGGTACATCAGGGGTGATATATGGCGTAACAGACAAGCTGGTCTATGATCCGCTGTCACGGGTGAATACCTTCGTCCATATTAATCATTCGGCAAAAAAGCCTCGCTATGGCGTATTGCTGTGCATAAATGGCACAGGTATCCTGAACAGCTGGTTGAAACACACCATTGCCGCACACAAGGGCAGTGAATTGACCTATCCGGAAATGAACGATCTTGCCGCAGCCACCCCCATTGGCGCTGACGGGCTTGTCATGCTCCCCTATGGCAACGGCGCAGAACGTTCGCTTGGGAACAAGGACCTCAGGGCCGCGATCCATGGGTTGAATTTCCCCACACACAAGCCAGGCCATTTGTTCCGAGCCGCACAGGAAGGCATAGTCTTTGCGCTGAATTATGGACTGTCCATAATGCGCGGCATGGGCATGAAGGTGAGGACCGTGCGCGCAGGCCACGCCAACATTTTCCTGAGCCCGCTCTTCTGCGATGTGTTTGCCGCTATGACCGGCGCCACTGTTGAACTATGCAACACAGACGGTGCGCAGGGCGCGGCGCGGGGTGCTGGTATTGGCGCAGGCATCTATAAAAATACGCAGGAGGCCTTTGCCGGACTACGGACCGTTAGGCGCTTTGAACCGGATAAAAAACTCGTAAAGGCTTATGGTGAAGTATATGAGACATGGCTGCAAACGCTGAAGAAAGAGATGACCTCATGCGGATACCCTTGAGACTCGGAAGAACGGGGCGATTGGCTATTTTTGTCAAAGCTACGGTTGCAGCGTGCCTTTTCTGCCAGATACAGGCAGGCGCACAAACCCTATTCAAGGATGATTTTGAGTCTGATTCCTCGTTGTTTTTCTGGCAGCACCAAGGTGAAGACGCGGCCAACATAGTCCACGAAGCCCCCTTCTCGGGCACTGGCGCTATCGAGGTATCTCTTGGCTCCGCAAACTACCTCTACCGGGAAGTCCTGCTCCACAAGTCTGACGAATTAGCTACAAACGGTTTTTATACCCGTCTCTATTTTAAAATCATACCCTCCCCAACCTTTGATCCTACACTGAAGACCACTGCGGACTTCAATATCTTTTCATTCGAACTGCTCACGTTCAAGGAAAAAGGATGCCTTAATCCCTGGATCTACTCAATGGGGGTGTTTGATGGGAAATTCTCCCTGGCCATTGGCGTACGCGACAGCGTCGCGGGCAATCCTGACTATTTTCCCCATGATAAATCGTGCATGCTGGTAGGACCTGGGACATGGCACTGCCTGGAATTGTTCCTCGCCTTACGCAATGACATGCTGTTTGATTCTTTGTTCTTTGATGGCACTTTCATGGTTGCGCAGAAGATACTCTTCAGGGAAAAAGCGGAATCTTTCAAAGCGCTGATTCTGGGCGCCACTGGTACAAAACAAACATCTGGTGTCAGATCAATCATGTACGATAATCTGACTGTTTCGTCCCGGCGCATTGGTCCGGAACCAGCCATCCCTGTTATTACCCATCCACAGCAGGATGAATCATATGTATCTCCTTCTCCGACCTTCACATGGACCTCTGATAATTTCACCGATTCCGTGGCGTTTGAAATAAGTTCCTTTGACAATATTCACGTAACAGACAGCTTGTTTTATTGCCGGGACACGGTCAGGTTTTCAACGCCATTTACGGACAATACGGGCTACCGGGTCAAGGCGCGGGCAAAAAACATTTTTGGCGCATGGAGCGCGTGGAGCGATTTCCATCCCTTCTTTGTTTCTCATTCTCCCATTCCCGTAAAAATTGACACCCGTTTTTCAGTGTCATTGGACCAATCTTTGCACAACAGACCGGGCAACCTGTTTTATTATAATGACAGTATGGTCTGCACTATCGGCCTTCCCACTGATTCCATAGAGACCATGTATATGCTCCTGAATGTTTCGCATGAGTCTTTTACCAATAAATGGGACAAACGGTGGAAAATATTTGATCCTGCCAAAAATTGGATTTTCAATATATCCCTGCGCAAAGAGAAGCTGTTATATATTCATTCAGGCGGCAAATGGGTCCCACTCTCAGAAGCGCATTTTTCCGGGAGCGCCATTGACACAAAGATGATGCCACTCGTATGGGAGCGAACAGCATTCACCAACAGAAGCGTGGCCCTTGTCTTTGCCTTTAAAACAATACACGAAGCGGGAATATGGCATATAAGCACCCAGTTTGTAGAACGGGGCGGCAAAACCTCCTACGCGCCCCCTGTTTTCTTTGTCATTCAGAAAAGACCTTTTCCCCGTTGGATAATAATCTCCCTGGCGGCCCTTGTTTCCCTTCTTCTTGGGACAACCATCATACGATATATCCTTAAAAAAAAGGCCGCCGCAGCCCTTATCACGCCGGCAATGACGGAAACTGCACGCACAATAACCAGATTTCTCAATGAACACTACCAGGAAAAACTGTCAAACGAGGACATTGGCCGGGTTGTTGGCTTAAGCGGCCACAGGGCCGTATCGATTTATAAAACAATCATCAGTGATACGCCGTTCTCTACGCTGACGAACATTCGGATTGAACGCGCAAAGGAACTGCTGGCAGCGGGAATAAAATCAGTATCTGAAACAGCATATGAAACAGGTTTTTCCGATCTTCGTCTTTTTCAACGGAATTTTAAAAAAATAACCGGAATGACTCCAACGGATTTCCGGGAAAAAAAATGACAAATTTAACAAGGGGGCCGCATATGGTAAAAAGTTTAATTTATTTTTGTCTCGTTGCGTTGTTCACAATGCGGGTCATGGGAACCACAGTCACCATTTCCCAGGGCCAATCAATAACCAGCGCCATAGCGGCGCGTACAAGCGGAGACACAATTCTCTGTAATACGGGCATATACACCGCCTTCTCGACCTCAGGACAGTTTTCAGCGTCAGATCCACTGGTCATCAAATCCTCGACCCTCCATGGAGCGCGTATTCAGAGCGGTGACAAGGCGAATTTTTACAATGCTCATGGCATTGTATTTGAAGGCTTTGAAATCGACGGTACCAACATGAGCTCCAATTCCGGGTTAGTACAGGTCTCGGCGACATCGAGCGATATAACAATTAAAAACTGCCACATTTACAATGGTTCATATGATGCCGACTGCATTAAAATCAACCAGACTTCCAGAGTAAACGTGATAGGCTGCGACCTTCATGACCCGGGCCTCCGCGTTGACGGCACCGCCCAGGAGACCCTCGACCTTCTAGACTGCAACGGTGGCCTTATCAGCGGCAATGTCTTTCGGACCATAACCGAACCGGCCCGGCAATACGTCAATGCAAAAGGCGGCAGCCGGGATATCATCTTTGAAAACAATATCTTTCTGCATGCCAAAGGTATGGAAGCGGCGGTCATGCTTGGCGGATATTCCGACCCTATTTACATTAACGGCCAATTTGAAGGCGTCAATATCACGGCGCGAAATAATATAATCATCGGCTCTACCCGCGGGTCGTTTGTGATTGTGAATGTGGATGGCGCCTACATCTACAACAATCTCTCGTACGGTTGCTCAAGCCCCAACATCAACTTTGGACAGGGCGGCGGCACTGGGTTGGACGGCGGTAACAGGAATATTTACGCCTACAACAATGTCTTTTTCAATTGCGGCATGCTGGGCAAACGTCCCATGCTGGCAAAGACCGAAGCGATTACCATTGAAAACTTCGTCCACGACAACAACTGTTTCTGGAACAGCGGCGAAATTCTGGCAAGCGACCGCACCTTCAGCCCTGCGCGTGAAGCGGCCGGTGTCCTGACCGATCCCCTTCTCTCTATCGACACGTCAGGAACCGACTATGCGCACATAATGAACAGCATTTCCGTTGCCGCGGGCAGTCCGTTGGTTAACGGCGGCGCAATACCGGACACTGCGTGCCCGGGCATACCTTTTGATATTAAGGGAGCCGTGCGTCCATTGGGCGGCGCCTACGACATTGGTCCGCTTGAACAGGCGGGTACGGCCGCGGAGAAGACCACGGATCGCGACATGAAACCAGGCATCACAATTGCGCCAAATCCCTTTAACCCTGCAACAAGAATATCGGTCAGCGGGCTCGCCTCGCTTCGCGGACAAAGCGGGCTGTTTGCAGCAGGCAGTGAGATGGCGGCCATGAATGTTTTCAATATGCACGGTACCCTAGTCCAAAAACTGTCTGCTGCCTGCCGCCAGCTGCCAATTGGAATAACCTGGGACGCGTCGCACCTGCCTTCTGGCGTGTATACGATTGTTGTTACCGCAGGTTCACTGAAACTCACGGAAAAGGCCATTCTGCTTAAATAAATTTATCCACGATTTCACGGAGCGCAACCCGGCCAGACGTTTGTGTTGCGCTTTTTTTTTCCTTTAAAAACCGCAGGTTAATCGCCGCGAGAACCATGGTTGTCTTTTCCAGATCGAGAATGGATTGGCCATCGAGGGAAGAGACGCCTTTGAAGTTCTTATCGCAAAAATCGATCTTACCTTCAATAATAAGGGGAAGCCCATGGGTGCGGCAAATGATTGGTCTTTGTTTGTATATAAGACATTGATTGCGCACCAGAAGGACGCATTCGCCTGATCGCGCCTTTTTGATCTGCCGGGCCAGCGCTTGAAGGGCCGTATTGCTCAGCTTTCCCAATGCATGTTCTACATACCAGGCTTCAATGGGAAAGACCGTCTCAAGGATGCAGCATGAGGAGCATCCCCTGCGGCAGGCGATCGCTTTCCCATAGCGCGCTAGAACCCTTTTCTGAAAGGTGTCGAGTTGCTTGAGTAACGCTAAATACGCGTCAATTGTGCTACTGTTCTGTTGCATACTTATTCTGCAGGAATATATCTTTTACTGCCCAAACAAAGAAACTTGTTTGGGCGATTAGCTCAGTTGGTTTAGAGCACCTGCCTTACAAGCAGGGGGTCACAGGTTCGACTCCTGTATCGCCCATTTTATTTGACATATCTGCCTTGACCCGCGGGGGTGTAGCTCAGTTGGTTAGAGTACCTGCCTGTCACGCAGGATGCCGTGGGTTCGAGCCCCATCACTCCCGCAGGTCAAGGTTTTATAAATTCCTAAAAATTCCTCCACAAGAACTAATTACTGCCAGCCCTGACCGCACCCTCTCCTGCAAGGTAAGGTAATTGGTTCGCTTTGCGAACCGAAAAGGCATCCATACCGAACCAATGCCCATCTAGTCTTTTTTTCATCCAATTAATCAATCACATACGACTTTTGACAACTTGGGACCTTCATTGCGAACATATTGACATACGACGTATCAATTATTTATCTCTACAGAGTGAGTCCATTGCCTGCAATATACTGTGCACAGTGGAAACCAAAATGATAAATACTGCAGCTTGTGACGGCCTGGAACGAGTTGTGTGCCATGCCTACCGCCTCGCCGCCCAAATCAAAATATTGCCGCCCATTTCATTATTTTCTTGAATTGTATGTACAATTAATGTACATTTAATATATGAAGACGTTCACATACAACTTGGGAAAGAATACAAAGTTAAAACTTGAACGTGGCATTGGTTTTGAGGTAGTCATGAAAGCAGTCATTGAAGGAAGATACAAGGTAGCACGTGTGAAATCGAAGAATCATCCAGACCAGAAGTGCTTCCTTTTTAAATATAATGACGTTTATTGGATTGCACCATTTACAGAGCATAAATACTCATATCATTTACACACTATTTTCAGGAGGGAATTATGAAACTAACTAAATACGAGAAATCAATTCTTACGGCGTTCAAGAACAAGGAATTCGAAATTATTCCAACAACTAAGAAGATACGAGCCACCTACAAGGCAGCTGCCGAGGCCACTCTTCTGAAGGATAAGAGTATTACTATTCGCTTGAATAGCATGGATTTAGATAAAATCAGAGAGCTTGCGGTTCATTCTGGAAAGAAATACCAAACCTACATAGGTGAGATCTTGCACGAACATATCCATGGGCGGCGAAGGGCTGCTTGAGGACTGGCGGTAGTCACGGCAACACAACAGCGCTAGCCCGTCACGCCGCATTGGGCGCGACGCAACCCATCCGGGTTGCTACGGGCATAGCGCGGAACGTTGCGGCTCATTGCCTCTTGTCAACATATAGAGAGGTGCGCAAGGATGCGCTCAATCAATCCGGTGTTCCGTCACCGCGTGCTTACGAGAACATGGTCTCAGCGGTCCTGCCATTGAGGGTATGAAGCTCCCCGGACACTGCGCCGTAGTTCCATGAGAACGGAACGGAAAGTGAACCGCGAGGAACGTTTCCCTCTGGGAATTCCACCCGGACAAGGCGTCCGCACCGTCTGTCATGGTCAACACATGTGAATGCGGTCAACTGTCGTCACGCGCAGAAGCGAAAAGGAATTGATACGCTTTAAACCAAACAGGTAACAGGGGCGAGGCCGGCGACTATCAACGGGAAACCGGCACGGACACCAGGGCCCCTCGGCAGACGACGCAGACCTTCAACAGACATACAGGATTGACAAGACTGGACGATGAGTAACCCCGCGACTTTTGCCCTTTACAGGGGCAGGCTGTCCGAAAAGTGGGCTGTGGGGAGCGCGGGTGGAGAAGGTGAAAGAAGCGAAAGGACTGTGTAGCGCAGTACATAGGGATTGAGGGCCTTTGCCGGGCCCGACATCATCCGCTCCGCAAGGAGGCCCGCCTCTTTCCAGAGGCGAGGCAGGCTGACGTTCGTCTGGTGCTTCGTTGCGAGAGAGTTTGAGGAACCACTTAGGGAAGGAAAGCAAATGAAGACTGTCCCCTGGGCAGTCTATGCGCCTACCCGCCGAAAGGCGAAGCGGCCTCAGATGCGTATCGCAAAGGCTACTCAACAGAAAGGGCTTCTGTAAACAGAGCTGGACAGTCGGATATGGGCAGTCATTAGTCAAGAATTTTATATTCTTGACCGGTGCTTCACCAATGACTGTTTCAGCCGCCTGTCCAGTTGGGTGAACTGATCGCTTAAGGCTTTTCTGTCGGAAATATCGGTTGACATTATGACATAGATTATCTTTGAAGTGCTTGAGCCGTATGAGCGGAAACCATCATGTACGGTTCTGAGGGCTATCTATTACCCACAAATGTCCTTGGCAAGGGTCGCCCCTTCGACAATTGCCGCGAATTTTATCATACCTCTCCAAATATGAGTAATTCCAGGCTGCTTATCTCCTTTTCTTGCCAGGAATCCGCCGAGTGACCCTACCCCAGAGATTTGGACACACGAAGAACCAAACTTAATATTATCATCAGGAGGTGTGTCCATGGAACAGAAGAGACGAAAGAAGTATGACCGTGATTTCAGGATCCAGGCGGTCCAGCTTGTCGAACGGCCTGAACAGTGCCAGCCCGTTACGCCGCACAGGGCGCGACATGCATTTCACCTTTTCAGCGGCCATTGCTTCCCAGTGCACACTTTCGGTATCTTATTTTCATCCATGCGTTCCAGCCTTTTCTCCATACTCTCTTTGATTTTTGCGTGCACTGCGCTTTTCTCCCAGACCCTGGAAAGCCCGAAGCCGAAGATTGCGGTCATGGATTTCGAACCCCGCGGTATCAGCCAATTCGAAGCAGCCTCGCTCTCTGACCGCTTCAGGTCTGAATTAATCGCCACCCGCGCGTTCGACGTTATGGAACGCAACCAGATGGATCTGGTACTTAAAGAGCAGGGGTTCCAGCAGACCGGCGCATGCAGCGAGGCGTCGTGCATTGTGGAGGTGGGCCAATTGATCGCCGTACAGCAGATGGCAACGGGCAGCATAGGCAAGGTAGGATCAATCTATTCGATTGAAGTAAAAATACTCGATGTGGGGACCGGGCAAATCGTAAAAACCGTGTCCGAAGACTGCGACTGCCCAATTGAACAGGTGCTTCTTACGGTCATGAAACGGGTAGCGCAAAAACTGGCGGGCATGCAGGTCGAAAACCAATCAGCCGCTATCCAAATCCAAAAGGGAAATGCCGGCCTGTTCGTGAAATCCACGCCCTCGGGCGCCAAAATATATATTGATGGCAAGTTGCGTGATGGCCGGACCCCGCTGACCTTGCAGGAACTGATGGCCGGCAGCCATGAAGTACGCGTTGAAAAAGACACGCTTGAGTCAGTCAGAAACGTGACGCTCAGCGACAATCAGGTCGCGAAAGTAGACATGACCCTGGCCCTGAAAAAGACCGTGGTATCGCTGAATACCGAACCAGGCGAGGCAGAGGTCTATCTGAACGATTCGCTGGCATATGGAAAAAGACCTCTCTGGACCACGCCGCTGATCACAGACACCATTATACCGGGAACATACCGGCTCATCATCTTCAAAGAAGGGTATGCCTTGGCAACACAGACCATGCAGATTAAGCCCTATAGTAAAAACACGTATTCATTCGATCTCGACCCTGCAAGCGCAGAACTGGCGGCACAACAGAAAAAATTCCTGAAACGGCGGGGCCACAGGCTTTCGTCATACAAATTCATGTATCTGACGCTTGGCACAGGCGCGGTTGCCGGCGGCCTGTTTCTCGCGTCAAAGCTTTTATACGACAATGCAAAAGACCAATATGACAACGAATATAAACCAGCCATTTCCAGCGACTATGCTTCTCAAGTACGGAGCGATGTCGCCTCGAAAAAGAACATCTCCAATGGCCTTGCTGTTGCCGGCATAGGCGCCTCTTCCCTGAGTGGCGTTTTCTTTCTAACATTCATGTACAGGTTCAATTTTTAATATGATAACCCGCGTTGCACTCATATTTCTGGTTCTCATGGGCCTTGGCTGCCAAAAACCTGATTTTGTGTTTGATAACCCTGTTGATCCTGACGCAAACAATTATATCGGTAAAAAAAACGCTCTTCGCATGACAACCATGGATTCATCGCGGCTTGTTTGTTTTACCCATGGGGACAGCCTGCGGGTCAGCGCGTCACTGCTTTCCGGAGAAACCAACTCCTACGAATGGACCGTGACCCCAATGAATTCATCCCTGAATTCCAATGTGAATATACACTACAAAGCCTTTACACTCGGACCCTTTTGCGATCTCACAGAACATTTTAATAACCGCATGGGGCCATATCACCAGGCATATATGTATTTGGATGAGTTCCGGTCAGCCTCCTCGTATCCCAATGACATCAACGTACTGGCCAGGGTTGTGGACAGCTTGTTTCCCAATAATACAAACGAATTTCCAGGGCCAGTCTGCAAAATCTTTTGCAGGGTACCGGGAATAAATGATGAGGACGCCCTGGTCGATTCCGTGTATGTTGTAACACGCGATCTTGTTCCGATAATCGACAGCATTTCAACACCGGGACTGCTCCTGGGTTCACGGTTCAGGCTAAAAACATCGCTCGATGCAACCGTTCCATTGGACCAGGATGAATGGTGGTTCTGGAGCGCATCGGCCAATCCACCGCAGGTCACCTTTATCCGTTCGTACCAGGCCCATGGCACAAGCGGCAATTTGGACATTCATAGTGGATCAAAAATTACTTTTACTGTCCACGCTTTTGATGACCAGAACACACCGCTCCTGTACCGCTGGATCGGAGGATGCGATTACACAGACTGCGTGGATGTTGACACCAGCAGAACAGGCAGGCATACGTTCCATTTTGACACGGATTCAAACAACATTACTCGAAAGCCACTCGTCCGGATCATCGACAGCCGTGGAAACATGATGGACTCCACGGAATTATTGGAAAACCCGGGCCAATGTATCATCTACCGGGAAAAAACAATCTATACCTCCTTTTCGGACACAGGATGCATCCCCAACAACATGTACATACCCCTGTCTGTTTCAACGAATATATTTGCCCTTCCCGGCACCCCTTCGACCACCATTTATTTTAAGCCTGGCTGCACGGGATTCATTGATATTACCGATACCCGGGATATTGACTCGGCGCGCATGACCATTACAGGTTTCAAACTCGGCCACGCAGGCTGGACCAGTGCACAGTGTGTGGACACGCTTCCCGTTTCCCTTTCAATTGCCGATTCTGCCACGCCATATATGCTTGTCCGCAAGGTCCCGCTGACCGATACCAGTATCCAATCAGACACACTGAATATCAGCATGATTATTACCGAAAACGCCGGGGACACCTGCATTATCACTGATATCGCTGTCCTGAATTATGATTACCATCTCACGCCGACCAGTTTTTTCTCCAATTGCACCCTTGCTACGTATACAAATGGCTCGCTTCCCATTAACGAAACTGATTTCGGCAGCAACACCTCCCGTCCAGTCGCATACATTGACAGCCTGCAATGGGATTTCGGCAACAACGGGACGATTGATACAACCACCCTCCACTATGATTCTATCCCCTGTTTCTTTACCCGCGATACACTTTTACGCATACGGGTGACCGCATTCGTGACCTTACCTTTCAGCAATGAAGCTTTCTGGGATAGTGGAACAGTGTTTGTCATTGATTCGATCAGGGTTGTGAACCCGGTGCTTGCTGTCACCGGATCCGCGCCTGAGAACATCAGTCTGTCCATTGCAGGCACCATGTTAGACGATACCATGTGGATTATTGACCAGGAAGAAGATGGGAAAATAGCGGTCAAAGGTTTTGTTGACAATGGCGGCGCAACAGCCGACCTTGTTCTCAGAATGAAAGACACGGCCAATACAGTGGGTGCGCTTGGCCTTGCACAAATGCGCGCAAACAGAAAATTCATTTCCGGGTTCAAAAACACCACCGTCTATCGGTTCAAACTTCCGGAATTCGTTGCCGATACAGCTTTTAACAGGACCGGGACGATCGTTAATGTCCCCAACATCGACCAGGTGATCCGAAACAACAGAGGCGATATCGTGATAAGCTGCATGGGTACATTATTTTTCTTTGACTCGACGGGCAGAGGAACTGACACAATCACAGACATGTCAAGTTCAACTACCATTGGTTATGCCGCGAACAACAATTTCCAGCTCTTTTACGCACCATCACCAAATCAAGTCATTGCAGAACTCTTTAACACGCAGGGAACAATGGCCGCAACTGACACATTCGCCAATCAGCCATTCGCCTCTGAGATCTCAATTGACAGAATACTTCTGCATCCTGACGGCGACCTCATCTCTATACGCAACAATTTCTTCACAAAACAACGGCCGGACGGCCGGCTGACCGGCATGGGAACCATAACCGGTAGCGGATATCCATGGTTTCCAACGGGAAATTTCTGCGGCATATCCACTGACGGAACGCTCTATGGGATACACAACTCAACGTTGCAGAAAATAAAAATCGGCGGCCCTTAAACCTTCCATTCCCTAAAAAACCGTTTCAAATAGATCTCCAGGAATGCGTGCCGTTTCTGTGCCATTATTCTGCCTGTCCGGGTATTCATGAGGCCTTTCAGTAATAGCAGTTTCTCATAAAAATGGTTTATGGTTGGTCCTGCGCCTTTTTTATATTGGGCAAAAGTCTTGTGCCTCTTTGGCCTTACCAATGGATCGTATATAGGCCTGCCCTTTGATCCGCCATAAGCAAATGTCCGTGCAATGCCAATTGCACCCAGGGCATCGAGCCGGTCAGCGTCCTGGACAACTTTGCCTTCAAGCGTATTCATTCCGGCCCTAACACCAGCGCCTTTAAATGAAATGTTCTTGATTATTTCGCAGACCCGGCCTATTATCTCAGCACCAATGCCAATTTTCTTCAGCCATTGTGCTGCCACCTTTGGACCAACGCTGATATCGCCTTTATGAAATTTCCAATCAGCAATATCGTGGAGCAGAGCAGCCAGCCTGACGACGAAAAGATCGGCCAGTTCGTTGCGGGCAATCCGCTCTGCCATACGAACGACGCGAACCGTGTGCCAGTAATCATGGCCCGTTGCCTCGCCGGAAAGATGGGAGCGGACAAACAACCGGGTTTTGCGAAGTGCTTCTCTATGATTCATGGGTAAAGGAACGAGGATCGAGGTCCGAGGCTTGAGACTACTTTGTGGTTACGAAGCACCCTCGGACCTCGATCCTGGTATTCTATCCTACGTGTATTATTCTTTCTTCAGGTATTTTGTATTTCTGCACATATTCATACGACTTTTTCACATCCCCCACATGTTTGAGGCTGTGCGCGTCGCTGCCAATGGAATACATGGTCCCGTATGTCTGACCAAATGAGAACCAGGCATCGTCCATACGGTCGATATCGTCAGAGTTCAATTCAACCGCCTTTCCCTCCTCGGCCGCGATGCGCATGATTTCACGCTTGTATATTTCTGGAAATGACCGGATTGCCTCGGCCTTTTTATGCGGCGGAAAAAGGAAATCGTAGGCGAACAGAGGATGCGCAAGGACCGTGACCTGCTCGTTCTTGAGAATGCCTTCTGTGATGGCATAATATTGAGCTGGACCGTAATGCATGCTGTCCGCATTGGGCACTGGCAAACGGGAACCATGAAACCAGCGCCCCCGGGTTGCGTTAGGGTATCTATGTACTCCGGAAATGATAAATTCAAACTCATCAATGAGGCTTTCGGGCGCCGCAAGCCTGCCCGAGACATCGATTACATCAATTTCAGCGCCGACAAGTATGCGTACACCGTATGTATCTTCGAGCTTGTCCCGCTCCTTTTTCAGGTTGACAACAGCGTTGCACGACGCATACCAGAGATGGCCTGGAACTTCGGGGATATGGTTGGTAAGCGCGGCTGTCTGGACGTTCTCCTCCTTCAACTTTCGCACGATTTTTTCAAAAGAGACTTTTCCATCTGAAGAAAGGTCAGAATGCAGGTGCAA
This sequence comes from Candidatus Raymondbacteria bacterium RIFOXYA2_FULL_49_16, assembly GCA_001789205.1. Lineage (GTDB taxonomy): Bacteria > Fibrobacterota > OXYB2-FULL-49-7 > OXYB2-FULL-49-7 > XYB2-FULL-49-35 > XYB2-FULL-49-35. The sequence goes on along the minus strand of MFYT01000039.1, from coordinate 30,441 downwards.
ATCTATTTTTTTCATATAGACGTAAGATACAATTAAGTTATTTTACTCTGCAATCGAAAGGACATATTTATGCAGATCGGAATCATCGGCATGCCCCAGAGCGGCAAGACAACAGTATTCAACGCCCTTACGGGCAGTACGCTCGAGACCGGTCTTGGCGGGACAAAAGAGATGAGCCAGGCGGTCGTCAAAGTGCCTGACGAGCGGCTCACGCACCTTGCGAAGATCTACAATCCGAAAAAAACCACACCCGCAAGCGTGACCTACATAGACTTGTGCGGCATGGGCAGGGGCAACATCGACAAAGACAGTATTGACGCTGAATTTCTCGCTCAATTACGCACTGTGGACGCGATTATCATGGTAGTACGCCATTTTCAGGACGACTCAGTACCCCATCAGCTCGATACCATTGACGCAAAACGCGATGCTGATAAACTTATAGATGAGATGACCTTGGCCGACCTGATAGTCATAGAAAACAAGATCGACCGTAGTGCAAAAGAAAACAAAAAAGCGCCAAGCAAAGATTTTGAAAAAGAAAAACAGCTGCTGATCCAATTCAAGGCCTTGCTTGAATCCGGCAAACCAATACGCGCAACCGAGCTGAGCGTGGAAGAAGACAAACTTATGCGCGGATACCGCTTCCTGACACAAAAACCTCTGCTTATCTGCGCAAACATATCAGAAGACGATTTGAAAAATGAGGCAGCCATTACCGCCATGTTTGACCCATACAAGAGCGTTGCCCATACCGGCATTATGGCGCTTTCAGCAAAAATTGAAGCTGAAATAGCGGTCCTCTCGGCGGACGATGCCAAAATATTTATGCAGGACCTTGGCATACAGGAAGCAGCACTGACCCGTTTGATCAGGGAATCGTACAGCCTGTGCGGACTTATCTCTTTTTTCACCTTTGGCGAGGATGAGTGCCGGGCGTGGACCATTGCCAAAGGCACAAATGCGCAAAGATCTGCGGGTTCCATTCATTCAGACCTTGAAAAAGGGTTTATCCGCGCTGAAACAATCGCGTTTGCGGACTTTTTGGCCCATGGCGACATGAATGGCGTTAAAAAAGCCGGCCGCATGCGTCTAGAAGGCAAAGAATACGTTGTCCAGGATGGCGACATGCTCACCATCAGGTTCAATAATTGATCGATTCCATTCTCAGATACGGGACCTCTATCGAATAAATGAGATATTTAATACTTATACTCTGCATGATGTCGCTGCCCATAACATCCGCACCCATGGGGGAACCCTTGGCCTTCGATCTGCTTGACCTCAACACTCCCGGACTCGCAGCCGTAAGGGAGAACCTGTCCAGTCCCAACGCGGCCGCGGCAAAGCTTTTGACCTATTACCGGCAGCGTACCTCGGTCAGGCATCCCTGCTGCATAGAAAAGATATCCCTCGCATCGCTGGACACGTCCGTTCTTAACACAGCAGACGACGCGCTCAGAAACACGCTTATCACCAGCCCCAAATACCCGCGGTATGCATTCGGCGACACCATTGACTGGCTCACGAACCAGGCGCAAAACAAAGACTACGAATGGCTGGTCCAGCTCAACCGCCACGACTCGTGGGGCGCGATGAGCGAGGTCTACGCGGCAACCGGCGACGACAGATACCCACAGTGCTATGTGCGCCAGCTCAAGGGGTGGATCGGGCAGTGCCCGATCAACGAGGACTCAGACGCGTGGCGGACCATTGAAGCGGGTATACGCGGGCATGCGTGGACCTTCCATTTTCTCAGGTTCGTGAGATCGCTCGAATATACGCCGGAGGCGCTGCTGCTCCAGCTCCGCAGCTTCCACGACCACGCAGTCATTCTGACAAGTATTCTCAATAAGCGAAAACAGGACGAATCCAAGGGGCTGAAAAGTAACTGGGCGCTCATGGAGGCAGAGGGCCTGGCGTTCATCGCAGTCACCTTCCCCGAGTTCAGGGAGTCTGTTGCCTGGCTTTCGCTGGCTGTCGATTGCCTGAACCGGGCAGTCGAGGAACAAGTGAGATCAGACGGCCACCAAGTGGAACTGTGTCTGGGATACCATATGGGCTGCATCAACTGGTTCAGCCGGACCGCTCAGCTGCTTGCGCTGAACGGCAAAGGCAATCTTTTCCCCGACAGTTTCTGGAAGCGCATTGAGGCCATGTGCGAGGTGCCGATGAAACTCGGCCTGCCAAACGGGAGCAACACGCAGTTCGGCGACGACCACAGCCAATTTGGCTGGAGGGAGACCCTTGGGCAGTACGCTACCCTATTCAAACGCGACGATCTACTCTTTGCCGCGACTGGAGGAAAGAAGGGGAAAATGCCAGCGGCAACCGCGTTCTCCCTGCCCCTGAGCGGGTTCTACTCCATGCGGAGCGGATGGACGACTGACGCCGCCATGCTCGTGCTCAAGTGCGGGCCTGACGGAGGATGGCACTGCCAGCCTGATAATGGAACCTTCGAGATCTTCGCGGGCGGCCGCAGACTCACGCCCGATGCGGGATCGTACATTTATTCGGGAGACACCGACGGACGCGCGTGGTTCAGGCAATCACGCGTTCACCAGACCCTGACGCTTGATGGCCGTGATATCGCCTATGCCCCACGGTTGCGGTTGTTTAAACCGGACACGGACACAGACGTGCTTGTCGTTGAGAACGAGAGTTATGAAAAGACGACGCACCGCAGATCTGTCTTTTTCGTGAAAAAAAAGTATTTTGTCCTCGTGGACGAACTGCTGGGCGAACCGCGCGGCAATGCGTGGCTCCATTTTCAGTTCCCACCGACTACCGCGATCCTCGATTCTAAAGCGCTCTCAGCGCACACGGGTTTCGAGAAAGGTATGAATCTTCTCATTCAGGCCATGCCACAGCCTGGCCTCGGATTATCCGAAGAAGAAGGACGGGTCTCGTTCAAATACGCTTCGCAGGAACCCCGGCCCGCACTACGTTTCGAAATCCCGCAGGTCAGTGCACCTGTGCGTTTTGTCACAATACTCGTGCCGTATACGGGGAAGATCCCCTCTGCAAGCGCTGGCATACGCAATCGTATCGGATCGAACAAGATGGACCTTGAGGTGACCGTGGAAGGAAAGAAAGCTATGCTGGGATATTCGCTGGATTGACCGTAGCTGGAACGCATTGCCCCTGGAATCCTTCTAGCCGGGCCTAGTTGAAATGAATTCAGGACTGCGATATGCTCATCATCAGGGTTAATAATTGAACGTCTCAATAGTTAAAAGCAATGGGTATTCGCTGCCCGGGCTTAAAACCGACATAGCCAATGCCCTGTCTCTTGCCGGGTTCGACCCTTATTCTCTGAAAAACAAACAGGTGCTTCTCAAGCCAAACCTTCTGCGTGCTGTTGCTCCTGAAAAAGCAGTTACCACTCATCCCCTTTTTATCAGGGCAATTGCTGAGATCGCGCTTGACCATGGGGCCCGCGTGGCCGTGGGCGACAGCCCGGGATTTGGCAACACAAACCAATGTCTTAAAGGATGCAGAGTCATTGAGGGGCTGAAAGGGCTCAATGTCACCATTGCTGATTTTGCGACCCCGGTAACTGTTAAAAATGAGAGAGGCACATTCAAGACTTTTATAATTGCCAAAGGAGTGTTTGAGTCTGAAGCGATCATAAATCTGCCCAAACTCAAGACGCACGGACAAATGTATCTTACCGGAGCAACCAAAAACATGTTCGGGATTGTTCCTGGGTTGCTAAAAGGCAAAAAGCACCTTGAGTCGGGCACGGATTATTCGCTCTTTGCGCGCATGCTGGTTGAATTGTGCTATTTTAAAAAGCCCGTTGTTTCGATAATAGACGGCATTGTGGCCATGGACGGCAATGGACCGGGCGGCGGCGATCCGTACGACCTTGGCCTTATTGTGACGGGAACAGATACTATTGCTGTTGACCGAATATGCGCCGCAATCCTGGGTTTTAATCCGGAGAACATTCCAATATTCGCCCAGGCGAAAAAAAACGCACTGGGAACAGGCGATCTGGCAGCCATTACAGTGACAGGGGAAAGCATAGAAAGCGTGCGCGTGAAAAACTTCAGGCCAGCACGCCAGGGTTTCAGCCCTCTGACCATGGTGCCTGAATTTATTGCCAATCCATTGCGCAACCATCTCTCTTTTAAGCCCAGGGTTGACCAAAAAAAATGCCGTTTGTGCGGCGAATGCATTGCCATGTGCCCGGTCTCCTGCATTACAAATGAGAATGCAAAAATTGTAATGGATTACGAAAAATGCATCCGCTGTTTCTGCTGTCAGGAAATATGTCCGCACAAAGCCATTACCGCCAAACGGCCATTGGTTGGCAAGATTGCGGCGAAAATACTCTTCAGGGACTGACAGGTAGTACTACAGGTATTTCTCATGCGGAAAACCGCGTGATGGGTTTTCCCATAACAATATCTTTTTATTTCAGCAACAATGCCTTTCTAACCTTTATGGATTTATCAGCGGTCATCCGGATAAGATACAGTCCTGACGGAAGACCTTTTGCGCGCCATACGCTGGTATGGAAACCGCTCCTCATATCAGCATCCACGATGCGGGCGACGAGTTGGCCCCTGTCATTGAATATTTCTACCCGTACGTTTGAAGTGCGGGGCAATTGGTAGTGTATGCTGACCAGGGGGTTGAAAGGATTGGGTGAGAGGCTAATATCATACGCTGGTGAATGGTCCCCGGTTGACGCGGTCACACGCGAACTTGAGGAATCAACCAGACTGAATCTGACCGCATCTGCGATGACATACCCATTGGTGCCAGTTGTCAGAATCGTGACCTGGCAATTACGTCCCGAATCAAGCGAATAGCTGCCCAGTTTAAACCATATCCCATTATTGTTTTGCATGTTGACTACGACCGTATCCATGCCCTGTGCGTGTGAAATAACAACCGGCACATTCGACCCCCTGTTTGTCCCGGCTGTCCAGCGAAGAAAAATATCATACAGACCAGTGGACGCGATGGTTGGTGTAAATACAACACTTTTTGTTCCTTTTCCAGCATTTTCGTCGTGTATATAATCCGTGCCATAATAACCCCATGTAACCACGCTGGATGTCCAGCTGCCATTGACCTGGGCGGCGGTATTGTCGACGATAGTGCCGGTGTCCGCACTGCTGGAATCAAGCAACAGGGCCGTTAATTCCGCAAGATGGTTCTGATAAATCTCCCGAGGGGTTGCATCGAATGTTTTGCACAGGTAAGCTGCTTTGCCAACAACTTCTCCCATCATGCCGCCGGTTTTCATGACGCGTACTGTGCCGAGTGCCACATGCGTCACGCTGATACAGCGTCCGGCCATAAAAAGATTTTCTATGTTCCTCGAATAAAGGCTGCGGTACGGTATGGTCGGAGGCGGGTCACTATTAAAACCAGACTGAGTGCAATTGCTGTAAAACGGATCATTGGGAAACGCGGCGAGATTCCACGCTTCCGGGTAATGGAGATCGATTGTCCATGTGGGTACCACAAAGCCGTCCGGAAACAACGCAGGGGTCTGAATGTCCTGCTGGGTAAGGATATGGTCTCCTATCAGGCGGCGAGATTCCCTTCTTCCGCCCACATATCCCACCCACGCAAGCCGCCAGTTCGGATACAATTCCTTCACATTCTTCAAGAAAGACCAATTACCATAGATAGCGCGAAAAAGCGCATCCCGTATATACTCTCCTTCAGTCAGCTGGTTTTGGTAAAACCCAGCTTCCCATCGCCAGTTCCAAGAGGTACTCTGGAGGAGAGGGTTATAGGTACTCACATCAAATTGAAAGGCCCATGGGCATACAGGAAAACTGACAGGTTCCCCCCTATCATCCGCGTACCAACTGTTCGTTTGGCCCATGTGCATACTGTCCGCGATACTTGGGGCAAGCTGCTCTCCAAATACCGAGCGTCCCTCCCGTCCCATCATAAATTCAGCCCCTGCCAGAAAACCGAGATTGCCGTCACCGCTGCAATCCGCAAAAACCCTTGATGGAAAACGCCATTCGCGTCCGTTCATTATATATTTCCCATAAACCGCCGTAATGCGGGAGCCGTCCATTTCAGCCTTAAAAACGTGTGTATTCAGGAAAAGCGTTATATTGCTTTCTGAAAGCACGATATCCAATTTCGGGAATTGCACAAGTTCCCTGACAATATTTCCTATTCTGGGATATGGCGGCTGATTCACTCCACCCTCGGCCGGGACGCCAATTTCCGAACTATTATTACCTCCCAATACAGGCCGGTCCTGAATTAAAGCAACCTTGTTTCCAAGCCGGGCTGCTGAAATTGCCGCGCACATGCCCGCAAAGCCCCCGCCAACGACCACTAGATCATACGTCCCGGTATCTGGAGGAATTTCCGGTAAACCAAAAAGCGTTTTTCGAAGAAAAGACAACGCGGCCAGGTCGTTTGGCGGAGCGCTTGCCGCATCGCGGAACAACAGAGCATCGCAACGCCCTTCAAATCCCGTTGAATCTATCAGCCTGATCTCTGTCTGCGTACCCGCAATATTCACGGTCCCGCCATAGTGCCATTGCCACGACCCGTCACCGCCAACCCCAAAGACCGTATCAAGGGCCTGCCCATTAATGGATACGGTAAATTTTCCAGGGCCGTAAGGCACTACCCAATCCCTAGTCCGGACATAGACATGGTAGATACCGGCGCCCGGGAAATTTATGGTTGTCACTGCATCGTTCACAGGCACACCCCTGCCGTGCGCAAGCAAGAATGGTGAGCCCATCTGGTCCATGAATTGCTGATCCACCACCCACCCGCCTCTGTCTCCAAAGGCTTCGGCCTCGACCAGAACATCAGCTGCATAAGAGGTCACAATACTGGCGACTAATAAAGCCGTTGTCACCACAGAAAAAAAGTTCATTGAAGCCCTCTTTTTTTCGCGAAAAACCGCTTATTTAATTAAACTGACGCGTCCCATTAAGAGATGACCGCCGATCTTTACCTGGAGCATATAAATCCCGCTGGGTTGGTTGGAAGCGTCCCAGGCCAAACCAGCGGACAATTGCTGGTTGGTGGCCAGCAGTCTTTGCACCAATTTTCCACGAACATTAAAAATCATTATTTCAGCCTTTTCCAAACCATTGAGCTTCAATGGTGAATTGAGAACTATCTTCGTAACCGGATTAAAGGGGTTCGGTTGCGTGACGAACACTGGCCCCGCCTTTTCCGGTGGCATGATTTCTGTCCGAGCATCGGCCGATTGTTTTACATGGTAGGCATGGACAACCGGCTCGCTGCCAAGAGCAAAGGTAAGATATAAATACATAATCCTGGTCTGCGGATCAAAACAGGCGCCGGACACCGTTGTGGCACTGCTGACCGCTGGATAATCGATTTTGACATATGATGATGGTTGCACGCTTCCCATTGCCCGATTGCCCAGCGCAGCCTCTCCCAAATCCTTGAAATCATAGAAATACCAGTTGTTCTCTTTGTGGCCATCAAGAACACTGCCGCCCCAGTCGTATCCGATCCTGCCAATATTATGCTTCACAAATGTAATATACCCTTTTTTATCAGGAAGATCGACAAATACTCCTGTCATGCATGAACTATTGTAAGCGAATTTCCCCGTCCAGGGATTCGGGGGTTGATATCCCCAGATGTTTTCATTTGCGGCAAAATAATTACCGTTCCTGTCAGCAGCTTCAGGATAAACATACCTGAGTACTTCGAGCAGATCGTTTAGGGTGTCTTGCAATATATCCGGCGTGTGTATGGCCGCAATCGCAGGCCCGCAACTGGCCGGCTGGCAGATACTATAATATCCCCCAAAACCCAATGCCAAGTCTCTGCCGCCAGCATAGGCATTGGCAAATGTTCTTGGAAGGTTCGTGACCCCTCCCCAATACCCTTTCCAGGCCTTTAGCCTGGGTATGGGCAAATACCAGTACTTCAGATTGATAATAGTGTCGTTTTCAAGTCTGGAGGCGGAAAGCATGGGGAATCCACTGCCCATATAATAAATATGCCATATGCTCCAGTAAAGGATATTTGTGCTGTTGTCCCACCAGAAGCCACCATTGCCAGGCAGGTCGCTTCTATCACCCGCTGGAGTGGGCCAGCCAAGAACACCCCAATTTTTGACAAGAGGCGCGGTATCGAGCGCGGAAAAATTATTGCCCGCTATTTTTACGAGTTGCGGCAACGCCACTTCATAGAGTTTATAACTAAAATAGTTGTCGTACCTGCGGGGCACCCCGGCAGTCAGGAAGAGATGCCTGGTGCTGTCCGGCATAATGCGCAGCGAAAGTCCGCTTTTAGCGTAAATATGCTCGTCCCAACCAACCACAACCGGAACTTTGAAAGAACCGGCATATTCGAAATCCGAGGAATCGAGAAGCGAGTCCTTGCGTGGTGGCGGCGGAGGGGGCGTTTCAAGCCGCTGTTGTACGTATATGCTCTCCGCAGGTACTGTTTCTCCAAAGAACTGTTTTGTCTTATAATAATAGCACTGCCAGGCAAATGCCCGTTTTCCCGGTGTAGATGGCGCCCTTAAATTGGAGGTGAAATTAAAGGTGTCGCCCGGCGCAACAAACTTTGCGTCATGCTGGAGAATAAAATAAGCGCCCCATGTATAATTAGTGTCCGGATACCGGGAATACATCAGGATATCCGCTATTGGCCAGGCAGTATCGCCGGTATTTCTCATGCAAATTACCGCAGGAAATATCTCGTCCGTAGTCAGCGTTTCGGGAATGACGCACCTGACAAATTGTGCGTTAAAAACGGCGGCTCGCGCAGGCCCGCCGGTCAATAGCAGAAACATGCAGGAGTAGATGACCATCGAAAGACAGATTGTTTTTCTCATAGAACAAGAACACCCCTTTCAAATTAACGAGTCAGTACAATCTTTCTGATCAGGCGTTTGTTGCCAGCCATGGCTTTGACAATATACACTCCACTCGGCATGCCTGCTGCGTTCCATGTTGCTGTACCATTGAACAGTTTCAAATTGGCGACCAACCGGCCATTGATCGTAAAAATACTGGTTTGCAAGGGTATTGCATTTGACGCCCCTATAGAAATCGTAATGGCCGGATTGAACGGATTGGGCATGGCAATAATCGCAGCTTCAGGCTGCTGAAGAGGCGCGCTCAGGGCCGCATGCATGGGCGGATCCATGTCGGAACATGGATAATTTGCGCCCCTGTTTTTCAGCGTAACCGAAGCTATGGCGCCGGTCAGCCGGATGGGCACCTGAGGAATAAGCAGAAGCTGAAGACTGTCGGTCACAATGGTCCCTGAGGCCTCGACCGTGCCATGGGTATCGCTCACTGCATACGTAAAGGTGTCTCCTTCGCACATGTCGAGCATTTGGAGATTGCGCGGGGTAATGTCCACATTGAAGGTGACGCTGTTGCAGGCGCACCTGCCCATGTTCCTGATGGGGATGCTCCAACTGGTCGCAGTTTCAGCAATTTTCCGGTTTCCCAGGATGGTATGATCCTTGGCGCCCCATTCTGTGAAGCACATGTAAGTGCGGCTATCTGGGTCCGCGTATTGCGGATCAGGATCGTTGAATTTGCACCCAACAATGGCTGGCACATTTGAAAAACCCGGCCTGCTTTCGTCCCAACGCATATTGCCCGACATGGCACTTCCATACACGACGTTGCCCCAGTTGTGGCCGCCGGGACGCACAGCATAACCTATGCATTGCCGGGAGTCTTTTATGTAGGTTTCAAAAGGAGCGCCGTTATAGTCAAAGGGAATGGATCCGTCGGAAAAACAGTGGCCGCCGCTGAATACGCCGAAGCTTTTTCCCTTGTTCATTTCCATGAATTTGGCAACGTCCCGCACATCGTACACGTTCATACCCGTGAACTGCGTAACCCAGTCGAGACCAGGATACTGGGGATCGTTGAACGCCAGGAATTTGACCGGGTTTGCCATGTTGTAATGGCCATAATTGCCGTATATAGAACTTGCCCACATGGTATCGCCGCTGCCACTGATGCCGGGGCAACGGTATTGTGTAAGGCCTTCGTTAGACCAGATGCTGGTGACAAACGAGGGAAAGGCGATAAGAAATCCCCATGCGCCCGAAGCGCCCATGGAATTGCCGTCGATATGAAATTTCGGCTGGGTTATATTATAGTGCCTGCGCGCCCAAAGAACCGCCTGCATGTGTTTGTACTGCACATAATTAGCGATTGTGTCCTGCATGACCTGGCCGCTTGTGGCCTGGCAGCCGCCATCGTACGCCAGCGACATGTGGTGGCCGAAGTACCAGGTGGGCGTGCCGTTGCTGCCATAGTCCATGTTGCCGTAATTGGTGTAGTCGGCGGCTGGAAAATGTGTACTAATACCGTCCAGATGGATTCTCGGCATGTTTCCACCCGGAGAGAATGCGCTGCGGGTAATGGCAAAAGGAAAGGCGTTGCCTGTGTATGAATTGTAGATTCTGTGATCGAGCCAAATGATGTAATAATCCCTATTCGCATCAACATAGTACTTCACTGCGTCAGAATATTGCTCCTGCTCAGTGACCGCCCCTGCGCTGTTTTCCGGATTGATCGCGGTCTCTTCAACATCACCAGACGAAACGGTTGTGACCGCATAATAGCTTTGGGCCTGGCCGATGGCCTTAATGGTATAGACAAAGATACCGGTGGTATCGCTTAATTGCGTACCCTTGCCGCTGGTCACTGGCTGGATGATGAAACGATCAATATATGAAGTATCGGCCGGTTGGGTAAGCGAGCTGTCGCAGTTGTGCATCTCGCGGAAATAACTGGAATTTTCTTTTACTTCAGCAATAAGTGTTGCCAAAGCAAGATTGCCGGAGGTAATGGCGCTGGTATGCCGGTATACCCGGTATGTTTCGCCGGTTTGACCAACATCCTCACACCAGGTGATGAAAGTTTGGCCCGAACGGAAAAAGGCGGAAAGGTTTGTGGGTTGTGCGGCATTGAGAACCTGGAATCCAAAACAGAACAGCGCGCAGACAATAAAAAGACGCATCGTTCCTCCTTCGCATGTTATTTCATTAACGTGACACGTTTTATCAGTCTTACACCGCCCGCTTTTGCCTGGACAAAATACACGCCGCTTGGCGAATGCGCGGCGTTCCAGACAACGCCCTCTTTCAAACAGGAACCGGAAGAAGGCGTCAGATTGGCGACGATTCTGCCTTGTAAATCAAATATCACGATTGACGCAGCGCTGCCCAATCCCTTCTGATAATCAAAGGTGATTTTTGTCGTGGGATTGAATGGATTGGGTGATACAAATAAGGCCTGCTCTTTGTGTGGCCATGCCGATGCTGTCTCCTGTACCTGCGTGGATGCGCCGAACGTAGCTATCCGGATATTGTCGATCTGCTGCCAGAGAAGCGAGACTATGTTCGCATGCACCGTTGTTGGTCCTGTCAGAAGCGTCACTGATGTGCGGAATGTAGGCATGCCATTGAAAACAGTATCCGTGTTATAGATGATTTTGACCGGCCGGCCCATGTCAACAATCTGGTCGTTCAAATAGAAGTCAAAGCCCTGGATCTTGGCGGCGTTCTTGAGGAGCCTTATTTCAATGATATTGTCGCCGGTAACCTCGATCTCGTACTGCGCGTTTATCAGGTTTTCGTCCATTATGGCGCGCATGTTGGTCCAGTAGGCGCGCGAATACCGCTTGTGCTCGACAGTATGCCGTACCTTTTTCGGGTAGGGATCCAAGGTTACCCCATCGCAGAAAGCGACAAGCGTATCCACGTTTTGCCTGAAAAGCCAGTCAGCATCATGCCCGTGCCCATCATTGATAAAGTGCACTGGACAGCCGTTTTGCAGCATATACTTGACCGTCGTGTCCTGAAAATAACCGTCCATGGTGCTGTGCACAAGGAGCGTAGGTGCATTTATTAGATCCATGAGCGCTTCCCATTGGACTGGAAAACTTTCCATGATAAGGTCGTGATGCACGGCAATGATGCCTGCATACCAATCAGGATACCTGATGCCCAGCTTGAGAGACTGATGTCCGCCCTTTGAAAACCCCGTGGCAAAAAGGCGCAAAGGATTTATGTTGAAATCATACGCCATATCGAGCAGGACCGCCTTGTTTTTCGCCTGTTCCTTGGTGTCGTTATTCTGGTAACCCTTTTTGATGCAACGGGCCAGGATATATGGCGTGGGCTTCAATGCCATGCCAGGGTCGTCCTGGGTGGATAGAATCAGAGGCCACGATGCCCTCGCATCGTATGTATTGGGTATTATGGCATCGTAACGCCCCATTATTTCCCACTCGGGAAGCCAGTACGCCTTGGGCATATAGGAGCCCTTCGCGGCGATATCCGGATTTACTCCATTACAAAGACGGGAGAGATAGAAATCCATGTCGCTCTGGAGGTAATTGAGGCACTCGGTAACGGTGAAGTCAGGGCTTTCGTAATTGGCGCGCGTATGGTTTTGGTTGTATTCCCGGTAAAGAATGAAAACATTCTCCTTGAGCGAGGGCAGGCAGCGCTGCACAATGTCGAGTCCCTGATCGAGCGTATCTATGCCCTTCTGATAGGCGTCGATAAGCGCCCGTATTTGGGCGTCTGTCCCTGTGACAGGATTTTGCGAAAGCTTTGCGCCAAGGTTCGATGGAACCCACGAGGATGGCGTAATTGTCTGCGCGGCGCCATACATACAGAACGCCACACAGATGAACAGGAAAAAGCACATCATGTTCTTCATTGGATCCCCCACTTTATTTCCTTATATTCCCCTCTCACGTGACCAATTGATCATGCAGTGAGGCCAGCTGGTTGCCGGAATGTTCTCATTCGTTCTTCTCCTTGGTTATAGAATAATATAACTCCAATTTAAGCCGGACGATTGTTGGTAATTCCGAATGCGATTGGTTAAAACTCTCGGGGCTGTAGGTGTGTCTTAGTACTTTATTTAATCGCTTATAGGCAGGTTCATATTTATTATGGTACAGGGTCATTGGCTTATCCGAAGTATTTTTAACTCGTGGGGTTTAAACTGCACTTTTTCATCTTCGTTCCCAACAACAACTTCAGCGGTAAAAGGATTCAGCCATTGGCTTTTTCCAGTCACAGAAAATTGAAGTTTTGCGGTCACCACACCAGCCCCCTCATTAAACAGGATATAATAATGGTCGCCATTCTTTACAACATGCCTGTATCTGACATCCGCAGTCATAGGATCAATACTAATGTCAGGCTGAAACACCTTAATAATCGCATTTTTTGTCTCCTCGGGGGTTTGAATAATACGCGCCCCTTCAAACATTGCGGAATAGGGTGTGTTTTTTCCAATTAACAGTCGTCCGTTTGCTGCCAACATGTTCAAAGATGGCATTACGTTATCAGGCAAAAAGGAAAGACCGTCGATCATTAACGCTTTATAATGCATTCCGGAGATATGTATTCCCCCGGCATCAACTTTCGCACCTTCCTGCAGATAACGTATTTCCAGATAGTTAAAATCGCATTGGTTTTGATAACAGATTTTTGCATATGTATCCGGCAGCCAAGTTGCCTCACATAAAATCGCCAGAGAACAAACCTGTTTCGAATCGGTATTTAGCCAGCTGAGTCTGCGGCAGGCATCCGCGAATGGCTTGTAGGTGTCCCACCAGGAGGAATTTGGTCCGACATCTGGAGGGCGTTCATCAAACCTGGGGCCGCGGATAGAATAGTAAAAAGCATGGGGAAACAAGAAATTCTGTCCGCGGACAAAACACCAATTAGCAAGCCATTGCATCTCATCGTAGGTGAGATTGTGTCCGTAAGCGCCATAAAGCTCATTCGAATTGCGGCGAAGCCCTTGATGAACCATTGCACTTGAGGCGCCTTTAGCCATAGTAGAATGCGGTCCTTCAAGAGCTTTAGCCCCGGGCTCCACATAACGCCATACAAGATCCTGCCCAGGGACCTGGAAATATCTTTGCGCACCAATATCCATAGATTCGGCGGGATGACCCATAAGAGAAATTTGATGATCTTTGCACCAATCCCCTAGCCTTCTGTAATAGTTTTCTTCGAGGCAGATATTGATCGCCCTGTTATAATCAACGCGATGTATATCTGACCCGGGAAGGTCGCTATACCACAAATCCCCCAGATAGGGTTTGATATCGTATCCCAGTATCCTATTGATTTGTTCAAGGAGAGCGGCGTTCCCGGGAAACAATCCTTTTTCACTTACGCGTCCGAGAGGCGAAGGTTCGTCTGTAAAAATTCCCAGGATAGTTGTCCCGAAATATGTGCCAAACTCTTTTGCAAAACGATCGTAAACCAGTTCTATAAAACTGGTAACTGCATCGGGATTCAATATATCACCGGCGGGAGGTGATTCTTCTTCAATCCGGTTGTCTTTTTTACCGATATAATGAAGCCCCCGGATCACACCGCCTGATGGTTTCTCAATAATCGCGACACGCTTTCCACCCGGACGCGCAATTGTCGTGACTAATTTTGTTCCTGCAGAAAGCTGAAGCTTGTCGCCAGGCATAATATCAATTTTTGCAAGGCCGCGTGCCGCATGACACGAATTACGTGCCACCACTTGTCCGCTGGAAGATCCCGAAGGGTACATTCCCTCATCGTACAAAACCACATACATTTTCCTTTTTGAGGCCTCTTGAACAGCAACATTCATTGCGTGTATCATTTCTGGCGAAAGCCATTCCATGTTTTCAGGTAATCCTATACGAGGATGGATCACAAAACCATAGACGCCATGGTTCTCAAAATCAGCTATCTGACGAACGATCTCTTCTTCTTTTAAAGTATCGTTCCAGAACCAGAAAGGCATGACAGTAAATTCACGCGGAGGATTTGTAAATTCTGATGGTATATTATGCGTAATTATCTTCCCGGCAAAGGTTAAATTAATAACAAAAAAAACTACAAATACTATTTGTTTTAAAACAGGCTTCATAACTAAACCATAAGCACCACAATAATCTAATTATTCTATCAATACACTTTTATACCGCAGTGTTTTTTTCTGGGTTTTCAGCAGATACACGTACACGCCGCACGATACCTTGCGTCCTTTGGCGTCTGTGGCATCCCAGATAACGGCGTGCTGCCCGGCCCCGGTTTCACGGGATATCAATGTTTTCACCAATCGCCCTGAAATATCATACACAGAAAGGTTGACATACCCGGTGATTGGCAGCGTAAAATTGATGTGCGATACCGGATTAAAGGGGTTGGGACAAACCGCTAAATGCAGGGCCTGTCCCGGACGCACGGTTCTCTGTATGCCCATGGGATTGTTGTTATACACCTCCATCTCAGCCAATTGCAGACGGCGGCACGAAGTATTATCTATAGGCGCGTTTCCAAGCAGTGTGGCATGCACGCGGACATAACGAATCGAAACCGCGTTACAATCAAAGACCTGCACAATATTCCTGGGATTTGGATATCCGGTTGCTGTAAAAAGCGTCTCTATAATACCGGCCTGGTTTCTGCCCTGAATGGTAAAATCAACAGGGAAGCTGGGGCTTTCACCGTCAGCATTTAAATTATCGGTGCGGGAATATAGCTTCACCTGATTCACAATCATATCTTGCCGCAAGTCCACTTCAACCCACTCTACGGCATCCGGAGTAGCATGACAGGCGCTGGTATAGCCATAGCTTCCTGGAATCGAAGTGAGTATGCCATCCACTAACTTGGCCGCTCCCCAGCCATTGCTTTCATAGAGGCTGGAACCGGTGACCGGTTTGCCAAGGGCCATATTGGAGCCACTATCAACAGTCTCATTGGTGATGTCGAGTTTGCTTAACCAGCCAAGACCATCCTTTGCCCACAGTAAAATGGTCGAATCATACGGATAGAAGCCGTGACCGCCCTTGGGATATATATGGAATTCCGCGGGAACATGTTTGGACAAACAGGAATCATAAAACGCCTGACCATTGCCGATGGGAACGGTCGCATCGTCCAACGCATGGGCCAAAAAGGCCGGCGGCGTCGAAGGTTTCACCTGAATATCATTGGAGAGATAATTGCGCATGGAATCGGAAGGACTGCCGCCCAGCAAATTGGTCATGGAACCGGTATGTACGAGCGGCGGCCAAAAAGAAATGACCGGATAAATGAGCAATTGAAACGAAGGGCGGTCACTGAGCCGGTCTATGGAATCTGTTGCCGCATAAATGCTGTCATTATAATGGGTAGCTATGGTTGAGGCAAGATGTCCGCCTGCAGAGAAACCCATAATTCCA
>MFYT01000039.1:0-14226 GCA_001789205.1 Candidatus Raymondbacteria bacterium RIFOXYA2_FULL_49_16 | reverse complement strand
GCCGTATCCAACCCCCATTCAGCAGCCTTGGCCCGGACAAGGCGAACCGCACGCTGCCCGTCTTCCAGCGGAACCGGATGGCGCGCAAGCCGGTAGGGTAATACTATCCCCGCAATTCCCTGGGTATTCAGCCATTGGGCCACCTGAGTGCCTTCTTCCGTAATCTTCAATGTTCCGTAACCGCCACCAGGGCAAACAATAATCGCGGCGCCATTTGCCCTGCCCTGCGGCGCAAGATATACCATCAAGTCAGGACCGCTTCCGCTTTCAGGCGTACCAGAATCCCAAAGCGTCGCATTGAAAGGGCTTGCAGGTAAAGTCCTTTTACTCAAAACAATAGGCCCATTGTCCGGAACAGCATCAAACATCACCCGGGTTTGTTGCAGTACCGGCGAAAGCCCTTTACCATTTTGCTCGATTTTACAGCCTGTCCAGCCCGCAGGGAGTGACATGGACAAGGTCAGCGGGAGATTATAGATGGAATCCGGAAGAGTGTCTGTAAAACTGAAGGTTTGTGACATTGCATCTGATGCCGAGAGGGTAATAGTGGCATTTTCGCGTTCCTGAATATACCGAAAAACATCGCCATACGGTGCTATCCAGAGGAGGGAACGGCGCGCTGACAAAGTGTCCAGGTGGGCTATGTAGTCACCTAACGCAGCGGTAGACCCCAGCGAACACTCCCCGGAACTTCCATAAATGCAATGAATGGTTTCCACCAGCCATCCAGATTTGTTGACCGCATTTTCAATATCAGCGATCGTTCCGACATTACCGATGGTTTTAATCAAGTATGGATTTGCCGGCACATTGTCCTCTATACCTTGTTCATTCCAGCCGCGAGCGCTGATACACCAGCGTTTGACTTCGCTCATGGCGTCTGAATTGCCTCCAGGATAGGCCCAGGTCCACCATTTCTTTCCCGGAAACCGCAACTGTAGAGAGTCGAGGGCCGGCCTGACTTCAGAGACTGAAGGCGAATGGGTGACGGCATGACCGCCTATTTCATGCCCCGAATCAGCCATGGCAATGGCCTGGTTCCAGTCAATAGGTTGCCACTGGTAGGAAGCTCCCCACCCTGCATCACCGGTAACAATGAAAAAAGTGCCTTTGACATTGCGTTTCGCCATTTCGGGAACGGCGTATTTCAGTTGGACCGGATGATTGTCGTCATACGTCAGCGAAACTGCGGCGGTTTTGCTGCCGGGCCAGAAGGTGGGCGTGGGAATGGTTTGTGGATAAACCATGACAGCGCATACAACCAGGGTAATAAAATATAAAAACACAGTAATGTCCGGTTAAAGTTACGGAAAAAAAAGGGGGCCGTTCCAAACCTATTTTATCGTTACCCGCTCGGTTCCACTTTATCGATCTGTTTCTAATCGCCTCTTTCTGAAGTTTTTCAGCGTTTTTCGCGTTCTGCAGCCTGAAATCGATCGAGGTTTGCACTATGCCCCATCGGTTCACTTCCCTGGATGAACCGCAAGAGCCGGGAATGAATTCAGCCAGATGACGTTCACCCGCCGCTTTCAATTGACGCGCCATTTCAGTTGCATTCATTAAAACCCCAACTATTTACCATTAGGTTTCTTTGTCATTTGATCAGCGTCATCTGTTTTGCCAGCACCTGGCCCCCCACGACGGCCTTTACGATATATATGCCCGATGGCTGGGCCGACGCGTCCCAGGATAAGCCGGCGCCAAGAACCAGGGAGGGAGCAGAAAGCGTCTGAATCAATTTGCCATGGATATTAAATATCTGTATCTCATTTTTTTTGCTGCTTGGTACAAGATTCTTGATGCTTATGACCGTACGTGGATTGAATGGATTCGGGCTTACGGTAATACCGGCATTGCCGGGCAATGGCTTTTCCGCTTTTTTAACAGCTGTTGAGGGAAGGGTATCGCTGCAATCGTTGAAAATCAGGCACCTGATTGAATCCAGTTCCTGCCACTGGTTCCTGGTCACGCCGCCGGTCAACTGCTGGGAGGTGATTATCGAGGCCTTTGTCGTCGCTGTTGCGGGAATGGTGTACTGCGTGGAGATCAGCACCGTCAGCTTCCCGTTGGTGGGAACAGCGCCAAAGAAGAGCGATGTCCCGTTTTTGACCACATTGACGGGGCTGGTCATGTCAACAAGACTGTCGCAAAGATAAAAGTCGAATGAGGTGAATATGGCGTCAGCGGAATCAATAGTGATGGTATTTGCCGCTTTGTCCGCTGTTACCGTATACGTGGGATTAAAACCGCCGATAACCTGGTTGCGGGCAAGTTTGCCGTCCACCCAGAAGGCACGCGAATACGCGACCTGGCCGGCTTCCACCGCATGATAGACCGTCTTAGGGTAGGGGTTCAGCACATGCTGGTCAAAAAAGGTTGTGATAAGGGGAAAACTGGCGGGGTCTATCCATGGTATGGGCTCATGGGCTCCAAGAAACGTCATGAATTCAACCGGGCATCCAGCCTCCTGCATGACCTCGTACACATATTTTGTGCCGTCGATATATCCGTCATAATCCCCCTGGAGTATGCGGACAGGGACATTTTTCAAGGCTTTTACACAGTAGAAGTACGAAGCCTGGTTTGGAAGACGGAGATCGGGAGACACCGGAACGCACGCCGCATACCTGTCGGGCCTCCACCATGCCGAACGCATGGAAGTATGACCGCCCTGCGAAAAACCGCCCGTATATGTCCTGAAAGGATCGATATGCAGATCGTGCGCCACGTCGGTTAGTGATGCGTTTTCGCCCACCGCAATATATCCGGAATTCGTCACAACCCTCATGAATTTATCAATAAAACTCATTTGCATCTGATCTGTACTGATTAAAGGATACGCTTTGTCGCTGGTGTATCCCCTTGGGATCATCACCCAGTAACAACCAATCTTGTTATCACCCCCCAGATATGGCTTCCTCATCATACGCAGCGGCAGGTCGTTGTCCGGATTTACTTTGCTTTCGAGCCGCGGCAGATAAAAACCCATGTCTTCCAAGACAGCGTTGAAAGTACGGAAGTCATAGTCATAAGAATAGCCCCTGTTGTACTGCTGGTAAAGCATTAAAACATTATCGCGGAGCTGAATAATATGACGTTTAATAAAAGCGACGCCTGTATCAAGATCGTCGATCCGGGTTTCGTAGTCTGGTATCAGGATATTCTTGATGGAATCATCGGTTGCTGTCGCAGGAGCGGCGCTCACCCGTGCAACAAGGCTGGCCGGTACCCAGCTTGCTGCAGCCGTAGCGTTACCGGAAAGCGCTGCTATAACAATGACTGTCGCGATCATCAGAAACCCTGCACGAGTTATTGTAAGGCTCATACTATTTCTCCTTTAATTATCGTTTTAATTACTTTACCAGCAAGCATTTCTTCGTTGCCGCGAATTCTCCGGCCCGGAGTTTGTAATAATATATTCCGGAACTTACTCCATCAGCGTTCCAAACTGCCGCATGTGTTCCGGCGATTTTATCCCCATCAAACAACGTGGTCACAAGGGTACCGTTTATGGTGTACATTTCAAGCGTCACGCGACAGGCTGACGGCAATGAATAGCTGATCGCTGTTGAAGGATTGAACGGGTTGGGCGTGTTCTGGGCCAGGGAAAAGACAAGTTTTCCATCAGGATTTTTGTCTATTCCCACAACCCCGCCGCAGTCCTGCGAGGAAGCCCAGTCCGGATCCTGTGCATTGAGCCAGGTAACCATGGCCGGCGGCATGTTGCACAATATGTTTTTATCAAAACTTGTGCACCCGGAATAGAGCGATATCCGGGTGATTGAGTTTGGGAGCGCTGTCAGCTGATTGCCGTCCACCTTGAACCAGCTCAGACGGCTGAGGTTTCCAAAGGAATCCGGTAGGGCGCTTAGCTGGTTTCTGCTCAAATAGCAATACGTTAAATTGTTTATCTTGCAGAAGGATTCGGGAAGGCTGGTAAGCTGGTTGTCCTCAATATACAGAGTACCCACCCGGATGTTGCCAAACGAGTCCGGAAGGCTTGCAAGTTTATTGTTCTGGAGCTGCAGATCGCCGAGAGTGCAGGTGATCAAAGAGTCGGGAATGGTGGTGATCTGGTTGTTATACGCATAGAACCAGTTGAAATCGCACCGTGTGAAATTCGGGAGACTGGTAAGTCTGTTGTTGAACACCTTAAAATAGAAATAGTTCTTATGGAGGTTAAACGAGTCAGGCAGGCTGGTGAGTTCATTATGCTGCAGTTCGAGCATTCGCAAGGCACCTGGCTTGACAAGTTTACCCGGCACGCTGGTCAAGCGATTGTTATGGAGTTTGAGAGCATAGAGCTCGCCTATGTCCCCGATAGTCCCCGGTACGGTGGTCAACAGGTTATGGTCAAGGTGCAGCCAGACCTGGTTTTGCCATGTTGTCAGATTGCCCATGGTTCCAATGGCATCGGGGATGGATGTCAGCAGGTTTTCCTGGAATTGTGCATCGTACAGATATCCAAGGCTGCCGATTTGGTCAGGAAGGGCCGCAAGCCTGTTGTGCGCGGCAGAGAGGCGCCGCAGTTGCGTGCAGCCGCCGATGGAAGCGGGAAGCGCGGTGATCTGGTTGAAATCCACATACAGAGATTGCAGATTAACAAGATTGCCAATGGTTGAAGGCAGTGCGGTCAATGCGTTTCGCGCCACCGAAAGCAGCAGCAGCCTGTTTAAAGTGCCAAGTGCGTCGGGAAGGTTGGATATCCGGTTATCGTTCAGGCGAAGGTACCTGAGGCTGTCCAGGTCTCCGATTTCATCGGGTACAGATGTCAGGCTGTTGTTCCCAAGTTCAAGCGAGTCGAGCAGCGCACAGTTGTTTATTGAGGCAGGAACGGCTGATATGAAATTATTGCCAAGGCAGAGTTTCCTAAGATTTGTAAGGCTTACTATAGTAGCGGGGAATGCCGATAAATTGTTGCTGTTTAACAACAGCTCCTGCAGGCCGTTTATGTTTCCAAGCGCAGCGGGAAGGCTGGAGAGCAGGTTGTTGTTCAGATGGAGCGCGGTCAAATTCGTGAGTTTGCCTAGGGAATCGGGCAGCACCTTCAGACAGTTGTTCATATAATCGATCGGCTGGTCCTTGAAGTTGCTGATCTTCCCCGTAAGGCTGAATGTCCTGAAAACAGTAGTGTCGCCTGCATACGGATTCATGGTATCGATGACGTACAACTGCGTGTTATTGAGATACAGATTGCGCAGGTTGGCCAGATTTACGATTTCATCCGGCAGAGAGGTCAACTGGTTGCCGTTGAGGTTGAGGGTCTGAAGTCCGGTCAGGTTTCCGATTGTGGAAGGCAGTTGTTGGATTACCAGAAAAGTCGGTTTGCTCGTGTATACGCCGGCGCTGATACGCAGACGCCTGCCGTACCAATATCCGCTGAGGTTTAGGGACACAATCCTGTTGTCCTGCACCTGCGCGACATCGCCCACGGAAAAAGCGGTCCACCCGTTTGAATCGAGGATAGATCTGACGATTAGCGAATCGTCGGAATACGTCTGTGCCAGCAAGCACGATGATGCGATGAGTACGATCAAAAATGTTCTCATTCGTTCTTCTCCTTTGTTGTACAATAATATAACTCCGATTTAAGTCGGACGATTGATAGTAATTCCAAATGCGATTGGTTAAAACTCTCGGGAGGGGTAATTCTAAAACAGATCGGGCCGCTTTATCACGCTCCGTTCAGAACTTAAATCCGGCTATATTCAAAGAGTCTTGATCCTGCCACTCATTTAACCACAGTCGTTTTTCGTGCCGTGAAGTTGGATTTTTGTATCAGCGGCCGCTGCTGGGGAGGTTGCGCGCCCAACCCGGCTGTAAGAAGAAACAACGCAGCCAAAACCAATGACGCTCGTATAGGATTCACATACGCTCCATGGGTAAAGACGTCTTTTTTCAAAAAGCCGACTTTTATCGAATAAGCATTACCTTCTGTTTAAGTTTGGAATTGCCATTTTTAAGCATTACAACATAGACTCCCGATGCATGGCCTGAAGCATTCCAGGAAACCTGCCGCAATCCCGATTTCTGCGATCCATTGTTCAAAACTGTCGTCAGATTCACCACAACCTTGCCATTTATATTCAATATCTTGAGCTCTGTTCCGTTCTTCCAACCTGCGACCTTAATATTCACGCTCGGATTAAATGGGTTGGGTGCAACTGTAAGGGAATGGTTTTCCAGGTCCATTGTTCCGGGTTCATCCTCCGTGTTGGCAGAAACAATAAAACGATGGAAGGTCAGCGCGCCGATGCCGCGTGTATTGTATAACCAGGGGCCTTCATAAGTGGCGCTGTTCCAGGTATCGGGACCATAGCTGATAGTAGCGGAGTCCGAGGGAACGTGAAAGTAAATGGTGATGGTATTGGCTGCCGTATCGGCCTTTACGGAATCCAAAGCGGTTACGGTCTTGCCCAGGGCAAAAGCGTGCCTTATGCCTGTGTCCGCCGGGACAAGGACGGGTTGATCGAACCGGAGTATGAGGCGGGTGTGCGCCATGTCGGCGAATCGGGCCTCCTGGATGTTGGGCGGACAAATCCGAGCCGTGTCTGAAGAAACATAAAAGTCACGGGCCACCAACCGGTAAAGCTGGTCGCCCATCTGGATGTACCCATTGGCCGCATAATGGCAACCGTCATGGCCTGGCAGGTCCACGGTGGACATGATGGAAATGTCCGGCCTTCCCACGGGAATAATACGCTGCGCCTCACGCACGATATCCTGGCCTGAAGCGATACCGCATCCCGGGCGGGTTTGAAAGAGGTAATATCGCTCAATCGAAGGGTAATCTGTTTTCCAGGAGCTGCAGAGATTAAGGAAATTGGTCCGGTACATGGCCGGATCGTAGCCGCTCTCTCCCTGGTGCCAGAAAACAGCCCTGATGCCGTTCAACAACTCCGCTCGGCGTACCCGATTGTACAGCCGTCCGTAAATGGAGGAATACGTGAGGTCGCGGGCATGCGATTCAATGGACGTCCCATTATAACCGCCGTTAATGATGCAAACCGGAATTTGGCTGTTTTCAATAATGTGACGGGCAACCTGCATGCCCCAAACGCCGATAGCTCCATGGCTATATATGGTCATGGACTGTGCCACGGCCCACGTCGAGTCCGCCTGGCTTGGTGCTGCGTCTGTGGTGGAGGAACCAAATGAGCGGATCCATTTGCTGGAATAATTGTAGGATGCCTGAGTAACGGAATTGGATTGGCCGTCAATGGTAAATGCGTCGCCGCATACCACACTGTCGGCCGAGGCATAAAGCGCCGTATCGACGCGGAGTTCAAATTTATACATGGAAAGCTCCGCATGTATTTTTGGCGAAAAGCCAAAGGAAGCCGTAGCGCCGGAATAGTGCAGACGCTGCGCAAGGTGAAGGGTTTGTATGTTGTTTTTGTACAGTGTGACCGTAACAGATTCAGGGCCGGCAGCGGTAACGGTTCCAGTCACCGCCGCGACTGCGGAATCTTGCGCATTCCGGCAATAAAATTGCAAAGGTTTGGGGAAGGCCGTCAATACCGGTTGCGCTTGTGCCATAAAAGGAAAAACAAAACAAATAAAACATTCCGCCGCAATACGCAAATAAAACCTCATGATTTCCCCTCTTTTCTTCCTGCAGTAAGGAGTTAAGGTTAATATAATTGAGGATATGTCGGATTGCATGTGCACTGTTATTTAACCACAATCATTTTCCTGGTCTTCACGCAATCATCTCCGATATTGACCCGGTAAATGTACATACCTGACGCCACACACCTACCATTGTTCGCTTTGCCGTTCCATTCAATACATGTGAGAAAATTGTCGTTATTGGACTCGTATGTGGTTCTGGCGGCAAAAGAGAAGGAAACCAGAAAAATGAGTATGATGAAAATTTGAGCCATTTATTTCACAATGCAATTGGTTAAAACTCTCATTTTACCGTCATTTTCAGCGCCACCGATCCACATGCGAATTTCGCTGGAAGCATTTCCTCCCAGTACTGGCCGGTCTTGCAAGAGA
The DNA here is from genome assembly GCA_001789205.1 of Candidatus Raymondbacteria bacterium RIFOXYA2_FULL_49_16. Classification (GTDB taxonomy): domain Bacteria; phylum Fibrobacterota; class OXYB2-FULL-49-7; order OXYB2-FULL-49-7; family XYB2-FULL-49-35; genus XYB2-FULL-49-35. The sequence continues at coordinate 6,222 of MFYT01000039.1, read as the reverse complement.
ATTGTCCTCAATGTGATCCAGCAAGATAAAACCCATTCCAATGATATGTGTCCGTAATGGATTGCGCCTGCAGGTCTAATCCCTGCGTCTGATAAAACCGGCTTGCATCTATAACGCTTTCCCAATATGTCCGGGCGAGTTTTATCGAATATGCCCTGCCGTCAATGCTGTCCGTAACCTGTTCTGTATCGATTCCGTCCGGGAGGATGTGAATGGCGTAATATAAGTAATCCGGACGCTCGGCCAAAGGGAGTGTTTGATATGCTTTCCGGACAATCTGATTGACATAGATGTGGTCCTGTTTTCCGTATCCACCGTTACTGGCATGGGTTATCACTATACTTGGTTTGATGCTTCGTATCAGTTTGATGACGGTATCTACAGCTTGCTCAAAATACTGAACTTGCCCGTTTAGGAACGCATCATCCCAATTGAGAACCCGGCACTCTGCACCTATGAACTGCGCCATATCGGAGAATTCTTTTGACCGTGCGACCGCCATCGTGTCAGGGCAATAATTGGAATCAGGACAGGGGCATGTGCCGTTTTGGAGGCTATTAGGGTGGCATCCCCCGTATTTACCGGCAGTGAAGGAAATCAAATGGCATGAATTATTCAGTTCAAGCGAAGCCTTGGCCAGCAGGACGCCCGCCAGGGCGGTTTCGTCATCCGGATGAGCTCCTATCCACATAACGGAAGCGCCGTTTGTGATCAAATCAGCCAATATAATAGTACTGACGGCTGGCGGTGAGGGGCTCGTACTTTTGTTGCATCCTATTGAAATGGAGAGGACGGTTACCGTAATGAGTAAGATGAAAATTCGGGTCATTTACATCACCTTTATTTATCTTCTCGATTTCAGCATGGGCAAAGCCCTGAAAGCATGGATTGCGTGAACCTGACGCCGTAGCTATAGCCGGTTAAAGACTCCTTCTTTTTCCATACGATTAAACCTTCGCTGGGCATATAAGATTTCTGCGTATTTGTCTTTATCTTCAAAGTTACTGGACGGCTTACCGGGTATTCAACCGGGCTTATAAAACTGACGCCGGAAAGACCTGTGTCGCGTATGGCGGCAACGGGAAGAGGGCCGGATTTGACGCTGATTGGCCCGTTGATATTGTAGCGCCGGTACATCCGCCGGTCGGATGCGTCCCCCTTCATTCCGGACAACAGCCCGTCAAGAGCTTTAAAGTCAACTGGCTTGCTGAAGAATGCGTCGGCATTTTTTGTCCATCGCTGGGGAGCGGCGCCCGAGACCGCCACAAATTTGACGGAGGAATATTCATCCCTTTTCCTTATTTCCGAAAAGAACCTGCCGCCGGACATGCCCTTCATGTAATTGTCCGAAATGATTGTATCTATGTGTAGATGGGGAAGCGCAAAAAGCGCTTTGGCGGCCTTGCTGAAACAGATGGTCCTGGTGTATCCCATCAACCTGAGCCTGGCAGCGCTTATTTCAAGGAAATCGCAATCATCGTCGACAAGGACTATTCTCAGATGTTTTCCCACAAGATGTTCCTTCCAATTGAATTTATTTTAAAAGAGTGACTGCCTTGATAAGCGATTTCTTCCCGATACGCGACTGGACAACATAAAGCCCGCTAGGCATATTTACAGCATTCCAGGTAACGCGACCATTGACCAGTTTCGAAGTAAGATTTGCGACCAACCGGCCATTAAGATCGTAAATTATGAGTGACATACCGGAATTCAAAGCAGCAGTGCAGCCAGAAACCGTGATTGTCACTGCCGGATTGAACGGGTTGGGCGCAGCCGCAAGGGCCCCATTTCCTTGTGCATTACCGGAAAAAGATTGGCCGTCTTCAACCGTGGTGGTGTTGTACTGTGACCGGTATCCGAAAATAGCATACTGGATCGAATCGAGTTCCTCCCACAACAGCCGTTCGATGTTACTGCTTTGATACGTGCCTGCCGTGAGCGTTACTGATATTTTGGCCGAAGGCGCGCTGTTGTACAGGGTATCACTGCCGTGCACGACAACGACCGGCTGGTTCATATTCAGCAGGGAATCGCTCAAATAAAAATCGAATCCCCTGATATTGGCATCCGCACTGGTTATGGTGATGGTATTTCCTGATACAGACACATCGAACCCGGTATTGATGGTTCCACTTGCATTGGCTACCTTCCCGTTTACCCAAAAAGCGCGGGAATAGCCGACAAATTCCATATTGTGCTTCACCCGTTTTGGATAGGGATTGAGGACATTGCTATCGAGGAAATTCACCAGCAGGGAAAGGCTGTCTCTGAAGGGAATATCCGCATTGTGGCCTGCGGCTATCATAAACTCTTGTACCGGACACCCGTTTTCGAGCATAAAACGATAGGTAGAATCCCTGTAGTAGTTGTCCCCGGACCCATTGATGAGCCTGGTAGGAGTGTTGATAAGATTGGCTAGGTTAGACCATATGCCAGCGTGATTAACGGGATTAAGGTCATTGTGCACGGGAACAGAAGCGGCAAACCAATCCTGATAACGCCAGGTTACACGCAGACAAGTCTGTGCACCGAACGAAAAACCAGTAGTATATACTCTGAAGGGATCGACATGCACATCCCTTGCCGCATCGAGAATCATTGCTTTAATCGCTACCTGAAGCTTGTTGTCGTCGAACTGGTAATCCTTTTTGAACCTGCACAGAGTGATGTATCCTTCACTCTGGAGTCTCTGGCCTGGATCGTCCTGCTGGGAAATTACCAGGGGGTTTGGCGTTGCATAGAGGCATATGTTTGGTGTGAGGATGGTGTATTGACCCAGACTGCCCGAGTAATCGTTCCAATAGGCCTTTTCCATGTTTCTTCCAGGAACATAAAAGGGGTTAGCGCCTGTTTGGAGCCTGTCGAGATAGAAATTCAAGTCGCTTTTCACTACCCCAAGACATTCCGCGGCCGTAAAATCCATGCTTCCATATGCGCTGCGAGTATGGTTCAGGTTGTATTCTCGATAGAGATGCAGTACGTTTTCCCTGATCTGGGCGGTGAATTTCTGAACGTACGTATTGCTCTGATTCAGCGCGGCAATACGGTTCTGGAAGGTATCGATGTTGGAAAGAATTTGAACATCGGTAAGGGAGGCTGGGGACGTCTGAATCTTGGACGCCAGGGAAGCAGGAACCCACTCAGCGGGCGTAACGGTCAAAGAATAAAGCGTTGAAACAATTGAAAGACCTATTGCGATTGTCAGGGCAAAAACCATACCATTTCTCCTCAGATATTAAATACCTACACTTTTCGGTTTAATTCCCTGATTCAGCGAAGTAACACCGCTTTTCTTGAATAAACCTTGTCACCGGCGATCAGTCTTATGAGGTACAGTCCACCGGCAACCGCATTTCCATTGCAGTTCCTGCCATCCCATGTTATCTTATACGAACCCTTCGCGGTCGAAGCAATGAACCATGTCCTTATTAGCATGCCCCTGGAATTAAATATGCTTAGGGAATGAGCGGCAGGGGAATGAATGTCAACAGTGATTGTTGCAAGGGGGTTAAATGGATTTGGCGCACAGTGTATGGTGAACCCCGTTTGTTCCTTGCGGCCAGGCCCGGATTCAGTGCCGATTCCTGAAATTAGTCCGTAGTTTATTGAGGTTGAAGCATGCCCAATCCTGTTGTTGTACCTGTCCTTCACGCTGGCAAAATAGGCAAGATTCGTTTCTGTCAAGGCTTTCAGCGCTATACCGGCCTGCCAGCCCCCCCCATTCAGGGTCATGGGTGTACTTACCCATACGGCATTCATATAATTGCTGTCCGGCATACCCGGTAAAAGCACGGACTTGAAGTAATTCGTGTCGGAATATGCCGTATAATTAAGCTGGACGTCCTGAATCTGTACGGAAGTGTCAGTGTTGATATAAGCCGTCACATTCAAGCGGTCAGATGTCTTTGCCACCTCTCCGATGCTGATGCGGGTCAGCGGCCTGTTAAAGAAAACATGGTCTATCCACATGCGGAATGACTCCACGTGGGTCCAGGAAGCGCAACCATGTGGATAATTCGCCGCATTTACGAGGTGGACAGGACCCGCAAGACCGGTGAGGAATCCGGGAATGTGATACGGGGGTGACGCAAAGTCATTGGTCCCGGCAATCTGCAGGATTGGAACTTTCAAATCCTTTCCAAAAATAAAAGGGTCCGTCAGTGTGTCGACTTTGGCCCGGTTAAATGAGTCCAGGCAACTGTAATGTACGACCCGCGTGGGAAGCGTCGAATCACAATTGAGCGGAATCCAATCACGATAATGGCCGATATCTCCGGTGGCTGCCAGCCCTTTTATTCTGCCGTCAAAAATGGGCCACCGCCATGCATGGTTGGCGGTGATTGAGGAGCCCAGATGAACGGCTGAATGGACGGGAAACCCCAAAAGACAGCTTACCATGGTGATGCCGCGTGATTTTAACGCTATGGAAGGATATATGGCAAGCCAGGAGAAATCGGAGGTCTCAAATCCAATGGCATGGATTGAATCGGAAATGGCATGTATATCAGAAAGACCGAAATGGGTTCCCTGGTCCGGGATGCTCGCGACCGGAATGCCGTATTCAAGGGCGTTGTATTCCCCGTATTCCGATTCAAAGTTCATGCTGTCCTGTATGCTGATCGAACCACCGGGCGCCATGGCCAAAAACCCTTGTTTGGCGTTCACGATTGTATCGGGTATAACGATACTCATGGAGCCGTACCAGGGACCGTCTTTCCACATATGGCTGAAATATCTTACCCGGATGACGCGGTATGTCCTGCCTGCATGGGTAGTACTGTTATAGGCCGAATCGGAAAGAATTACCGGTGAAAGCGTTGATTCGTCAAGGGCCTCATAGGGGGAAAGTGGAAACAATGAGTCGATCTCATTAAACTGTGCGGCGAAAGGACCGGTATTCCATGCCAACAACAATAGTATGATGAGACCTACAAAAGAAATCCAATTAAGGAATGTAATCATCACGCCAATTATACTATAAAATATATACCCGGAGACCAGGTTTTACTATGGTTATTTAATTAGGATCATTCGTTTTGTGACATTGCGCTTGCCAACGATAAGTTTAGAGAAATACATGCCAGAGGGCTGGTTCGCAGCGTTCCATATAAGGCTGCCTTTGCCACTGACTGTGTTTGAATATACAACCTTACCTTCGGCATTGAAGATTTTCAGTATCCCCGTGTTACCAAGCGTGTTATACAAAATGTTAGTCGTGGGATTAAAGGGGTTGGGGTTGTTTTCGATCGAGACTGTTGATGCTGAAACGCCTGCTCCATCTTCGGTTGAGACCTGGGCAAGGTTGCCAACGCATACCAGGTGCGCTGTGTTGCCATCGGTTGTCCAAGGAGCATTTGGGACCGCTGCGCCATGGGTAGGGCTGTAGACGCCGTTTTCAGCAGCGATGATCGATGCTTTACCTGTGCTGCCAACGCCAACATCAGAAAGGGCAACAATGGCATACTGGGCGCTTGCGCTTGCATTTGCAAGTATCCAGTTGACCTGGTCGGTAACGTCGAGTTCAAGAAACTGCCCATCGAGCAGAGGAGCGGACGCGCCATCGGTACGGCCTTGGGGCGCTGTAAAATTAATGACTTCCTCGGCGCCCACGATGGTGAGGGCGTAGCTGAGGGTGTTCATCGGGTCGAGATCGGCCCACACAGCGTCGTCAGGCATGCTTGCAGCGCCGCCCCACATCAAGATGCCAAAGGAAACGTCAACCACGCCGCAACGGATGGCAACCGGTCCGCCATTGCAGAGCGGGCCATTTGCGCTTGGCCAATCGTCGTATTCGCCGCGCAGGAACGCTGACGTTACTGTGCCGCCCGCATTTGCCGGGTTGCAGAGGTCGTCTGAGAAAAAGGCGCCGCACCATCCCTGATCGTCGTCCGGGTTGGAGCCGAAGCTGAAATTGCTGCCTGCATAACCGAGGCCGGAACTATTGTTGGAGGTAACAATTTTCCCTTCATGGATAAAGGCGCCGGCCGCGATGTTCGGGCCCGGGCTGGCCTGAAGGTTGTAGCCATTTGCACCGGCTTTGTACCAATAAACGTGCGTTCCATTTTCCAACTGGGCAAAAGCGCACATGTTTAGCGTAAACACTCCCAGCACAATCAGTGCTTTCCTATTGGGATAGGAGCACCGGTTACCCGGCGCCCCTCCCTCGGATCCCTGCGTGCGGTTTTCTCGCACAGGGCTCTTCGCTACTACTCGCTTATG
>MFYT01000038.1 GCA_001789205.1 Candidatus Raymondbacteria bacterium RIFOXYA2_FULL_49_16 | reverse complement strand
AGCATCTATTAGCATTACGGTTGATGGTCAGACTTTGGCTGCCACAAACAATGGCGATGGCACCTGGACACTTGCCGATGATCAACTTACGACAATTGCCAATGGTGTTTATGATGTGGCGGTAACAACAATTGACCTGGCTGGCAATAGTGGCAATGATGCCACAACCAATGAGCTGACCATTGATATCATCGCTCCTGTTATCACGGTTTCTATGCTGACTACAAACGATCAAACGCCTGCTCTGAGTGGTACCATAGACGACAACGCAGCATCTATCAGCATCACGGTTGATGGCCAGACTTTGGCAGCAACAAACAACGGCGATGGCACCTGGACCCTTGCGGACAACCTGCTTACCGCAATAGGCGAGGGGATATATGATATCGCAACAATTGCCACTGATGTGCTTGGGAATGCCGGTAATGACATCACCACCAATGAACTTACCATTGATCTCACTGCCCCGGTTATTACGGTGAATGCGCTTCTTACCAACGACCAGACGCCTACTTTGACTGGTACAATCAATGATAACGCAGCTGCAATTAGTATCACGGTTGCAGGCCAGACCTTAGTCGCCACAAATAATGGCGATGGCACATGGACGCTTGCTGATAATCAGCTTACAACGATAGCAGAAGGCGCGTATGATATTGCAGCCACAGCCACTGATATTGCAGGTAATGCGGCCAATGACGCTACGGTGAATGAATTGACCATTGACATCACTCTTCCTGTTGTAACCGTAGCCGTACTCACTACCAAAGACCAGACACCAGCGCTCACTGGCGCTGTTGATGATGTTGCCGCAGCTGTCAGCATCACTGTTGCAGGTCAGACCATCGCGGCGGTGAACAATGGTGATGGTACCTGGACACTTGCCAATGATCTGCTTGCCACCATAGCCGAAGGCGTCTATGACATGGCGGTAAGCGCAACAGACGCCGCGGGCAATATTGGCGCAGATGCAACTAACAATGAACTGACCATTGATATCAGTGCTCCGGTTGTGACAGTTAACACCCTGTTGACCAAGGATCAGACTCCTGCTTTAACTGGTACTGTAAACGACAATACAGCATCTCTCAGCCTTACAGTTGATGGCCAGATTTTGGCTGCAACAAACAATGGCGATGGCACCTGGACACTTGCTGATGATCAGCTCACCACGCTTACAGAAGGTATCTATGATGTTGCTGTGGCAGCTACTGATCTTGCGACGAATGTTGGTACAGAAGCTACGAACAATGAACTTACCATTGATATCACATCCCCGGTTGTGACGGTGAATGCGCTGTTGATCAATGATCAGACTCCTGCGCTTACCGGTACTGTGGATGACAATACAGCTTCTATTAGTGTCACTGTTGATGGCCAGACCATGGCTGCTGTGAACAATGGCAATGGTACCTGGACCCTGGCGGACAACCTTCTTGCAACCATTGCTGAAGGCGTACATGATGTTTCCGTAACTGCCACGGATATTGCCGGAAATGCAGGCAGTGATGCGACCACGAATGAATTGACCATTGATATCACCATACCGGTAATTTTCGTTAATGCCAAAATTACCAAGGATCAGACCCCATTGCTTACGGGCGCAGTTGATGATTTCACGGCAGGTGTCAGCATCATCGTTGCCGGTCAGACTGTGGCGGCAATGAACAATGGCAATGGTACCTGGACGCTGGCGGACAACCTTCTCTCAACCATGGCCGAAGGGACCTATGATGTTGTTGCCCATGCTGCCGATGCTGCGGGCAATGTTGGTACTGATATCACAACGAATGAACTGACCATAGACACAACCGCTCCAGTCGTAACGGTTAATAATCTTAGCACGAATGACCAGACACCCGCTCTTACCGGAATGGTCAACGACAATACCGCGCTAATCGTGGTCACTGTGGATGGCCAGACCGAATCAGCGACAAATAATGGTGATGGCACCTGGACCTTGGCGAATAACGCGCTTTCTTCGCTTGCAGAAGGCGTATACGATGTTTTGGTTACCGCGGTCGATCTTGCAAATAATGCAGCCGCGGATATTTCGACTAATGAATTAACGATCGACCTGACCGCTCCAATCATTACGATCAATGCGCTTGTCACCAATGATCAGACACCTGCGCTTACCGGTACGGTGGATGACAACACAGCTTCTATCAGTGTCACTGTTGATGGCCAGACTTTAACTGCGACAAACAATAGCGATGGTACCTGGGTTCTTACTGATAATTTGCTCACGGCAATTTCGGAAGGTACATATGATGTTGCAGTCATGGCCGCAGATATTGCAGGCAATGTCGCAACTGACGCAACAACCAACGAACTGGTCATTGATATCACGCCGCCTGTTGTTTCTATTAACGTGAAGATAACCAATGACCAGACACCCGCGCTTAGCGGCACGGTCAATGATAGTGCGGCTGCAGTCACCATCATGGTTGATGGCCAAACCAGGGCAGCAGTGAACAATGACGATGGCACATGGGCCCTGGCGGACAATCAGCTCTCGCTCATTGCGGAAGGTGTATATGACGCTGTTGTTTCCGCGACCGATGCCGCTGGTAATATTGGTATGGACGCCACAACCAGCGAACTGACTATTGATATTACCGCTCCTGTTGTCACGGTTATTCCGCGCAGTACCAATGACCAGACGCCGTCTATCAATGGGACAATCAATGATGTCAGCGCTGCCATAACCGTGGTTGTGGGCGGCCAGGCCAAGATTGCGGTCAATAATGGCAACAATACCTGGACGCTTGCGGACAATGCGCTTAACCCGTTGGCTGAAGGTATCTATGATGTTATGGTCACGGCAACCGATCCTGCGGGCAATACAGGCCTCGATGCAACAATTAATGAACTCCGTATAAACCTTTCAGCGCCCACAGTGACTGTCGATGTCCTTGAGACCAGGGACCCAACGCCTGCGCTTACAGGTACGGTAAGTGATCCTGCTGCTTCAATCAGTGTTGTGGTCGCGGGTCAGACCAAGGCAGGAACAAACAATGGAGATGGCACCTGGATATTGGCAAACAATATACTCGATACAATTGCGCCAGACACGTATGATGTGGCGGTCACGGCAACCGACCTTTCAGGCAACTATGGCACAGACGCCACCATCAACGAGCTGGTCATTATTCCGTTTATTGATACAAATCCGCCGATTGTTGGCTATACTGGTCCCAATAGTATCCCGGCCGCTGAAGTGACGCAGGCGCTGAATGGTAGCGGTATCATGACCATTAATTTCAAGGTTGTGGATAGCGAAACGAGCATGGTATCGCTCAGGAATTTTGAATATTCAGACGATAGCGGCGCAACATGGCATGCGCCGGTGAACAACGATGCATCGCTTTCATTTGGCGCTGGCTGGCCCAATAACAATGGCGCGGACTACAGATCGGCGAATGTGTTTGTCAGCGCCCAGGCCTACGCATTCACTTTCAATACAAAGCATGCTGATGTTACTTTAAGCCATGGTCTTATTACGGCGGATATATCAACATTCATGGTCCGTTTCAGCGCATTTGACGGACGCAATGTGTCTGTCGCGGGCGTGTCTGAAGCGCTGGTGCTCGATAACAAGGCCCCTGTCATTGCTTCTGCAATCTCTTTTACCACTGGCAATCCTGCAGCGGATTCGACCAGCATCAGACTTGCCGGGTCGTTTATCGAAACGCATCCGGCGACAAATACCTATTACTACCGGTTGAATGGGGGAGCCTATAGCGCGGCTATTCCGGGAACAGCGAATACCGCGGCACCTGCGCCAGTCCAGGTTCCGCATGTTCTAACCGGTGCGGACAGCTTTAACGCTGTCAGGCTGGTCCATGTTGATTCTTTGGGCAATACGGTTTCCAGTGAGGACTCGGCAGTCAGATATGTAAAACCCAAACAGCCCAGGCAGCCTGTTCTAAGCAATAGTGGCCTTTCCAGCCTGCGTGTTGGCGTGGATACCGCCCTTAACGAAGCCGCTGGATTGTCTTATGCCATTGCCGTTGATTCAGCTGGCGCCATAACGTATGTACAGACAGACGGGTCGCGCAGCGGTACGGCGGCATGGCAGACTGATTCAGCTTGGGGTGTAGCCCTAGCCACCGGCCTTTCTGAGCCAGTAAGTCAGTACGCATTCCGCGTCAAGAGCAGACATTTGCACAACAGCGCCATTGAATCCGATCTTTCTTTGGCTGCGTTTGCCGCGGCCATTGCGCCTGAGTTGTTTGATACCAACACAAGCCAGGCGGACCTGCAAGCTGTTGAACGCACAGACGCGAGCGATACCGTGGATATCTACTACCAGGTTTTTGATCAGGACAATGCGAATGATACTATCTTTGCCGAATACCGGAATGGCGTGTCAGGTAACTGGACATCACTCACCGCGGTCACCGGCAGTATTGGCGCGGTATCAGCTTCTGATTCTTCCGCGCACAAACATATTTTCTGGCATGCCGCAAGTCAGCTTGGTACTGCGTTTGAGAGCGACAGCGTGCAAATACGACTTGTGGCAAAAGATGCGCAGAATAATTTTGATACGCTTGTAATGGCAGGTGCAACGCTTGTTATAGACACCAAGGCGCCGGATACGGTAACAGACCTTGTGTCGAGCCGTGTGTCCCCAACAGCACTTGGCCTTGCCTGGACGCCCTCTGCAAGCGTGGATGCTGATACTATAATGATCCGGTACAGAAACGACGGAGCCAATCCAGCGGATACGGGCGATGGTATGCTTTGGACCGCGTTTGCCGCTATCAGCGCCGCTGATACTATTACCGGGCTTGTGTCTGACCATGCGTATAATATTGCCTTGTTCGTGAAAGATAGACACAACCACTGGTCAGTGGCCGCGTGTGTGGCGGACACCACGCTCGACACTATTTGTCCTGCGCCTGTCACTGGCCTGCATGCCACGGCGCTTTTGCGGGACAGTATTGCGGTCTCGTGGACAGCCAGCGTTTCAGCCGATGCAGATTCCATTAAAATTGTATACCGTAACGATCGCTTTGCCTTGAATGATTCTGATGGAACAATCTGGGGAACTATGTCTGCTGCCACGCTCAGCGATACCCTCACTGGTCTTATGGACAGTGCCTGGTTCTATATCTCCGCCTTTGTAAAAGACGACGCGGGCAATTGGAGCGCCGCGGATGCTGGCGCGGAAGACAGCGCTTTTACGCCTGACACAAACACCTACAATATGCATCCCGATCTTTTTGCGGGCGATACCACCAAGAACCTTGTCATTAGCGGCCGTTATCATGATGGGAGCGGTAGGATCGCTATCCCCATCCTTATCCGCGATAGAGACAATGCCGTGGTTACCCTCAGTCTGGAATATTCCGATGGCGCGGCATGGCATGCGTCCACAGCCGGTCCATGGACCATTCCCACAAACAGCAGCGCAGCATACGCGTGCAGTACCTGGATATGGGATGCGAAGGCTGATCTGGGCACTATCGACACTCTATATAGGGTCAGGTTTATCGCCAGTGATGGCAATGAATCTGATACTGTTTCCACAACAGCGCCTTTCCTGATAGATACCCGGCCGCCGCAGGGTGTTTCAGCGATTTTCCTCGATAGCAACGGATTTATTAACACCAAGCAACCCATGATATCGTTCCAGGCAAATGGCGCGGATACCATAACTGTCGCCTTCTGGGACACGTCTTTTAATAATATATATAAAGCCGCGTATGCGCCTGTTGTCCAGTCTGTCGCGTTCAGGGCGCAAGGGGTGCAGCGCATCTATGTTTCATTCAACGACAGTCTGGGTAATGCTGATACTAATACCTATGCTGATTCAACACTCTATGACTCAACCATGCCGATTGCCGCTATTCTAAAGCCCCTCTCTGGCGTCAGATGGGTCAAAGGTTCGGTTAAAACAATACAATGGAGCGCTTCGGATGCGTATTTATCGAATAATGCGTCTGTACTCTCCCATGCCAGCGCCGGAGACGCCGCGTATACGGTCATTAAGGATTCGCTGGCCGATACCGGAACATTCTTTTGGACAGTGCCCGATGTTTCAGACAGCAATGTGACAGTGCGCTTTACAACCAAAGACTCTGCCTGCAACATTACCATTGATAGTGTCACAATACTGATTGTCGACAAACCCGGTATTCCTTTATTACTCGCCATAACGCCGGACAACGCCATTGTTGGCCGTGACAGTACCCTCCAGTTTGCCATTACCGGCATTGACAAGGACAGCAACAATATCGTGACCAAGGACGTGACATGGAGTGTCATCGGCAATGTTGGCGCTATTAACGATTCAGGCCTTTTTACCGGGTCTCAAATAGGTGTTGGATACATTGTCGCGTCGCTGAATGGCGTTTCTGATACAACAGATTCAATTATGGTCAAATTTGACGTTGCATTGGATTCAGGCATGAATAAACTGTTGAGCTATCTCTCGGTTACTATTCCGTTCAATCCAGACACCGCGAAGATCAGGTTGTGGCCTATGGCTGATTTTGCCAAGCACGATACATTGCGGAATTTCGTCATGGCAACTCCGGTCATTGATTTTGCCGGTTCAATACCCATGTCGTATGGCAAGAACGTCACCTTTAGCGTTGATCTGGATAGCGTGCGTTTCCAGGACAGTCTTTTTGACACTTCAAAAGTCAGGGTGTTTGTATATGATTCCGCGGCGCATGGTTGGAAAATTGTGTTCAATACAGTACCCGTAAATCATGTGATCAGCTTCACGACAAACAAACTTGTGCCGTTTGTCGCAGGCATCGACACTCAAGCGCCGGTGGTCATGAATACATCGGATACCATCAATGCGGCAAGACAAGGCACCCAGTTCCAGATAAAGGGTACTATTGACGACAATATAATCAACTCTCGCGTTACGGTCTATTACCGTTATGGCGGTTCGGTAAAGTTCGATTCAGTGACCATCGTTGATTCCACAGGCGCAGGATACCGGTATACCCTGTTTGTGACCGACCATGGAGTTGAATATTTTGTGCGCGCGAATGACGGATCATTGACCTCTGTTTCCTCACGCTGTAATGTGAAAGTCAAGGTATCGCATATTGCGCAACCCGATTCTTTCCCGACCAATCAATGGAAACTGTTTTCTTTACCCACGGACGCGGTCAATGATTCGCTGATGTCGTACATGCGCGGGTTTGGAACCAATGTGAAAGAGTGGCGTCTCTATTCATGGGAAGACACAGGATATAGTGAAATCGGCGCTACGTCCGATGCGCGCACAGCGGCTGGCAAGGCGTTCTGGTTGCAGATTAGGAAGAAGGGGTTCTACTTCAGCGTTGATACTGGCTATACGATCCCGATTAACCAGTGTTTCACCATTGCGTTGCGACCCGGCCAGTGGACCACGATTTCTAACCCGTATCTATTCAGTATCGGCTGGCAGAGAATTCTCGATTCAACCGGTCATGGAAATATGCTCGCCGGCCCCTATACCTACAGTGATTCCAATTGGGTATCGCCCTTCGAAGTGCCTGCGCTCAAGCCTTGGGAAGGTTACTATGTGAAGAACAGGAGCGATTCTGTCATTACCTTGCGCATACCGTCTGTTGCGTACGTGGCTGGGGTTGCAAAGACCCGTGTTCCGGGCATGGATAGCGCTGATGTTAATCTTGAATGGGAAGTTAGAGATAATTCCAAGAGGAACTTCAGGCACTATTTTGGCGTCATAGGCGCAAAGAGCACCCCAGACTATGACCTGCAATTGGATGCTCCCATGCCGCCGCAGGCGCCTGATCAGGGTTTCAGCACCTATTTTGTGCGCACCAGTTATGCAAAAGGCCTCACTAAGCTCATAACTGATTTCAGTTCATTTAAAGATGGCGGCGAAACATGGGTTACTCAGGTCGCCAATCTGGTCGCGGAAATGCCGTACAAGACCTATGTACGCGGCGCAGAGACCTTGCCCGATTCTATGGCAGTGTATGTGGTTGACCGTAAGCGCGGCATCAGGATAAATATGAAGTCTGACAGCGCATATGTATTTATTGCGGACAAAGGTGAAGGTTCGCGCACGCTTCAAGTGCTGGTTGGCAGCAAAAACTATGTTGATCGCCATAGCGCTGATGTCCATGATATTCCCAAGGCATTTGCGCTTGCTCATAACTACCCGAACCCCTTTAATCCGGTTACCGTCATTGGCTATACTGTGCCGGAACTGGGCAAGGGCAAGATGCTGGTTTGCCTGGCAATTTACGACATCAAAGGTCAGCTTGTTCGCACGCTTATCAATGACAGGGTTGAAGGCGGTTATTACAAGGTGCAATGGAATGGCCGCACGGAAAAGGGCGACTATGCCGCAAGCGGTGTCTATTTTTACCGTATGATTGCGGGAACCAAATTTAATAAGACCATGAAAATGATTTTGATTAAATAGGCGGCGAAAAACGGGAAATAAAAGGCGGGACATATGAAGAAACAGATAAAAATCTTGGTCCTGATAGTTGCGCTGGTTTTTGCCAGCTCTGTGAACGGGGCAGAGGCTGATCCAAAAAAAGGCGTTCTAACGGCCGCACCAAAGGAAAAGAGCATACTATATGTTAAGGAAAATAACGGAACGTTCAGCGTGCTGGACCGGTCTGATACAAGCGCCACCCAATCATCAGATGACATGGAAACAGACAACAAGGTAAAGTATAAAGTTATTCCAGGGAAACTGGTGGCGCTTTCACGCGATGGTATCAGGGAAGAAGCGTCGCCAACCTCGGCCATTATCATGTCTTTGAGCAAAGGCGATACCATCAACTACAATGGTGAACAGGAAGGTTTCTATAGTGTCATTAATGCTGAAAATGCTGAAGTTGGCTGGGTGCTGGGCAGGGTTGTCGAGGTTGTTAAAAGGCCCGATTCCATAAAGATGACATTTGCAAACCGAACCAAACTGCACAAGGACTCCCTTGCTGCCATGTATGATTCGCTTGTTAATGCGGATTCTCTTGCGTTTGCCGCACTCGACGATTCAACGCTCAATGCGACCCTGGCAAGGGCGCGTGATTCAATAGCGCAAGAGGATTCCGCGGCTGAAGCCGTGTTATTTGAACAAAACCAGACCAAGGTGCAAAAAATCAAGAGCTATGTGTTAAAGAAGAAAAAACCTTTTATGCTCGGCAGTGGTGTTGCCCTTGCCGGCATTGTTGTGCTTGCGATTGCGATTTCAGGAAACAATGATGCGGGGAACGGCGGCGGCGGACAACCCGGTCCGGGCCCAGGCCCTGGTCCGGACCCTGATCCGGTGGACAACGGTGATATTGCGCCCATTACCATACAGATGCCGCCGGATGATTAATTGCCACAAGGGGCTCATTTCTTTGCCTCGCGCCTTGTCCAAATTGGGCCATTGTTCCCGCACGCAGGCAGAGACGTTGATCGCTGAAGGCCGCGTACGGGTGAACGGAAAGACCGAACACAACGCGAAGATACGTATTGACTTAAAAAAAGCGCGTATCTTCGTTGACGGCAAACCCATTGCCACTCCCGCTAAGATATATCTCATGCTCTACAAGTCCCGGGGACTGGTGACCACTGCGTCTGATGAGCAGGGGAGGGACACGGTCTATGCCTGTCTTGCGGACGCTGGACTTCCCTGGCTTTCTCCCGTGGGACGGCTTGACCGGGCAAGCGAAGGCCTTTTACTCTTCACCAACGATACGCGTTGGGCCAGCCGCGTCACAGATCCGGAAACGCACCTGGACAAAACCTATCATGTTCAGATCGATCGAGTCGCTGATACGGCTTTATGCGATAGCCTGGTTCGCGGCGTACCTTCTCCTCATGGCGGATTACTGGCCGCGAAACAGGCGGCTGTTTTACGGCAGGGGGAAAAAAACAGCTGGCTGAAAATTGTCCTTGATGAAGGTAAAAACCGTCAGATACGGCGCATGCTCAGCGCCCTGAGTATAGAGGTTCTGCGGCTTATACGCGTGGCAATCGGCCCGTTAAAACTGGGGGATCTGGAAAAGGGAAAATTCAGATATCTGACAAGCGAAGAAGCGGCGATCATGTGAAAGCAGGGAAATGGAAGCCGCTTTATCTTATTTTACATTCAGAATATTTATCCGCGTACAATTTCTGTAATATCGATACCTTGTCCGGATAAAGATCGGCAAGATCCCGGTTTTCAAGGCTGTCCTCCTTGATGTTGTACAACATATGGCGCTTCGGCTCAGTAATATACTTCCAGTCTCCCTCCCTGAATGCCCCCTTGTTTCCCCATTGCCAGAACATCTTCCGGCTAAATCGCCGATTGCTGAAAATTATCTCACCCGCATCGATACCGTCAACCGGACGTCCGGTGGTCGTGAACCCGCAGATGGTGGCAAGGGTGGGAAGGATATCGACGTTGTGAAGGGGTTGGTTTATGATCTGGAGGGGCTTGACCCTGCTTTTCCACATGAGCATGGCTGGTATGCGGATTCCGCCCTCAAAGAGGTCCTGTTTGTTGCCCCTGAAAGGCAGATTGCTTCCGCCATACTGGGGATCAGCGCCATTGTCGGAAATCAGCCAGACCAGGGTGTTATCAAGTTGCATGTTCCTTTTAAGACGGTCCAGCACCCTGCCTATATTGTCGTCCAGATTGGCTACAGTGGCGGCATAATATCGCCGTGCCTCATCCTTGATGTGGCTGAATTTTTCCAGGTAGGCTTTTGGTGCCTGGAGGGTATTGTAGGCGACCAGGCTGTTATGTTTGAATTCACTTACACGCAGGGTGTTCTCGGGAAGAGAATCTCGGGTGGACTTTGCGTAATGCGGCGCATTGTATGAAAGATACAGGAAAAAAGGTTGGGTCGATTCCCTTTGCTCATCGAAGAACGTGAGGGCATGATCTGTCAGCAGATCCGTGGCATATCCTTCTTCCACTGCTTCTTTATTGTCGATATACCAATCTGGATCTGGTCCATAGGAATGATTCCAGTAATCGATACATCCGCCTGATATGCCGGTAAACCGATCGAAACCATGATGCATGGGCAGATCCTCGGGCCGCGCACTTCCGAGATGCCATTTGCCTATTAAGGCGGTCCTATAGCCAACACTTTTTAACCGCGTTGCCAGAGTGGTTTCGCGCGGATCGAGATGGAAGGTGTCGCCGGGCATGATCACCTCGTCCAAGCTATGCAGGGATCGCTGGGGATAACAGCCGGTCAGCAGGCTGAATCGGGATGGGGTACAGGCGGGAGCGGCGGCATAATGCTGGGTAAAACGGATGCCCCTTTCCCCGATACTATCCATGTGAGGAGTGGGAATGTCGCCGTTGTAAGCACTTACGTCATTCATCCCCTGGTCATCTGTGAAAATCACAAGTACATTGGGTCGAGCTTGTGCGAGTCTCTGCCTGTCCTTGCATCCGGCAAGGAATGCGGCGGCGCCTAAGAAAGTGCCTCTGATGAACGTGCGTCTTTCCAAAATATCACCTCACTTTTTTGGTCCCTAGCAGCCCGTTTGTTAAGAAAATAATCCTTCAAGGCAGTGCAAACAAGAAAAATAGTGACTATATACCCCGGAGTTTACTCCAAGGTAGTTTATTGTACGGGCATGTGTTGTCGCAGAAAGCGTTGCTATTGTGATTGATCTATTTAATTAAAATAACCTTGGTTGTCAGTATTACTCCGCTTTGCAGGTGAATGAAATACATGCCGCTGGCAGCCATGTTTCCAACATTGTCCCTGCCGTTCCATATGACCGCATGATTGCCGGCCACGGCTTTGCCCCGTACGAGGGTCCTGATCGTTTTTCCTGACATGGAGGCTACGGTGATGGAAACAGGCGTATTGGCCCGGTCAGGAGCAATACCATACCTGATGATAGTGAACGGATTAAAGGGGTTGGGCTCAGGTTGGCGAAGATATGTTTTTTCAAAAAGAGGCGCTATTGATTCAATGAGCGGGGAAGGGTTGTTCGACAATTCGTCCGCGCCAACGTCGGTCTGGCCGTCTGAGCGGGAGAGTTTGTCCCAATCATTGGTCACATCAGCCAGGGTAAGACCGCGGTTCACCGCGCTTGCGGTGTCTGTTTTCAGATGGAGATCATTCGCGGCCTCATTGAGAAACCAGCGAGCCACGATGGTTTTCTGAGTACGGGAAACAACGAAATTATGTGATGTGTCGGGCATGGGGCCTGTTCCGGTGAAACTGCCGAATATAATGTTATTTTTAACTTCGCAGCCAGAGGTCCTTGTATAGACAAGAGAGCCGTTTCCAGATGTAAGCGAAGTAAATGAAGTATTGTTATATACTTTGATGTTGACGGCATCAGTGAGTTCAAAACCGACCGACACGCCGGGAATAACAAAATTATTCCTGATGATACCGCCGGTGACTGAGGCGGTTGTGCCGGAAAGATTACCGAAACAGATGCTTCTGTCGCACCCGATGAACGTGTTTCGTTCAACAGTCATGTTTTGGTTGCCATTCCAGAAGAATATGGCGCCGCGCGCCTGTCCGCTGGGCCCCCTGATGTTTTTAAAGACATTGTCGTGGACCACCCAGCCTGTTTCTCCCATGATGTCCATACCCGCGATATAATCGCCGCAGGTGTCTATGCTGTTGCTGCCGCAACGGGTGGGCGGCGGAATCGTGGTGTCTTCAAAAAAGCAGTACCGTATGGAGCAGCTTGGCGCGGAAACGCCGGAAGGCCCTTTGATCATTCGTTCGCCGATATTCAGAAAATGGACATTGTGAATGATGACGTTGGAAGGGTTTCCGTTTTGGAATTTGAGGCCGTGGCAACGGGATTCCGTGACCATCATGTTCGCTAAAATGGCCTGCGCCCCGCCTTCGAGCCGTAAGATTTCCTCTTCAACGTCGATGCAATTGTTCATTCCCTTGCCTACCAGAATTGCTTTGTCAGGATCGTCGGATGCTCCCCTAATGGTGAGATTGCTCACCCGTATTACCAGGGGCTCGAACGTTGAGACATCGTATGTGCCGTCCGCGATCAGGATTGTCTGGCCTGCGGCCTGGTTCCGGACTGCCATATACAACTGCGGGCCGGTACTTACATTGACGATATTTGATGATGGCGCAGGCAATGGCGGTACTGTTTTACCGTCAGTGGTGACATACCCGTACGCAACGCAGGAACACAGAAAAACAACTGTAGCGAAAATGTGAATTACCATAATCCCCCCCTTTAACAAAATATAACTAATTTATTCGCAATCTAAAATTTAATATTGTTCCTGGAATTTATTGCATCCCAATAAAGATCCTTTATGCCAGGATTTTTAAGAATAGTTGAGAAATTGAAATCGTTGTATTTTTATGGATAAGAAAGCCTAAGGATACACAATGACCGCACCCTGGTTGTGCGGTTCCACAAAAAAGCCGCTGATCTTCTTTTTTCCGCGCGTTTTAAAGTAGCGGTGCACCTCTTTCCGCAGCGAGTCTCCCTTGTCCGGACCCAGGCCGTGGATCACACGCACACTGGTGAGTTTATATTCACGCGCCATGTCTAGGAACAGCTCAAGTTCCACAATGCCCTGGTCGATGGTCAGTCCGTGCAGGTCGATTTCCTCGTCAACCGAAATCTCCCGGACCTTTTTTGGTGGTGAGACTTTGGGGACTTTTTTTCGATGCCTCGCCTTCTTTTTCTCGAACAGAGCAGGGTCCTTTCCATCGTATTTTGCCATGAGTGAGACAGGATGGCGTTTTACCCAGTCGATCTGGAACTGGAGCGGATCTTTCATACTCATGATAGGGGAAGCGCTGCAAGTGTACGGCGGGCGGCAATAAACTGGGCCGCTGCGCCAAGCAGCAGAAAAACCGCGAGACACACGTACGAAGCGGCAAAATTGCCGGTCGCCATCTTGATAAGGGTTGCCAGAACAGGCGCGCACAGAAAGCTGATGCCAATACACAGTTCATTGATCGCAATGCGTTTCACGGCCTTTTCCGGGTCAACCGATGCGTGGAACATCATATTGCACAGGAAATTGCCCGAATATATGCCAAACAGCACAGCGCCAACCACAAAAAAACCAATGCCCGCGGAAAAGAGGAGTGCGCCGCCAATGCCAAAAATCGTTATAATGGCAAAGTTTTTCCGCATATAATACGCGGGCGTCATGCGGGCAAGGAAAAGACCCGTAAGCGCCTGAGTGATTGCAAAGCTGAATTCCACAAGGCCTTTTATACCGATTTTAAAGCCGAGTAGCTGCGCATGCACAGGCCAGTAGGTTACCAGCATGTTCCAGCCGGTCCATCCTATGAGCACACCGATCCACCCCGAAACACTTAGGGACGCTTTTTTTTGCATTACCGGAGGCGATGGTTTAACGCTTTCCCTGATTTGCCGTATTGATGGTTTAAAAAGCAGCGCCACAAGGCCGATACTCGCGGCTGTGATTGCTGCGGCGTAGTACGAAGCGGGCCAACTGATGGCGCTTTTCAGAAACGAAGAGAGAAAAGGACCAATGGCAAAACCAAGGGACCAGGCAAAGGTATAATGGGCAATGGTCCGGGTGAGAGGCTTGGCAATGGTGTTGTCCACACCGAGCATAAAGGACTGAAACGCGTTGAAAAAAAGACTGCCCGCAAGGGGAATGCCGCAGAAGAAAATCTGGATGAGGCGCACCTGTTTTGTGTTCGCCAGGACAATCAGGATAATGATAACCGCGGCGACACCCACGAGCATCTGGCCGCGCGCATAGGCTGGTCGAATGATTTTTCCCATGAACAAGTTCGCGGCGATATAGCCGATGCCGTAGATCGCGACAATGGACCCCACAGTGCGCGTGCCCATGCCTTGCTCGGCAAGAGCGTGGCGGCTGGCGAACAAGGAGATGCCGATAATGATGTCAAAGGCAAAGGGGAAGAAATAGATGATCCATGTGTTCATTTTTGCGTTGTTAAAATACAATAATTCCATGGCCAAGGGTGTACGTATTTTTGTATATTAATCTGTTTCTTTTTGTTCTTCCACATAATAAAGCAGCCATGGAACTGAAGGTCAAAGATGTTGTGCGTTTTTTCAATGTCCCCGAGAATACTATTTATGAATGGATCGAAACACGGGGATTTCCCGCCTGCAAGGTGAGGGGCCAGTTCAGGTTCAACCGCGAAGAGCTGCTTGAGTGGGCCACGACAACCGGTACCAGGACCTCTGCCAGATTTTTCCCTGACAACTGCGCCCAGCAAGAACGTGCGGACATAGGTTCCGCGCTTGAGACTGGCGGCATCTTCTACTTGGTCAAAGGACAGAACAAACAGGAGGTCCTTAGAAATGTTGTTGGCCTGTTACGTCTTCCGGAAAAACTCGACCGGGAGTTCCTGCTTCAGATGCTCCTGGCGCGCGAAGCGCTTGCCTCAACCGGTATAGGGCAGGGGATCGCCATCCCGCATACGCGCAACCCCATTGTCCTTGCCGTGGACAAGCCTATGGTGTCGCTTTTGTTCCTCGAAAAACCAGTGGAATTCGGCGCTGTTGATGGCAGGCCAGTGCATACGCTGTTTACCCTTGTCAGTCCTACCATCCGCGTGCATTTGAACATCCTGTCCCGGATCGCCTATGTGCTCCATGACGCAGCTTTCAGACGCATGCTCGAAGAGCGGGCCAAAGTACTGGACATTGCGCAGCAGATCCGGCGCATAGAAGATTCGCTGGGTACACAACCATGAACCTGATTCTTGCATCTATTGCCGTTCTCTTTCTTTCCAGTCTGGTTTCCCTGGCTGTTCAGGGAAAACCGCGCATTGCCGGAATACTAGGCGCATGCGGTTCTGTTTTGGCCTTGGGCCTTGGCATTGTCCCTGCTGTACAGGCGCTCATGGGTTCACAATTCGCCCCCCTTGCTTTTGCTTCATCCATGCCCTGGTTATCGTTCTCCATGGGCCTGGATCCTATCTCTGCCATCTTTCTCGTCCCCATCTACATTCTTTCCGGTTTGGTGGCAGTGTATGGGACAGGGTATATGAAACCCTATGCTGAACAGAAAAATACGGCTTTCTACTGGTTTTTTTACAATATACTTGTCGCAAGCATGGTCCTTGTCTGCGTGGCGCGTAATGGCCTGTTTTTTCTTCTTTGCTGGGAGGTCATGGCACTTTCTTCCTTTTTCCTTGTCGCGTTTGAAAACGACAAGGTCGAGGTGCGCAAAGCCTCATGGATATACCTGATCGCCTCACAACTGGGAACGGTTTTTCTTATTCCCATGTTTATTCTTTTTGGCAACCAGTCAGGCTCGTTCGAGTTTTCTTCGTTCTATAATTGTCTGACCCCGGCTGCGGCAACCGGTTGCTTTATTCTGGGTTGTATTGGTTTTGGCACAAAAGCAGGCATAATACCTTTCCATGTGTGGCTGCCTGAAGCGCATCCGGCCGCTCCCAGCCCTGTTTCAGCGCTTATGTCCGGTGTCATGATCAAAACCGGCATCTATGGGCTGGTCCGAATGATTACTTTTTTAGGCATGCCGCCGCTCTGGTGGGGCATGGTATTAATCGCCATTGGAGCGCTATCGGGAATCCTCGGGGTCCTTTTTGCCCTTGCACAGCACGATATCAAACGGCTTCTGGCCTATCACAGTGTCGAAAATATCGGGATCATTGTTTTGGGAATCGGAGTGGGCCTCATCGGCATAAGTACCGGACATCAAACTATTGCTGTGCTGGGGTTTGCAGGAGGGCTCCTCCACGTAATCAATCACGCCCTTTTCAAGGGGCTTCTTTTTCTGGGCGCCGGGTCGGTTATTCACCAGACCCATACGCGTGAGATCGATCATATGGGCGGGCTCATTAAAAAAATGCCCATAACAGCTCTCACTTTTCTTATTGGAGCTGTTGCCATTTCCGGATTGCCACCGCTCAATGGTTTTGTAAGCGAGTTTCTGGTCTATATGGGCTCGTTTTCCGGTATCACCTCCCTTGAGGCGGAAACCGCAATGCCTCTTGCGGGCGTTATAGCCTCCCTTGCCCTTATCGGCGGCCTGGCAACAGCCTGTTTCACCAAGGTATTTGGTATTGTTTTTTTAGGAGAGGCGCGAACCATACAACTCGATCACGTGCAGGAATCTCCGGCAAGCATGACTGTCCCCATGATCATACTTGCGTTTTCATGCGTGGTCATAGGGCTGTCAGGCCCGCTTGTGGTCCGCCTTCTGATTCCCGAGGTGCTGGCCATTGTTCCTATTTCAGGACCATTTGTTTTCGATCCCTCTGAATGGCTTGTGAATATCTCAATTGTTGCCAGCGGTCTTGTCGTACTTATCATATTAGGTGCGGGCTTCAGGAAATTTCTGCTGTCGCGCCGGACTGTTGGACAAACCGTTACCTGGGACTGCGGCTATGCTGCGCCTTTTTCACGGATGCAATATACGGCCTCATCCTTTGCCCAGCCATTGACCGATCTGTTCAGCGCGTTCCTCAAGACAAAAAAGCATATCAAGGTTCCGGCAGACTATTTCCCGGCACAGGCGAGCATTGAAACGCATACCGCTGACCCAAGCAACGAGCGTGTGTACCGGCCGGTCTTTGCCCAAGCTGTCGGACTACTTTCCCGCATGCGCGCGCTCCAGCAGGGTAGAATACAAATTTATGTGCTTTATATAGTTGTAACACTTATTGCCTTGTTGCTATGGAAACTGAGATAATTGCTATGTATGCTTTCTCAATCATTCATATGTTTGTCGGGTTTGCGCTCGCTCCGCTCATGATCGGTATTGTCAACAGGACAAAGGCCGTGTTTGCTGGCCGTACAGGCCAACCTTTTTTGCAGCCCTACTACGACATGGTCAAACTCCTGCGCAAAGGGGCGGTATACAGCCGGACAACGTCCTGGATATTCCGCGCCGCGCCCGTGGTCGGTCTTGCGTGCGCTGTTGCGGCGCTCGCAATCGTACCTTTTGGAAATGCACCGGGTCTGCTCAGTTTTGAGGGTGACCTTGTTTTTTTTGCGTATGTTTTGGGGCTGTGGCGGTTTTTCCTTGTCATAGCAGCGCTCGATACCGGATCAGCCTTTGAGGGTATGGGAGCGAGTAGGGAAGTGCAGTTTTCCGCCATGGCCGAACCGGTGCTCTTTGTCGGACTGGCAACAGTTGCTACACTCACTGGTTCATTGTCACTCTCAGACATGATAGCCGGGCTTTCACTGCCTTTGGCGGAGATTGTCCTTGTCGCAGCAGCCCTGTTTGTTGTTTTCTTGTGCGAAAACGCGCGCATACCTTTTGACGATCCCAACACACACCTCGAACTTACCATGATACACGAAGTCATGGTCCTCGACTATAGCGGACCAGACCTTGGTTTTGTTCTGTATTCGGCGGCCCTGAAATTTTGGGTGCTTGGCGCGCTTATTATCGGGATAACGGTTCCCTTGGACGAGGGGCTGCCCGTATGGGCATCCTGCGGATACGCGTTTTTGGGAATGGTAATGCTTGCACTGCTCACCGGCATCGTGGAATCCGTCATGGCGCGGGTACGATTGCTCAGAGTGCCCCAGCTTCTTGCGGCCGCGGGCGCGCTTGCCATCTGCGCATTGATTTTCAGCATGAGGTGAAAGGAACATGGAAACGTATATTGAGGCCTCGGTCATTCTTCTTCTTCTTACGGATATCGCCCTGTTCGGCACAAGCCGGCTCTATACGTGCATCACTATCGCTGCGGTACAAGGTGTTTTACTCGGTCTTATCGCTTTGTTTGCCAATGCCGAAACGTTTATCCCACGTATCATTGTCATTGCCTCTATTGGCATTGTGATCAAGGCATTTGTCTTTCCTTATTTGCTCAAACGGACCATACGGCAGGCTGGCGTGCAGCGTGAAATACAGCCCTTCATCGGGTATCTGAGCTCCCTGGTAGTCAGTCTTGTTCTCTTCGGTGTATCCATCTGGTTCAGCGCTAAGCTGCCGCTGGCATTAGGGGCGGGGCGGTCCATGATCATTCCGGCCGCGATCATGACCATGTTCACGGGCCTTTTTCTCATTGTCGCGCGCAGAAAAGCGCTGACCCAATGCATTGGCTATATTGTCTGTGAAAACGGCATGTATCTGTTCGGTATGGTCGCGGTCGGCGAAATACCGGCGCTGGTCGAGCTTGGCATTCTACTCGACGCGGTTGCCGCGGTCACGGTCATGGGCGTGGCCATGTATCATATAAACAGGGAATTCGATCACATTGATACGGATCGGTTGAGCTCACTCAAAGGATAATGCGGTGATTGGACACGAAAATTTGCTGTGGATTATGCTGATTCTGCCTCTGTGTACCGGAGCGGTTGCGGCAACAATGCCTGCTGCGCGAAAGGCGCTTGCGGTTATGTGCACCGGTATTCTTCTTACGGCCGGGTTCGGGTGGTGGAGCGTTGTCCATGTAGTATGCCATGGCACCCTTTTTGCGGCTTCGGACTGGCTTTTTCTCGATGCGTTGTCCGCATATAATCTGGCAATTATGCTTCTGGTGTTTTCCCTGTGCGCTTGCTATGCATATGTGTATTTTTCCTGCGAATTGCGCAGAGGCCAGCTGACGCTGAGACAGGCACGGCTTTTTACAGCGCTTTTCAGCGGGTCGTTCAGCACCATGGCCCTGGTGCTCATTGCCAATAACCTGAGCATTATGTGGGTGAGCCTCGAGGCAACAACCCTGGTCACGACCTTTCTTATTTACCTCCACTCCTCGCGCCAGTCGCTTGAGGCAATGTGGAAATACCTGATTATCTGTTCTGTTGGCATGGCCTTTGCATTTATGGGTACGCTTCTTGCCGCTGCGGCCGCGGTAAAAGGCGGGAGCGTGGAAGGCGCGCAGGCCTTGCTGTGGACCCATCTTGTTGGCCGCGCATCACTCTGCGATCCCATGCTCATGAAGGCCGCGTTTATTTTTCTTCTGATCGGCTATGGCACAAAGGCTGGCCTTGCCCCAATGCACAACTGGCTGCCTGATGCGCACAGCCAGGCACCCGCCCCTGTATCAGCCTTGTTTTCAGGGTTCATGCTGAGCGCTTCGCTCTACTGTATTATGCGCTATCTGCCTATTGTTTCATCGGCAATTGGCAGTCCACGATGGGCGACAAACCTGCTTATTCTGTTTGGCATTGTTTCTCTGCTGGTGGCAGCGGCCTTCATTATATTTCAACACGATGTGAAACGGCTGTTTGCCTACTCAAGTGTTGAACACATGGGCATCATTGCGCTCGGACTGGGTCTTGGCAATGCCGGTGTCTTTACCGCTCTTTTCCACACGCTGAACCACTCCCTGGGCAAGACACTCGCTTTTTTCTCAGCCGGACGATTGGGCCAGATTTTTAAAACAACGGACATGGGCCAAATGCGCGGGGTTATGCGTATATCACGCGTATGGGGTTTTGGGCTGTTTATCTCGGTCCTTGCCCTTATCGGCGCTGCGCCATTTTCCATTTTTATGAGCGAATTTCAGACAGTCAAAGCCGCGCTCGATGCCGGGAACGTGACAGCGGCCGTACTCTTTCTTTTTGGTGCGGGAATCGTATTTATGGGTGTTCTTGCCCATTTGATTCCGGTTTTTTGGGCACGGAACGAGTCAGACGTGAGTCTTGTTACAACAGGGTTGCTTGAGAAATTCCTTGTCTTTTTTCCCGGAGTGCTACTTCTGTTTCTTGGAATCTGGATGCCGGACTTTCTCCATGGGGCCATTGACCGGGCAGCAGCAATCATTCTTTCAGGTGGTAATTAACCTATGAGTCCCACAGCCGGATTGTTATTGTTTCGGAATTGTCTGGCAATGGATAGCCAAGGCATCCCCTGTGTGGGAATTGAGACATTCCGGCAATGCATTATCGATTCAGTAAAGGACGGTGGAAGGTTGTGCGCGTTGTTCTATGTGCCTGAACAGGTGATTGGTTCCCCGCGCATCATTGGTATTGTCGCACAGGATGAAGCAGGGTCGTTGGGTGTTATTTCTGCTGAGCCAGGCATGACGTTTCCCGCACTTACACCCGGCTGCCAGCAGGCACACTGGTTTGAACGCGAGATACACGAGCAGTATGGCGTTGTTCCTGAAGGCCATCCCTGGCTCAAACCCATACGGTTTGTGAATGGATCAGATACAATCGGCGTTACAGATTTTTTTAAAATTGAAGGTTCGGAAGTGCACGAGGTCGCGGTTGGTCCGGTACATGCGGGGATCATTGAGCCTGGCCACTTTCGCTTCCAGTGCCACGGCGAAAACGTCTATCATCTTGAAATTTCTCTTGGGTATCAGCACAGGGGCGTTGAAAAGGCAATGCTGGCCTTTCCTGAAAAGCGGCGCCTTCATTACATGGAAACCCTGGCCGGAGACACTACTGTCGGACACGCGACAGCCTATGCCCATATCTGTGAAGCCTTGGCGCAGGGAGGATTCACGCCTCCGCGGGCAATGGCATTGCGCGGCATTGCGCTCGAGCTCGAACGTTTGGCAAATCATACAGGCGACCTTGGGGCCCTGGCAGGCGATGTCGGGTTCCTGCCAACAGCATCTTTCTGCGGCCGTATCAGGGGTGATTTTCTTAACATGACAGCCTTGTTCTGCGGCAACCGTTTTGGCAGAGGCATGGTTGTACCGGGCGGAACAGGATATGATGCTGACCGGGAACGGCTTGAAGAACTTTTACTCCGTCTTGGCCGGGCCGAGAAAGATGTTCTCGGCGCTGTTGAGTTGCTGTGGGAAACACCTTCGGTCATGTCCCGGTTCGAGAACACGGGTAAGCTAGCGCTTCAGACGTGTATTGACCTGGGCATCGTGGGACCTGCTGCCCGAGCAAGCGGTTTGCACCGGGATGTACGCAGCGATTTTCCCAGCGACATATACCGTTTTAACCATGTTCCCGTATCCGCATTAGAGTCGGGCGATGTATTTGCCAGGGCGTTTATCCGAAGGCTCGAAATCCAGCAGTCAATAAAATTCATCAGGGAGCAAGCGCAGTCGCTTCCGGGAAACGGGGTCAAAAAAGAGATTGGAAATCCAGGCAAGGGTCTTTTTGTTGTAGCGATGGTTGAAGGGTGGCGGGGGGAAATATGCCATGCGGCGTTTACGGGCAGCGGGGGAGAACTGAGCCATTATAAAATCATCGATCCGTCGTTTCACAATTGGATAGGACTTTCCCTGGCAATGCGAGGACAGCAGATATCTGATTTTCCTTTGTGCAACAAGAGTTTTAATTTGTCGTATTGCGGGCATGATTTATAACAGGGAAATAAGGCGCGAGGTACGAGGTACGAGGCTGGAGAACACTCTCGATCCTCGAGCCTCTATCCTCGTACCTGTTTACCAGAGAAACCTATGCTGAAAATAATAGCCGAACGAATACGGCAGAAAAAACGGACAATCGCATATCCCAAGGCGCCGCCGGTTTTGCCGGACCGGTTCCGGGGTATGCCGCGTGTCGATGCTTCCAAGTGCGATAAAGCGTGTGATGCCTGCGTTGTTGCCTGTCCAACCGGAGCATTGTCAAAGACAGACGGCCTTTCCCTTGACCTTGGTAAATGTCTTTTTTGCGCTGATTGCACAAAGGTCTGCCCATCAGGAGCGCTCAGTTTTTCCCAAGACCATTGTTTGGCAAGCAGGTTGCGGCAGGGCCTTGTTCTTTCGGGCCAGGAGTTTGAAAAGGCCACGGCAATGGGAGAGGAGATCAAACGTATTCTCGGAAGATCGCTCAAATTGCGCCAGGTGTGCGCGGGCGGGTGCAATGCGTGCGAGGCTGACCTGAACGTGCTTACCACAGTGGTCTTTGACCTGGGACGTTTTGGCATCCAGTTTGTCGCTTCGCCCCGCCATGCCGATGGCCTGTGCCTTACAGGGCCGGTAACTAAAAATATGGCTTTGGCGCTCAGAAAAACCTACGAAGCCATCTCGTCCCCAAAGATAGTCATTGCCGTGGGCGCGTGCGCAATATCTGGCGGGCCCTATATTGACCATGAAGAAACGTTAAACGGCGTGCCTTCAGATATTCCGGTTGACCTGTTTGTTCCCGGTTGTCCCCCGCATCCTATAACAATTCTTGATGGGTTGTTGCGATTTTTGGGAAAGATACATCACTAAATAGATGTAAACTAATACTTAATGTTGTGAAATAACACTTGACACGCAATCAGGGTTTTATTATATTTATTCTTAGGAGAAATCAAAATCTATGGAAATAATAGGCGTCAATATCAAGAAGCTCCGGACAGAAGGGAAAATTTCATTGCGAGAGCTTGCAAAAAAATTGAATGTGAGCGCAAGCTTCCTGTCCCAGGTTGAAACAGGCAAGGCAACACCTTCAATATCAACGCTTAAGGCGCTTGCTGATTCTCTTCAGACTTCAGTTGGAGCTCTTTTAGGAGAGTCTGATGTCGAGAATAACAACCCAGTTCTTAAAGGTGCAATGAACA
The DNA here is from genome assembly GCA_001789205.1 of Candidatus Raymondbacteria bacterium RIFOXYA2_FULL_49_16. GTDB lineage: Bacteria > Fibrobacterota > OXYB2-FULL-49-7 > OXYB2-FULL-49-7 > XYB2-FULL-49-35 > XYB2-FULL-49-35. The sequence goes on along the minus strand of MFYT01000038.1, from coordinate 31,662 downwards.
AAGCAGGGAAGCGGACCGCTGAAGGTATGACAGTTTCACTTCTTACCTCACCCGATCCTACCAAACAGATGGAGCCGCTTTTGTTCGAACTGGAAAAAAACGCCACATCAGGACGGTCACAATATAAGCATTTTGGACAAGAGTTTGTGCTGGTCCTCAAAGGAGCGCTTGAAATCACTTTGAATGAAACGCGCTATATGCTGCAGCGTGGAGACAGTATCTATTTTAATTCAAGCACGCCGCACATTTTTAAGAATGTTTTTAATGGTGAAACCCAGGCGTTATGGGTTGTAACGCCCCCGACATTTTAAAATTTTTTGGACGATGTGTTAAGTATATGTTAATGGTGTAGTGCTTAGATTAACAGGAGGTGTCATATGTACGATATCTTTGAAGGAAAGGTGAAGGGTCTGCGCAAGCCAATGTCCCGGTTTTCCGAAAAAATGAGGCAGTTTGATGTGAATGAGCAATCGATCGCTGAATTCAGGGAACTGATTATCGAGGAGATGGAACGTCTCGAATATGATTTTGTATTTGATGACCAGGCAGGGAATATCATCGGTATTATAAAAGGTCTGACACAAGGAGAGGACCTCATGCTCGTTTCCCACATGGATCTGTTCAGGGCGGGGACCGGGCGTTCCGGGTATTTTCTCACGCAGGGCGACCTTGCGCCGAGTCCCTCCACGTTCAAGGTGGGAATAATCAGCAGCATCTATTCAGGCGCGGCCATTAAAAATTCGTTGATACCGCTGAACGGAGATATTATTGTGTGTTGCGTCACTCGGGCTGAAGGATGCGACCTGGGCATACGCCACCTGTTTGAACGGTTTCTATTGAAACGGACCTCCAAGATCAAGGGAGCGGTTTTATGCGAACCCACGGGTCTGAAAGTCCATTTGGGCCACCGGGGAAGACTTCAGTACGAGATTGTCATAGGAGGCGCAATTGCCGAAAATGTCGTACCCAATAAGCGCGGTGTGAATATGCTGGGCAGTATGTTCCCATTGATCAATGAACTGGAGAAGGTCTCCGCAACCTTGCCGCACGACACCACCCTTGGCGATGCCACGCTTATGATTCATGATGTGCATTTCCGTGATACCTGTTTGGGAGAACGTGCGCCTGAATTCCGCGTCGCCGTTGACCGTACTTTTGTGCCTTTCGAGAATCCCGAGGCGATTCTTGAACGGGCCCGGTCCATCGCTACAGCGGTATATCCCGAAAAATCGAGCATCGCAACAGCATTGGTGAAAAACAAGATCCGGATGCAGACAGGGCTTGAAACCGTAATGACAAACGAGTTCAAACCCTGGCTTATCCAGGCGAATGATCCATTTGTTTTGGCGTCACTTGAAGTATTGCGTGAAAACGGTTTCAGCGCGGACACTGAATGCTGGAAACGCATTGTAACCGAAGGGTCGTATATTTGCGGTGAACTGCATATTCCCGCCATCGGGTTCGGCGCTGGTTCTGAAGTTTCGCAGGATGGGGGAATCCGTCTTGACGAACTTGAACGCGCGGCCCTTGGTCAGGGAAGTATCGCGTTGCGGAACATTGGCATGCCGACATTCGGGTGGAGCTGTGATGAAATCTGAACCTGGGTCTGTGAATGTAATGGTCCTCAACTGCGGCAGTTCTTCGTTAAAGTATAAAATTGTACGAATGCCAGAGGAATGCGTACTGGTTGCCGGCGAGGCCGAGCGTGTTGGGATCAAGACAAAGGAAGATCCTGCCATCCATCATACCGTTCTGGGGAGCACGGTAACGCTGCCCTTGGCCAGGGGAGACCATGCGGCCGCGTTCAGGCGTATTATGGAGATAATCGCCGGCGATTCAGCCAATGATCCGGAAATCGCATGTTCTCTTTTTGCCCACAGGTATGTGCACCCAGGTACGTTGTTTACTAAAACAACACGTATCAACGCTCATACCCTCAAGCAATTACGCCAGACCTTGCCCCTGGCGCCGCTACACAACCCCATCTCGTTCAGTCTTGTTGAACTGTGCGCGAAAGAATACCCTGCTATTCCCCAAGTTGCGGTCTTTGACACCTCTTTCCATGCCACAATCCCGAAAGAGCACTCATTATACGCGCTACCGCGTGTTTTTTCCAGGAAATTCGGCATACATAAGATCGGATTTCATGGGTTGTCGCATGAATACGTGATGCATGCATCGTGCGGTTTTCTCAAGCGGGAGGTGCGTACCCAGCGGATCATCAGCTGTCATCTGGGTACCGGAGGATCGAGTATTTGCGCCATCAGTAACGGCCGTTCGGTGAATAATTCCATGGGCTTCACGCCTCTTGAAGGTTTGGTCATGAATACGCGGTCCGGAGATGTTGATGTGGGCATGGTATTTTACCTGATGTTCAAGGAGAATTGTTCCGCGGACGACATTGAGACGATCCTGAATAGAAAAAGCGGCATTGTCGGTGTGTATGCCGCGTCATCCGACATGCGGGACGTTATTGCCAGCAGCGTTTCCGATCCGCGGGCGCGTCTCGCCTTTAGTCTTTATGTTAATAGGGTCAAAAAATATATCGGCTATTATTCGTTGCTTCTTGAAAAGCCGGACGTCCTGATTTTTACGGATTCCATTGGTACGGGTTTGTCTCTGGTGCGCGAGGAAGTCTGCAAAAATCTGCAGATGTTCGGCATTCGCATCGACGCGGAAAAAAACCACGGCTACCGGTCCGGCATGGCCGATATCTCTCATTCAAAAGCGGAAACGCGCACGCTGGTCATTCCCACGGACGAAGAGATTGTCATTGCGCGGCAGGCGTATAAGGAGCATTCATATGGTCATAATAATTGAACACTCCATTCGAGAGGTAACGCTATGGACGCACAGGGCCGCCGGAGCGCCTTCAGTCAAAAAAGTGGCGACCATGAACACCGGTGATTTCCTGGAAACAGACCTTATGCCTTTCATTCGCACTATGTGCGGAGAGCGCGAGACAGTCACCGCGTTCGCTTTCTGCCTGGTTTCGGGAGGGGACTTGTTCCCCAAACCCGTACGGATCACTCGCAGGGCCATCGATTCGTTGGCGCGGTTGGCGCCTCTCTTCCCGCTCTATATGAATCATACGCGCGCTCTCTTTTCTTTTTGTCTGACCCAGGTTGGCCCGATTCCAATGTTTATGTTTTCCGAGACGGCCTTTTTTAAATCGCTTCCGGACGAGGAACGGTATTACGCGATACCCTATGAATACAGCGAGGCTAACCGAATCAAACGGTGGGGATATCATGGGTTGCTGCACGAAGATAGCAGCGCCCTGTTTCCGGAAACATCGCAAGTGCTGTCAATTGTTTTAGACAGGCAAACAACCGTGTGCGCGATAAAGAACATGACGCCAAGGTATATTAGCATGGGATATACTCCGCTTGAGGGGATCATGGGAAAAACAACGTGCGGTGATCTGGATCCCGGGGCGGTTTTTTATCTGATGAAGGCCCATAATTTGAGTATGTATCGGATTGATGATATTTTGAAAAACGAGAGCGGTTTTTTTGGAATGACCGGACGCAGGGCGGATATCAATGAACTCTATCAACTCAATGGCAAAGACCGGAAGGTTACCGAGGCCTTTAACCTGTATTTTAATCAGATACTCCAGCATACGGGAGAGGGGATGGCTCTTTTAGGGAGTCTTGATGGGATCGTTTTTTCGGGCAGATATGTTTCCGACCTTCAGCCGCTCGTGTTCAAGGTGCTGAAGAAACTATCCTTTATGGGCCTCTATCTGCGACGCTTGCCGTGGAAAAAAGCAGGGGACCGCGCGGTGTTTGTTCATGGCGATACTTCCCGAATCAAAGCCTGTCTGAATTTCAGGACAAAACAGCGAATCATGGGGGAGGCTACAGTCGAATTGTTGAAACGTGCCTGACAGTAATTTTGCATATTAACCTTTGACTTTCCCTTGTATACAACGTTAATTTTCTTGCATGGAAAAACGCGCGCACATATTCGCAGGGGTCATCGAATCCGGTGCGGTCATTAAAATCACCGGCCACGCCACCTTTGCCGAGGCCGCGAACTTGAAAAAATACGAGGACCAGCACGCTGAGCAGCACCTGAACGCGCCCCAGCTCATTTTTGACCTTACCGAGTGCGTCCATGTCGACAGCACTATGATCGGCATCATCGCCAATCTTGCGGTCAAATACTACAAAAAGAATGGCAAGAAAAAAGCCATTGTGCTGTACGCAAACTCCATGATACAGAATATTCTTGATACCAACAACTGCCAGTTTATTCTCGATCCTGTGCTTGCCAGCCCGGGAGAAGTATCGAAGGCAGGGGCGACCGAGGAAATCATGGCCTCACCAGAATCGGGCGGGATGTTTCTCCGGCAGAGCATCCTGCTTGCCCACGAGACCCTCATCGAACTTAACGAGGACAACCTTGCGAAATTCAGCTCGCTGGTCAGTCAGATCCGTAAGAAAATCAGCCAGTAAGACTTATTTTTATCTATATCCCGAGCCTGCCTTTTTCTGCAAAAAAGATGTCTATGTAATATAAATGTAATATGCGTGAAATGCTGTTGTAGCGTATATGATGTATCTTCATAATACTAAAGAAAGAGGTATTCATGCAGACTCATTACGAAGAGAGTATGCGGCGGGAGATCGACCGTATCCGTGACCAGGTTGGCAGTATGGCGGCCCTGGCTGAAAGTGCCCTGAATGACTGCGTTAAGGCCTTTGTGGAAAACGACCACGAACTCGCCTATGCGGTCATTTTACGCGACCTGTATGTGGACGAGAAAGAGAAGGAGATAGACCGGCTTTGTCTCGAATTTCTCGTTCGGCAGCAACCGGTTGCCCAAAGCCTCAGGTTCGCCTACAGCACCATTAAAATCAATCTCGAGATCGAACGGATCGGCGATTATGCCGAAAGTATTGCGCGCTATGTCATCAGATTGAAGGAAAAGACCGCTTCGGGCGTTGAAGAGGCCATTGTAGAGCTGGCCAATCTTTCCATTGCCATGTTTCACGATTCAATAGAGGCCTTTTTAAACCCTGATCCTGAACGCGCGTGGTCGGCCATTGAGATCGAGGACAAGGTTGATGCCTTGCGTACCCGGATTAACCGGGAATTGGCGCGGCTCCTTCAGTCAAACAACCTGCCGTACGACATTTTCGATCCCCTCGCGGTCATTACCCGGCGGCTCGAGAGGGTCTCGGACCAGGCGCGGAATATTTGCATGGAAGCGCTCTACATGTGTACTGGCCAGTATGCCAAACATCCCGGTACCGGCGCCTTTCGCATCCTTTTCATAGATAACCACAATTCCTGCAGGGGGCCCATGGCTGAAGCTATTGCCATTGGTCTCAACCAGCCCAGATTCATTTTCAGCAGCGCTGGCGCCCAGTCCAGGCCAATGCTGCAAGCCACAATCGAATTCATGAACACAAAAGGCTTTGACCTGTCACGTACCATTCCCAGGTCCATTCAGCAGATACCGCATATCGAACACTACCAGGTTGTTGTCGCCCTCTCTGAAGGGGCGCGCAAGATATTCCCCCAATGCCCGCGCAAGACCGTTTTCCTCGAATGGCTGGTCAGCGACCCCTCGGAAACAGAGGGTACTCCTGAAACAGTGCAGGCTGCCTACGAGGAAACATTCATGTTCATCCAAAACCATATAAAGGCGCTAGTTCAGGCGCTTATCGGCTCAGAAATCAAGACTGAAACCAGGAAGGAGTCTTAAATGATTTTTAGTACATCCAAGACAAACCAAGACCATGTCAAGACAGCGTTCGCTGTCGCTATTTCAACCATGCTCATATTTGTCCAGTGCGGGAAAAAGACCGGAAAAGACGAGGTCGAACGCCAGGTTATCCAGATAAAGGGAAGCGACACCATGGTCAACCTTGCTCAGGCATGGGCCGAAGCCTATGCGCTGGTTGACACTGCAGTCGATGTAGAGGTTTCGGGCGGCGGATCAGGTGTTGGCATCGCTGCACTGTCCAAAGGTACCATTGACATGGCGAGTGCCAGCAGGAATATGAAGAAAGAGGAGATAGAAAGCGCGGAACGTAACACAGGAAAAAAGCCCGAGGAATTCATCGTGGGCTTCGATGCGTTGGCCGTGTATGTTCATAAGGACAATCCTCTGGACATGATCTCCATAGACCAGCTCGATATGATTTTTTCCGAAAAAGGCGATATAACCCGCTGGTCGCAGCTGGGTATTTCTTTGCCTGGCGGGGAAAATGATGAAATAGTCCGGGTAAGCCGTCAGTCCAGTTCAGGGACCTATGAGTTTTTCCGGGAACACGTGCTCATGAACAAGGATTTCAAACTGGGTTCACGGGATATGAATGGTTCAAAGGAAGTGGTAGAACTGGTGGGATCCACAAGGTCGGCCATCGGATACAGTGGTATGGGATATGCCAATGATCAGGTTAAAATGCTAAAGGTTGAATTAAAAATCGGCGAACCGGGAATAGCCCCTACGGTAGCCAACACACAGAACAAGTCGTATCCTCTAGCCCGGTCCCTGCAGGTGTATACGCTGGGCACGCCCGAAGGTGCTATAAAAAAATACCTTGATTGGATTTTATCAGCTCAAGGCCAGGCTATTGTTGAGGAAAGCGGGTATGTTCCCCTGGACTAGCAATAATAACCCATGAACATACCTGATTCAACACATCCGGCATGCCAGCGGCGTCACCAGCGGTCCCCTTTTGCCATAGGAGGGGAAAAAGCACTGGAATGGCTGATCCGTCTGAGCGGCATTAGCGCTATTTTGTTTGTACTTGCTATTTTCTTTTTCATTTTCCGCGAGGCGCTGCCGGTGCTATTCAGCGAGCGGTTTTCCCTTTCCCAGTTTCTTTTCAGCGCCGAATGGTATCCTACATCGAGCGTCAATGTCCGCTACGGCACCCTTGCCCTTACGCTTGGCACCTGCGCTGTGACCGCGCTGGCCATGGTCATCGCCGTCCCTTTTGGGCTTGGCGGCGCCATCTATATTTCCGAGTTCTCCAGTCCGCGCGCAAGGGAAGCATTGAAAATAACCATTGAACTTCTGGCGGCCATTCCCAGTGTTGTCTGGGGATTCATTGGTCTTACCATGATGAGCAAACTGATAGTCACCTATACGGGCGCGCCCGTGGGCGTCAATCTGCTGAACGGCGGAATTATTCTGGCCCTCATGAGTGTACCCATCATTGTTTCCATAGGCGAGGACGCGCTCAAGGCTGTCCCGGATTCGTTCCGCGAGGCGGGCATTGCCATGGGCGCCACAAAATGGCAGCTTGTCTATCGCGTGCTTTTGCCTGCGGCAAAAAACGGACTCCTGGCCGCAGTGTTGCTGGGCGTTGGTCGTGCAGTGGGAGAGACCATGGCCGTGCTTATGGCCACCGGACATGCAGTCCAGATACCTCACGGTATTCTCGATTCCGTGCGGACCCTTACGGCCAATGTTGCCGCGGAATTGGGTGAAGCGCCCGTGGGTTCAGACCACTATCGCGTGCTCTTTCTCACCGGCGTTCTGCTGTTTGCTATTACTTTTACGGTCAATATTACGGCTGATTTTGTCATCCGGGGTTTTAAAAAGAAATGATTGGTTAGCTATGCATATCACCACAGGTGTAAAATTCGGCGTTACCAGCCACGTGGTCCGCAAGGAACGCGCTCAGAGTGCGGCCCAATGGGTATTCAGGGCCATGGCCCTGGCAATGATTGTACCGCTTTTTGCCATCATTACCTATCTTGTGTATCGCGCTTCTCCCTCTCTTTCCTGGGAGTTTCTGGTCGAGGTGCCCCGGCGCGGCATGCGCGATGGCGGCATATGGCCCGCGTTTATCGGTACACTGAACCTTGTTGTTCTTTCACTGGCAATATCAGCGCCCATTGGCATCATGGCCGCTATCTATCTTAATGAATATGCGCGTGACAACTGGTTCAACCGCCTCATCAATCTCGCGGTCATCAATCTTGCTGGCGTGCCCAGCATTGTGCATGCGCTTTTTGGCCTTGGCGCCTTTGTCTACGCAGCCCAGTTGGGATACTCGCTTATCGCTGCCTCCCTTACCCTGGCAATAATGACCCTGCCGGTCATTATCGCCAGCACCCGCGAAGCCCTTGCCTCTGTGCCCATGGCCTTTAGGGAAGCGTGCTGGAACACTGGGGCCACGCGTTGGCAAACCATCAGGGCCGTGGTTTTGCCTAATTCCATCAGCGGTATCCTTACCGGCGTCATCCTTCAGGTAAGCAGGGCCGCGGGCGAGACAGCGCCAATTATGTTCACTGGTGCGGTCTTTTATAAGGCGGTCAAACAGGGCGATTTTTTCCCCTATGGCCTGACCGACCAAGTCATGGCCCTGTCCATGCATCTCTACACTGTTGCCACGCAGGTACCCAATGTCAAAGAATCAATACCGTATGCAACGGCTGTGGTGCTCATGGGGTCTGTATTACTGGTAAACGCATCTGCAATTACCTTGCGCGTATACCTTAGAAACAAGAAAAAATGGTAACATGACCGAAAAAACACCCATAATAGATGTGAAGGACCTTCGCATCAGGTATGGCGCTCATGAGGCCGTGCATGGGGTTTCGTTTTCCATTGTAAGGAACGAAATATTCAGTATTATTGGCCCGGCCCAGTCTGGAAAAACCTCGATTCTGCGCTGTTTAAATAGGACGCTCGATTTTGTTGCAAACGTGACAGTATCCGGTTCTGTGTGCATCGACAACGATGATGTGCTGAAAGCCAGGGATGTTTTTGGTTTGCGCCGGAAAATTGGCATGGTGGCCCCCCTGCCCGTGGGTCTTCCCCTTTCCATATACGAAAACGTCGCCTTTGCCCCGCGCTGTTCAGGCCTCAACGCAAAAGATGAACTGGACGCTCTGGTTGAAAAATGCCTGAAACAAGCCGCTTTGTGGTACGAAGTCAAAGACCGGCTCAACAGTCTGGGCACAGCGCTTTCCGGAGGCCAGCAGCAGCGCCTTACCATTGCCCGCGCCCTCTCTCACCAGCCCGACATCCTTTGCCTCGACGAATTCTCCATTGCCATCGACCCGGTCACCACCATGCGTATCGAGGATGTGCTTAAGGAACTAAAGCATGAGATCACCATCATTCTGGTCACCAATCTTACTCAGCAGGCGCGGCGGCTGGCCGACCATACCATGTTTCTCTGGAAGGGTGGCATTGTTGAAATAGACCGGACTGAGGTCATGTTTTCCGAAATGCCCGCGCGGCGCGAAACGTATGAGTATGTGAATGGTATCTTCGGATAAGGGCAAGCACACCATGGCAGAAGAAACCAGATCAGGCGCTTTGGGCATAGCAACCAGGAATGTAAATCTCTGGTATGGATCGTTTCAGGCCCTCAAGCAGGTCAGCGCCAATTTCCAGCAGGGGCTCATTACCGCGCTCATTGGGCCCAGTGGTTGCGGTAAAACAACCCTTTTACGCTCTTTCAACCGCATCAACGAACGTTTTAGCTATGTGCGCACTGCCGGAGAGATTATCATCCTGGGAAAAAATATCTACGATCCCGATGTCTCATTGCTCGAACTGCGGAAGTCCGTGGGCATGGTTTTCCAGCGGCCCAATCCCTTGCCGCTCTCGGTGTACGAGAATGTGGTCCTGGGCATGCGCCTCCACCTGCCCTCACACGAATTAGGAAAGGAAAAACTCGACCAGGCCGTTGAGACCGCGCTTACCGACGTGGGACTATGGAGCGACCTCAAGGACCGTCTGGGCGCAAAGGCGACCTCCCTCCAGCTTGAACAGCAGCAAAAACTGTGCATTGCACGCCTGCTGCCCCTCAAACCCGAGATCATTCTCATGGACGAACCCTGCTCTTCACTTGATGTGGATGGAACACGCGCCATAGAGGAACTCATGTTTTCGCTTCGGGGCAGATATACCATAATTATTGTCACGCACAATATGGCGCAAGCGCGTAGGGCCAGCGATGAATGCATGTTTATGCTTTTAGGCGAAATGATTGAACATGGCCGCACCCAAGACCTATTTTTAACTCCGCGCGACCCTCGGACCGCCGAATACATAGAGGGCCGGTACGGATAATATATGTTCAAGTCCCTGAAATTCAAGGTAAGCCTGCCGGTGTTTGTCGCCATTCTGGTGATTGCCGCGGCAACAGGAGTGGTGTTTCTCCGTAATCTCAAACAATTTTACCAAGCCAGTCTGATTGAGGAAGAAGGAAGGACGCTTCTGTTCGCCGCGCGTACCATGCCCGACTCGCTCTATCAGCGTGACCAGGCGTGCGCCCTCCAGGAATATTGCGCTGTTCTTGGCGCTTCTCTGAAGCAGCGTGTAACTTTTATTGATACCCATGGCACCGTACAGGGCGATTCATATCTCGATTCAGCGTCCATTGCCACTGTTGAAAACCACGGCAACCGGCCCGAAATCCAAGGGTTGGCAAGGTCTGGCACAGCCAATGGGTATGGCCATGCCGTCCGGTTCAGCGAAACCGTAGGCATGCGGATGCTGTATATCGCGGCCCCTATTGTCCGTGAGGGCGTTACATGCGGGTATTTACGGTTTGCCACACCGCTTAAAAACATTGAATCATACCTGCATGGCCAGGTAATCGCGCTGTTACTGCTGGCAATGGCGGCTTTTCTTGTCATTGCGTTTACCGTCTATTATTATTCTCACAGTGCCCAGAATGTCATACGCGAAATCGGCGAGAGCGCCAGGCGGATTGAACGCGCGGGACCCCGCCAGTGGCGGTACCGTGGTTTTTCACTTGAAACAGACCGGCTGTATGATTTTATCGATGAAACAGCCGTACGGCTGCAGACGCTTATCCGCGACCTTGTTGCCCAGCGTGAGGAATTCAGGGCTTTGCTGGATTCGGTCCCCGAAGGTGTGGTGGCTGTTGACAGCCGGTTCATCCTGCTTTTTGCCAACGATAACGCATGCCGCCTTTTCGGGTCAACATTCACGTCCGGTTCTGTTCCCTTAGTATCGCTTGCCGGTTTTACCCATGCCCAGGAATTTCAGGAGATCGCGGCCGCATCGCTTGGTGCGAGCCGCCGCATTGAGCGCACTGTGGCATTCAGGGGTCCTGGGCGTGTCTGTGACTTAAAAACAGTGTGTACGCCGCTCTTTCAGGAATTCAAATCAGGCGAACGGGTTGTATTACTTACTTTTGTGGACATCACCGAGGAGAAACGGCTGGTGCAGGCAAAGGCAGAATTTGTTGAGGCCGCGTCTCACGAACTGCGGACCCCGCTCACAGTGCTCAAAGGATATGTCGAAACCCTGGACGAGTCCGCGGACCCGGCTTTTCTGCGTCAATGCCATCAGAAAATAAAACAGAGTGTTTCCCGCTTGGAAAACCTGACCGCGGACTTGTTGCAACTTTCATATCTCGAAAGTGGCAAAGCGAACATCATATATAAGAACATGGATCTGAAGCAATGCGTCGATGAAATCATTAACGATCTTGCCGGGCATATTCAGGAAAAGGGGCTTATCGTGTCCGCTGATTGTTCCTGCACTATCAGAAGCGTTCCTGAACTGGCATACATCGCTCTGTATAACCTCATCAGCAATGCGGTCAAATACAATACGCCAGGCGGCCGGATCATCATTCGTTCCGCAACCAGCGCATCTCTGTGCGAGATCAGCGTGATTGACTCGGGCGTGGGCATTGCGTATGAATACCGGGACAAGGTCTTTGAACGTTTCTTCCGGGTAGACCGCCATAGGAGCAGGGAGACCGGTGGCACGGGTCTTGGCCTTGCCATTGTCAAACATATTGCCAATACGCTCAAAGGGGCTGTCCGTATCGAGGACGGCATGGATGGAGGCGTTGCCTTTGTCCTGCGTCTGCCACAAGAGAATTCCTGAAATAGTAAATCCAAACAGTTGACTCTTTTTTTTAATTTTTGTATCTTTTTTTCCTTTAAGAATATGGGAATCTCATCAAAACATATATTTCAACCTCAAACCAATAAAGGGAAAGACCTATGATACAGGTGCAAAATCTGAAGAAAACCTACGGTACCATCACTGCCGTGGACGACATTTCCTTTGAGGTCCAGAAAGGGGATATCATTGGGTTCCTGGGTCCAAATGGCGCGGGAAAAACCACGACAATGAAGATCCTGACCTGCTTTCTCGGCGCAACCTCGGGGACCGCAAGCATCGGCGGTTTCGACGTTGAGAAAGACTCATTCGAAGTGAGGAAACGGATCGGGTATCTTCCTGAAAACGCCCCGCTCTACACGGACCTCGACGTATTAAGCTTTCTCCGGTTTATCGCCGAGATACGGCAGATCGACACGGCGAAATTTGCATCAAAGATCGACGAGATCATTATAACCTGCGGGCTCAAGTCCGTGCTTCGGCGGCCCATATCGCAGCTGTCCAAGGGGTTTAGGCAGCGTGTGGGCCTGGCGCAGGCCATGATCCACGACCCCGATGTCCTTATCCTCGATGAACCCACCAGCGGTCTCGATCCCAACCAGATCATCGAAATCAGGGAGCTCATCAAACGGATCGGCCGTGAAAAAACCGTCATTCTCTCCACACACATTCTTCCCGAGGTTTCCGCCACCTGTAGCAGGGCTATTATTATCAACCGCGGAAAAATCATCGCTCAGGGTACTCTGGACGAACTGTCGTCCATGAGTAAGGAATACGTGTATGCAAAAATCAGGGGCGACCGTTCCCAGATAGAGGAGAAGCTCAGGAGCTTTGGCGGCGCCCAGTCGGTTGAGGCCACCGGCGAAAGCGATGGTTTTACCATGTTCAAACTTCATCCGGTCTCGGGTCGCAGGATCGCCGAGGACGTCTTCAAACTCGCCGTGGCAAACGGATGGAGCATGTCCGAACTCAAGGCCGAAGGCGCCAGTCTCGAGGAAGTGTTCACGCAACTCACAAGGAGCGGACAATGAAACGATTCGCAGCAATATTTAAGAAAGAATTTAAGAGCTATTTTCTTTCGCCCATTGCCTATGTCTACCTTTTTGTTTTCATCGGGCTCACCAATTGGCTCTTTTTCAAGACCTTTTTTATTAGCAACCAAGCGTCCATGCGAGCCTATTTCGGTGTCTTGCCCATCATCTTTCTCTTTTTCATCCCCGCGGTCACCATGCGGCTCTGGTCCGAAGAAAAGAAGTCGGGCACCATTGAGCTTCTCTTTACCCTGCCTCTGCAGGTTGTGGAGGTCGTTCTCGGCAAATTTCTTGCCGCCTACGCTTTTTTGTGTATTTCCCTGATCTTTTCTTTTTCCGTTCCGATCAGCGTGGCAATGGCCGGAGATCCCGAGTGGGGCCCAATCATCGGCGGATACGCGGGGGCTTTTTTTATGGGCGGCGCTTATCTGGCAATTGGCATCTTCATCTCGAATCTTACTGAAAACCAGATTATCGCTTTCATTTTAGGCGTGGTCATCACCTTTGGCATGTATATCCTTGGTTCTCCCATCGTCACCTTTTCGCTGCCCAATTTCGCGGTCCCGGTTTTCACCTTTCTGGGCCTGGGAAACCATTACGACAGCATCAGCAGGGGGGTCATCGATTCCCGCGACATCATTTATTACCTGAGTGTCATGGGTGTCTTTGTCTTCCTCAACATCCACTTCATTGAAAACAGGAAATGGAGGTAAGCAGTGAACACCACTAAGATAGCAAGCCGGACAAACTTCATCCTGTTCATCGCGGTCATTGTCGGGTTCGTCGTAGTACTCAACTACCTCGCGGCAAAGTTTTTCGCCCGCGCCGACCTTACCGAGAACAAGGTGTATACTATTTCCGACGCGAGCAAAAGGATCATGAAAAACCTCGACGACCTGGTCACCATCAAGGTGTTTATTTCCGAAAAGAGCCTTCCCTCGCTTGCGGTGAACATCTCCCAGACAATCAAAGACCTGCTCTCCGAATACAAAGCCTACAGCGGCGGCAACCTTAATGTCGAGTTCCTCGATCCTTCAGACGACGAGGAAATCAAACGCGAGGCGAACTCCTTGGGCCTGCAGGAGGTTTCCATGCAGACCTATGAAAAGGACAAACAGCAACAGATCATGTGTTTCATGGGGCTGGTCATCCTGTATGGTCAGAAAAAGGAGATAATGCCGGTCCTTAATAACGTGGGTAATCTCGAATACGATATTACCAGCCGTATTCTGAAGATAACACGTACCGAAGTCAAAAAGGTCGGTTTTTTCTTTGGCAACGGCAAGCACATGTTCATGCCTGAGGAGCTCGCACAGCAGCAGCAACAACGCCAGGAAAAAACTTATAACAATGTCAAAAAGGCGCTCCAGGAGCAGTTCGAGGTAAAGGTCGTATCAGACCTGAAGAACGGGACCGAAGTGCCTTCTGATATTGCCACACTCGTGGTCGCGGGCCCCCAGTCGCTCGACGACCGGGAAAAATTCGAGATTGACCAGTTTCTGATGAACGGCGGCAGGCTTATCGCTCTGATAGACGCTGTGGACATCAACACCAGCTATGGTCTCAATGCCACCAAACAGGCCCACAATACGGGCGATCTTTTTACCCACTATGGCGCGCGGGTCGACCAGAACCTGGTTGCCGATGCTTCGCATGCCAGTATAACCTATCAGATAAACCTGCAGGGCATGATGTGGCCTGTGTCAAGCCCCTATCCGCTGTGGGTCAAGATCATGAAACAGGGTTTTGCCAACGGCAATCCCGCTGTCAGCGGCCTAAATTCCATGATTTTTACCTGGGCCAGCTCAGTGACTCCGGTTGCCAAGGCCGATTCCGCCGGCAACGGCATAACGGTCACACCGTTGGTCCAGACCACGCGGTATGCGCAGGAACTCACGGATTATTTTGATTTGAATCCGCAGCGGCGCTGGGACTTCAATAAAGAGGGCAAAATTTTTGATATGGCCGTTGCCCTCAATGGTGAGTTTTCCTCTTTTTACGCGGGAAAATCGATACCCTTGGTCTCTGATGGAGCTGATACGGCAAATAAAAACGCCATGAAACCCGCCGCGGGCGACGCGACTCGTACCATCATAGAGAAAAGTCCTTCTACCTCCCTGGTGCTCATGGGCGATTCCGATTTTATCATAGATGGTTCGCCTCGCGAAAACCTGATTTTCATGGTCAATCTTGTTGAATGGCTTACCCTTGGCGACAACCTGATCAGCATCAGGTCCAAGGAGATCGCCGAGCGCTCCATTGATCCCAAGCTTTCAGACGCTTCGCGCCAGAGCATTAGGCTTTTCAACATGATTCTCATGCCGCTTTTGGTTGTGGTCATCGGTATCGGCCTTTTTGTCAGACGCAGGAACATCATACGGAAAGGAGCAGAAGCATGAGACGGACGCTGTTACTCCTTATTGTGCTTGTCGCCGCCATCGGCATTATTGTTGTCTCGGAAAAAGCGGGCGGTTCCCGGAAAAATCCGCCTCTTTTCAAGGGCTTTGACAAGGCCGCGGTCACGTCGATTTCAATACGTGAACTCGAACGCGACGAGACAGTCAAGAAAGTCAAAAATATCTGGGTCACTGTCAAACCATACGAATATCCCGCGGATACGGCAAAAGTTCGGGAAATGCTCGACCTTATCGCTGATCAGGTTCAAGGCGCTCCGGCGTCCAAGAACCCGGAAAAGCACAAAGACCTCAAGGTCGATACTGCGCGGGGCGTGCGCGTGATTGTGGAAGGTACAAAGAACTTCACCTTCTACATCGGCGATATGTCGCCGGGCTATACGGGCAACTATCTGCGGCTCGAAGGAAATAATAATGTCTATTCCTCCAAAGGCCGCATGAGCAGCGCGTTCTCAACGCTGCCTAATTTTTACCGCGATAAAGCGCTCTATTCTCTAAACAAGGACAATGTGAACGAACTTACGGTCAGCTATCGTGAATATGTGGACAGGCCCGCCCCACCCGCAAAGGGGAAAAAGGACAAACCCAAGGAAGCGCAGAAAGACACTGTGGTGCATACAATCACCGCTTCCTTCGACGTCGCGGCGGGAAAATGGAAATTTACCGCGCCTGAAAATGCCGGTGGAGATGCGTCTGCCATTAACAGCTGGCTCGCGGCCTTTGCTGGCCTGAACGCCGACGACTGGTACGACGATGATACGGCCGCGGTCACTGGTTTCGATCGTCCAGACCTTGCAGCATCATTCAAAAATAACGATGGTACAACTATTGGCCTGTTAGTTGGCGCTGAGAAGAACGGAAGCAGGTATGTAAAAGTCGAGAACAGCGCGGTTAAATTCAAGGTCCGTTCATCCAGGCTTACTGACCTGAAACGGAAGTTCGCGGATCTCAAAGAGAAACCCATGCCAGTTGATTCTGGCGCTGCTCCCCAGTCTACAAACATGCCGGGGATGAATTAAGCAGGGGTACTGGTCGATTATCATACGCACACCAGTCATTCGGACGGGTCTGATCCACCCGGACAACTCATTGAAAAGGCCCTGAACAAGGGCCTTTCTGTTTTTGCCATTACTGACCCACGATTCCATTGACGGATGCCTGACGAGACCGTTTATTTCGTCCGCATTGCCCGTGAATTCAACCTGGTCTGCTCAACAGGCAGCGATTATCATCGGGCCAGATCCCCCTTCTTTATTCAAATGGCTTAACGGTAAAAGATAAATATCCAAAGTTAGCAGATTACATCCTTAATTATCACCTTTTATTACAAATTTTGCATAATAATATCCAATGTGGTTGTTGTTTAAAATGAAATTCCGGTTTATATTAAAAACATATAAAAAACTTTCAAAGAGATGTGAGATGTCGACGTTGTTTATGTCGTTGATATTAAAGGAGATGTGCTATTGTTTTAAATGGGAAAGAGAGTACTCATGAAACACATTTTATCGTTATTATATGTATTTCTAGCAGTCACCGCATTTACCCAGGTTATGCCCAAAGGCCCCATTTCATTCAACTCTGAATGGACACTTGAGGGTATTACTTATATTCCACTGAACGTGGACAAGGCGGGTAGCAACATATGGGGATCGGTCGCCATTAATCCTGATGGCGTTGTGATGATCGGTGTGGCCAACCATGTGGACAACGTAGCCATCTACACATGGGACACAAAAAAAAACGAACTTATGTTCGAAGGCGACCTTATGGAAATGTTGCATATGAGCATGAAGCACTGGCAGTCGAAAATTCATACTTACATTTACTGGAGTCCCAAACATAAAAAATTCTTCTTTGGCACTGATGCGGGCACGTACCGGTCGGAAACCATCCTTGAGCATCCGTTTGGCTATATCGGCGGGTTCTGGTGCTGGTTTGACCCAGCGTCACACAAAATGGGGACATTTGGCTTGAACGGCCTGCACCGGAGCGTAAAGGGCTGTGTCTACAGCGAGGTGAGTGGATTGATGATGGGCAATACCGATCCGCAGCAGCATTTTATCACCTGCGATGTTGCCACAGGAGAATTGAACGATTATGGCCGTATAAATGGTTTCCATCAGCCGCGTGTGCTTTTCTGCGATACCTGGGGTAACGGCTATACCATTGATACATACGGCGAATTGGTCAAATTTGATGTTAGAAAAAAAGAACTGGTTGATATTCATGTATCTCTGCCACGCGCAGACAAGGTTGCGTTTTATTTGGCAGCTTCAGGAATCATGGCTTTGCAGTACATGCCTGATGGCACCATCTATGGTCTTGCGCATTATGGCATCGCCTTTAAATATACACCGGCTAAAAATGGTTCAGGTACAATGGAAGATCTTGGCCCCACGCTCGGTGATGATTCCGCAAACGGAAACTGGCGTCATTGCTATTCCCCTAATCTTGCAGTCATTGATAATAAGATGTATTATGGTATCGGCGGTCACGGTAATTTTATCGATTCGGTAAAAAAAAACGTATTTCTTGTTGAAAAGGACATAAAGACAAAGAGAACGCGTGTTATTTGCGGTTTGAAAAAGATCACTGAATTAACCGGTTCGGGTATTATCGATGCACAAGGTAATATATATTTCGGCGGTCATAGAAAATCCATTTCTGCAGAGGACAACGAAGCTGAGAACGCCAAGGCAGTACAGGGCGAGGAAAGCGAATCCATGGCATATCTGGTGAAATTTAATCCAAAACAATTGGTGGGAACCCATGCGAAGTGATATGAAAAAGACAATCAATAAAAAGATTATCTTCCTTTTTGCCATGGGGCTTTACACCCTTGCCGCCGGACAATCGTATTTCTACCTGGAAAAAGAGATGGTAGGCACGACCATAGGACATAGAGGGAAATATGCCGCAATCCCACGGAATGAAAATACCGGGGTGCATGCACTTGTACTGAGCAAAGGGAACATTTTTTACGGTGGCACACAAGCCATGACTGGCAGGTCTGCATGGCTTTTTGAGGGTGATGTGGAAAAAAAAGACGTATACAAGGTCTCGTGCCTCAAGGATAAAATTTCCGGCCAATCCATTATTACCTGTCTTGAATACGATGCTGCAACCAGTACTGTGTACGGTTCCACGCGGAACCTTCGGCAGGGTGTTTGGTTGCCTGAGTTCGATTTTCAGGAAGTAACCACGAATTACTCACGTGATGCAAACAAGGAAAAAGACGTCCGTCCTCCCGCAGGCCATCTATTTACTTTTACCTCAATCGAAAAGGTAATCGATCTCGGGGTTGCGCAGGAAGGGGAAGGTGTTTACTCGTTTGTTTTATACAAACCGGTTAATGCAATTTATGGAATAACCGACCATTGGAAGCTGTTCAAATTCGATCTGAAAACAAAAAAAAGCAAAATCTTTGTTGATCTATCACCAGAGGACCCGGTTGATGGCCGTTCACGGTTCAGATTTTTCGGAGAAAAGCTGATCGTAGACAATAAAGGCAATATCTGGGGAACGGGATTAAATGGACAGTTTTTTACAATTGATGTGCAGAAAGACTCGATGCAATATCACGAGGTGTTTTTGCCAAGCATTCGTGGCCGGGAGCAGATTGGCGGAGTGCAGTCGTGGGTATTGGCGTCCGATGGCACCATTTATGGCGGTACCCGTGCTGACGGAATCCTATTTTCGTTTGATCCGGAAAAAAAGACGTGTAAAAACTTCGGTAAACCGAATTATTCATCCGGTATGCCTGGAATTTCCGTGAATAAATTCGGTTTGCTCTACATGCTTGCGGGCACTAGGGATGATAAAGTGCATTTCATGGGTTTTGATTTAAATGGTCATAATTATATCGATTTCGGCATTCCGCACTTCAATGTACCGGCTGCGAGTTATTGGTGGCGGGCCTATCAGTTAGGCCCTTGTTTTTTATATAAGGATAGCGTATTGGTCATCGGCGAAGACGATCGTGATGGCCATGTTTTGTTCGTGGCAACTGAACGGAAACTGCCAAAGCAGCAAAGGCTTCAAGAATAGTGATCTAAAAGGTTTACGCTATAAAAACCGGAAGGAGAAAACTCTATGTTGGCCAAGACAGTCTATTTGACGTTACAGTTACATACCAACATGTCCTATGACCGTTATACCAAACAGTTTATCCTGAAGGAATTTCCCAAAATATACCGGAAAGGCATAAAAAACTTTTATCAATACCCTTTTCTGAGGGCGCAAGTAAACATGAGCGGCGTCACCATACGCATGCTTCAGCAGCATGATAAGGACATAATTTTGCATCTAAAAAAACTGTTCCACCGTGGCCAGATAGCGTTTGCTGGTTGTCAATATGCATGCAGTCTTAACATGAACACTGATGAAATGACAGGTTTTGAAAGTATCCGGTTGGGTTTGGAGGTACTAAGAAGCACCCTTGATCCCCACGCGGATGGATTCATGTCTCAAGAATGGGCCTATCACAATCAACTGCCATGGATGCTCAAACAGAATGGCGTCAACTGGATGGTAGTACTTGAAAATGGCAACCATGTGTGGCCAGCACGAATTTCCGGTCTTGATGGGACCCTTATTAATACGGTTGCAAAGAACGTAGGATGGGGCGTTGCCAGTCTTGAAGAAAAATGTATAAAAGCGCGGAATAATGAATTTCTCTTAACAGGCGGCGATTTTGAGATGTGCGGCAGCATCGAAAAATTGTTTCGCACAATAAAGCGCATTGAAGCGAAACATCGAATAAAGATTGAATTTTCAACCTTTCCGGCCTGGCTTCAGAAATTCGGAGAACCGTCCGAGGTCATTGTTTATTCGCCCTTTGGCGGGGGCTTCGAAAACCGCCTGGAAAAGGAAAGCTTCAGCAAATGGTCGCTAAAACCTTTGGATATAAAGATACGTCCCTATTATTTACGGGCCATGGGCACTGTGCAAAAAGCAGGCATAATCAATGAAACAGTACCCTTCACATCTGACCACAGGAACAGATGCCGCAATGACTCGCTCACCGATAATCCCTGGGGCCAAATGTTCGAAAGCGCTTTTGATTTTCCAGAGGATGAAATAAAATATTTAGCGCCGCTTGGAAAACCAACGTACTTGAGCAAGGCCAAGCATCATTTGCTCATAGGGGTTAATTCAGACGCGATTGGCTGGGCGGAATGGGGACCGCGTTGGCAACACAGAGTAGGAGAATTGAAACAAGCCGCAGTACTTGCGGGTAAGGAGATCGCTGAAAAAATGGACAAGGTGGCAAATATATTGACAACCCCCAACGGTTTAAGAAAAATGTCCAAATTATTCCTTGCGTTCAACGCGAACAGAAAAGGCGTATATCCCATACACGTGGATTCACCTGTTCCAGGAACAATCGTTACCGCCGAGGGAAATGAAATACCAACTATAAATACGTTTTGTGGAACAGACTATCAACTCAAGGCCATGCTGCCGATTGACGATTTTGCATTGACACTTTTTGGAGTGAAAGGTCAAAAAGCACCCCGGGTGTACGAACCATTTCTTGACGGAAACAGTATCAAAAATGATATCCTTGAAGTTCGCGTCAAAGGGAAGAACCTTATCATCTCCCATAACAATAAAACTATTACTCTGTGCATTCCTCCCTTTAAGCTATCAAATCCGACCGGCTATTCCAAGACGCAAATGATAAAACCGGACCTTTCAAAGGGCTTCTGCAGAACGCGCAATACGCCGTTTGGCCCTCAATTAGAGATATTTCATGAAACAGCGTGGCCCCTGCAAACCAGATTGTTAATAACCTTGCAAAAAACAGAGATATTGTGCGAAGCGCATTTTATGTTCTACCAGCCAAGCTGGGTCGGGAAGAGTAGAAATGAAAAAGCTAAATTTAATATTGATGGTCTGCGGATTGAGCTGCAAGGCGACCCGGGAGATTTGTTCTACTCAATTCCTTTCGGGGTGGTAAAGCACTATTCACAAAGCCTTTCGTATGCAGCCATACACCGTTTTGCTGTTCTCCAGGCGAAAGACAGGGGAATCGCCGTGATACCAAGAAGCGGAATGCAGGGTATCCGCACCATTCCCCAAAAAGGCATTATCGGGATAAGGCTGGGTGCGAGTGCTGCAGGCGAATGCGATCTCCGTCCTGTTTTATCCTATGATAGAACGGGGAATCCGAAGCACACGGTCCATTATAGCGGAGCTGTTTTTTCAGGCCATTACCATCATGAATTTACCATACGGGTATATGAAGGAAACTGGCGAAAAGAACATTTATGGGAAAGAAGCAGCCAACTGCAGAATCCGCCTTATATACGCGAAACAATAACAGGAAACGGCGCCGGATCGGTTGTTCCTTTAAAGCTTTTTGATCTTACGCCATCTTCTGTCATGCTTGCAGGGTTTTGTATACGGAAAAGCAGGACAACCGCCATTGTTTTTGAGACTGCTGGAAAAAGCGTCAAAGCTGTATTACGTTATAATAACAAGGCATATGCTGTGAATATAAAACCTCATGGAATATGCGAAATTCATGTATAATCATTGTCCTACGACGGAAGATAATGTTTTTGGCTCCGGTCTTTCCGGCAAAGAAGCAACTGGAATGATATTCGATATTGTTGAATTTTCATTATATGACGGGCCCGGGATCAGGACAACAGTGTTTTTCAAGGGATGTCCCCTTCGCTGCACATGGTGCCACAACCCCGAAGGGCTCTTTTCTACGCCGCAGATTTATTTTACCGAGTCAAAATGCATGCAATGCGGCGAATGCAGAAAAGCATGTACAAATTTCGCATGTATTGCATGCGGAAAATGTGTACGCGTCTGTCCTGCAGGAGCACGAGAGATTGTTGGGAGAGAGATATCGGCAGAGTTATTGTCTCGTGAAATAACGAGAAATAACGATCTTTATCGAATAAGCAAGGGAGGGGTCACGTTTTCGGGTGGTGAACCGCTTGCGCAATCCGCCTTTCTTCTTGCAGTCCTCGACCAGCTTGACGGCATCCATACCGTATTGGAGACATGCGGATATTGCGAAGAAGAGATTTTTAGAAAAGTTATCGGGCGCATAGATCTCGTACTATTTGACGTCAAACATATCGATGCCGGCATGCATCGCGTACATACAGGTGTCTCGAACATAGAAATACTTCATAATCTTACACTGCTGAATGAAATGGAGAAAGACCTTATCATAAGAATACCTCTTATTCCAGGAGTAAACGATAGCAAAGAGACCATGCAGGAAATAGCGTATCTCTTAAAGGGATTTAAAGCTTTACGCCATGTTGAACTCCTGCCGTATCATCGGACTGCAGGAATGAAATACAGACCGCTTAACATGAAATATGAACCGGGCTTTGATGAGAAAAAAGACCCATTGGAACATGTGGAAGTATTTCACCGCTGCGATATAATGGCGCAAGTTCTATGACAAAAAGAACCGGCAGATTATTTGAATATGTAAAACAAAAAAAGCATCATGCCTACCGGCAAGTTCTTGTTCCTAGCCTTGCTGACAAATTCAATAACATTAATATATCATATATGCAGCGTACTGCACAGCGGCTTTGTATCCTTCTGGATATGGAGAAGGCAATCATTCTTCCCGACGAATATATCACCGCAACCAGAACCATAAGTAAAATCCCTGAAGTGTATTTATCCGATGAATTGAAGGAAATCCGCGCTGGTCACTTTATTCATGAACTGGGCCGGGTCTGCAATATTTCAGCCGATTATAATTCGGTTCTTAAGGATGGTCTTTTAAAGAAACGGGAAATTGCACTCGATACCCTCGCAAAACAGAAAGCTGCCGGAAACATCCAAAGCTGTGAATCCCTTGAGTGTTCCATCCAAACCATAGATGCGGTCATTTTGTTTGCTGAAAAATATACCAAGGAGGCTAAACGGCAAAAAAGAAACGATTTGGTTGAAGTGCTCGAAAAAGTTCCGAAATATGGCGCCTCTACCTTCAGGGAAGCATTGCAGGCGTTGCGGATCATCCATTTTTCAATGTGGATAGCAGGTCATTATCACTGCACTTTAGGACGGTTTGATCAATATATGTGGCCATATTTTATTAACGATATGGAAGCTGGCCGGCTCAATTATGGGAAGGCGTTTGAATTATTGGAAGATTTCTTCATTGCGTTGAATAAGGACATAGACTTGTATCATTCCCAACAGCTTGGCGACAATGGCCAAAGTCTTGTCTTGGGTGGGTGTGACAAAAACGGGAATGATGCCGCAAATATATTGACCAGCATGTGCCTCGAAGCATCACTTGAGCTCAAGTTGATCGATCCGAAAATCAACCTACGGATCCATTCCCGGACGGAACAATCGCTTATTGAACTTGGAACCCACCTGACTTCTGTTGGTCTGGGATTCCCTCAATATTCGAATGATGAGATTGTTGTTCCGGGACTTGTTGCCAAAGGATACGATCTGGAAGATGCTCGTGATTATGTCGTTGCCGCATGCTGGGAATTCATTATTCCCGGTTTTGGAATGGACATTCCTAATATTGGCGCTCTGTCATTAATGAAAGTAGTGGAAGAAGCTGTTATCGGACACCTACAAAAATGCAGTACTTTTGATGAACTTTTCAGCATTGTATCGACTGGAATATGTGCAGAAGCCGGCAGGATTATGAAAAATGTAAAAAACATTCTCATCGAACCAGCCCCCTTTTATTCAGTTCTCATGAAGGGATGCCTGGAAAAAGGATGCGATATTTCACTGGGTGCTAAATATAACAATTATGGCGTACATGGTACCGGCATTGCCAATGCGGCCGATTCACTTGCGGCAATAAAGAAGTACGTATTTGACGAGAAAGCGATTTTGCAGTCCGAACTAATCAATGCTCTCGAAAAAAATTATGAGGGATATAACCAATTATACCATCTGCTCAAATTTGAGGCACCAAAAATGGGTAACGACGATGAATGTGTCGACTCAATAGCGGTAAATCTTCTAAAGGTGTTTAGCAGTGCTTTAAAGGAGTGCCATAACGAAAGGAATGGAATTTTCCGTGCGGGTTCCGGCTCCGCGATGTATTATATATGGCATGCGGCAGAACTAGGCGCTGGTCCGGATGGAAGAAAGAAAGGCGAACCGTTAGGGGCCAATTTTTCACCAGCCCTTGGAATAAAGACAAAGGGACCGGTATCGGTCATGAAATCCTTTGCCAAACCCAATATGAAAGAAATAATCAATGGAGGCCCATTGACCATTGAATTTCATACGAGCGCATTCAGAAACACTGAGGCAATAACCAAGATAGCAAAGCTGGTTAGATTCTACATGGATATCGGCGGCCAACAGCTTCAACTCAATGCCATAAATAAGGAAACCTTGCTTGAAGCGCAGGAATTCCCGGACAGACATAAGGATCTGATTGTTCGGGTATGGGGGTGGAGCGGTTACTTCTACCAATTGGATAAGGCATACCAAGATCATGTTATCGCACGAACAGAATATGGATGTCTATGACTAAAACCTTTAACTTGTTTTTCGAGATAGTATAGCCACGACGCAATTCTGACATGGCACTCTATTGCGCTTGCAAATTAATTTCAAGTATATTAACAAAATAACAGAATGACTAATTTTGGCAGATCAATAATGTTTTTATTATTATTATGTATTCCCTTTTATTGTTCTTCTTTATTTGTTTTTGGAGAGACAATTTTACAGGAGAATTTTGAAAGCGATTCTGTCTTTTATTTTTGGATTACAAGCGAGCCAAAATGCGCTGTCATCCAAACGAAAAATGTCTTCGCGGGGGAAAAGGCTCTTGAGTTACAGTTACATCTCTCTAAAAAACAATGTGTATTGTCAAAAGAGCTTCTGTTTCATCGATCTTTTGAAATGGTGAAAAACGGTTTCTACACCCGCTTTTATTTTAAAGTGATTCCCAACGAAACATTTTCTGATGGCGATGCCAGCAATAAAACTATTACTCTTTTATCATTTAACCTATTAAACCTCGATGAGTTTCATTTTCCCAATCCCCGTGTCTTTCTACGGTCGGCTGGCAAAGGAAAATATGAGATAAAAACCGAAGTGCGCGACAATTCACGTGAGGGCGGGCCTTTTGTATATGCGGGAAACCTACCCGTTCCAGTCATTGATTCCTCCGCCTGGCATTGCCTTGAATGTTATTTATCCGTAAAGAATGATACTTTATATGATTCATTGTTTCTGGACAATGCCATTGTTGCAATCCAGAAAATAAAACTTATTCCACAAGCGCAAACCTACCAGCTCTGCACGCTTGGGGAATGGACGGTCTTTAACGAATCGTTCATCAAGGCAATTTATATCGACAATTTTAAGATCGCGACAAAAAGGATTGGGCCAGAGCCCATACCGCCTACGATACATTCACCTGCAACCAAAGAATGTTTTATTGAAACGTCGCCCGTTTTTGAACTCGTGGGCGATCAATACTCCGATTCGTTTAGAATATCAGTAACCATGGAGAACGGCGATCTTGTTCAGGACAGCATTTTTTGTCTCACCTCTTTATGTAGGTTCTCCAAACCATTTCGTCCGGACGAAATATATGCGGTCCGCGGAATGACAAAAAATGTTTTTGGTTCGTGGAGCGGGTGGGGCAGGAAAGATTATTTTATCGCATCAAAGTACCCTTTTCCGCATACCAAAAGCCAGGATATCTTATTGTCAATCGGCAGGCCGCCTCACAACTCGTCGCTTAAGGACTTTGAGGAAAATGATACTGTTCCGGTGTGGATTAAAACAACGTCCGACACGGTGAGTATCGCCTACATACAACTCAATATAAGCTCTGAAGGGGTGTCCGAAGATTGGGACAAGCGTTGGCATCTTAATGATCCTTCAAAAAATTGGACTTTTAACATCTCCATATTAAATACACCAAAGTTATTTATTACGCTAAATGGGAAATCCGAGCCGTTAAATAGTTTTGGTAAAGTGCAGATGGATGGCTTACCGCTTCCCATTCCGTTGCCATGGAAGCACTTGTTGCAGCAAAAGAATGCCATTTTATTTCCCTTTGTATTAAAAAAGAGCCTTAGCCATGGGCTGTGGTATGTCAGTGCTAAGGTGGTGTTAAAAGGCGGCCAGGTATTTTATGCCCATCCAACCTTCTTCAGATTCAAGAGTTCGACAGTTCGTTCTTTCTCCAAGGTTCTTTGTATAGTCCTCTTAAGTTCCATTATCATAGCATTTATCATTTTTAAAAAGGGAAAAAAAGAGGGGATTACCCCTTCAATGGTGAAAATAAGCGCTACCGTAACCAGCTTTTTACAGGAAAATCATACCAGGAAGCTTTCGAATGAAGATATTGCGCATGAAATAGGCCTAACCACCCATCGTGTTACTGAAATATATAAAATGGTTACAGGAATTACACCTGTCCAAAAACTGAATTTTATCAGGATAGATATCTCAAAAGAGCTCCTTAGACAGGGTGAAAAAACGATTTCTGAAATTGCTTACAATCTGGGGTTCACCGATCCACGTATTTTTCAGCGGAATTTTACCAAGATAATAGGTATGACCCCAAGCGACTATCGGGCCAAATATTCAAAATAGTTACACTATATCTTTAAATATCACCTTTTTCCACGATTTCTGCAGATCAATATCCAAAGCGGTTGTTGTAAAAAATAGCGGTCTGGAGTATATTAACTGCATAGATGAGGAATTTTAATACATGTTTATCTGGAACAATTATATATAGTATAACATTATGAAAACAAACAGGATATGTGGCACAAGGCCAGGTAAATAACTTATTAATTAGGAGGTTTCTATGAAATGGTTTGCATTATTGGCTGCAATGTGTTTGCCTGCCTTGCCTTGGGCTCAAATAGTATATGTGGATCCAATAAACGGCAATGACAGTGTATCAAATGGAAGCCTAAGCTCACCAGTAAAAACCATTCAATATGCTATCAGCCTGAAAGATTCAGCGTCACCTTCATATACTATTACCCTCTTAAAGGGCGTTTATTACGAGCATGTGGTGATGTGCTGGTCTTTGACTGGTGATATAGTAATAGAATCAGCGAATCCTTTGATAAATGAGAGGGCTGTATGGGTACTCGATAGTACTCAGGCTGATAGCGCACGGGTTGAATGCGGTGGCAGCCTGTCTGTCACATCATTTAATACATTGTCGATTCTTGGATCCATAAACCGTACTGTTATCATCAGGAATATAAATTTTGTAGGTACAAATAAAAAATCCTCGCGCGCGTGGTGTTTTCTTGGTATAACCGGACAGCCGAACCTTACGATAGAAGGATGCATCTTTACCTGTGAAGAAGGGGGAATTAGTGCAATTTCACTCATGAATTCTCTTTATTGCCAGAAATTTGACAATATTTCTATCATTAATAACATCTTTTTTAATATTCAGGAGGCCCCATTAATTTCGTTTGCCACATCACAAGAAGACCCTGAGTGGCTTTACCCGATAATGTGGGGAGATCCTCACGAGAATTGGAACATAAGTAATAATGCCATTTTAAATTGTTCGAACAATTCAGAGGGGCTGATTAACATTATTGAACAAAATACATACTGTAAGCAAACGGGTCCAAGTGCAACATGTTATTTTGGCACCCCTATACGCACCTTTCATGTTTCAGACGTTCACGTAACAAATAATATCTTCTCAAATATCCCTTCGGGCGGTTGTTTAGAACACAGATATTTGGTGGGAGACACGAACTATCATCCTACCGATGGATTAGATTCTGTTTATCCATATGAAGCCCGCAATAATGTTTTTTTTAATGTGAACGGGATTGTGAGTGGACAACTTCAGGAACGTACTAAATGGATAACATCCGGAAATATATTAAATGTTGATCCGCAATTGACCTGCAGCTATGAAGCGGTAGCACATATTTTTACGATAGGAACAGTCAGCTCAGCCGGGCAGGTTGCCTTTGAAGGTGCGGGCGCCAACACCTATGTAATTCCCTATACCTATTTCAACGTCTTTGAGCCTCGAATAGATGTGACGAGAAATTATGCTCCTCTCAAGGATTTTAATGGAAAATGCCGGTTTGGCGTCAATGACAACACGTGCGATATCGGGCCTTTTGAATTTAACGGAACGGTTGGTGCGCAGTGCAGAGATGTTGCAACGGAGACTATATTAAAAAAAGCTTGCAATAGTGCAGAGCTTTGGAACAGCCCAAACCCGTTTAACCCCACAACAACGATTTATTTCAGTTTATATTCCGGGATAATAAACAATGCTACTTTATTAATCTACGATGTTAGGGGCAATCTTATACAACGTTTTGATCTGGGCAGCAAAGCAAACGGACGGGTAGTTTGGAATGGCACGAACATGGAAGGTAGGCTGGTTTCATCAGGAATATATATTTACAAAATAGAATCGGGGAAGACATTGATAAAGAATGCTAAAATGGTGCTTTATAAATAAATGCCGGAACCATATACTTCGAAAAGATAAGCATATGAAGGTTAAATAATGGCTATATCTACCCGTGTTGTCAGGCTAGCCTCAATCCCCTCCTCCCCCTTAAATAGGGGCGGGCCGGGCATGTGGGTAGATTAGCCCATTAATAAAAGGGGAGACTTATGACATATGTAAAAAGGAATGCAAAACACTTATTGTGTGTTGCTTTTTACTGTTTTTTATTGCTTGTGGTATGCGCGGCGTATTCATTTGATCTTAAGGCGCCCTATGAACTTCCTGACGCATCATCAGGTGTAAAAGTATGGGCTGACCAGTTTGCCACACTCAATGCCCAGGCAGCGCAGTTTGCAGCCACTCATTTTGTGGGTTGCCAGAAAATAGAAAAATCCCAAAGCGATCTTATACGGGTATTTAATAACAAGTTTCTCGTTCTCCACTACATCCAGGCATATGGGCCGAGTGTTATGGGTAATTGGACGTTGAACGGGTGGGAGAGTGATATTAATGCATTTAATGGTTTTGTGGAGGCGCACAAGGCCACGTGGAATAGGGAGAGTTACTTCCAGCATTTTGACGGCATCACAGATTCAGCGCACCGTGTAGTATTGAAAGACGGCACGGTTTTTAATTTCTATCTCGCTGATTTAAATCATGCCGGCTGGCGGCAATATTTTAAGGAACAGACCATTGCCCGTTGCAGTGCATACGCTTTTAACGGGACGTTCTTTGACAATGGCCGTTTTCCCGAATCAGGCTACTATCCTTCGGGATGGTTTAATTATCCATCCGGCGGGTTTTCCGCGGGTGACCCGATTTTGAGTATCTGGTGGAACACTATGGCTTTGGATTACTGGACTGAAATCAGAACTGCTTATCATGCTGAAAGCCTTCTTGTGCTGCCGAACATCGACCGAATGATGACCGGATGGGTGGATGACTTTTATGTCAATGGAACCGACGGCGGTATGGTTGAAAATTGGTTTACGGGAATGAATAGTACTGATTGGGGACTTTCAGCCGGGCGTATCCTTAAATATATTACCGGTGCCGACAAGATACTGATGGCCCATGCAGCAACGCCTGCCATTAATACTATTCCCAAACGTCATTGGTGCATTGCAAATTATTTTCTTCTGAAGAACCGATATAGCTATTATGTCCTTTGTCCAGGTACCGCCCAGCCTTACTGGTGGGCGGAATATGATATTGACCTGGGCTACTTCCTGACGCCTCCTCCTGCAACCCTCGCCGACCTAATGGTAGGTAGAACTGGCGTGTACGCTCGTGAGTATCAGAAAGGCATTGTATTCGTAAATCCTTCTATAACGAATGCATCTGTTTTTTTAGATACTCCGTGCAGGCCATTGAGCTTCTCCGGGGGTGGACTGGTTATGAACGGCCAAAAGCCGGTAGATATACAAATCACCCTTGGAGCAATTGATTCGGGAATAATAACCATACCCGCCCAATCGGGGATAATATACGTCAGAGAGCATCCGCTTTCTATTGATAAAAAAAAAATAAAGAATAAAAAAGCCATGATAAAAGCCATTCCTAATCCTTTTAATCCGACAACGACCATCACAGTATACGACGATGCGCCACAGAACAAGCAATGCGTATTGACAATAAGAGATATACGTGGAAATATTGTCGAAACAATAAAAGATATGGACATTATCGCATCCGGTATCTCGGCCACTTGGGATGCCAAAGACAGAGCAAACGGAATCTATTTTGTAAAGGCTGATATGGATAGTAGGCAATATACAACGACACTTGTATTAATGAAATGAATGCCGGGAAACCGTAGGGAGTATTATTAAGAAATTACTTATGGTTTTTGATACGCTTTACCTAAGTCTGCTCAGCTATGCGCACTTTCAAAGGCATGAATACAAATACATTGTAAGGAGGATCTATGAGGGAACTGAAAGGTCTTTTCCTGCTGATATGGGCAGGGCTGGTCTTTGGCCAGTACGAGTATCTCGATCCGGCGAATTATCCTAATGACATGAAGTGCGATACCACGGGAATGGTCGCTGAATTCAACCAGCACTGGCAGGGTACGTTGAAATACAAGGTCTATCTGCCGCCGGTAAACCCCAACAACCCTGACCGCTATCTTTCCCCTGTTATCGACGGTACGCTTGAATCCGAAATCTGGTCCTTTGCAGACACTCTGGTAGTCAACAGTTGGGAAATGGCGGGGTTCAATAATGCGTGCAATGACGGCAGATTCTACGGCGCTGAAGACCTTCATGTTGTCTGGCGCTTTCTCTACAACCACGACGGCCTCTTTGTCTCGGCCCAGGTACACGATGACATTCATGATGTGGACAGTCTCAAGGGTTGGTTTGTTCAGGATGGCTGTGAAATCATGATAGACCCATGGGATTGGGGTGATTTTGCCGCTGGTAACTGGACAGCTGATCCGCCTGTTTTCCGCAGGTATTACAGCGGTATGGGGCAGGTCCTTCCGGGCGGCACTGTGGGAGACGACAATTCGCACCTGGCATATTTTCACCTGATCAAACGCTTGAACGAAGAACCCTATCTTACCGGGTTGCTCCATGGCGTTTGGCTTGCAAACTATGGTAAAGGTCAGGAAGCCACAAATTTTACCAAGGGTAATCCCAATTGCATGGGCGTTGACTTCGCGGTCGCCTACCAGGGCGTTGACGACTACTTCCGCGAAGTACATCATGCTGAGTTTCTTTTTCCCTATCCCACCACGCAGGCCAGCCATCCTTCTGATTTGTGGGCCGCGCTTAACGAAGGCGCTGCCGGCTTTTTCGACAATGATGGCTTGCCCAAAGGCGGAATACTCTTTAAAATGGCTATGTGGAGCAATGACGACGACATCCTTGGCCCAGACGGCTCAAA
>MFYT01000037.1 GCA_001789205.1 Candidatus Raymondbacteria bacterium RIFOXYA2_FULL_49_16 | reverse complement strand
TATATATAAACATATCTGCGGAATGTAGGATTTAACGCCATCATTTATCAATTTAAAATCTGAAATATCCAATTTAAAATGGAACGCCGCGCCCCACCCCTCTGGTATATATATTGTCAAGGCAGCAGTGGGATCCAAAGTTCTGACAAAGCGGGTAACTTTACTTAAATAGTGGGGACTGATGAAACATTTTCTTTTATTGCTGCTCTTAGCGGCGCTTAATTATGGTCAAAGCTATTCAGATGATTCTCTAGTAGTCAGGTCAATTCTGGATCTGAATGGATGGAATAACTGGACTGTTGAACAAGTTACGGAATCTAACGGAAGTAGAATTACATCTTTGAATCTGAATTTGGGGAGTGTTGCACTTGAAAATTGAATTTGGGTAATTTAAATGGAGCAAATGTAATGAGATCGATTTTACTAATTTTAATTACAATAGCAATCGGTTTTTCAGCAACCGGCGATACAGAGATCAAACCCTGGAAAAACGGAGCAAAAGCCTCACTAACGATCGGATTTGACTGGAATTACGGTCAAGAGCTTGACACTCTGCTCACAAACAGAGGTCTCCATGCTTACTGGGCTATCTGGTCAGGTTTAGCAACTCAAAAAAATTTATGGAGCAAATGGCAGACTTTAGCTGATCATGGCCATGAGATCAACACCATAAATCAATGGCATATGCCTCCGCAGAATTACTGCGGAACCGACAGTGTTGAACTCTATTATACAGATGTTCGTGAGGGAGTCCTTGAGATAGAACGTAATATTCCCGGTTATAAGGTCTTAACTGCCATCCATCCCAACACCTACGGAACTAATGAGGGCCGTGCAATCCTCGACAGCCTGGGTATTATCGCAACAGACCATGCTCGGGGTAATTCAAACTTCCCCGGATGCGACGCCTGTGAGCGAGGATACAAGGGCTTTACCTATGAGATGGCCGAGAGTCTAGATACGACAATTTCTCCCAACCCTTTCTTTTGTATTAGTCGCGGAAATTTTGATAATGCTGAGCTGGACGGGTATAAAACCAAGGTCACTGAGAACGCTATCAATAAGGGCGGCTTCTGGCACGCCTACTGGCACGGTGTCTCCAATACTAATCCCGGACTACCGACTGTGGAACTTTTCATTCAGGAACTTGACTGGCTCAAATCACAGGTAGATTCAAATAATCTATGGGTGGGTACTTTCAGAGACCTAATGCTCTATATGCAGGAGAGAGTATATGCTGATCTGGAAACCTCGGTTAGTAATGATACGATCACCATAACTGTAACCGACACCTTGATAGATTCCTTATATGATGCTCCCCTAACCATAGAGACAGAAGTTCCCGAAGAATGGTTAGGGCAGACTGTCTATGCTTCACAGAACAATGTTGTTAAGGAGCTTACCCCTTATGATACCAATGGTGCAATTATAGTAATGGCCGAAATAATTCCTGACTTAGGCCCGCTCTACATCTCACTTTCACCGGTTACAAGTGCGGCAGAATCATTCCGAATAAATTCAGGCTCCGTCCAGCTGAAGATAAGTCCAAACCCGGCAAATCCCTCTACGCAGATAAACTGCTTTGTTCCCGGTTATTACAGCCATTATGGAAAACTTCCAGAACTTCGTATCCTCGATAGCCGGGGAAGGATCATAAAAGAGTTTAAAATCGGAAAATATTTCAGGAACAGTTTTACCTGGGATGGCAGAAGCGGTAACGGAAAAACGGCTGCTTCAGGTGTATATACTGTGGTGCTGACTGCGGGTAATGTTCATCTTACAAAGAGAGTGACTTTACTGAAATGACCGGGAAACTACGCACTTAGAATCGTACTATAAGAAAAAACCCTGACGGAGGATTGTTGTGTGCAGAATGGCGGTTAGTCTTTTTTTTCTTTGCTGGTCCGTTTTACCGGCCCAGGTTGTCTTTTCCGCCCTGCCCAAAGACCTCCAGTTGTATGCCCGCGATTCTGATGACTCTGCGGTGGTGGAGGTTGCCGGCACAGTCTTAGAAGCAGGCTATTCGGAAATACTGGTCGCAATTGCTCGGGAGGGTCAGCCTCATTCATCAGAAACGCAGCTGCTTGAATATAGTGGCGGCGCGGCGCCATTTTCTCTCAAACTGAAGATTCATGCCGAGTTGGCAAACTATGCAGTGAGCGTTTTGC
This sequence comes from Candidatus Raymondbacteria bacterium RIFOXYA2_FULL_49_16, assembly GCA_001789205.1. Classification (GTDB taxonomy): domain Bacteria; phylum Fibrobacterota; class OXYB2-FULL-49-7; order OXYB2-FULL-49-7; family XYB2-FULL-49-35; genus XYB2-FULL-49-35. The sequence continues at coordinate 52,854 of MFYT01000037.1, read as the reverse complement.
TTGATAATGATACCATAGCTCAGGCCGATAGCGTGGTATGCGGAGACGCATTCGCAATAACCGGTCAGTCTAATTCGATCTGCGTGCTCATGGACCCCAAAGAGGGATTTGCCCATTGGCAAAACCCCTGGGTGCGCTCGTTTGGTGATGCAATGTGGCGGAACGAGGAGAGCACACCCTCTTATGTAACCGATCCATTGCCTATGATAGCCGATACGTTCTGGGGAGTGGCGCAATCCAGATCACCTGGCATCCCAGGTTCGCATTGCTATGTGGGTGTCTGGGGGCTCCGAATGGCAGAGGTGCTTATGGAGAGTGCTCAAGTTCCGATTGCGGTCATCAACGGGGGCCGTTCGGGTGGGCAGATCGAATTATTCGTGCCTGATTCGACAAATCCAGACACTCTGTTCGGTAATGCGGGACTGTTTGGAAGATTAAAATATCGTGTGGGAAAAGCAAGGCTTGCTCATAAGCTTAAAGCCCTGTTCTGGAACCAGGGTGAGGCCGATGCTGGTAGTGATCTTAGATATCAGACCTATGCGGCCACCTTTGATAAACTTTACCAAGCCTGGAAGGATGTATTTGGTTTCAAACACTGTTATCTGTTTCAGCTTCATCCGAGCGGGAGCGGAAGCAGCAACAACGAAGTGATCCGTGAAATACAACGCCGTATTCCGGGACAGTATGCTGATGTAGCGGCGATTCCGGAGATCGGGCTTACGGGTCATGTCCTCGCCCATTTCACTCCATCCGGATATCTGCAAATGGGGCAATGGGTGGGCGATCTTCTTGCCCATGATTTTTACGGTTCCAATAAAGAGGGGGTGGTTCCTCCAGATGTGCTGCGGGCGTGGTACCGTTCCGAAGCTCATGATGAGATCGTCATTGAGTTTTCTCAACCGGTGATATGGCAGAACGACTCTCTAGGCAGGTTCCTTAAAGATTATTTCTATCTGCTGGATACTTCTCAGATTATATCCGAAGGCGTATCGGATTTTTATCATACGGAATTGCATGGTGACTCAATGGTTGTTGATTCCGGGTATGTCCTTGATAGAACCAGAATAGTGTTAAGGTTGAAAGAAGCGTCGAATGCATCGTATGTTTCGTACATCACCAATGGCATTTACCATGATGCAGATACGGTTATACCATACGACGATGGTCCCTGCATAAAGAGTACATTAGGCGTAGGTGCATTTACCTTTTTGGAAGTCCCCATACTTAACGAAGCGCCGGCAACAACAACAGAACGACAGGTAGAAAACCATGATTTTTCAATATCCGCATCTCCCAACCCATTCAATCCATCAACCGTTATTACTATCTCCGGACTGAATGCGCTTCATTCGGATATTTTTAAAGGCTGTGCGATAGGTGTTTACAGCATTCAGGGGGTGCTGTTGCGGCACTTCCAGATATCCAATACCGGCAATCGGGCTATCGTGTTTGACGCAAATGGCCTTACTTCCGGCACATACATTATCAAAGCGATGGGTAATGGACGGGTTTTTACAAAGCGGATAACCTTAATTAAATAATTGATAAAAGGGTAGAAAACAGGAGTATATTTTATAAAATAACAATATATAACGCAGTTTATTAAGGCTCACTCAAACCAGGGAGAAATTGTCATGAATAAGTCCACTAATTTACTTTTATGTTTACTTCTAATTATTTTTGCATCAATCGCCCAGGGTGGAGAGAAAATATTATTGCAGGGCAAGTATTTAAACCTTGTTGGTGGGTTCAATGTTCCAAATGTGATGAAAGACAAAAAAGCTCTCATATGGACTGCGGGCCAGATAGACAAATTGCCTGGTACAAACAGATGGGCGATCAACCATCCTGCAGGTTATGTACTGGAGCTTATTGAACCGGATAGTATAGGTGCAGTTGGAGAGCCCTGGCCGACAATGACAGAGGGTAGAAGCCGGGGAGCCTTTGATGGTGTTGATAAGATAAATCCATCCGGTGTATTCTGGCTCTCAGAGAACGAACTGCTGACCTCCGCTCGTAAATCGTACAGAGGACCTTTTGAACGCACCTGGATGGCAAAGATCAACCTGGAGACCGACGAAGAGACACGGTATGTTATTATTTCGGATTCAGCCCAGGTAACCGGGGACTTCCATATGATGCAGGGGCTGGGGTCAGGTTTTATGAGGGTAGCTGATACCGCCTGGGCTAATACTAACGCCAATGGAAACAACTTTCTGCTTGGCAGAGGGGGGTACGACGTACTTGGTTCCCCTCAAGGTCCAGCTCTTGGGGTATGGAATATTGGTGACTCAAACGCCACCTATCTGCTGGACTTTCCGATGGATTATCCTGCCAGGCGGGATCCCTATTATACCTATGGAGACGAGGAAGCGAAACCGCTACCCATTTGGTGGGAACCAGATTCTGTAGGAGGGTGCTGGGATAGAGGTTACTGGCAAGCGGGTGATATTGGAGGTCTTGCATATATAAACCACCCTCAGGTTAAAGGGATTATAGCTACTCACAACCTTGCTCGTGGAATCCTCGACTATGATGCGCAGGGTGACGGCGGAAGTGGCAGGTTTTTTCTGGTAGAAGATCCGGCTGTTTTTTACAGTACGGCAAGCAGCGGAGGAAACCGGGGCGACCATGAAAGCAGAACCCAGAATGCCGTCTACCCAAAGGGGGTTTATGGGAGAGTGGGAAGGGTCTATGATCCTGACCATCTTGCCGAAGTGGCAGATGGAACCCGGAAGCCCTGGGAGTGCGCTTCAGTAGATTTCGAATGGCCCCGAACAGGTATTGATTGGGTAGAAGAGGGTGGGGGCAGAGCAACCCTGCTTGGAGCTGTCCACTGGGATGATGAACGGCAGCTTCTCTGGCTTGTTATTGCGATGCCTGAGGTAAAACTTGTCGCATACGAAATTGTTGTGGATGACAATAGGCCTGAACAGCCGGTCCTTCTACCTGAAGGGTGGGAGCCTGAACAGAACAAGATTGAGAGTGGTAAAAGGTTAGAAATTGAGTCAGATGAGGAGATAGTGGTGAGTCCGAATCCGTTTAATCCGGTTGCGGTTATTAAAATTGATGTAGCCCGTACACACATTGATAATAATGCAACCGTGGCAATCTATAATGCGAATGGTGTATGTGTGCATACGTTTGTAAGGGCATTATACAACGATGATTCTGACAAAAAGAAGTATAATGCCCATCCAATAAGTAACACATACACCTGGAACGCTGCCTCTCAACCATCCGGCATCTACATTGTAAAGGCAACCGTAGGCAACAGAGTTCTCTCAAAGAGAATAACATTGATTAAATAATTTAACTATATTAATATTATGGGTATACAAAAATTAATTTCATTACTTTTGATCACCGCATGCGTTCTAGTTGCCGCCGTTGGCGATACAGAGATCAAGCCCTGGAAAAACGGAGCAAAAGCCTCACTAACGATCGGGTTTGACTGGAACTCTTATACCACAACTGCTGGAAATCTTATAGACACCATCCTGACCAATCGCGGCTTCCACGCCTACTGGGCAATTTGGTCTGGCCTTGCAACAACGCGCGACGCCTGGAGCGAATGGCAGAACCTTGCAGACCACGGACATGAGATCAATTCCATTAATCAGATGCACCTTGCACCTCAGAATTACTGTGGAACCGACAGTGTTGAGACCTATTATACCGATGTGCGCGAAGGAATTCTTGAGATTGAGCAGAACATACCGGGTTATAAGGTGTTGACTGCCATACACCCCAATACATACGGTTCAAAAGAATCCAGGAGCATACTTGACAGCCTTGGGGTTATTGCCACAGATCACTCCCGTACTAATGCCAGTTTCCCGGACTGCCACCCCTGCCAGCGAGGCTATAACGGCTTCTCCTACGAAATGGCACTCACCCCCGATACAACCATCAACCCTAATCCTTTCTTCTGTATTCACCGTGGTGGTGCTGACAACTGGACTCTGGAGACTTATCAGGAGAAAATAACCACCAACGCCATAGAGAAAGGTGGTTTCTGGCACGCTTACTGGCATGGAGTATCCGATAATAACGCGGGTCTTCCAACGGAGGCTCTTTTTATACAAGAACTTGACTGGCTAAAATCACAGGTAGATTCAAATAATCTATGGGTAGACACTTTTCGTGATATAATACTCTATATGAAGGAGAGAGTATACGGAAATCTGGAAACCTCCGTTAGTAATGACACTATCGCCATAACCATAACCGACACCCTGATCGATTCTCTTTATGATGCCCCCCTTACAATAGAGACAGAAGTTCCAACCGGCTGGCTGGGACAGACTGTCTACGCTTCGCAGAACAATGTTGTTAAGGAGGTTACCCCTTATGATACCAATGGTGCAATTATAGTAATGGCCGAAATAATTCCTGACTTAGGCCCGCTCTACATCTCACTTTCACCGGTTACAAGTGCGACAGAATCATTCCGAATAAATTCTGGCTCCGTCCAGCTGAAGATTAGTCCAAACCCGGCAAATCCTTCTGCGCAGATAAACTGCTTTGTTCCCGGTTATTACAGCCACTACGGAAAACTTCCAGAACTTCTTATCATGGATAGCAGGGGCAGGATCATAAAAGAGTTCAAGATCGGAAAATATTTCAGGAACAGTTTTACCTGGGATGGCAGAAGCGGCAACGGAAAACCGGCCGCCTCAGGCCTCTATACTGTGATATTATCGACGGGCAATGTCCGCCTTACAAAACGGCTGGTTCTACTTAAATAAAGGGTGGAAGAGCAAATTACGATCAGCTATTCGAAGTCAACGTTAATGGAGAGAATCAATAGTTACCCTGCCGATACGGGGTGTTGAATCCCGCATTTAATACGCACTTAATTTTCGTGATAAATTCCTAAAGTCAGCCGGGTGAACAAGCAGCGGATGATCTTTTTGGTTGTCCCCCCGGTTTAATCAATCCGCTTGTTCCATTGTGATCATATTGACGACATCTGCGGTGATTATTTTTTCCTGTCTTCGTGCGGCCTCTTCGAGGCACAAGGCTGCGAGATTCATGAGTGTGCGCCTGTTTCCTGCGGAGTCGGCGGCGATGGATTCAATGGCTTGTTCATGGAAGAGGTCTGCGTCAGCCTCGGCGGTTTGGAGGCGGTATCTGACGAACTCCTTTGTTTCCTCGATGGAGAGCTTGGGGAGGAGGAACCGGCATGCGAGCCTGGTCCTGACCGGGGCGAAGATGTCGAGGGTGAGGATTTTTTTAAGGACGGGTTGTCCTGCAAGGACAAGAGCTGCTGCAGCAGTTCTGGTTTGAGCGTCGTGGAGGAGGGAGCAGAGGTTGAAGAAGGATTGTTTTTCCATGTCGTGGGCGTCATCGACGATGATGACAGGGAAAGGCTTGTCCGATTGGGGTTGGAAGTTTTTCTGGTCGAGTTTTTGGGCGATGGATTTGATGAGCATGGATTTTCCAGCGCCCGCTTCGCCGTAGATGGCGAGGCTTTTTCCCTGGCGTATGAGTGCGAGGGAGCGGTTTAAAATGAGGGTTTCCGCTTCGCTTTGGAATGGTTCCTGGATTTCGTAGGTATCTGCGAAGGGCGGATATCGGTATTTGAAAAACTCTGCGGCAGAGAGTGGTGTTGTGCTTTTGATGGGTTTGTTCATGACAGTTTCTCCTTTTGGTCATTGGTATGGTTGTCTCTTTTTCCTCTGGCAGGGTGGTCGAATCTGCGCGCGTTCTTGAGCGGGTCGAGCGGTCTGGTGAAGATTTTATCGGGACCACTGAGAAGATAGGTATGGTCCCAGGGCACGTAGTAGATTTGAACCTCTTCGCCTGGATAGGCGTCAGGGATTTCGAATCGTATTCCCCACATGCTGATGCATCCGTCGGAGCGTACGGTCTTGGTTGTTTCCATGCGGAAGAGATCGTTGATGTTCACGGTGGGGTCGATTTGTGTCAGAGGTTGACCCTGGTCGGTGAGTTTTCTGTTGAGAGGGGACATGCCCAGGGATGAATGGACGGTCTGGTGGTACCGTGCGCCACCCACTCTGCAAGGTCAGCATTTAGTTTCTGTAGTGATGACCGTTGCCTTCCGTCGAGGAAGCCTTCACGTATGGAACGGAAGAGCCTTTCTATTTTTCCGGGCCTTGGGGTTTATAGGATGGCGTATGCGGCAGAGCGACACGCAATTTGGCGGCAACCAGGCGGAGATGATAGCTGCGGAACGCGGGGCCGTTATCAGTGTAGAAGCGCCTGGGCACACCAAACCTCCGTATTGCCATCATGAGGTCGTTCAGAAGGCTTTCTGTGTCCTCGGCCAGGTGAAAGGTGGCTGCCACTATATAGCGGGTGGCGTCATCTATGATGGCGTGAAGATAGGCTTTCCTCTCATAGAGGCCTTCTTTGACAGCAGGTCCATGGAGAAAGTCGGCACTCCAGAGATCGCCGAAGTGGGCGTATTCAAAGGGTTTGACACTGGGGGGTGTTTCCGGAACGTTACGATTGAGACCCTGTGCGGCAGTAAAGCGATAGATGGCCGTGCGACTGGGCCTGCGGCCGTCCCATATCCCTTTTCGGAGCAGTTCATCAAGCAGGCGCTTGACCGTGAAAAGAGGATGGTCCTTTCTTTACAGGGCCAATGCAATGCGCAGCGGTTCAGGAACCTTTGTTCCGCCGCGGTCTTTCCTTTGTTTGTTGCGCAGTCCGGCCAAGCCGAGGTTCTTGTAACGCCAGAGCCACAGGCGCAGGGTGTCGGCAGAGAGTATTTTCTCCTGCCCGTCCGGTGTGTAGAATATGCGTTCCGCCAAAGCGCACAATTCCCGGTATAAGGGCGGAGAATCGTCATTCCGGTGCAGCAGGGGCGCAATGATGCCGAAGCGCCACAGCCCCAGATCGTCAGGGAGTCTCGAAAAATCCGTCATCGCTTTACCTCCTTGGGTTTATGTGTGTAAAAACCATCGGAGATAAAGTAAAAACTCCCGTCAACAGCGTTTAATGTCCAAATTGTGTGGGTCGAAGATATGCCCGGCACGGCAGGGGTAAAGAGTGTGGAACCAGTGCCGGGTAAGGCCAAACCAGGACATCGTTTTCCGCAACGACTGAGTCAGTGTCTGGAAACCGGTCTCTACCTTTCCGGTGGCTTCCCGATATAGTCGTCCAAGCCAAGGTGTCACCCTCCGGATCAGGCTGACAGCGCGGAGAATGACTCGCAGGGACATACTCCACTGATACTTCGCTATCCAGTAGGCAGACTTTCCCTCCGCCAGGGTATCATTAATGCATAAAAGATCAACCAGAAAAAACCGGCAATAGGGCAAAACTTCCTCTGGCAGCTTAGAGAAAGTATGTCCACACGAAGGTCGCCGGCATAGATAGCGCTGAATGGTCACGGTCCCGTGCTGCTGTTCCCCAGGGAGCCTATGGAATCCTATCCGCTTATATGTGCTGTGTTTCCAGCACCGGCCAAACCCGCAATACGGGCAGTTCGGGCATGAAAGATTTCCTTTGCTTCCAGGCTTGCCGTTTGTTAAATTATTCACGGGTGACATGCTTGTGTCTCCTTTCTTCTCAAACCACCGGCAAAGTAGTAATGAGAGGAAAGAAACTAAAATGTCACCCGTTTTTTTCTCTATATCTTTTACAAGGAGATTCCCGGATTAGGAAAAAAGCGCGGAAATAATCAGGCTATTTCTGAGAAAAGTAGGCTGGATTCAAGAACTGCATGCATGTTTAATGACTGCGGGTTTAAATATTGAATCTGGATCACAAACCGACCTTTTTGAGGGGGTTTCACCATGACCATTGAAACCATTGAGAAAGAATTTCAGAATAAAGTTTCTTCAAAAATCACAATCCAGAATGAGGGAATTGAACGCTATCGGGTTTTTACCCCCTTCATGTTTGATGACGGTGACCACCTTGCCATTGTGCTTAAACGAGATAACGGTTCGTGGGTGCTTTCCGATGAAGGTCATACCATGATGCATCTTACCTATGAAATGGATGAAAAATCATTGCAGGCCGGAACCCGACAAAAGATCATCACAAACGCACTCTCGATTTATTCCGTTTCAGATCACGACGGTGTACTTATCAGCAGAATTTCAAATAAAGATTATGGAAATGCTCTTTTTTCCTATATTCAGGCCTTAATAAAACTGACCGATCTCTCCTACCTTACAAAGGAAAGGGTTAAATCCACCTTCAAGGAGGATTTTTTTGCGCTTATGTCCGAGACCATTCCTGAAAACCGAAGGACTTTCGACTGGCACGACGAGGCACAAGATCCAATGGGCAACTACAAAGTTGACTGCAAAATTAATGGCATGCCGAAACCACTTTATGTGTTTGCACTCAACGGCGACGATCGGACCCAGGTTGCAACCATCTCTATTTATTGTTTTGAAAGATGGGGCCGATCTTTCCAATCACTGGCTATTTTTGAAAATCAAGAAGATATCAACCGCAAAGTCCTTGCCAGATTGAGTGATGTTTGTGGCAAGCAATACTCAAATCTTGATGCAAACAAGCAACGTATTGTCGGTTACCTAAAAGAGGTCATTCATTAATTTTCGTTTGGGGTCGCCTTACGAAACGAAAAAAATCTTACGCTAGTGTGTCCAGAGAAGCTTTCTGAGAGATGGAGGCAGCCCCTCCGAAATCGTTGAACAGGGGGTCGTTTGGCGAAAGGGAAATTGAAGTACGCTAGGCTATCGTCCACGGACACACCGGTAAAACGTCGTCCTCGATATCCCGACTGTCCTGCATATCTCCCCTATCGAATTATTTCTATCCGTTAACATTTGCTACCTTTATCTTTTTATCGTCCACCGTAATAGGCCTGCCCCCATGTCGACCACGAAGCCGGGCAGCCTGAAGTCCGGCATTGGTGTGCGTTCCCGTATAACATCCCTTTCAAACTCAGCCAGGGCGCCAAACACATGGAATATTAGTTTTCCCCCCGATGTTGTGGTATCAATGCTCTCCTGAAGGCTTTTAAGCCCTATTCCCTGCTCATTGAGCGTTTTTGCTGTCTATGGGCAGCGTGTACATGTCCTGGGAATTGAGCACGATCTGGGGCCAGAGAAAGTTGTTCCACGAACCCATGAACGAAATAAGGCAGAAGGCGCCTATCATGGGCCGCGACACCGGTAATACAAGGTTCCAATAGATGCCGAACTCGGAAAGGCCATCGAGCCGTCCGGCCTCGAGCAGGCTCTGGGGTATCTGCTTCATGGACTGCGAAAAGAGGAACATGCCGAACACGCTGACCGCCCAGGGCGAGACCAGACCAGTGTAGGTGTCGAGCAGCCTGAACTTGTAGAGCAGTTCATACAGGGGCGCCATGAGTACCTGGCCCGGGATGAGCATGAGTATCATGATGTATTTCTTGCCCTTGAACTCGTATTTGGCCAGCGCAAAGCCGCCCAGGGACGAAAAAAAGAGCTGCATCATGACCACCAGGCCTGACACAAAGAAGGAATTGACCATATAGCGCAGAAAGGGGATGGTTTCAAAGAGCTTGTGGCGAGGGGCTTAAACAACTGATTTATAATGAGTTTTCTTTGGAGCCCTGCGAATCCGAGAAGGATCGATCTGTCTCTGCTTTTCAAGAAAGAAATCCTGAATTTTGTCGAAGTTATTTCCTAGCTCTTTCTCGATCCTTCTGCGTGTACGGCGCACCTCACAAACTATAGGATCTTTAAACATTTTGTGCCTCCATTAATTCTTCCGGTGAGCAAATGATGGAAGTCTTGATGCCCAACCGGTTATTTATTTTATCAAGTTGTCTGCGAATCCATCCATTCGAGAGATGAGTGAAATTCCAGGTTACAAGATAATCAATCTCATGATGAACGGCAGTTGCCAGATGAAAGGCATCCATTTTAGCCTTGCCCGGAATTTTAAGTTCTTTCGAGTAAACTTTGGCCAACGTTTCAATCATGGGTGTTATTTCAAGCAGGGCAAAATGATTTATACATGATTTCCGCTTCGCAGCTCGTTCCTTGTCCCCCTTCTCAATCTCTTGCATGACATAAAGCGAGATACAAGGATCATATTTCCGCATGTTATTTTCCCAGAAAAGCTTGGTGATTTCTTGATGGCCGCGTAAAATAACGTTCGTACTAGGTCTTGATGTATAATAGATTATAACAGTTGTTTCGATATAAAGGGTTGGCTTGTTCGATATCATACATAATAATTATAGATATTTTGCCTTGCGCCCGCTAGGATGGCGGGCGTTTTTTGGCGTACACCTATTTCTCTCTGGAACAAAACCCGCATATCGTAAAATTATCCTTCTCGCGTCGTTCTTGTCAACAACGGAGAATCGGGCATAAAGACGCGTAAATGTGGGGACCTGAAAGAAGGCTTTGCCCGTGTTCGCTGCCCGGATTGCGGCGAGGAATTTTTCGTGGCCTATTCATGCCGGCAAAGGTCTTGCTGCCCCTCATGCGACCAGAAACGGGCACTTTTACTGGGAATCCGGCTTGTGGACGAGGTCATTGCCCAAATCCCTCACAGGCAATGGGTTTTTACCATACCAAAGCGTTTCCGCGGCTATTTCAGATTCAACTCGCCTCGCTTCGCTCCGGCGAAGCGGGCCGGAAACTGCTGGGGAAGCTGCAATCCTTTCTCCTTGGGCTCGGTAAAGGTTTCACTTTCGTTGGCAGGCAATACCGCATCACCCTCAACAATACCCACTATCGGGTGGACCTTGTTTTCTACCACCGTATTTTGCGCTGTTTTGTTCTAATAGAGCTTTGAAGAATACCGAGGTACAGCATCACGACATCGGCCAAATGAACCTTTACCTCGGGTACTTTGCAGCGGAGGAGAACCTCGAAGGTGACAATCCGCCCATTGGCATCATCCTCACCCGCAACAAGGATGAACTGCTTGTTGAATATGCCACCTATCAGATGAACAGCCAGCTTTTTGTACAGAAATACCAACTCTATTTACCGAACCGCGAGGAACTGCGCCGTGAGCTGGAACTTACCATCCAATTCGCGGAAGACCGTTCCCGCACGGATACCCCTACCAGTCCACGGCTTCTTTTGCCTTATCCTGCTTGAATATTGCATTTTTCATTCATGATAAAAGACGCTGAATACATCTTTGGCCTCAAGATCCAGGACAGGGTCAGCAAACTTGGCGGCTATGGACCGCAGGGTGAGGTCATATACCAATCCCACCCCTTTGGCTGCCCATCAGTGCTTGTGGACAGCAAAGGCCCTGCAACAGCCACCTTCATGTCGAATGGTTCCGTTGGTTTCATGGTAAAGCTCAAAGACGGCATGGAAGTGAATGTTCTCGACAGCCATTTTGACCCGGTTGAAAAACGCGAGCGTGGAGTCCCCTCCGGCAACATATGGCTCGATCTGTCTGATAAAAAACAGAAGCGCATTGTATCGCTCATAAATCCTGAAAACAACCTGAACTGCCCGGCACAAAGCATAAAAATCGTGAAACGCGGCGACCCCTTCAGAGACATGTGGTATTGCTCCCAATTTAAAAACCTCTGGACAGCAGTCAGACTCTTTCTTGTTATGACAGAAGCAGGGCCGGTATTGAATCGGGAAATTTACATTAAAAATACAGGAAAAAAACCAATAAAAGGCCTGCTATGGGCCTCATATTTTCTCCATGGAACGCAGAAATTCGTCTATAACAAAGAACTCTGGTACGACGCGGGTATGCCAATATCAGACACTGACATTATCATGACCGCGCGCGTACCCTACAGCCCAATCTTGCAGATCAAACGGCTTTTTAGCCAGTGTGACGGAATAAAACCTTCGGGCGCAACCTGTGATTATGCGGGCTTTTTCGGCAATACAGCAACCTCTGCTGCCATGCCGCAAGCAGTGCTCAAGGGCAATTTCCTAAAGCAAGGTGTCGGCAAAAAACTTACGCGCTTTTCCACTGCAGCTATTGGTGCAAACCGTTTTACTCTTTCGCTGAATGCGGGCAGAAATGCATGCGTACGCCAGAAACTGCTCTATGTGGCTGACCAAAAACTGATGGACACGTTCAAACACAATGCCCGCTATACACAACCCGCATACAGCGCAATGACCAAAGCGTTTAAAAATGCGGCCAATGCCTTGATCAAATCTTTGTCAGAAACAAACCATGCAACAGAAAAGAGGGAAGCCGCTGGTGCGCACCCAAATTTTGAGATTGCACTCCCCCATCAGAAGGTCGCTGCGCACTATGCGAATTCAGTCTGGACAGGCGTGCGCGAACTGTATGAAAATTGCCGGGCCCATGGCGCAAAGCTTGCCGATGGTGTGGAGCTAGGCACGCGCGACCGGGGCCAGGACATGTGGCCCATGATCAAAGAAGACCCCGTACGCGTGCGATCTGACCTGGTGCATGTTTTCAGCTTCATGTATGTGACAACAGAGGGGGGATTCGGCAAAAACAGCCCCCTTACCCTTGTGGAAAAACTCCACGGCATGTTCCCGCGCCAATACCCAAGCCACTGGTTCAACCGCACCAAAGAAGTGAAAAACGACAACCGGCCCTATACAGATAGCCCTGTGTGGCTCATAAACGCCCTGAACATGTATATCCGCGAGACAGGCGATGCTTCAATTTTGAATGAAACAGTAAAGACAATTCGCCTCACAGATCCTGAACATCCGGAGATTTCCGGAATAATCGGCTGCGACAAAGAAATGAAGATCGTTGAAGTGCTGTTTGAAATCTTCGCCTGCTTCGAACGCCATGCCAATGACGCTCCTCTTGGCTGCTGCCAGATCCTCTACGGTGACTGGTGCGATCCCATCGACATGTTCGGTACCTCTGAAATTGGCAACCCTGCAACGCGCGGTAAAGGCAGAGGCGTGCAGATCCGTTTGTCTGCTCATGTTTTTCTCGCGCTTGTCGAAACAATCGATACGTTGATCAATAATGATACATCGGTTTTAATAACATTCGCTAACAGACTCAGGAAAAATATTATTAAAGCAGCATGGGAAGATGGTGCAAACGCGGGATTTATCAGCGCCATACACGAAACAGGATACACGCTTGGGTCAATGCGGGACAGGGATTTTGACAGGATAAACCGGAGGGACCTCACTGCGCAGGCCTTTTGCCTTGCAATGTTGAACACAAAAAGAGAGTATCTTGATGAAATTCCCGGAAGCAACGGCATGATCAGTAAAACACTGAAAACAGTGGACACGCTCTTTTATAACAAAAAACTCGGGCTCTCACTCTTTACCACGCCAATTGCGAATAACGAGCAAGCGATCAAACTGGCCGGACGCATGGGCATTGTGCCCTCGGGCTGCGCCGAGAACGGCGAATACCACCACGCACAGGCGTTTATGCATCTCTTCAGGCTGGGAATCGATGGCCAGGCAGACACAGTATGGGAGCAATTTAAACCCATCATGTCGGCCCTGCGGGATGAATCGCTCGCAGGCCCCTTTGAAACACCTTGCACCTCGTATGTGTCTGACAAAGAAGACCCGCATTTTGGAAAAGGCATGTATTTTGGTCTCTCCGGATCAACGGACTGGATCATTGAAATATTCCATCGGATAGCAGGAATAACATTCGCGCTGCACAATAAAAGTATTCCAGCCATCTCGATTGCGCCAAACCTGCCTGAAGAGATGAAAGAAACCTTTATACTAAAAAGGCTGGTCCACGCCTGGACCGGAAAAGGTTATCAAAAAATCCCTCTCACGCTCACACTTGCACGCAAGGGAAAAGGGAAAAAGCAAACTGACCGGATAATCGTAATAAATGGGATAAAGTTGGAAAATCCTGAGGTATGGAACCTTACTGAATTCAATAAGATAGAGATAGCGGTCCACTACTTTTACGCGTAACTACCGGGTTACGGAAATCGGTTTGCTGGTTTTTTCGCCCGTTTCAAAAACTCCCTGTACAAACGCGCGGGTGCATCGTCTTTCTTGACCACCCGTATCTGTCTGACCAGCGTGTTCACATGCGCCTGTTGAATCTTTTTCCCCTTCTGCGCTGTGCATGGTGTCTGGTCACCTGCAAAATGGCCTGGATAATCAGCATACCACCAGATACCCGACTCAACGCCCTCTTTCCTGAACCTGTCAAAACGGCCAAGCGCTTTGCCATATTTCCCATATGTTCTGTATTTGACTATTTCAGGGCAAAGGTGCATCATGACACTCGTCTCAGCCTCTCCCCCGTGTCCTCCCCCGGACGGGGATTCAAGGTGTGCGCTTGCTTCCTTGTTGTCGCACCAGGGTTGGCAGACATACAGCATATACTCCTTGTCTCGGCCCAGCATGGTCATTGAAAAAAATTTGAGAAAATCAATGTTCCCGCCGTGCCCGTTAACGATAAGCACTTTGGTGAACCCGTTGCGGCCAATCTCATCGCACATGTTCTCGAGCACGGGTGCAAGCAAATCTGGCCGCAGGGCGATGGTGCCGGGCACGTGCCGTGCCTCGCATATCTGACCCAGGTAGAAAGAGGGAAAAACCATTGCTGTTTCGCGTTCCGCCGCCTTTGTGGCGACCTCGTGAATGGCAATGGCGTCCATGCCCAGGGGCAGATGATCGCCGTGTTTTTCTACGACACCAAAGGGCAGCAGGCACACACGTCCGCATTTTTTGACGGCTTTCTCAAATTCAGGTGATGTCAGTAATTCCCAATTCATGGCAACTCCATTTTAATGGTATTTCTGAAACAAAATATAATATGTTATTCCAGAAACAAAGGGGTAAAAATGAAATCCGCGTTCACAGTACTTGCCATCGCGTGCGCCGCTTGGGCCATCTCTGTGGCCGACTACCTGAAATGCACCATACCTGCCATACAGGACCCCGCCGGCAGGGCCATTATCACTGTTGAAAAAAACAATTCCGAATCCCTTGCCAAAGCAATAAAGAACGCTAAACCAAACACGACTATACTTATACCTGATGGCGCCTATAAAATAAATGACGGATGCAAAACCGGGAAATGCGGCTACCAGTTCAATGCGGACAATATTACCCTGCGCGGGCAGTCAGGCGACCCAGAAAAAGTGGTGATCAGCGGCATGTTCGGTTTCAAAAATAAGGTGGCGGCCGATGAGGAGATGTTCATCATTGCCGCCAACAAAGTGACCATCGCCGACATCACGCTCAGAGACTCGCGCTGCCACGGCATCAAACTGCTCCCCCCCCTTTCAGGTACTCTGATACACAATGTGCATTTTTATGATATCGGCGAGCGTTCAATAAAAGGTGTGCGCAATCAAAAAACAAACAAATTCAACGAGAACGGCGTTGTCGAATACTGCTATTTTGAGCAGATCACGCCGTTGGACACGGACCGGGTCGATGCCGACACTCTTCGCGACCAGGACTATATCGCGGGTATCGACTGCATGATGCTGAAAAACTGGCGTTTCCACCACAATGTGTTCAAAAACATCAGGGGCGCAACCGGCGGCGGCAGGGCGGGGATTTTTCTGTGGCACGGCAGCAGGGACATTGTGGCCGAGGACAATCTCTTCCTGCATTGCGACAGGGGAATTGCCTTTGGCAACCCTTCGGGAAAAAAGGACTGCATGACCAATGGCGTTATCCGGAACAACTACATCATAGCAGGTATAGGACGGCCCATCGAACTCTGCTTTGGGATCAACATCACTGTAGCAAAAAATACGATCTACAATACCTTTCCCGACAGCGCCCAACCCACTGAGCAGACGGTCTTTCTCCAGGATATTAAAAAAGCAAAAATCCGGGACAATATAATAATGGGAAACATCTTTGTATTCAGCGGCGACAAACCCGATACGTCCGGTAATATCTTTAACGCCAAAAAAGAGTGGTTCAAAGATCCTGCAATGGGAAATCTGGACCTGGTGAAACCGCTGAAATAGGGCGGATCACTCGCACTTGAGGCCGCGCGCCTTGACAACTCCGTCTTTTGCCGCAATAAAATACCTGCAGGGTATCTCTTTCTTCATCTTCCCGGCCCTGCCTGTGGTAATCACCTGATATTCACTGTCAGCAACCTGGGCCACCACAACATTATAAAACCCTGTCTTATGAACAATATTCTTGAAACCTTGGTTCCAAAAGGGGTCTTGGGAAAGATTGATCAATGCCTGTTCCAGACCGTATTCAGCGATTTCTTTTGCCGCTGCGCTATCCAATTCGCGCTGTACGATTTCCCTTGCCGTAAAATGGCGTATGGCAAAAAAAAGCGCGATACATGTTGTACAAATCACGATAAGGACGATAAGATACCGTACTGTTCTGCTCGACATGGTTTTACTCCGCTTATTGTAAAAATAGTTTTGGGATTGCGGTAAGACAATAAAAATCCTATATTTAATGCGGAAGGGGCTTTAAGTTTAACCAGCTGGAGGGGTCGTGAAATTTTCACTTTTGTTTCTGTCTCTTTTCATCGTTGTATCGTTCAGCCACGCAAAAGTCTATTCACCAAAGGTGTTGACACAGCATGTTGCTGACCTGAGCGGCAATTGGCAGAACTTTTTGCAGTATCAGGATTTCCAGGGAAAAACAGGCCAGGCGCTTGCCGAGGCTGTGTTTTCGTATCTGACCGATACTGTTACGGGGTTTTATCATTCGGTGGATATACGGGGGGATTATACTGGATGGGAAGATCGCACAGGCGTCCGCGCCCAACAAGAGGTGGTAAGTAATTACGGAGAGCGCATTGAGTTCTGTGTAGTGCGCGATCCGGTCCTTTCGTTCAACGTACATGGATATGGTCTCTGCTTCCATAATTCTGACTGTTGGAATGGCGTCATGAAATCACTAGGTTTCGATGTCCGATGCGGCAGTATGAGAAACTACCACAAATTTTCAGAAATTTATTTTGCCGGTGCCTGGCATTATATTGACCCTGACCAGAGGGGCTATGTTAAGAAAGCGGACGGAACAATTCCTTCGTGGGCCGACCTTGCCGCAAATTCGTCCCTTTTCGATGCAAACCCCTTCAATGTCTCGCCTTATTTCCCCTTTCAAAAGACCAATCCCATTGCACCTGGGCTTCTGACATTTTCTATGATTAAGGGAATGGCCGACAGCACCCGTTTGCAATCAACTTTCAGTGAAACCTTTCCCAGCCCGAATATTCTTACCCACACCATGGACTATGTACTGCGGAGGGGTGAAACAATCCGCCGGTACTGGCAATCGGACAGCGGCAGATTTTACTTGGCCATTGAACAGTGGAACCGCAACACAACCACCGCAGGCTCCTATTGGGCTGGCGTGGCAAATAGCTACTGGCCGAATTTCAGCCTAGATCCACAGGGTCCTAAATCGTTCGAAAGCGGCCTTGGCGGCAGTGCGAATAAAACTGGCTTTGGCATCATCACATACGCACCCGATCTTGGTGACGCGAGCACTGATTATGCCGATGGCGTATATGCGGACAGCAATGTCGCCCAAAATACCAGCGGCGTCTTTCTTTCTACGGATGGCAGCGGATATGTTGTATTCAAGACATACTCGCCTTATACCATAATCGCGCGGGCAAACGATGTCCAGATCAGAAGCGACGATACAGGAGGCGCGATCATCAACTATCAGACCCAAGGCGCCACACAGGTTTCCTATTCAATAACAAACGGAGAAACATGGGTGACCCTTGAAAGCGGCACAGCGCTGAATTCCGTGCACGACCTTTCTATTCAGATGTATGGGAGATACGGATACCTGGTGAAATTCACCTTCACGGGAACAACGGGAAGCGCGGGCCTGGTCTCTTTTGGCACGCGGACACTGGTTTCAGTGGCGCCCATGCCTCTTCCCCGTCTGAAGACCGGGTCCAATACCATCATCTACTCCACCGGTGATGTGCGGGGAGAAAAGACCACGCCCATAAACATGCATCTGGATATATCAGACTCAGCCTATGCCAAGCGGATGATGGTCCAGAATACAACCACATACGACCCCCGTCAGCTCACAACTAAAATGCGTAACGGCGATGTTACCTTCAAAGTCCTTGCTCCCCATGGGTCAAAGATAAAGTGGTGCTCAATGGCCGCGCATGTATACGGCGGATGGAGCACAGCGTACGACTATTCGTTCAATGTGTCACCCGACAACTCAAGCTTCACCACTTTCGGCACCTATGCCACCCAGGCTGGCCGGCATTGGAACGCCACTTTCAACCAGACCTCTGAGCTTGCAGACTATGGAAATATCTTCTACGCCCGATTCCATGCTGGAAGCAGCGGCGGCATGAACCGGCTATATTTGTACGCCCATTACGAAGATAGTGTCAGTGCGGCCGAAGACCAGGCAGTGGTCACCTATGGCTATGAGGAAGACGGTGTACCAAAAACACACACTTTCAATGCTGACAGCGGTGCGGTAGAAAACCTCTCCATAAGCGGCGCGGTGGTCAACAAATGGGTCGAAATATCCAATCCATCGAGCACCAATGGAACAAAAATCAAGGGTACATTGCCCAACCTGAAAAAGAAAGCCGGGCTTGAAATCTATCCCAACCCTTTTAATCCGAGCGTTAGAATATCCGGTACCGGACAATACTTGACAAATACAAATCAAATTACTGTTGAAATATTCGATGTTCACGGAAAATTGATTCAGAAGCTGCCTGCTTCCGGAAATGAATTTTCCAAGGGCGTCATCTGGAATGCTTCAAGCCAGCCATCGGGCGTCTATCTTATCCGGGCCCAGGCGGGTAATGTAACTCTTGATAGCAAAGCCTACCTAATTCGTTAATAATCATATAGTCTTTGGCAACTGTGATGAATAACTCACAAGTACTGATGCACTGTATTCCTTTTGGTGAGATGGTAAGACTTGATTTTTCGTGTCCTTACAGTGGGCGGTCACCAGCTATTTTATATTGCGAAGGCGCTATGCCGGTCTTCTGCTTGAAAAAATTGGAGAAATAATATTCGTCAGCGAATTGCAGCTTCAAGGCAATTTCCTTTATGCTCATTCCCGTATGAAGCAGATAGATTTTTGCGGCTTCAACTTTTTTCTGCAGAAAAAAATCATATGGCGTAAATCCAATTTCTTTTTTAAATATCCGTATGGCTTGTGAGGTAGATCTTCCCGCCGCAGCCGCGATGTCTTTGATCGTAACCTTGCCTTCAACGCGGTCTTCAAGCAGCAACTTCATGCGCAAGACAGGTTCCGAGTGCTCGGGCTCCGCAGACCGGCAATGAGCTGCGGCTTTCATAATGATTTCATGAATCACAAGCGAGAGTTTGCCGTTTATCTCCTGCCTGGCCATGTCTTTTCTACCGGCTATTGCCAGACCTTTTTCAAAGGTTTTCCTTAACGGGCAATTCTCGATATGATAAACGTGTTGCAGGCCGTATACTGAAACAAGCTGTTCAACCAGCTCGCCCTTCACGTTGAACCAGTATTTTATCCATGGGTTTTTTTTATCTGAGAAATATTCATGATCGCTGCCCTTATGGAGGATATATACATCACCCTGCTTCGGAAAAAACTGTTGTCCATTAATAATAATAGTGCCTTGCCCCTGCCTGATATATTCAAAGACACAAACATCAGACTTGTTCCTTTTTATATAGTAAGTTCCATCACAATAAGATACGCCGGAAATAAACACATCAAAGACAGCCGCATTCCTGTCCTCTCCGGAAGAACGAAAGGAGGTTTCACGCATGCGTATATTCTTCATTGAAATGCCTGTTTCACCCATTTGAAATATAATAAATAACATTATATTATAGAATATGAATAACAACCATTTTCTCCCACGACCAGAATACCCGCGCCCGCAGTTTAAAAGGAATGATTGGATCAATTTAAACGGCCAATGGACCTATTCATTCGATTTTGGTAAGTCAGGCATTGAGCGCGGATTTGCGGAAAGCAGGGGGTTTGATGGGAAAATAACGGTTCCTTTTTGTCCTGAAAGTTCCCTATCCGGGGTTGGTTTCAAGGATTTCATTGAAATGATGTGGTACCACCGAATTATTAAAGTCCCCCACAAGTGGAAGGGAAAAACAATTCTTCTCCATTTTGGGGCTGTTGACTATGAAAGCGAGGTGTTTATAGATGGAAAATCCGCGGGCAGACACTGGGGAGGCACGTCGTCTTTTTGTTTAGATATAACGCACCATGTGCATCCGGGGAAAAGGCACAACCTCGTCGTATGGGTGAAGGATGAAACAAGGTCGAATCACCAGCCTTGCGGAAAACAGAGCGGGGCATTCAAGTCTAACAGCTGCTATTACACCCGCACAACCGGCATCTGGCAAACCGTCTGGCTCGAAGCAGTCTCAGAATATGGTCTTGAACGCGATACCCAGATCATACCCGATCTTGATGGAGAAAAATTAATAATCCTCCCCCGGTTCCTTGCCGTAAAACAAGGGCATCGTTTCCGTGTATCGGTTAAAAATGAAGACAAGACAATAGCACAGGCAGAATGTTCCGCTTTCAATGGTATTTCTTGCGAAGTTTCAATAAAGAACCCAAAAGAATGGACACCCGAAAGACCGTTCTTATATGATTTGTTTTTTGAAATAATTGACGGAAACGGGAATGTTATTGACTCTGTTAAAAGCTATGCGGGAATGCGCAAAATCCACATTGAAGGCAACCGCATCTTTCTTAACAATAAACCATGTTATCTGCGTTTTGTGCTTGATCAGGGATTTTATCCGGATGGCATTTGGACAGCGCCGTCAGATGAAGCATTAAAAAAAGACATTGAACTCTCAAAAAATGCCGGATTCAACGGCGCCCGTCTGCACCAGAAAGTTTTTGAAGAAAGGTTCCACTATTGGGCGGACAAGCTCGGTTATCTGACATGGGGCGAATCATCAAGCTGGGGCTTCGACATAAAAAGTCCATTAGGAGCGAGGAATTTCCTTTCTGAATGGCGGGAAATTGTGGTCAGGGATCGCAATCATCCTTCAATAATAACCTGGACTCCTTTTAACGAAACTTGTGATGTCGGAGACGGATATCAGCATTACCGCGCTCATATCGACGCATATAAGCTTACAAAAGACCTTGATCCGACGCGCCCAATAAACGACACATCCGGTTATGTTCACGTAAAGACGGACATTTGGACAGTGCACCATTACGAGCAGGACCCAAAAAAGCTTTTCAAAATACTCAAGCCCGATCCGAAAAAAGGCGTATTCAGGAGGTATCCTGATAAGGAGTGCGATTACGGCGGTCAGCCATATATACTGGATGAATTTGGTGGAACAAAATGGATACCTGAGAATCGAAAACCGTTCGCGGACAATTCCTGGGGAATCGGAGATGATTTAAAAACCGTTAAAGAATTTTATGACAGGCTTGAAGGCCTTGTGAAGACAATCCTGGGATTTACGCATATATGCGGTTTCTGCTATACGCAGTTGACGGACGTGGAACAGGAGGAGAACGGCATTTATAATTACGACAGGTCGGAGAAATTTAATATGAAGAGAATCGCCGGAATATTCAATACCTTTAAGATATTGAAAGGGGCTTAAAACCTATGGCACACTAATTGCATTATTAATTGCGGAAGATAAAGATAATAATTTAAAATGAGGAGGAACTGTGAAAAACGGCAGATTACTTGTTGTGTGTACGATTTTATTGCTGTCGGCTGCGTTTTTGACGCCTGTCCAGGCAGACACACCCGCCCCAATGATTTCTTACACAACTGGCGCCTTGAATTACGTCGAAACGCTGACCGTGGCTGTCAACGGTTATTTCCATTACAGTTTTTGTTCAACCGCTGGGGCTAGAATTATTGACACACTTCTTTCGAGCGGGGAGATGGATGCGCTGGACAGTTTGTTCAGCGACAACCATTTTTCAGAACTCGACAGTCTTTATTATGACGGATCCGTCATGGATGCATATGGATACGAAATCTCTTATCTTGGAAAGCAAGTCGTCGTCTATAACTACAGTCTTCCCGCACTGAATAATATTGATTCAGAGCTTCATGCTTTGGTTAACAAGTATCTGAATCTTGATATGAATAAAGAGGGGATATCAATCAGGGAAAATCACTTGATTCTTTTTTGCCGACCGAATCCCTTCAACCCTCAGACTACAATAACAATAAGCGATCCGTGCATGGCAAATGATCGGCATGTGAAACTAAGCATATTCAATGTCCATGGCAAGCTGGTTTCACACATGAATGTGAAAGGTCCACAACTAAAGGCCGGTTTAACCTGGGATGCCTCCGCGTTCCCATCGGGCACATACATCGCATGCGTTTCTGCCGACGGCAGGACGTATTCAAAGGTGCTGGTCCTGCTCAAATAGTATTTTATCAACAATATCAAAGGGGGTTGAATGTTCAAAGACAATTACTTAAGAGCAATGACCGTAAAGCTTTTCAAAATATTCAAGCCCGATCCGAAAAAAGGTGTATTCAGGAGGTATCCTGACAAAGAATGCGATTATAGCGGCCAGCCGTATATGATAGATGAATTCGGCGGAACCAAATGGATACCGGAAAACCAGAAGGCCTTTGCGGACAATTCCTGGGGAAACGGGGATGGACTGGAAACCGTTCAAGAGTTTTATGACAGGCTTGAAGGCCTTGTGAGAACAATCCTCGGATTCAAGCACATATGCGGCTTCTGCTACAAGCAATTGACGGACGTGGAACAGGAGGAGAACGGCATCTACAATTATAACAGGTCGGAGAAATTTGATATGAAGAGAATCGCCGGAATATTCAATAGCTTAAAGACCGAAGAAGTTGGTCAAGGCATGTTTTTAAAAAAGGGAGTTGATAAAAGCAACTTAGAAATGGAGAAGGTCTTATGTTGACGAGGATGAAAAGATTAACAAGGAAAATTACCTACAGGTTCCTGTTGAATCTATAAGAAGGGGGAAGAAATGGATAAGAACAGCGGATCGCTCTTTTTCGCGGTTGCGATTTTATCCGCTTTCATGTTAACTTGTGTCATGACAGGAAAGGCGCAGGCCCAATCCGTTTCCATTGCAACATGGCAGAACAATGCCAAGGGCGCCTATTCTATGATAATGGATGATTTTCCGGGCTCATGGACGCCCGGTATTGAGCAGATCGCAGACACCATGCTTGCAAACAGGGGATTGGCTGTTTCCATTGCCACCATTGTAACGCATTGCACAAGTGCAAAATGGCAGGTTGCCAGGGACATGGTAAGCCGGGGGCATCGGATCGAATGCCATTCGTGGAACCATTTGCAGAGCTGGGGGCCCACCGAGTTTGCAAAAGAGGTCGACAGCGCCCTTGCGGCTATTGACAGGAATGTCCCAAACCAGAAATGTTTGTTCTACGCATTTCCTTATGACAGTTATGATGATGTAAAAGTCAATTACCTGCGCACCAAAGGGATTCTTGGGTGCAGGAGCGGTGGTTGGGGGGCCAATCCCAATCCATATAATTTGAGCGACCCATTCAGGCCAAAATACCAGGTTTTCGGGACCGCGGAAGGGCTTTCGGGACTTAACAGCTTTGTTTCAAGCGCTGTCAGTCAGGGCGGCTGGGCCCTACGCGAAACCCATGGGGTTCAGGACGCCTCATGGAACCCTGTCCCTATCGATACTTTCAGGGCCCATCTTGATTTCTGCAGGCAGGAGATTGACAATGGAAATTTATGGATGGCGCCGGCCCAGACTGTATTAAAGTACATCTATGAGCGTAAAAATTATGCGGTTTCCGTTCAAAACGCAAATGTATCGCAATTTGAAATCTTATTCCAGGGCAATGCCATGGACTCAAGCATCTATGATCTGCCATTGACTCTTTTGGTGAAACTTCCAGTGAATTATGATAGTGTGGAGGTAGTGCAGGGAGGCACAATTTTGAATATTGTAAGATTGAATCCGGATTCCATTATGTTTAATGCCAATCCATTCAGGGGAATAATTGCCGTTCAAAATGCAGGTTCGAGTCACACATCAGATCAAATATCCCTTATGAAAGACGCGGGGATTAAAATATGGCCGAATCCTGTTTCTGGAAAAGCTAATGTTATACTGCTGAATACAAACCGTGAAGCGCCGTTTTTTGACTTGAACATATACGATATACGCGGAAGGATGGTTTATACCTCCTCCAGCATTCAACATTCCGCATCTGGAATTTGGGATGGCCGGGATAACTTCGGTAATCAAATGGGCTGCGGCAGCTATATCGTTGAATTGAGGAATGGAAGTGATTGCTTTCGTGGTAATATTACTTTTATTAAATAGTGTCAAATTATAGGCAAAATGCGTATAGAAAAACAGGGAGTCGATAAAGGCAACTTAAAAAGCGGGGGTTTTTATTATGTTGATTAAAATAGAAAGGTTAACAGTATCTTTTAAAGGTATGTTTGTAATGATGTCTGTTCTTGCATCTCTTTGTTTTGCTGGCACCTCTTATTTAATTACCAGCGATGCCGCGGCCCACGGCATTACACGCGGACATAACCGGAAACTTGCTTATCATCCGGGTCAAAATCGTTATTTTGTTTTTGTGTTAGTGTGGACCGCTACCGGCGGCAAATATCAATATACCAGTTCGACTGATTTAATTAATTGGACGCCCTTGCAAGACATTTTCACTTCCTATTTGTCTGCCGGGTCTTCTTCCATGGACCTGCGTTTTATCGGCGATTCCCTGTTTTACAGTCAGACGGTTAAGGCTAGTAGTGATAGTCCTGCGGTCTTTGAGCTCCATACGGGCATCCTGAAGCTTGAATCAAACGGTTCACTAACACAGGTCGAAGATAATCGAGTTTGCTCCCCATACACCATCTATTACGGTTCTTTGCATAGAGATAGTTACAATCATTTCTGGTATTTCGGCCGCTATACTGTTAACGTAAGTAATGAATACACCACGCCGGTGGTAATGCGGAATTCTTTTCCCTTGAACGTTAAAGACTGGGATACAACCCAGATTCAACAGTTGGCCCCAAGCAAAATCGGCAAGACTTCCACTGCCCACTGGGGTTTCAGTCTTTCCAACGGACGAATGCTCTCCATGACCTCGATAGAAAAGGAAGTCTCGACCAGCGGCGGTACATTTTTGTATTGCAACTACTATGACGGCGCAGCCTGGCAGGCGCCTTTCCAGGTAGGCGGGGAAATGCCGAATGACGCGCCCGATGATCTGCGTCCGGGCATATGCATGGATGAAAACAAGAACGTCCACGTCCTCTTTGTTCCATTAGTGGGGAACCCGAACACCCATCCGAACGTAAACCGGAATCTGAGGCATATCAAAATATCCCCGCCTTATACTTCTTCCAACATGGTGACTGTAAAGAGCACGGTATTAAATCAAAATCAGGATATTATATCCGTACAGGTAAAGGCGGACAGGCGTCCGGGCATGGAGGATAAACTCTACTGCACGTTCATCGCTTATGACGGATCGGACATTAATGCGTCTTCTCTTTATCTTACAAGGTTTGACGGTGTAAACTGGGAAGGTACACAAACCTTGCTTTGCGCCTCAGCAGGGAATGGCTGGAGCGATCAGTCGAATCCCAATGCTGAAAATGTGGACAGCGCACTTCTCGTTGCCGAAACCAAGGGCAATTATGCCGACGTCCGGATTTTCAATTATGGAGATTTAATGTTTCCCATCCCGGACACAAAGGGCATATCTATAAGTAATAAAAAAGAAAAAACCGTTGAAATAATTGTCAGTCCCAATCCATTTAATCCAAAAACCACAATAGAAATCAGGGGTCTGGAATCAGCGGGGAATTTAATGATAAGTATCTATGATATAAAGGGAACACTAGTCAAGACGCTTGTTTCTTGCTTTGGTACGCCCGCCTCGGATCGACCGAGTCGGGACGGACAGAACACGACAGGCGCAATACGCTATGCCTGGGATGCCGGTAGTCTGCAGACAGGCCTGTATATTATTAAAGCAAAAGCGGGTGATAAAACCATGACCCGAAAGATCACTCTATTAAAATGAAAGGTGTGCGTTCATGAAGGCAAAATTAACATTCGGCGCCGGCGTAAGAGTGGTTCTTTTGCTGGGGAGCTTATCCATGGCATGGGCTGTTGCGGTGACTATTGATGGCTCGCAGGAATACCAGACAATGGATGGATTGGGCGTTGCTGAGGCATGGAATACTCCGGACTCTACTTTTTATCCATATCTTTTTGACGATCTTGACATTAGCATACTGAGGTTTAGAATAGCCCCGGAACTTGAACCCCTGAATGACAATAACGATCCGAATGTAATTGACTGGAACAATATTGACTTGAGCATTCTTACCAGCTTTAATCCCAATCCTGCGGCGCACGGAGGGTCCCTCAGGGACTTATTGCGGGAAGCGAAAAACAGGGGGATAAAGATAATGGGTACTATTTATTCCCCTCCTGCATGGATGAAAACAAATGACAGCACTAAAAACGGAGGCCAGGTCATATCCGGCTATGAAAATGAGTTTGCAGAGTATGTGGTTATTTGGATTAGTACGCTCAAAGATTATTATGGCATTGAGATGGATTATATATCACTGCAAAACGAACCGGATGTTACAGAGGTTTGGGAAACGTGTACATATACCGCTTCGAGCCTGAATAATTTTATTAAAGTGGTGGGGGCGCGTTTTGCATCAGAGAATATAACAACTAAAATATTAGGTCCCGAGACCGGCTGGTTTGGCAGTTTTACCAATTCCCAAGGTACTGCCCGGGCAGATGTTATCTGCGGCGATCCCGTAACAAAGGGGTATGTCGATGCGCTTGCAACGCATTCATACGGCCAGACCTATAATAATCCTGATAGTTTAATCTATGGCTGGCTGCCGATAAAATCACTGGCCAATTCCTGTAATAAAAAACTGTGGATGACGGAATATTGCAACACAAGCGGTAATGCAACCTGGCTCAATGCCTTTAATATGGCGCAGCATATCCATAATGCGATTACTTATGCCGATGTCACGGCATATATCTGCTGGGAATTTTTTGACGCACCTCAGCCCATAATCTTAAAAGATCAAACTACAACGTACAGATACCATATGCAAAAACAATATATCAAACATATCCGTCCTGGATCTGTTCGTATAGATGTTCAATCAGGAAATAACGATGTTTGTGTTTCAGCGTTTAGTCACAAACAAAATAATACGCTTACAATCGTCGCTATTAATAGAAACGCTTCCAGCCAAACGGCTGATTTCGACGTACAGAACATTAATAATCTTTCGGTGATGAATGTAAGC
The DNA here is from genome assembly GCA_001789205.1 of Candidatus Raymondbacteria bacterium RIFOXYA2_FULL_49_16. Classification (GTDB taxonomy): domain Bacteria; phylum Fibrobacterota; class OXYB2-FULL-49-7; order OXYB2-FULL-49-7; family XYB2-FULL-49-35; genus XYB2-FULL-49-35. Next base: position 25,682 of record MFYT01000037.1, on the reverse strand, counting down.
AGAACCTCGGTTTCTGAAAATTCGGTAGATTTAGGAGCCGTTGCCATAACCGGTAACGCCTTTACTTACAATTTGCCTGATTCGAGCGTGACAACATTTACGGCGACCTTATCATCAACAACAGAAAGGCCGATGGCAGCCGCTATGGCCGGAAGCGAGGGACTCCATGTGAGCCCGAATCCTGTCAATGGCAGCAGGGCCTGCGTGAGCCTGCCATCGGGATGCACTGTTGTTGATCTTTATACTGTTTCAGGCCGGAAGGTGCGGTCACTGGCAATACCTTCCGCACAGGCGGAATTCTGGCTCGACACGCGCTTGCCCGCAGGCGTGTATGTCCTGCGTGCAATTGCCGACAACAGGGTCTATCTCGATGATATTATGATATTAAGATAAGACATTCATTTGGGAGGGGAAAAATCATGGTTCGAATCATTGTTGTTTGCGTCTTGCTGATCTTTTCATGGAATTGTGTCGTGGCCGCAGAGGAAGTCACGGTTGACTGGAACGATACGCATCAAGTCATCGACGGCTTTGGCGCCAGCACTGCCTGGAGGTCGGGCATCACGGACAGCCAGGCCGACATGTTCTTCTCGGTTGACAAGGGAATCGGCCTTTCTCTTCTGCGCAACCGCATAGCTCCTACAATTCCCGCGACCACGTCGGAGCTTTCGATAATGCAAAAGGCCCAAGCGCGCGGCGCCAGGGTCTGGAGCGCGCCGTGGAGTCCGCCAGCGGCATGGAAAACCAACAACGATGTAAATAACGGCGGGCATCTTCTTGCGTCCAGATACCAGGATTACGCCAATCAACAGGCCGCCTATGTGGACAGCATGAAGTCCGCGGGCGTCAATATCTACGCAATCTCCGTCCAGAACGAGCCGAACTATGCGGCAACATGGGAATCGTGCGAGATGTCTGCGCAGGAGCTGCATGATTTTATCCCATTCCTTTATAATGCTCTTGCTGCAAAGGGTTTGGATTCCACGAAAATACTCATGCCCGAGGATTCCCATTGGCGGTTTGACCTGGATTCAACAACAATGAATGATCCGACTACCGCGAACATGGTAGACATTCTTGCCGCGCACAATTATGATTTTGGCACGCCCGCTGTTGTAAACACCCATGGCAAGCACCTCTGGGAAACCGAGGTCTCGGATGTCTATGGCGTTTTTGACAGCAGCATGACAGACGCCATCGTATGGGTAAGAAGAATTCATAATTTCCTGACACTGGCTGAAGTAAACGCATGGCATTACTGGTGGCTGTTTTGTCCTGGTAGTTATTGTTCAAACAACCAGGCGCTCACAGGCCCATACTTCAGTCCGACGAAACGAATGTATATACTTGGCAATTACAGCAAGTTTGTCCGTCCTGGATTCCGCCGCATAGGCGTAACGAGCACGGGCAGTCTCCTGGTCAGCGCCTATAAAGATCCGGCCGGGGAGACGGTCGCCATAGTTGCCGTGAATCCATCCAGGGCCGGCGCTATAACCGCGAATTTCACTCTATCAGGCTTCGGTTTGAATTCAGTCACCCCGTGGATTACATCCAACTCGCTTTCCCTTGCCCAACAGGCGGACATTTCAGTATCCGGTTCATCCTTCTCATACATCCTGCCGGCCAACACTGTTGCGACACTCGTGGGGCAGGCGCTCACTCATATAAGAGGGATGGACATAAAAAGAGACAATAATATTGAAATATCCGTGCATCCAAATCCTTTTAACCCAAAGACCGTGATAGAGGTTAGCAGTCCGGTATCAGGTGTTCCGGTAGTGGCGGGGATTTATGATCTCCAAGGAAAGATGGTAAAAACGTTTACGCCTTGTTATATAACTCAGAATTCAGGAGGCGTAATGCGATATACATGGGATGCCGGCAGCCGACAAAGCGGCATATTTATTGTTAAGGTGAAAATAAATAAAACGATTCAAACAAAAAGAATAACCTTATTGAAATGAGGATACAATGAAATATTTAAGGAAGTATGTCTTATGAAAGGAAGTAAATTTTCAGAGTTTATGCAAGAGGCTCTAAACCTTCAAAAAAACTTTATGGTGGCAGTCTTCTTGCTGAACGGTTTTCTGTTTGCTCAATCCGTTGTTGTCGATACGGCTAACCCCTCCTGCAATCGCTTTTTTGGCTTCGGAGCAGAATGGGATTCTTATTCCTATGGTTCTTATGAGGTTACCGATTCTGATTTTGCCTTGATCCGTAAGCGCGTGGAATACATGGGTCTGCCTGTAGCACGAATCATGATGCTGTTGAAATACGGCTATAATAACAATGGCGTTTTTGACTACGAAACAGCGGATATGTATCGACTATACCGTCATTTAGATGTTTGCCAGGCCTTGGGAAGCACGGTACTGCTCGCAGACTGGGGTGTGGAGCAGGGATGGACCGTTCCCCCAGGTAGCGATATTGTCAGCACCGATGACACTCTATACGCATCCGTTATTGGCAACTATCTTGACCATCTCATCAATGTCAGGGGCTATACCTGTATACGGTACTTCATCCTGGTTAACGAGCCCAATTACGAAGTCGGCTCGTTTTCACGCTGGGCGGCAGGTGTATCCAATGTTAAGAATGCGCTTGTGACTCGTGGTTTACAGGACAAAGTATTGCTGGCTGGTTCTGACATGAGCAACAATGTTGCTTGGCATACACAGGCCGTGGAGTTGAATATATTAGGTGCTTATGATTTTCACCGGTATGCATCGGGTGCTGATATCCTTTCCGGTTCCCTGGAAACCTATGTCGGGAACCTATGGACCTACGCAAAGACGCATGACAGTGCGGCCGCAGGAAAGCTCCTTATCGTTGGTGAGGCGGGTTTGAGTGATGGTGCCTCAACTGGCCAAAACAGCAATATTGAGACATTCGATTATGGTGTTATCATGGCAGACTACGCAGTCCAATGCGCAAGCGCTGGCAGCGGTGCGGTGTCTGCCTGGATGCTGGACGACAATTCTTTTATGGATTTTACTTGGGGTATGTGGTGCAACAAGACTTTGGGATTCAGATTGAAGCAGTGGTTTTATCCATGGGCACTGCTGTGTCGGAATTTTAAAACAGGTTCAAAAATCTATAAACTCAACACCGGCCGCTCCGATTTACGAGGGATCGCTGCGCATCATACTGATTCAGCCCAAGGGACTTCCTCCTGGACATTCTGTATCGTCAATCGTCTCTTCTCCACGCAAACACTAACCATTCAAGTGCCAGGGCATGGCCATGCCTCCCTCTCCCAATATCTTTATTCACCGAGTTCTGCTATAACAGATAGCAATGGATTTCCCGTGGCTACTTCCATTTTGGATGAAAATATCGGAACAGGTGTTTCTATCGCATGCCCCGGTAACAGCGTTCTGTTTCTCACTGGTCAGGAAGGGACGGGAGCACTCGATATATCTGCGGCCAACAGCAAAGCGTTGTTCCTGTTTCAGAACACGCCCAATCCGTTTAACCCTGCAACTACGATAAGATATTCTATTCCCATACATTCCTTTGTTACTCTGAAGGTATATGACTTGAGGGGCGCAGTGATAAGGACTTTGTTTAAAGGCGCTGTGAACAAAGGGATTCATACGTTTTCGTGGGACGGGACAGATCGGAGCGGCATGGCTTCTGGAAGCGGGATTTATATTATCAGGCTTGAAAGCAACGGAAGGGCGCTTACTACAAAAGCATTAAAGGTAGAATAGTGACACCAATTTATTTTTAACCGGAGGCTGCCATTGAGACAGATTAAAAGAATTGTTGTAGTAATGCAGGCGATAATCGTGGTACTATTTTTGACAAATGTCCAGGCCGCCAATGTCACAATAAACGGCCTTATTGAATACCAGGTTATTGATGGTTTTGGTGTTTCAGAAGCCTGGAATTATCCCCCTTCAAATATTCTGCCTTACCTGTTTGACGATCTTGGGATAAGTATTTTAAGATTTCGGATGATGCCTTCCCTGGAGTCCTCAAATGATAATTCTAATCCGAACGATATTGATTGGAACAATATTAATACCGGTGCCTTATCAGGAGATTTCTTGGGATTACTGCAGGAAGCTAAATCAAAGAACATTCCAATACTTGGAACCATCTGGAGTCCCCCCGCATGGATGAAGACAAACGGACAACTTACAAACGGAGGATCTGTTACGCCAGGCTATGAAGATGAATTTGTTGAATATGTAATTATTTGGATAAAAGCTTTAGAAAATCTCGGAATTTATATGGATTACATCTCTATACAAAACGAGCCTGATGTTACAGAAACCTGGGAGAGCTGCAGGTATAACGGAGGTGAGCTTAACGATGCAATAAAGCTTGTCGGAAACAGATTTGAAACGGAAGGAATTACTACTAAACTAATAGGGCCTGATAATGCATGGTGGGGCGGATTCAGCAGCCGCGCTACTCCTATCTGTGAGGACACTGTTACCACTAATTATGTTGATATACTCTGTACGCATTCCTACGGGCAGAGTTATAATGATCCAGACTCGCTTATATCCGGTTGGCAGCCCATATCAGCATTGGCTAAATCATATAATAAAAGATTATGGATGACTGAGTACTCTAGACCAAATTCAGACAATACCAGATGGGATATTGCTATTAATATGGCTCAGCACATGCATAACGCTCTTGCCCACGCGGATATAAATGCCTATATCCCCTGGGAGTTTTATAGCACAAATATGGAGCAAATTATAATGCCTGGAGCAATTACAACTCATAGGTATCATGCACAAAAGCAATACATTAAATATATCAGACCTGGAGCCGTAAGAATTGATGTACGGTCAGGGGACCCTGATATATTAGTTACAGGATTTAACAATAAACAGAATGACACCGTAACTTTTGTTGCTATTAACAGGAAAACGAATAGTGAAACGGCTAATTTTACCATTAATAATCTTACCGGGATTCTGAATTTAAATATAATCAGGACATCGCAAACCGATAGTTCTTTGAATATAGGCAATGTTTCTGTAAGTGGAAATTCTTTTACCTACGATTTACCGGGCCAAAGTGTTACAACATTTACCGGGCATAAAGGATCAACACAAATAAAGAGAACAGAATATAAAAAAAATGATAATATAGAGATACTTGTATCTCCAAATCCTTTTAATTCCAGTACCACAATAGCAATAGCAATCAACAATCAGCAATCAGCAGGCAGCCCGGCCGTAAATATTTATAATCTTCGCGGTGTATTATTTGAAGAATTGACAACTGAATATACCAGCGGTAACCAGGTAGCCGGGGCGGTGTATCGAGGTTATACTTGGAATGCGTCAAACCTGCCAAGCGGAGTCTATGTAGTAAAGGCCATCATCGGAACACAAAATTTACAGAAAAAAGTATTGTTAATAAAATAAGGAAGATTTTCCGGTAGGTTTTGCGAATTTTACGGTTAATTAACAGGTATTTTAGGATAGCTTACCGGAAACGAAAACTAAAACACCGGAGGATTTATTAAAGAGGCGGACACTGGCTTTTATAACACGATCTGCGATGTCGCCATTAAACATGGCAAGCAGGGAGCGACAGGCGTATACGTATTAAAAATGAACCGTACAAATTACACTGGCGCGGACATCATCAAGATTTTGCGTATCATCCTTTTACGATAAGAGGAGCGGCTGGGCTTCATATTAATATATCGCATAATTAAACTCAAATATGGGGTAAAGAATGAAAAAGTCCTTTTTTCTGATGAGGTTCAAAAAGAGAATGAGGATAATTCTTTTGGCTGTATCGGTCATGGCATCAGCATTGGTGGTGCAGGGGGGGCAGACAGAGGAACAGGCGGAGATTGCCGCGTCAGCCATGAGAATCGAGACGAACCGTAAAGGCATTGGGACAATCACAGTGCTCAACGGCTCCGGCGGCCCCTTGGATGGGACAACCATCCAAGTGGAACAGCAGGAACACGATTTTCTCTTCGGGTGCAACATTTACGGGTTCAACTACTTCCCGGACTCAGCACGCAATGCCATATATAAACAGCGGTTCGACAGCCTTTTCAACTACGCCACGGCCAAGTTATACTGGTGCGGATACGAAAGGACCCAGGGCAGTCCGGACACAGCATCCACCAACAGGATCGTTGCCTGGTGCTCAAGCCGCGGCATCAAGCTCAAGGGCCACCCGATTCTATGGGGAACCGCCGCTGGCTTTCCAGGTTATACCAACTGCTCGCGTCTGCCGACCGCCTTGGAACAAAAGCAACGGATAAACGAGCTTCTTACATGGTACAAAGATAAAATCACCATATGGGATGTCGTGAACGAACCAACACACTTCTCATCTATACCGATAGATTCACCTCATGTTTGGGCGCATACTTCAGATTCTTCAGCAAAGCTTGTCGTGAATGACTATAGTGTTATGTACAACATGAGGCCTGCGCTGTGGAACATGCTCAATACCGCATCGCAACAAGGCGTGCCTTGGGACGCTGTGGGAATACAGGCACACGAACCTCGCACCAGGGCCTTTCCCCTGGACTATGTGCGCGGGGTGCTTGACTGGTACGATTCACTGCACAAAGAGGTGCATATCACGGAATTCACGCCGGTATCCATTGATACGCCGCTCTCGGGCGCCACCTGGCGCGGCGCCAGGTGGAACCCGCAGGTGCAGGCAAAATACGCGGCCGACTTCTACCGCGTCTGCTTCGCGCATCCGGCCGTGACGGCCATAACCTGGTGGGACCTGTGCGACAGCATGTCGTGGCTGCGAGGCGGCGGCCTGCTCGATTCGCACCTTTTGCCAAAACCCGCATACGACAGCCTGTGCAGGCTGATAAGAACAGTGTGGCATACCGATACCACGGTTCTTTCGGGTGTGTCGGGAGATGCGAATTTCAAAGGGTTCTACGGAACCTACAGAGTGATTGCGACTAAAGGCGGCACTAGTTGCACGGCATCGGTTCACCTTGAAAAGGGCAAGCAGAACCAGTTCATCATCTATTTGACGAGCACAAATACGGAGAGGGGGCAAATGCCCGGCGCTGGGAGCAATCTGGCAATAAACAACTGCATTGTCTCAGGCAGCGATGCCCTGTTTTTCCTGCGGCTTGCGTCAAATGCAGGGTTTACGATGAATGTCTACGACTTGAAAGGACGGAAAGTCTGGTCGCACAGATCTGGCGCGGCAATAGCAGGGGAGCTGGAACTGCTGTGGGATTTCAAAAAGCAAGTTGCGACAGGGATTTATTTCGCTTGCTTGCTCCAGAACAATAAATACGCCGGTAAAAAGATGGTGGTAGTCAGGTAAAATTTACGTTATTTTCATAACGCCGCTCGGCGGGAGGCTTTTGTGTTTACTCAGCAAACATTCTTGATTGCCGTCATGCTTGCCGTTTATTTCAACGTCACATCCATTTTTTCAACCCCGGATCATATCCATTTCGGGTCCATCAACAATCCGCTGAACGGATTGACCGTCACCTGGCATTCCTCATCTCAATCAGACAGCATCAGGTGGGGTTATACCGCAGCATTTGAGCAAGGCGCCTTTCCCTGCACCGCCCGTGCGGATTATTCCGGATATCTGCATGATTACCGTTTCCCCATCCTGAATCCGGAGGATTCCATATATTATTCAATCAAGGACGCGGATGGTTGGAGCGCGGTCAGGAATTACATGACATCGACGGACACGGCGTCAACGGATTTCGTTTTCATCGCCGGCGGCGACAGCCGTACCACAGACCTGGTGGCATGGGACAGGATTGCCGGAAGGCTGGCGCAGGAGCGGGTTGATTTCCATCTTTTCCTCGGAGACAATGTCTTTTCCGCGTCGAGCGCGACCGACTGGGACCTCTGGTATTCGGAAGGCGATCCAATGCTCACGCGCAATTGTGTCTATTATACGGCCGGCAACCATGAATACGGCCCAATATTTTTGAATCAATTCATCATGCCCGGTAACAGGCAGATTACCGGAAAGCCGTGGTATTCATTCGTGTTCGGCAATGCGCTCTTTGTCTGTCTGTTCACGGCGCCTTACGCCTCCTGGTATGCCCTGCAGTATCCGTGGCTGGACTCCCTGCTTGCTGCCGATACGCATGAATGGAAAGTAGTCTTTTTCCATAAGCCGTTTTTCACTATCGGAACTTATGCGGGCAATTTGGACGCCTATCTGGATACATGGTGGAAATCCTTCGACGATCACGGCGTTGACGTCATTTTCAACGGCCATACGCATAATTACCAGCGCACAAAACCCATAAACCGCAATGTTTCCACGGCAGGGCCTGTCGGCGAATACGGCAGCGGGCCGGACCAAGGCCGCCTGCAGATAATTTCAGCTTCCTATGCGCCAATTGCCGGGTGCGGCGCGGATTGGTTCGTTGATACATGTGCGGAAGTGAACCACTATTGCAAAATCCGCATCAACGGCAAATCGCTTCATTTGGACGCAATCATGAACAACGGCGCGATTTTTGACAGCATTACGCTTGTCAAGCCGGTCACCGGTGCGCATGAGCGGCGGGCTGCGCCGGCAGCGCCGCATAATATTGTTCTTTCGCCCAATCCCGCTTTTGGCGGCAGAACATCGGTTGTCCTGCCGCCGGGAGCCTTAGGTGACGCAATTATAGAGTTATATTCGGTTTCGGGCAAGCGGCTCCTGACAGTGCGGCCCATGGAAGGCGCGGCCGAGTACCGGCTGCAGGCCGATGTTCCCGCCGGCATTTACATCGTACGTGTGAAGACAGGGGGACGCCTGTTCACGAAGAATTTAATGATAGCCAGATAACAACGCGTGGAAACGTAAAACACGTAAAATTTAGGGAGGGATAAATGAGTGCGTCATTTATTATTTTCATGGCATATTTGGCGCTCATTCTCTATCTGCCGGTGGCAGGCGCCAGACTGGCGAACATGAGGGCTATCCTTGACAGTTGAATCGATTATCTAATAGATGGTATTCTAATGTCAGATCAGGTTTTTATATGCCGGGTCGGGGAATCCCGCATAATTATTGAAACGCCTCCGCAGATAGTGAAGGATATTAATTCGGATAGATTTTTGAAGATTCTGCTTGATGCGTGCGGAAAACCTCACATCAAACATGTTGGCATCGACTTCCTGGCAACCAATTATATTGATAGTGGCGCCATCACCGCACTCTTAACCGCACTGGCGAAAGCAGATGAAACAGGTGTTACCATTTCCATTATTGCACCCGCAGAAGATGTCCTCGAAGTGCTTATAGCCACCGGCCTTGAAGGCGTTTTCGAAATATTCAAACATGAAGCGGAATATTTAAATTATTGCGAAGATTCAAAAGGGAAAAGTTTGTGACCACACCACAAACAGCGACATCAGCAACGGCGCCCAATGACAGAACCCGATAAAAACAACCCTTCTATCGTGGTGAAGGACGAAGGCGACATTGTCATTATTCAGGTGAAAGACACCGTTCTGCTTGAAAGGGATATATTAAATTGAAAGCTATCACATTACAGGAATCTGTGTATGCTGCTATCTGAAAATAAAAATGGCCGAATAATATACGATTATCTTGTTAATACAGTATTGCCTGCCAAGCGGGTTCTGGCGGAAACACTTGATTATGCCAAGGGGGACATTTTAGATTGGAGCGTCAAAGATCATGCAACGCTGTTGCTTCGAAAAATAGAAAGTGCTGTGGTGATCAAGAGTCCCAGAAGACCAAAAGTAAGGACAAAGGCGTGAATCTTTTGCTTTTTTTGTTTGTTATGGCGAGAGAAGGTCCGCGTAACTCATTGAATTTTAAAAGAAAACAGGCCAACTCAAATTAGCCACGCTCTAATGAAAAGCCTTTATCTGTCCGCCGCTTTATTTGCTTTTGCCGTGCATTCCTTGCCAAAAGAGCTGTCCTCTGGGTTTATTATGCCCAGAAATAACGCTGTCATCAGCGACAACCTGGTTAAAATCGCGGTTCCCGGTATAATAGAAGGCGACACAATAAAATGGGTCCGCTTTTTTGTTTTTTACTCCATTCTTTCGAGCAATAAAATGAAGCATTCGATTGAGGACGCGATTATTGACATTGACTCCGTGCCGCCTTTTGAGGCAATATGGGACTGTTCCAAGATTCCCGATCAAGACAACTTTAATTTAGGATTTTTTTGTCATTATGTAACATCCAAGAATGAACTAAAAGGAGGTTTTGCTAATTTCGCGGCAAAAGCGGCCCTGGACAGGAACAAGGAACTTTCCGGAATGGAATGGATTACCTATAAGACGGATGAACCAATAAAGATTGATGGAAATCTTGAGGAGTGGTTTGCCCAAGACTCCATTGTTTTTATTAATAACGACAACCGGATAATTGCGGCGTCAAAATGGGACAAGACTTTTCTCTATTTTGCAGTAAGAGTGACGGATGCGGACATTTTCCCGGCGGAGAATGATACGCAATTTCAAGATATCCGTCCCTATATGCAGGATGAAATAGAATTCTATTTTGATATAAATCACGGTCATGGTTCGATCAGGGATACGGACGATTACCAGATCATGGTTCCGGCGAACGGGACAACCGAAATGGCTGTTTTTGATTTTAGGAGAAGTACCCGGCCGGAATATTCAAAAGAAAGCCGCCTTGGCGGAAAAACCGAAACGGCCATTTTTGATTTTAAACGCGACACCACCATAAAAGCCGCCGGCTTGATCTGGAACCCTAAAACCCGGATTAAAAAAACAAGCGCGGGATATGATGTTGAAGCCGCTTTCCCCTGGAAAGAATTCGGTCTGAAACCCAAACACGGCATAACAATCGGATTTAACCTTGTTAACACTGACAGGGAAAATAAGTTTGGTGTTGTCATGACAAAAAGCTGGGCCAATATTTCCGATTTGGTCCTCCAGAATCCCAGCGAATGGGGCAATCTGCGCCTTGTTGACAGGAATAATTATTCCGTGTTGGTTTTTTGCTGCGCCCTTGCTCTTGCGGTTCTTTCTTACTCGGCATACATTATCCGCAGAAAAAAAAGGTTGAATGCCATTAGGGACGCCGCTGAAGTTTCCATGCATGAATCCTTAATAAATACGGTAAAAGAATATTTAAGACAGAACTTTCATGACGAAACCCTTGATTTGACAAAAGCGGCCTCTAACGTTAACTTGAGTCCGGATTACTTGAGAAAATTGTTTGTAAGGCAGGCTGGCGATAAATTCTCAAATTATTTGAATAAAATCCGCATGGAAAAAGCCCAGGAATTGCTTAAAAACACCAATAAACGGGTCTCGGAAATAGCCTTTGAGGTGGGATACGGCACACTGGAAAATTTCAACAGGGTATTCAAAAGCAGCGTGGGAACAACCCCGTCCGAATATAGAAAACACAATTTGCCGAAGTAATGTCCTTTAAATACTAAGAAAACCCCTTTTTTTTTAACAATTTCTCCGTTTATTTCAAGCCATTTTTCTTTTATTTTATAATATTTATTGATAAGAGAGAAAACTGGTGATCATGCAATCTGCTACGACACCACATAAGTGGCTGATATTTATGATGGTTAAGCATGCAACGCCGTACGTTTTTTAGAGGTTTATGGAATGTTATTTTAATCCAAAAATGGGGGATCGGAATGAACAACCCCGGAGCAGGTATCATGAGATTAATTTCAATGATTTTAACCGGCATACAAATGCTTATTCTTTTACTTGGTTTCACCACATTGCAAGCCGCAAGCGTGACCATAGACGGTGCCATAGAATATCAGGAAATTGACGGTTTTGGCGGGAATGAAGTGCAATTGTTTCCAAAAACTGACAATGATTTCAATCTTATATTTAATGAACTGGGCGCAAGCATACTCGACATGGGCCTTTATACCCAGACCGAGGACACAGTATATAACGATACAGGATTGGGAGACGCATCAAGGAATGACAACGACGACCCGGATATTATTGACTGGAACGGGGTGGATACGTCATGGATTGATATGATTGGGAGGGTGCTGCCTGTTAAGGCGCAGGCCCATGGGTGCAATATATTTGCGGGAAAAGTGTGTTCACCGCCAAGCTGGATGCGTTCACCTGCCGGATTGTTTTACAGGGACGGAAAGCTTTTAGCGCAGAATTATGACGAATTCGCCGAATTTCTGTATATATGGTATAAGGGGTTAAAGGACAGGAAAGGGGTGACGCTCTCCTATATCGGACTTCAGAATGAGCCGAACGGCGGGCACAACCCTACTTGGACAGGATGCACATATACAGGGGCTGAACTGCGTGATTTAATCAAGGTGGTGGGGCCGTATTTTCAAACCAAGGGAATCACCGCAAAGATTATTCTGCCTGAATGCGTAAGTTTAGGCAGTTTTGCCGGATTGGCAAACCCGACTTTGCAGGATCCCATAGCCCGGCAGTATGTGGGCGTATTGGCCACGCATCCATATAACGTTACATTTTCCAACCCGGACGGCGCCATTACCGCATGGACAAATGTGGCCGATATAGCCGGCCAGTACAACCTGAAACTCTGGCAGAACGAATGGGGCGCAGGCAACACATCCTGGAAAGACGGCTTATTATATGTCCAGCATATGCACAACGGCCTGTACTATGGCAAAGTCAGTGCATGGTTATATATGGATCTGTATCACCCGACAAGTTTCGGCGATGGATATGGGGGATTGGTTAATGAAAACGGTCCCAGGGAACAATTTTATTGGGTAAAACACTACTTCAGATATGTCCGGCCAGGCGCGGTGCGGATACAGGCAGCGACCGACAACGGCAATATCCTCGTCACTTCCTTTGTGCAAAAGGACAGCAAGACCATCGCCATCGTGAACATCAACAGGGGCGGTTCCAATCAGAACGTCAACTTCACCGTGAACAATATTCAAGGGCTCTCAAGTCTTAATGCCATCCGCTCTTCAGCCACGGAAAACGCCGTGAATTTAGGGCAGATATCCGTGACCGGCAATTCCTTTTCTTACACATTGCCCGATTCGAGCATCACGACCCTTACCGGGACCATAGGGACGACAACTAATGAGATGGGCAGAAAAAAAGATAATCCCATTGAAATAATTGTCAGCCCCAATCCATTCAACCCTAAAACTATAATAGAGGTCAGGAGTCAGGGATCAGCGGGTCATTTAGCGGTAAATATCTATGATATAAAGGGAGCGCTGGTAAATACGCTTGCGCCCTGCTACGGTACGCACTCCTCGGATCGACCGGGTAGAGACGGGCAGAACACGGCAGGCGCAATACGCTATATCTGGGACGCCAGTAGTTGGCAGACAGGTCTATATATTGTTAAAATAATAGCAGGCGATAAAATCATGGCCCGAAAGATTACCTTGTTGAAATAAGGAGTTGACTGTTTAACATATGAGAGATAGTTTCTATGCGCGCCATGCTTGTATTAATAGCCGCTTTCTGCGTTTTAACTTTCGCTGCGGCAGGGCATATCCATTTCGGCTCGACGAATAATCCGCTGAATGGATTGACAATTACCTGGCACAGCACCAACACGAATGACAGTATCCGGTGGGGATATACATCCGGTTTTGAGCAGGGCGGGTTTGCCAGTGCTAACCACGCAAGCTATTCAACGGGATACTGGCATGATTACGCGTTCCCCGTCTTGACAGCCTCTTCAACCATCCGCTTTTCGATATATGACGGTGCATGGAGTGAAGAAAAGACGTTTGCCACGTCCACTGACACCTCAACGACACAATACTCTTTTATCGGCGGAGGCGACAGCAGGACGAACATGACAGGCTGGCAGCAGGTGGCAAACCGGCTTGCAACCGAAGATGCGGCCTTCCATCTGTTTACCGGAGACCATGTGAACGATGGATCGCTGGACAGCAATTGGGACGCATGGTACGACTCCGGAAAAGTGTTCCTTGAAAAGAACCTTATATATCATACGGGCGGCAATCATGAATACGGCGCAAACTACCTGAACCAGTTCATCATGCCCGGAAACGAGCAATGGTATGCATTCGAATTCGGAAACGCCCTGTTCATCTGCCTTCTGAGCGAATCGAGTTTCGCCGAACAATACCCATGGCTCTTGCAGCAGCTCCAGAACACGGACAAGACCTGGAAAATAGTCTTTTTCCATAAGCCTTTCTTCGTAACAGCGGCGCATCAGCACGACATGGACGCCTATCGAGGCACATGGTGGAAGGCCTTTGACGATTACGGCGTCGATGTAGTTCTTAACGGACACGTCCATTATTATATGCGATCCAGACCAATCAATCTCAATGTCAGCGCGAATGCGCCGGTCGATGAATACGGCAGCCTTCCAGGGCAAGGGAGGCTTGAAGTTGTTTCAGGGTGTTATGGAGTGGGGGCGTACAATGGCGTCCCGACTTATTTTTACAGTACCGGAACAATCGATGACTGGTTTGTGGAAAAAGGCGCCGGGGCGGGGACGCAAAATTACGCAAAATTCAGCATAAACGGAACATTCCTGCACATGGACGCTTATGACGTCAACGGAATTCTGCTCGATAGTCTTTCAATAAATAAATTGCATGGCGGAACTGACGTCCTCCGGCCGTATTCCATTGGAGAAGGCGCTTTGCAAGCCAGCCCAAATCCATTCAATGCAAATATAACCATCTCTTTGGACAAAGGAATGCATTATGGGAACATCCCGGCTGATATTTTTATATACAATACCCAGGGAAAGAATATTTGGACGGCAACAATTGCCTTGCACGTTCTTAAAAGAGGTGTTTCATGGGATGCCGGAAAAAATTCATCCGGGGTATATCTTATACGGTTGAAAGGGCAAGGATTTGAACTGGAAAAAAAGATTGTTCTGCAAAAATAAGGATTCTTGGATAACTGCAAGACGAAATCAAAATGAAATATAAACCGGATTTTAACCAAATGAAGGAGGCATAGTCATGCAGTGCAAATCAGGGATCATCGTAATTATACAAACGGTTGTCTTGCTGTCGTGTCTTTCCGCCACTCAAGCCGCCAATGTTAACATAAACGGTGCCACAGAATATCAGGCCATCGAAGCGCTGGGCGGAGATGAGGGTTGGATATACCCGCCCGATGAGGCCATGCGCTCCAAGATATTCGATGAACTTGGAGTGAGCCAGCTGAGATTCAGGATGCTGCCCAACGTGGAACATGGCGGTAACGAAACCAACGGCAATGAGGTCGTTGAGAATGACAACACCGATCCATTCGTCATCAATTGGGGCAATGTCAGGACCTTTTTCTTTGACGCGGCGGCGCCTCTTCTTAAGGCCGCTCAGAGCCGCGGTGTCAAGCTGATCACAACCAACCATTCCGTGCCTGTGTGGATGACGACCAATGTATATGAGGAGGAGACACCCGGCAAGGGAATACTCAGGCCCGGCTATGAGCAGGAGTTGATTGAATACATAATGATCTGGATAAAAGGCATGGAATTATACCACGGGGTGCATTTCGACTACGCCACCATCCACAACGAGCCCGAGGTCACTTGGACCAACGGCTCGTGGCTCTACTACCCGTCGGACAGGCTCGCGGATATGACCAAGCGGTTGGGAACGCGATTTCAGGCAGAAGGGGTTGCCACGAAGATTTTCGCATCTGAGCCGACCAGTCTCAACAGTATGAGACCGGGCTCGTACGTTGACAGGATACTGCAAGATCCTGTGGCAAAAAACTACATAGACCGCCTTGCCACACACTGCTACACCCAGGACTTCTGGAACCCTGATGCCAGCATTCCAGCCTGGCAGACGGCAGCAAGCCTGGCAGCCACACACGGCAAGAAGCTCTGGCTGACCGAGTACTGCAACGACGGCAGCAGCACCGGCACATGGACGGAAGCGCTGCCACTGGCCCAACACCTCCATACTGCGCTTGTCTACGGCGGGGTCTCTGCATGGCACGTGTATGAGCTTTACAGGGACCCATCTCAAAAGGCCCTGGCTCTCATCAGCGCAACCGGGCCAACCCCCAAGTTCTACACGATAAAGCAGTATTTCCGCTGGATCCGGCCTGGGGCCGTGCGGGTTGACGCTGCAAGCAGCGACAGCAATGTACTGGTCACGGCTTTCAAGCACGAGGGGCAGGGTACCTTTACGGTAGTCGTGATCAACCGCGATGCAGCGGCAGCTAAAACCATCAATTGCTCTTTGAGCAACCTGCCCGGGAGCGTTGCAGGCCTCTCAATGTACCGGACTTCCTCCACTGAGAATTGCGTTGACGCGGGGCAGGTCGCAGTGTCCGCGGGCAGTTTCAGCGGTGTTCTTCCGGCATACAGCATCACCACTTTCACCGGAGCTATGGGGACCCAGAAGGGCGCGTTGCAGTTCACCTCTGCGGATTGGAGCTCGTTTGAGAATGGGGCGTATGGCACAAACCCGCTGATAATCGCGGTGACACGGACTGGCGGTTCGAGCGGCGCTGTTTCGGTGAACTTTACAACGAGCAACGGAACAGCCACGGCTGGTTCTGACTATACAGCGGTCTCCGGGACATTGAACTGGGCCGATGGGGACGTGACAAACAAGACGTTCGCTGTTTCGATCCTGAACGATGCAATCTGCGAAGGTAACGAGACCATCAACCTGACACTGAGCAGCCCCACAGGTGGTGCAACGCCGGGTACGCCAAGCGAGGCAGTGCTGACGATTGTGGAGAGGGCCGGGGTATTGCAGTACAGCGCGGCGAATTTCAGCGTGAACGAGAACTCCGGGACAGCCACTGTCTCGGTGAAACGGAGCGACGGCAGCGCCGGGGCGGTTTCTGTGGACTACAGGACAATCGACAGGACGGCGACAGCTGGTTCTGACTACACGGCGGTCTCTGGAACGCTTTCCTGGGCAGACGGGGACACGGCGAACAAGACCTTTACAGTGCCGGTCCTGGACGATGCTGTCTACGAGGGCGAAGAGACCGTGACCCTGGCCATCAGCAACCCAACAGGGGGGGCCAGGCTGGGTAGTGTCTATCCAGGACCAATGATTACTATGGTGGACAATGATCCGGCCCCTCCAGCAGGGGCGTTGCTGTTTGGCGCGCCGGTATATTACGATGGCCGCTACCGTGTTATGGAAAGCGGCGGTTCCTTTCAACCAAACCTCAGCCCGGTGACGATAGCGGTGCAGCGGGTGGGTGGCAGTGTCGGGGCTGTTTCCGTGAATTACGCAACGGGCAATGGCACTGCCACAGCAGGATCGGACTACACTGCGGTCTCCGGGACGCTTTCATGGGCCGATGGGGACACGGTGAGCAAGACCTTCACGGTGTCGACCCTGGACGATGCGGTTTACGAAGGCGACGAGACGGTTAACCTGACACTCAGCAATCCTACGGGCGGAGCGGCCCTTGTTCCCGACAGAAGCGCCGACGTGCTGATTATCATGGAAAACGACACAACGCATATTGTGGTCTCCTCGCAATTCAGCGCGGACAAGGAAGACATAGCGCCTTTTCTCACCGCTTATCCCAGTCCTTTCAATCCTGTGGTGAACTTCGCCTTTTCGGCCGGTCGGCAAGGCCTTTTGCCTTCATCCGCCGTGAAACTCCGTATCTACGATTTGCGCGGCGTTTTGATCAAGGAACTCTCTCCTAAGAGTTCCGGGCAAGGGGTATGCCGGTTGACATGGGACGGCCGGGACTGCAATGGACGGCCTTTGTCGAGCCAAATCTTCGTGGTACGTTTGACCGCGGGCAGGCAAGTCGTCACGGGAAAGGTGATAATGATGAAATAGGGCTTTTAAGGTTGCCGGAAGAACGGTATCTGTTCAATTAAAATCAAGGGAGGTAATTATGCAAGTCAAGTCGCTGACATTAATCTGCGTGCAAACGGTCATTTTTATGCTTGGATTTTCCATGTCGCAGGCCGCCACAGTCGCCATAAACGGCGCCACGGAATACCAGACCATTCAGGGCTTTGGCTGCCAGATGGAAAGCCACGACTCATCCGTTAATGGATCCGGCTATGCGAATGACACTGCTTTTTGGGATATATTCTTTAATGATATTGGCGTCAGTTTCGTGAGAACAGGGGCCGCATCGGATACTGGTTTAGGGAGTTACCTGTCGCCATTTTACTCAGAGGAGATTTGGACGACTTACAGGTGGGCGAAAAGGTATGGGCAAACGCTTTTGGGCGGACTCGCCCGTCCTAAACCGGAATTGAAAGATTGTCCGTATATACAGGGCGGCAAATTGCTGCCTGAATTTTATGATGATTTCGCGTATTTCACGATTGATATGATTAATATTTGGGAAGATAGCACGGGCATGACCTTTAATGTGTATACACCTTTTGCTGAACCCGACCTTAACGAGCCTTGTGATTCCACCGGCCCCTACAACCGCTTAAGTATGGATTTTTCGAGCTATCTTGCCTACCTTAAGGTCGCCGCTCCAATTATCAAGGCCGCCAAACCAAACATAAAGATATATGTCGGCCTTAGCTGGAATGTCCAGAATTCAGTTAATTACGCCAATCTTATTTTAGCGGATACGGCGGCTCGAAGATGGGTTGACGGGCTGGCGGCCAATGGCTATGGAACTGAATTGGGCAAGACGACTCCTCAATACTGGCAAGCGCTCGCCAACCTTGCGAGGCAATATAATATTACCAGTATCTGGGTCCCGGAAGTCTCTCACTGCTGCGGCAATAAGCCTGCTGATTCAGCGGGTTTGGTCATGGCGGGATGGATACATGACGCGCTGACCATCGGCAATGCGACTATGTGGCAGATGTTGCTCGGAATAGAGACCGGCAGCACTGGCGTAATTAAGGGGCTAATCTATTCAAAAAACTGGCCCTGTCCCGGCGGCGTTTGCAGATTTTCGTCAAATGGAATCACCAAGGACGGGTATGCCTTCAGGCAATTCGCGCACTGGGTCAGGCCCGGGGCAATCCGGATAGAGGCGATATCAAGCGACACGAACGACGTGAAGGTCTCCGCCTACAAGCATCCCTTGGAAAGCGTCTTCACCATCGTCGCCATTAACCCCGCGACTTCGAACAAAACGGCTAATTTTTCAATTGCCAACCTTGACGGTCTGTCCAGCCTGAACGCGGTTCGCACCTCGACCAATGAACGCGGCGTTGATTTGGGCGCAATCGCGGTTACGGGGAATTCCTTTTCCTATGTTTTGCCGAGCCGAAGCATCACGACCTTTGCCGGAAACATAGGCGCTGGACCAACAATTGCCGAACAGGGTGGTGCGATAGGAAATAAGTCATTAGAGATATTGGTCAGCCCCAACCCGTTTAACCCGAAAACGACGGTAACAATCCAGGGGCGGGATCCCGCCGTTAATTTAACGGTAAGCATCTATGATGTCACAGGGAAGTTTATCGAGTCACTTGAGCCATTAAGCAATCAAAATGTCTTTGTTTGGGATGCCGGAAGCCTGCGGAGCGGCCTGTACATTGTAAAAGTAAAAGCGGGTAAAAGGATTTTAACCAAAGCTGTAACATTATTAAAGTAGCTTTTAATTCTTATGAAAATTGAATTCGGGACTCTCGGATATTGCCAAACGGAATCGAAAGGAGCGTATGAATAAGGTCAGATACGAAGAAATGCTTCCTCACGAATTCGACGAAGCGATAAGAATATTCCCCGTGGCGTACGTGCCTGTCGGTTCGCTCGAATGGCATGGCCGGCATCTTGCGCTCGGCAATGACACGCTTAAGGCGTATGGCATCCTGCTCAGGACCGCGGAGAAGTTCGGCGGCGTGGTTGTTCCCCCCACATACTGGGGCCATATGGACCACTGGAAACCGGGCTGCCATCCAGGACTGCCGCAGGAGATTGTCGACGGACTGTTTGCCGCCATTTTCAAGGGGCTTGTCACGGTCGGATTCAAGGTCGTCATAGGAGTAACGGGGCACGACGTTAATGAACAGGTTGATTCCCTTCAGAAGGCCGTTGACGCGATATCCGCGGACGGCAAGGCAAAGGGTTTTGCCATGAAGGAGGGCTTTTTGTACGACTTGCCGGAAGATGCAATGGACCACGCGGCGCACTGGGAAACGTCCATACTGATGTACTTGCGTCCTGATTTAGTGGATATGGATAAAATCAAGAATGAGGTATTGACAACCGAAGAAGGCGCCAAGGAAGCGGGCATATGGGGCCGCGACCCGCGCACAGACGCATCGCGCGAGCTGGGCGAAAAGATAGTCAATCGCATCGCGGATAATATCGGAAAGAAGGCGCAGGAACTTTTACAGGAATATAACGCAAAATGAACTTAACAAAAAGGCCATCATTATGCGAAGAGTGCATACATATCCGGTAAGGAAGAATTCCAGGCCATATCTTTCCATCATTGTCTTTGGAATCATCTCCATACTTGCGGTGGGTAATTCGCCGGCTGATGAAAGGATATATGCGGTGCGGTTCTCGCCCAACGGCCAATTTGTAGCCGCTGTCGGCGGCGATGGTTCGGCGAAATTCTGGGACTGGCAAACAGGCAAATATTTCAGTTCCATCCCCACTTTTGGATGGGCGCACGATATTTCGTGGTCTCCGGACGGCAGGCGTGTGACAATCGGCATACGCGGTCCTGCGCGGGAGTATGATTTCCTTTCGGGCGCTCTTCTTCATACATTCAACAAGGCGTCGATGTGGGAAGTGGCGATAGAATACATGCATAATGACCTTGCCAGGTGCGCGATTGCCGGGCCTGTTATCGGCACCACCACAGGCCATCTTGATGTGTGGGGCGTCGGGACAGGCTCTATATTGAGGAACATCGTTGATAATAACGGCGGCGGAGAGGCGCTCGATCTTTCCCCCGATGATTCCATCGGCGCCCTTGGCTGTTGGGACAGTATATTGGGATATTCCAAAGTGAAACTCTGGGACCTGTCGACCGGCAATGTGATACGCACACTGAGTCCCATTTATACCAATTGGTGCACATGCGTCAAATACACGCCTGATGGAAAGAAACTTGTTTCCACAAGTAATGACGGGACCGCAAAATTATGGGATGTTTTGACGGGCAACCTTCTTTTGACGTTCACCGGCCATACTCAAAATGTCCGGGAGTGCGCTGTTTCCCCGGACGGCAAAAGGCTTCTCACCGCATGCCAGGACGGCCGCGTCGGGTATTGGAATCTTGAGACCGGAGCCAATATATATATGATGAACCACGGCGGCGTTATCGATGGCGTTGATTTTTCCCCGGATGGAAGCGTGGGCGTATCTTGCAGTTATTCCGTAACGATCAAGCTATGGGACCTTTCCACGGGGAGCATGATACGGCAGTTTTCCGGCACGACCACTGCCCCGTCAAATTACTGGCCCACGGCTTTTGCCGGGGCGGACATAAAAGGGGTGGTGAATCAGACGGTCAATTTTGACGGATCAGCTTCGGCCGACCTCGACAATGATCCATTGACGTACACTTGGGATTTCGGCGATGGAAGCCCGCAGGGCGTTGGCGCGATTGTTTCGCACGCATATTCATCGGCGGGCCCATACAAAGTGGTACTCACCGTTTCGGACGGTCTTTCCTTAGATACGGACATCCTGACGGCCATAATTGACAATCCGACCGGTATAATAAGTTCTTCCGATATTCCGGGAAATCCTGTTTTGGACGCCGGCCCCAACCCTTTAAACGCAACGGCAACCATTTCTTTATTCAATCCCGGCAAATCCGCCCGCCTTTTGATTTATGACATAAGGGGAAACCTTGTAAAAGAATTCAAGAATATAAGGGCTGGCAAAAATACGGTCGTCTGGAATATCGGGACCCATGCAAGCGGAGTTTATGTAATAAAGGCTAAAATAGGGAACGACAATTATTTAAAAAAGCTTATACTATCGCGTTAAATACTTGACATGAAAAGTTGCGGTATGAAATAACTTATAACTGTCGAGATCATTATACTTTAACTACTTTAAGGGGAAAGACTATGAGACTATCAATCATCATTTATCTTCTGCCTTTTGTTGCATTTTCATTGGAGGTCGTTCGCGGGCCATACAGCCAGATTGTCACCGATGAGTCGGCATTGATCGTTTTTAAATCAGACGCTCCTGCCAGTTTCAGTGTTTATTATGGCGTTGCCCCATCTTCGATGGACAACTCCGTTGCCGCGGTCGTGGACGCAAAGAATTTCTGGGATGCATGGGAAGACAATGTCTATCTGGCGCGCCTTTCCGGCCTTCAACCTTCATCCAGATACTATTACAAAGTCGTGTCCGGATCTTATGAGTACACGGGCATTGATTCCATGGTTTTTACCACCGCGCCGGTCAAAGGCGACGGAAACACGCATTTCAGGCTTTTTGCAGAGAGCGATCTCATCTATGGCCCCTCGGTTCCATGGGGCGGAAGCGAGGACTCGATATGCGTGGCTGAAATGCATGCGATCCATAATCCGGTGCCGGAAATATGGATATGCCAGGGCGATGTGGAACAGGAGCATGGATGCATGAGCCAATACACGGATGGTTCGTGGTGGGACCCATTCAGATCAATGATCCAGAAAACGACGATATATACGACAGTGGGGAATCATGACGGGGATTGCGGAACGTGGACCAACCGCGAAGCTCAATCGGGCATGTATTATTTTGCCGCCTGGTACCTTCCCCGGAACGATTACGACAGCAGCGAATGGTACTATTCCTTTGATTACGGCAACACAAGGATAATTTCCCTCCATGGCCTGCCCACGGACACAAACAATGTCCAGCACCGGTGGCTTATAAAGGAACTGAGCGATACCACGCCCATGTGGAAGATACTCTTTGACCATTATCCGGTGCATAGCAATCTTGGCACTGAAGACCATTGGGGACTCTCGACAAAGGGCGAGAAGATGTACGACACAATATGCGACCGATACGGAGTGGACGCTGTAATATCAGGCCACTATCATGATAATTTCAGGTCTCCTTTTATGACCGTTGACAGCGTCTGGCGGATTGAGCAAACGCCTTTGGGTTCCTTTTTTATAAAAACGCGGCATGGCAATCATACGTTTTTCATCAATGCAGCAGGGTTTCACTGGCACAAGAAATTCCAGATCGAAATCAATGGAAACGTGATGACAGGGACGAACCTGATAAGATCCACAGGAAACAATTATATCGTTTTCGACAAGTGGACGATCACCAAAACAATAAACGCGAACGATCCGCCGGTTGCGCATATAAAATTACCCGTGGAGCAATCCCACGGCGTCGTCGGTTCGCCGGTGGCGTTGAAAGGCACTGGCGCAGACCATGAGGACGGAGTACTTGGCCCGGCCAAGTTGGCATGGTCATATAAAGTCGACCGTTTTGACGGTGCATCGCTGGCCGGAACAACGCAGATATCGGGAATCTCTGATTCCGGCGGTTTTATTCCCGATATTGAAGGGTATTATACGTTCTATTTGACCGCAACGGACAATAACGGAAACACAAATGTGGACAAACGGCTTGTATATGTCACCTATCCTTTGGATACCATAGCAAAAATAAACTTCGGGAATTACACCCAGTGGGGATATAGCCACGACGTCACGCAGCCCGCAGGCTGGATAAATGTGACAAACACCGGCTGGACAGGGAATTTTACCGCGCCAGACAACTCTTCCTGGCCGGCGCTCTATTC
Source organism: Candidatus Raymondbacteria bacterium RIFOXYA2_FULL_49_16 (assembly GCA_001789205.1). GTDB lineage: Bacteria > Fibrobacterota > OXYB2-FULL-49-7 > OXYB2-FULL-49-7 > XYB2-FULL-49-35 > XYB2-FULL-49-35. The sequence continues at coordinate 2,085 of MFYT01000037.1, read as the reverse complement.
CCGGGCCGAGGATTTTCTGGCAATGCGGTGCATCAAGACAACTTCCAATGCTGCTTGGAATTATCCCATAATTAATGGGTCGTATTATGTATCGTTGCGGGCGAACAATTCCTGCGCCCTAAATACTGATTCGTCAAATGTGATCAAAAATATCCGCGTTGAGGGCATCTCAGTGCTGCATGATACGGTCTTTTATTTCCCGGACAGGTATTATCCTGCGGGAAGCATGCGGCTTCGTGAAACAGGCGGCCTTGTTACGCCCGGCCTGCCGGTGAGCGCCAGGTATATCCCGATAGAGATAGCTGATGGAAATCTGACGGTTGAACTGGATACGGCGGTTATCAGCGATCTGATTATTTTTAAACCGGATTCGTCCCTGGTTGCAGCAGGCAAAACCGGTGGGCTTTCCGGCCGGATTGTGCTTGACATATTTCCTAATCCCTTTAATCCAACGGTGCAGGTTACTCTCAGAAATGCCAAATGCCGCATGCCGGATGCAAGATTGGCTGTATTCTCAATTTCCGGAAGAATAGTAAAGGATTTCTCGTCCGAAATCCGAAGTTCCTGGTCAGGCGCTACTGTGATCTGGGACGCGCGCGATCAACCAACGGGCGTGTATTTCGTAAGATTCAGCCAAGGCAATACAATACTCATCAATAAAACCGTATTGGTCAGATAACGCGCAAGGCAGGAATCCGTGAAACGAAAATGGAGGCGTACATAACAATACAGGATTGGGAGATATGCATAAAGGAATGACAACGGCGACCCAAGGGTTGCCTTTATTACTGAGGAATATCGGGATTAAAGCAGGAAGACTTACAATGCCCCCCTCGCTGAAAAATATGTCTTTTAGGAGTGCAACATTGAATTTCCTTAGCATAGCATTTAGCATTAAAAGAGTCGCACTAACCCAAACAGCACCAATATCACCAATAAAACTCTGCATATACCATAATATACCTTTTTCCATTTATCTGTCAATGATTCTCGCTGTTTTAACTATCATAAATATTTATTGGTTATTTTTACTAAATTGGTTATATTATATAGCACATACCATTGTATTCCATTGGATAGTTTCACCTGAAAATAGTCGTACCAATAAAACAGGTTCCCGAGACCAGCGCAGTGAAGAAGAAATGACAACGGCGACCCCAGGTGTTGCCTTTATTACTGAGGAATATCGGGATGAACTTAAAATCGACCATTGCGTATATTCCTCATTTAAATGAGCATATTACCCATTTTTATGCATATAAAATGATAGTATATTATAATATATATAGTTTTAGGCATTGAGTGTTCAATATCGAGGCCGATGTGCTACCCTCCCCCCCAAGCACCAGACATATCGGCCTTATTTCTCTCTCCATCTTGAATATATTACTGATGATCACACTGGCGCCAATTGCAACTTTTAGCGCCCGGAACGTGTATGAGACAAATAATGACAATTACGTCAGCGATCTTCCAACCGAAGATACGCTAAATGGCGGTGCGCTGGGTTATTTAAGAATCATGGCATGGGACATTTACAATCCAATGATAGGATGGAACCTTGCCTCTCTTCCTACTGATCCCATCTCATCATGTTCCTTGAAGATAAAAGTACTGGGCGCCAGTAGTAGCGCTAATATTACGACAAAGTCCTTTCAGATATCGTCACTTGTTGACACATTTTACGAAGGCAATGGAAATTTTACAGCCTATGTGGCTAACGCGAGCGACTACAAATATAAGCGCTACAATTCCGTGTACTGGCTGGGTAATTCGTCCAACCGTGCCGTGGATATATGCAAAGGCAACAACAATTCTCGGATAAACTCCACGTCCATAACGAACATGACAACATTGGACGAAGTCAGGTCCATTCCGTTGGATATTGCAATCATGCAGGACATAGTCAACAAGACCGCCTATGGCCTTGCCTTCTCCGATCCTTCCGGTGTCGGAGGCAGTTATTATTTCAGGTCAAAGGACCAGGCCAATGACACGCACCCTGCGCTCATCATCAACACCTATACGCTGAACAACCCAACCAGTTCCCCGTGCAGTCTCGTTTTCTCTGTTGGCACCAGCACA
>MFYT01000036.1 GCA_001789205.1 Candidatus Raymondbacteria bacterium RIFOXYA2_FULL_49_16 | reverse complement strand
GGAGAGTATTGAATTAGGTTCCACCTTCTGGCAGTCAATCCAGAATGCCTGCGGGGGAAACCCAACAACCGATTCCGCGGCAGCAGCGCAATCCTATAATAGATCGCCCATACATTTTCTCCATAATGCGACGGATTTCAATCTTGACATCAATGGCGGTATCAATGACGGGACTGTTCCGGTGAGCCAATCCCTGCGCGCCTTTAATGCCGTGGCCGCACCCGAGGATACGCTGACCAATGAAGAAATAGAGTATTTTGCGACCGAGCATGCGGTGCCGCCATCGCTTGCAGGCCAGGCGCCCTATGACCCCCTTTATGGCACCGGGGGTGTTTTGTTTCGCAGGACATCGAACAACTGCCGCATAACGGTCTTTAATGGTGGTCATGTGATCAATTACAGGGCAGCCCTTTCCTGGTTGTCTCTGCAGAGAAGGAATGTGACCACAACGCGTACCGGAAAAACGGACGATGCGCTAAAGATGGGTATCACAGCATATCCGAACCCGTTTAATCCGAGAACTATAATCCAAATACAGACCACAGAAGCTCTGAGAACACAGAGGATAAAATTAGATGTTTATAATTTGAATGGGCGTAAAATAGAAACAGCGGGTAATTTAATAGGGGTGCCAGAAACGAATCCCGCCACAGTGCAATTTATCTGGGACGCAAGCAATTACCCCAGCGGGACATACATTATCAAGGCGCGGATTGGGAATTTGTTGCTGATAAAGCATGTAATGGTTATCAAATAAGAAGGAAATTTCTCCCCTCACCGGACCCGAGATCGTACGTGATCACAATCAGCGGTTCTTCTATCGAGGGGGGAGACAATCTCGCCCATGATAATACATGGTAATGTATAAAAAAATCATGTATTTTCCAAGAATAGTAAGTACTATTTGTATTTCTATCATTTTTTAATTTCTATTTTTCCGGTATTTTATGTATTCAGGATATATATTAAAAGAGAAGGAGGTAATATGCTTTCCAGAATTTCTGTTCTTGTCATTTTTTACGCTGTTTCTGTTTTTTCTGTAGTTTATTCCCCATGGATCATTTCAGAAAATGTACCCGATTGGAGTGGTAACTGGGAAAGTTTTAAAAATTATCATACCCTTGTTGGTAAAACCAAGCAGGACTTGGCCATTGGTATCTTTGATATCATGGCCTCCAAAGACCTGGGTATCCTTCGTGTGGCTGGCATTGGCGAGCCTTCAATTAATAGTAGTATTAGTACTGATCGCTGGCCCTATAAGCTCTCTCGTGATCCTGTGAAAACAGTGAACATCTTTGGTTGGGGTTATTGTGCAAATGAAGGAGATAATATGAGCGCTGCCATGCACCAGGCCGGAGTGGGCATGGGTATTGGACGTCAATGGCCGGGTCATGGAATAATGGAAGTCTTTTATGACGGCGCACCCCATTACTTTGATTTAGATTTACGCGGATATGTCACCAGGCCCGATGGTGTAGTGGCCAGTTCGGGCGAGGTATGGGGACACCCAGAGTGGGTGCAAAATGGGGATTATGCATGTTCCATTGATGACGGCATCATCCGCACCTGGGGTGCTAACCATCCGGCAGATACCGTATATGAACACCGGCTTTGGGAATGCGGTCATACCATGGATTTTGTCCTGAGAATGGGCGAGACCTTTACCAGATACTGGAGAGCGGACAGTACCCGCTATTACAACGATAACAAAGCTTATTTCCAGGAATGGTCTGACGTGGGCGCCCATATTCTTTCCACCAGTTATACCGGACCCAAGGAATACGGCATGCTTGCAACAGGCAAACCAGGCGCGCTCTGCAATGGAAACAATTATATATATCCGGGTATGGGAATTTTAAAGTACCAGCCAAACCTGAATGCTCTTTATGAGGATTATGAAGACGGCGTCTATTTAGATAGCAATGTCAGCCATGTCAGCGACGGTATTGAGGTCTCTAATAACGCCAGTGGTTTTGTCATGTTCGATCTTTTTACTCCCTATATCATTTGTGGTAAAAACGGCACCACCCTCTCTGATCTTCAGAATAAAGTAAATATGACACAAGGCGCTGTGGCCAACATAACCATTACCGGGAATGCCAATGTTAAAGTTTCCAGGAACAACGGCCATACCTGGAAAATACTGGGGACCAGCGTCACCGGGACACAGGCATTTGATTTTACTGAATTTGTATATGGGTTTTATCAATACATTATTAAAGTTGAGTTGATGAATGGCGCAAAACTTACGGAGTACAATACATCAACAATAGTTTCCGTGGCGCCCGTGTCGCTTCCCACAATATCCGGCGCCACACAAATGCAGTACCGCACAGGCGACCGTTTTGGATTTCACACAAAGATCATGCTCTTTAACCTGGACTTATCTGATACAACGGCCAACCTTCCTGCCACCATTTCAAACCATAATCCAAGCAGTCTTACTGGCCGCGCCACCGGGGCCACGGTGCTTGTAGATCCTCCAGGAAACGCAAAGGTCCGCTGGCTTAGCATTGGCGGCGCGTTTGCCAGGAGTTCGTCCCTTCAGATGCAGGTCAGTACTGATGGCGTCAACTTCACACCTATCTGGATATCCGGATCGTGGGTGGGCACTTGTCCAAGCAACGACTGCCATTGGGTCTTTGAATACGACACCTCTGTGGTGTTCACCACGGGAAGCGCCGGGACCACCCGGGATTGGAGTCGTGCTGCGGTAATAAACCAGGACCCGCCGGAAAAAGTATGGGTAAAATACATGACCAACGTGCAGATGATCCGCATATACGGTCACTATGAAGAATCCAACCGGCCAGTCAGCAGCAGCCCGGTCAAAATAACGCATAGCACAACCTCGGGAATTGTTGAGAATACATTCACATCAAACACAGGGTATACGGTGAACTCCCTGAGCGGTACATGCCTCTGGGACCGTATGGAAATTGCGAGCGCATTGGTGTCTGATATTGAAAAAGAGGCAACGCTATGCGGTATAGAAGGGTCTATCGAGGTTTTCCCCAATCCCTTTAATCCTTCGACAGTCATCACGCTGCATTTTAACGTTCCCGTGTCCGGTGCTGAGCTGAAAATATATAACGTGGCAGGCAATATGGTGGACAATCTGTCTGACAAACACGGCAGCACCATAATCTGGAACCCAAAAAGCCTGCCAAATGGCGTATATATATTGAGGGCAACAGTCTCGGGCAAGCAGTATTTGAAGAAACTCGTTTTCATGAAATAAACAACCCCCTTGGTCAGCTCCGTTGCGCATTGTAGCGGAGCTGACCTCTTTTCATGCTTTAGATAGGATGAAAAAGAGACATGCGTTGCAACTTGATAGCAAGAATACTTATTTGCGCGGCAGTCATGGCATATGCGCAAACAAACTGGCCGCCCGCTTCCTGCGGATGCACGGAATGGCACCGTCAGCATGTTGAGGAGTATGCGCCCTGCGCCGCCAATACACTTGTCAAAGTCAGCCATTTGGGCGGAGACGGCGCGATAAACTTCATGCAGTTCCTCAACCAGCTGAACAAAACCGACAGCACGACCTATATTATTGAGGCAAGCACGCAACCATATCTTCTCGGCTGCCGCATGCTTACCATAGGCGAAAGCGCGCAACGTACCTGCGTCATGGTGAAAGGCGAGACCGGCCGGAAAGAGGACGTGGTCCTCGTTGGGCTAGATCCTGCGACAAGTCCGGATTACTGGAAGTCCAGCGAATACGGCGGCCCGAGTACCTGCGGGGTCACGAACTTTCTCGGCTTGCGGAACGTCGAACATTTTGTCATTGCCGATCTGACCATACGCAATTTTCCCGGAAAAATGATCAAAATTGACGGCGGCCCGGGGTATTTCGGCAAGGACATCATCATGCATAACATAGACCTGTGGGATTGCGGCAGCCAAATGATCAAAGTGGCGGCAGCTAATGGATATGTCAGCAGCCGCGACGCTGTCCTGGAATGCTCGTTCCTCCATTATTCCGACGCCCTTTTCGAGGAAAGCACCTATGAAACGCAGGGGATTTCCATTCACGCAGGAGTCAACTGGACAATCAGGTATAATCATTTCCTGAATATGAGGCAGGGCAACTGGGGTGACAGCTACAATTCGGATGCCATCCTTATCTGGAACGATGATTCTATGTTCGTGTATGGCAATCTCATTGAAAACTGCAACATGGGGGCCCGGTTGGGTTTTTCGACTTCCGGAGGTAATTACATGCGGGCATATAACAACATTGTTGTTGCAACAGACACCGATCCGCGGTTTTCTTACGGAGTCGCTTTTGAAGTGGGCCCGAATGTCACCCATGGGGGGGTCTTTCACAACACAATATGGAACCCGGCGGCTGCGGGCAGCATGAGCAGCTGCTATAACCAGATACCCGTGAGAAACAATTTGTATTTTACCGGCAGCATCAATTCCGGGTGCAGCGCGGCGGACAATGTCATCATCGCCGGCAGCTCGGTCTTTTCCAGCGCAGGGACTAATGATTTTCATGTGATCCAACCCCATCAAGCGCCCTTTATTCCCGAGGTGACGGTTGATATAGAAGGGAAGCCGAGGCACAACCCCGCCACTGCCGGCGCCTATGAGTATCCGGCCGATAACACGGAATTCCTGGCACTGCTGGACAATGAGGCAATGGACCTTGCCGTGTATCCGAATCCGTTCACCGCAGGTACGACAATTGCCATAAGCGGACCCGCGGCAATCCGGCATGCGATGGTGACCATATATGACATATACGGCCATCTTGTCCGGAACCTGCCGGTAACCAACAGCGGGCCTGACGGCCGTATGGCATGGAAAACAGAGGGACTGTCTTCAGGGATCTACCTTATAACCATGGCCGTACATAATAAAATAATGACAAAACGGGCGATTGTGCTGCGATAACCGTTTACCATCATGATTGCGCTCAGGTAATTATCTTATCCTTTTGGCCGTTGGTTCTTTTTGCATTGATTTTCAGACCCACAACAGGTATTTTTAATAACGCCTTCAAACAAGGAGCTTGTACATGAGCCGCGCACCTATAAGCATATCACTTGATAAAATAGCCGAAGTCATTGCCGATAAATTTCGAGGAGAACAGCAAATCACCTGTTACGTGGGCTCAAACACCGCTACCCCCACGGCCTCGCTCGAGGTCCTGACCGAGGCGATAAAAAACGGGGGTCTCCGGCTGCCATTCATACGCATGGTGCATATCCTATTACAAGGCCCGGTCCCCTATGTCGCGGAAGGTCTCCAGGACAAAGTCATGACCTATTCCATCTTTTCGTTGGAGAATGTTCGAAAGGCCGCGAACGAAGGCAGGGCCTATTATCTTCCCTGTACGCTGGCGAACCTTGAAAGAATGATCGGCGCGGGCCGCGAATTCGAACCCGATGTCGTATTTATAAAGGTCACCAGGAACGAAAAAACAGGCGAGTTCAGCCTCGGTCTTTCCGTGGAAGCGTTGTACTCCGCGCTAGCGAACGCGGACATGGTCATTGCGGAACTCGACCCATCCATGCCATTTACACAAGGTCAGAGCGTCATAGATCCGTCGGCGATCGATTATCTCGTGTGCGATGAAGGCATAAAGCCGGTATACGATTTCCCGGCGCCGGATTATGCGAACCTGTCACCCCAGGAACAGCGTATCGGCGAGCTGATCACCGGGCGCTTTTTACAGGACGGCGCCACCATTCAGGTTGGCATTGGAAAAATCCCGGACGCGGTCATCGCCACCATTCGGGATTCGGGGTGTAAAGACCTCGGCATCCAGACCGAGTTGTATGGCGACGGACTGATGCTTCTGCAAAAAGCGGGGATCGTGAACAACCGGCGCAAAAAAGTAGACACGGGGTACAGTACAACAAGCATGATCGCCGGATCAAAGGAACTATACGACTTCGTGCATATGCGGACAAGCGTCCAGATGCGGGCGTGCACGTACACGAACGCGGCGGAAGTCATCCGGAAGAACGCGCCTTTTCTCTCTGTCAACACAGCCATCGGCGTCGACCTTTTCGGCAATGTATGGGCCGACTTTATCGACGCAAGGCGGTATTATTCAGGCGTAGGCGGGCAGCCTGATTTCATACGCGCGCTTGGAGACCATGCGTATGGCGTCCCTATCATCGCGTTCAACAGTGTGACGGACAAAGGAGAATCCAAAATTTCCATTACCCACCCATCGGGCGTCAGCCTGACAGCCACCTGGTACGACGGTGTTGTGATAGCGACCGAATACGGCATTGCTGATCTACGGGACCTCACGGTCGGCGAAAAGGCCCTTGCAATCGCCGCGGTCGCGCATCCGAAATTCAGGGAACAGTTTATTCGGCATGTGGTTGATGATCCATTTTTTACCAAGCCGAGAGAGCTTTCAACGCGTTCTGTCCCGCGCGGTGTCATCCCCTACAAAGGAAATGTAACAATCAACGGATAACACGCCGAAACCAGCTTATTTTAATAATACCGCTTTTTCGGTACATATCCTGCCTCCGGTTTTAAAACGCACAAGATATGCTCCGCTCGGCAGTGCCGAAGCGTCCCAGGTAATACCAGCAGACAGCAGGCGGCCGGCAGTGTGCAGCTTTTGGACCAATGTTCCATGAATATTTAATATCTCAATGACATTATTTTTACCGTCAACTGCCAGCTGCCAACTGCCAGCTATTTTCGTGCTTGGATTGAAAGGATTGGGCGAAATCGTAAGGCCGCCTTCATGCTGTATTTGCGCTGTCTGTATCGCGGAATTTGGTCTTTGGGTCCGGTTAATAATATCTCCCGCATTGATCCTGGCCTCGAACCAGTCCGCCATTTCCTGGTCAGTAGCCCCTGCTTTTACCTGGATGTTCTGGGATTTGCCCATGTTCGCAAACACATCAGTCGACCATGTATAAGCTGACGCAAGATCAGTCTGGTTCAATGGCGTGCGGGCGTTATTACCATCGCCTGCGCTATAGATATTGTACCAGTCATCGCCTCCATTCACATATGCCGCGCAAGGATATGCCAAGCCGGCCATCATGGTGATGTCAGCGTACTTGCCAACACCATAGGGCCAACTTGCTTCATGCCACGATGCGTCATGGGGCTTGGAATAAACCGGATGGACAAAAAGCCTGTGCGAGGTAGGTTCGTGCATCCATGAATAAAGCTGTTTCTTTGTGCCAACCATATCGACCCTGTCGTCCATCATTGCTGCTATCAAGGCGGTTATGCCGCCGATGTCTTCACCTACAACGCCTATTTTCGTGGTGTCGCACCAAGGGACCGTGTGGAGATAATCGAGTACGCGTTTGACATCATAATACATAAGACCCAGCGTGGGAACACCGAAAATTCTGACCCAAAAGTCGCTGATCAGGTCCGGGGTCAATAACGACGGCGTTGGGCGATTGTCCTTAAAACCCTGTTGTTTCCCGTACCTCTGAATGTGGCTGCAACTACCGCATACCCCTTGCCTGCCAGGATGCCCCGCACTACAGAAAGCCCGGTATCGCCTTCTGGTGAAATCATTATGAACGTAGGTTTCCGGGCGCCGATCCCATTGGTTATTGAAAGGGTAAGAGAAAAACTCGGGTCCACATGAATTGTGGAACCTGAAGGAGTAAGCGGCACATCAATTTTGCTTAGTCCGCGGAAAGCAACAATTGGTATTCCAACCGAACGCGCCGTATATGTCCCATGGTCTGCCACTACCCCTTCGCGCACTCCGGACAACGGGTCCAACTTTTCCAGGCTCAATGTGCTTTGCATGCCATTGCGGATTATCGCTTGTATGGAATCCCATTGCGCGCCGCTCGCAGGCATTATTCTGGCATAATCGGGCTGCTGGTTCCTTGCCCAGGTTGCAAACCAGTCGTTGAACGCGCAATAAATGGTTGTCATATTGACAACCATAACAAACAGCAAGAACGCTTTTACCATACCCATAGAATCCCCCCTAATCGCTTTGTTTACGCTATTTTATTGCATGATCGCCTTTCAATCAGTCGAAAGGGGGCGGCACATGTTTGCGGAGATGACCGTTGCCCATGCCGCAGCAGTCCATACAGCAGGTCGAGTGCGCTTTTGGCAAGTGCTTCCCTGTCAATGCCGATTGTTGTAAGTGGCGGGTTTGAAATTCTACTGTCGTCAAAATCGCCTACCCCGATAATGCTTATATCGCCAGGGACCGTGAGGCCTTTTTCAGCGCAGGCGTGCAACGCACCCAGCGCAAGCCTGTCATTGGCAGCGACAATCGCCGTTGGCCGGACAGTGTCAATAATCGTACGCGCAATCCTATATCCATCAGCAAGCGCGTCCTTTTCGCATCGAAAAACAAGGTCTTCGTTATAGGCAATACCGGCATCGGTGATCGCTTTTAGATACCCATAATGAACATTTAAAAACTTTTGATATGATGGTCCATTGATCAGGGCTATTCTCCGGTGACCCAGTGTGGCCAGGTATTCCGTGGCGCAGCGGCCATATCCAACGCTGTCGACAAGCACCCTGTTAAACTCATTTTCTATGGGATCCGGATACAGGAGATATCCGGCAACAACAACGGAAATACGCGCCTGCTTCAGGGATGGATGTTCGTCAAAAATCTCCCTGTTCGCCAGTACAAACCCTATTGTTTTTTGCTTTGTCTCTATTGCATCAAGCGGCTCCTTGCCGATAAACGTCCCTCTTGGACCGAGCTTGAAGATCTTTTCTTCCTTTTCAAGGATATCCAGGGCTTTCCGGATGGTCATTCGGTTAAGACTATATTCCCTCGCCAATGTTCTTTCAGAAGGAAGCCTGTTGCCCGCAAACTTGGATACAGTGATTTTTTGTTTTAGGTCTTCCGCAATCTTCTGGTATGTGTATTGTTCTGTTTCAACCAGCATGAAACCTTCCTTTTTGGCAGTATACCAGTTTATTTGGTATAGCCTATACCATTTATATACCATAGCAAATCCGATTTGTCAATACTTTTTTAAATTATCCAAAAGAAATGCCTGAAAAAGATTGAGAGGTTTTCAGCCAAAAGCGGCAAGCCTATTGCAACTATCAGACATTTTATATATATTAATAAATGAATTAACAACCAAAAAGGGAGGGATATGAACATTTTTCGAAGCGCGAGTTTCTTAGTTCTTGCGGGATTAATGGTTTCCGGTTTTGCGGCAATAACTTCCTTACCACCCCTGAGCGCATTTGCAATGAGGTCAGAGCATCCATATGAATATACCATGGTAAGCGATCTTGCCCAACCCCAGTGGCAGCTTCTAACAGGTCCAACCGGTATGGTAATTGATACCGAAAACGGCAAGCTGGGCTGGTATCCAACAATGGAACAAGCGTATCGTAATACCGTTTCCGTTACTGATGGCGATGAAACCCAGACGTTTCAAGTATATGTTCTGGCGCTCGATTCCGCAACGCGCGCAAACTGCCGTGCTTTGAACGACGCTTTTAACGCGGCCGGATCAACCGAATATTACCAGTTTGTTAACGAACAAATGGTTATGCATCTGGGCGATAGCCAGTCCAATGCCCAGGCATTTGGCATGAACAGCGCCATGACACTTTACACAACATTGACCGATCCCCGGGCCCACAGTCCCCTGATGTATGGGTATTACCAGCCGTACAATGATTCAGCATGGATTTGCTCCAGAGGCGTAAACTGCAGTTACAATGGATCGAATCCCGTTAACCAGTCAACATGCAACAGCGGCCAGGACGGAGGCATGCGGGCAACAGGCCATGGTTCTTTCTGGGGAAGCCAGAGCGGCATGCAGATGTCCTGGGGCCTTGCAAATGTAGAAAGAGCCTGGAACAATCATTGCTACGGCGGACCGGCGTTCTGCACAGTGCATTTTGGCGCCAATGACGGGGCAGCCGGAGTCCCCGCGTCCACCTATACTACAAACCTGAGAGGGATCGTTGACTTTCTTATTTCAAAAAATACAATCCCGATTTTAATTACAACGCCTATGGCTGTTCCTGGCGGGGGCTGGGGAAGCCCTGCCGCGCTTGCCCTGTATGAAGAATACACGGATTCAATGATAGCGGTCGGCATGGAATACCATATTCCCGTGATAGACCTGCATTCCGCAGTCCAGACCTCCCTAAACACTGTTCCTGGTCTTACCATCAACAATATGCTTGCTGACGCCGTTCATTATCTTCACACCATGGCAAGCATCGATGGCGGCAAGTATCTTCACAATCCACGGTATGCAGGGGTTGTAAATGCCCATAATCTTAATCATCTTATTGGCTATTTTTTAGACACCGAGACAAAGAGCCGTCCTCCGGCCTGGGCAAAGTTCTCAGACCTCTATCGCCCGGCTGATTACAGCGTTCCGCTTGTGTATTCATTCAGCGGTACGGCGACACAAGGTACCGCGTTGAACGGTAATGCTATTTTAAATCTTATTAGCATACAACCAAATCCAGCGAACCCATCCGCAACAGTTGGTTTCCAGGTCCCCGCTTCTGAAGCTGGCAAAAACGTTTCCATTAAAGTATATGATTGCAGGGGCGCTTTTGTAAAACAACTTGCCTCGGCCACGGCAAAAGCTGGAATGAACTCTATTGTATGGAACGGGAAAAACAACCAAGACCTTTCAGTATCTTCCGGAATTTATGTCATATCCTATACAATCGGATCATTTTCCGGAAATAAGAGATTCGCATTGATTCGATAATTTGGTATCCAAAGCAGGTCCATCAGGCCGTTGCCTATGCCAGGCAGCGGCTTTTTTTTCACTTGTTATTCCAGTCTTTTGTTTCTATAACCAATTCATTAAAACCGGCAACCAATGATACCCTGCACGAAAGTATTTTAAAAGGCTCCTAGAGGCCAACAAGGCGTATTTCCAGGGTGAAATATTCGCTGTACGGGGCCTCATGCAGCTGCTCATGAAACCCCGCAATACCGGGGAAAAATGGACACGCGAAGAAATACAGGGGATACGGAAACACCTTAAGAATATCTCAACTATTGTGCCGGTTTTTATCGTTTTTATGCTGCCCGGCGGCGCCCTGTTCTTGCCGAGGTTATAGACAGAAGAAAAAGCATCCGCCAAGCGCAGGCCGGCCAATAAACATATTTTCCAATTATGGATGCGGTGTGATCGCTGCGATGGTGATATGACCTTTTTCCGGGCCATAATACCAGAAAACACGGTATGCCCCAGGCGTGTTCTGTTGTGCGTATGCTTCGAATACCTTCTCGCCATCAGGACCTTTGAATGTGCGGTACTCGTGGGTGTTCAATGAGGGATGACGCGGATTGGTTTCTAAAAATCCAAGGGTTTTTCGTACTGCTTTCAGGACTTCCCGCCGTGAGGGATCCTTCTCAAGCGCTGAATAATTCTGATTTGCCTCAGGACTGAATACCAGCGTAAAACTCATTCTTCCGCATACTTCGCAAAGGAACCGCGGCTGACTGAGGTTTTCAGCGAGAGACCTTTCTGTAGGCTGGCAAGCGCCTTTTTGTTCTTGTAAATCCAGGCTTCCCGGGCTGGTATTTCAACCATGGGATCGAGGATGATACGTTCATTTTCCATATGGGCCACAACCGAGCTGATTTTCTCGGATCCAAGGATCTTTGTCAGGCAAATCCGGTTCCTGGAATCGACGGTAAGGGTCGCGCTTTGTCGAGTAGAACTCATAGCCACCTCCTTTGTGCATAAAGCCCGTGGGAAGACACTACAAACCCCCTCACAGAACCGGACTTGCAG
>MFYT01000035.1:2864-14574 GCA_001789205.1 Candidatus Raymondbacteria bacterium RIFOXYA2_FULL_49_16 | reverse complement strand
TTGACACTATTTCCGACTTTCCGGAAAGTAGACTGTGGCTTGACCACGAATAGGAGCTTGAAAAGGTGTCTTGTTCATTATTTAGGGCATTACAGCGGATCGATCTCATAAATCAGTTTTATAAGTACAGCCCACCTTGTAAGGTGATCTTCTTGAAATAAGAACCTTGATTTGGCGTATGAAATAGCCAATTTTATATGCTGCAATGCCGATACAGAGCAGATTGGATGACATAGCCGGGCTGTTAGCCAGGGCAGAATTTTTTAAAGGCGCATCAGAGCGCAGTAAAAAAGCGCTGTCGCAGATCTGTATTCCCAAAAAACTAAAAAAAAGGCAGACCTTGTTCATGGAAGGGGACAAAGGCGTATGCTTTTATTTGTGTGGTGCAGGCAATATTCAGGTTTTTAAAATGGACCCCAATGGCAAAGAGATAGTACTCAAGGTAATACAGCCGGGTGAGATTTTTGCCGAAGTGATTTTATTTGAAAACGATGTATATCCGGCCAGTGCAGTGGCAATTTCTGACAGTCTTGTCTACATCATTTCAAAACATGAATTCAGCTGTTTGCTGGAAACCGCTCAATTCCGTGACGATTTTATCAGGGCCCTGATGCGCAAACAACGGTATCTTGTCGAACAGATACATACGCTGTCGGCGTACAATGTCGAGGACCGGTTTCTTCGGTTTATTATTGAACAATATGGAGTTAAGCCCGAATACGCTATTTCCATGAGTAAAAAAGACATTGCCGCTGCCATTGGCGCCACGCCCGAGGCTTTTTCACGCGCTCTTTTAAGTCTGTCAAAGGCCGGGGTCATTGCCTGGAAGGGTAAGGCTCTCAGGATCAGAGCCTCGCGAGCCTGAGAATTTTTTGCCGGTCTTTCGTGAATCTGTTTTTCAAATATTTTACGATTTTATCAAAACAGGCCTGATATTTAACCTGATTTTTTAAGTAAAAGTTATCAGATTACACATTAGGGAAGGGCGTGATTTTTGCTACATTTCCCTATGAAGGTTTCAAAGGGGCCTTCTTTTAAGTACTAAACCAGGAGAGGAGGAGGAGATGCACGCAATCTCAACGCCCGTAGTGTCTGCCGGAAAGGTCGAACAGTTCTGTTTCAAGGTGTCTGCCAGCGGTTCCGCGACCACTTCGCCAACAGGTATATTTGATTCTTTATTGAATTCTTTATGGAATTCAGAAGACCAGAAAACCGATCCACTATCTGAATCTGTCCAGAATCCGGTCCAGGCATCGTCGTTTTCGCTCATGGAAATGGTTAAGAGCATGGCTCAAAAAGCCGTTGATGTAATGGAAAGCCTGTGCAGCAGCTTGGGCATTGGCGGTCCGGGAATGTACGGCGCTTCCTTTACCGCTGAATGTTCGTCTTTTCAGAAAGCGGTTGTTTTTCCAGAAAATGATCAGAAGACAGACGATTCGGTTTCAGCGCTTTCAGACAATCCTCAATTTGTCCAGAGCATGTATATGGTGCGGGTTCAATGCACTCTGGTACAGTGTCTTGATGCGAGCCCTTCATTCCAGAAGGCATTTGCTGAAAATCCAAACGCAGTGATGGAAGACTTCACCCGGCGGCTAGATGAGCTTCAGACCAATTTTTTAACCAACGTCAAAATGGGCAAGGTCATTTCTGCTG
Organism: Candidatus Raymondbacteria bacterium RIFOXYA2_FULL_49_16; assembly: GCA_001789205.1. Classification (GTDB taxonomy): domain Bacteria; phylum Fibrobacterota; class OXYB2-FULL-49-7; order OXYB2-FULL-49-7; family XYB2-FULL-49-35; genus XYB2-FULL-49-35. The sequence goes on along the minus strand of MFYT01000035.1, from coordinate 12,921 downwards.
AACCAGGGGACATTGGAACGCTTGTGGAAGAGCTGGACAAGAAGTACGGATCACCTCGTGGAAAGGGCGGTCATACTGATGATCTCAAGACCGATGATACAAAGACCCTGCGTGAAGAACTCATTGAAAATGACCGTGAATATCTTGAGAAGCGGCGCAAAAGGCAGTACGAGGAACGTATCCAGGAAGCGGTTAACAGCGTCTGACGCAGTTGGGCTTACACCCGTGCAGAAACCACAAGGGTATCTGAAGATTTTGGCATATAGGGTTCCATTGCAAGCGATCCGAAGAGTTTGATGTCCGAGAACCCCGCTGCCTTGAGCGCGCAGGCCACCTCGCCGCTCCGATAGGGGTAGAGGGTGGTACTTTCCAGTGTATGTGAAAGGCCCTTGTCTGCCTCTGTTATCGTCAGCATGTTAAATCTGATATTCCTTTTTCCCAGATCGTAGAACCTGATGAATTCCGTTTTTCCCCTGCGGTTAATACCCACGATTCTGTCCCTGTCCTTCAGGATTTTCCTGTAGTTGAGCAGTTGAAGCACAACCCCGCCTTTTGGGGTCAGGCATTTTTTAAAAGACCTGAACGCGGCAACAAGGCTGCTTTTTTTTGTCAGATGAGGAATTGTATTGCCCGTGCAGAAAATGGCATTTACCCGGGTTTTTACAAGTTTGTGCAGTTCCTGAATGGTGCCGGTGACAAAGGGTATGGAAAGATTAAGTTTTTTTGCATGGTCGTTTGCCTTTGCAACCATTGCCGGAGAGAGGTCAACGCCTGTTACCGCAATGCCCATGCGCGCAAGCACAAACGCATGAAGGCCTGTGCCGCAAGCGGCGTCCACGGCTGATGTTACTGTAAAACGATCCACCCAGGGCTTGAGCAGTGCGCTTTCAGTCTTCAGCCGTTCCTCAAACATGAAGAGGGCGTCATACCCGGGTGCAAGCGCCTCGTAGAAATCTATATGATTGTCCATGTTTCCAGCATACGGTTCAGAAGATGGTTGCAGCAGCGTGTTCGTAATTCACAGTTCTTCAGCAATTGCTCCGGGGTTTGGACAAACGGGCCGGCTGAAAGCTGAGCGCCGCAGTTTTTAATTAATGCAGCTATGCCCTTGGGCGTTGCTTCTATATGAAATTGGAAGGCTATCACCCTGTCGTTGTAAATAAAGCCTTGGTTACGGCAGGCTGTTGTGCGGCCAATGTATAGAGAACCCTGCGGTATGTCGAAGGTCTCCCCATGCCAATGGAGCGCGGGAAAGATCTGGGGAATATCGTGAAAGATAAGGGAGACTTCCTGGGCTTTTTGCGTCAGGCGTACAGGATACCATCCGATTTCCCTGTGGCTGTTTTTTCTCACCCGTGCGCCCAGTACGTGCGCAATCAGCTGCGCGCCAAGACATATGCCGAAAAGCCGTTTGCCCCTTGTGATCGCCTTTTCAATAAAGTGCTTTTCTTTCAACAACCATGGATATTGGTTTTCATCATGCACGCTCATTGGGCCGCCCATGATGACCAGGGCGTCAAATGCAGCAAGCGGGGGAAGAGGTTCTTTTTTAAACAACCGTGTATATGTTACCGGATACCTGTGCTCGCGGGCCCAAATAATGATGGGTGCGGGCCCTTCGAAGGGGACGTGCTGTAAAAAATGGATGCGCATATAGTGAATAATTACGAATGAAGGATTACGAATGAACGCAGGCGAACCATAAAAAGTATTTTATTCACCACAGTATTTTTCAGGGATTTGAGTAATTTTTCGTAATTCGTAATTACCCATTGTCTCCAATGGCTTCTGAAGGACAATTCTCTTTGGCTTCTTTGCAGATCTCTTCTTCGCCGGGCGACTGGGGCTGTTTGATGACAATGGCGCCGGTCCCGTCACTGGTCAATTTGAAATTATCGGGTGCTATTTCCGCGCACAGGTTGCACGCTGAACAGGAGGTGTCCACAAAATAGCGCCCTGCCGCGTTTCCGTGAATTTTCGCATTACGGTCTGCCATGAAGCTCTCCTTTTACCGGTTTTACCCCGCATTGAAAAGCGGCGTACTTAAATATCGTTCTCCGGTATCGGGGAGCACAACAACAATCGTCTTCCCCTTGTTTTCAACCCGCGAAGCCGCATGTAACGCGGCCCAGAGAGCGGCGCCCGACGAGATCCCAGCCAGTATGCCCTCGCTTTTCGCAAGGTTCCGGGCGGTCTCAATGGCATCGGCGTTTTTGACCTGAATGAGTTCGTCATATACTTTGGTATTGAGTACATCGGGTATGAATCCGGCGCCAATGCCCTGTATTTTGTGCGGGCCTGGCGTGCCGCCGCTCAGGACCGGCGAATCCGCTGGTTCCACGCCAATGATTTTGACATCCGGTTTTTTCTGCTTGAGTACTTCCCCAACACCCGTGATGGTGCCGCCGGTTCCAATACCCGCGACAAATATATCAACAGAGCCGTCGGTATCATCCCATATTTCAATAGCCGTGGTCTCACGATGCGCCTGGGGATTGGCCGCGTTTTGGAATTGCTGGGGTACAAAGCTGTTGGGGATTGACGCGCCCAGTTCCACGGCTTTTTCCACGGCGCCGCGCATGCCCTTTTCACCCGGAGTCAGCACCAGTTCCGCGCCCAGAGCTTTGAGGAGCATGCGGCGTTCAACGCTCATTGTTTCGGGCATGGTGAGAACCAGCTTGTATCCCTTGGCCGCGCAGACAAAGGCAAGGGCGATTCCCGTATTGCCGCTTGTGGGTTCAATAATGACAGAATGCGTGTTGATGCGGCCCGCCTTTTCAGCCTCGGTAATCATTGCCGCGCCAATACGGTCTTTGATGCTGTGGAGAGGATTGAATGATTCGAGCTTGGCTAATACGGTTACACCTTCGGGCGCCATCCGGTTTATTTTTACCAGTGGAGTCTGGCCAATGGTCTCTGTGAGATTGTTGAATATGCGCGTCATGGAGCACCTCCTTTAATGGGAAAGGACAAAAATCGCATTGTCCGCAAACAGGTTGGGACAGAGCCTCAGGGGAAAAGGCAGGCACCTGTTCCGCCACGTATAATGGTGTTCAATAATGGCAAGACCAAGGCAGCGCACGGTCTCGGTGAAATCGCGCACAGTAACGAGCCTGATGTTGGGTGTGTTGTACCATTGGTGGCTCAGCACACGCGTAATGGGCAGCTTTCCGCGCACCAGAATACTTGCCCGAATGCGCCAGTAGGCGAAGTTGGGGATTCCCACAATCACGCGTTTACCAACCCGTACGGCCTCGTTAAGCAGGAGCTGGGTCTGATAGATGCTTTGCAGGGTCTGGTTTAGTATCACGTAATCGTACGACTGGTCCGGATATGCAGCCAAGCCGTCGTTTATATTGAACTGAACCACCGACAATCCCTTTCTGAGGCATTCGGTGACCATGTCTTCGTCGATTTCCACGCCCATGCCAGTCGCGCGTTTTGAGTCGATGAGCGCTTTGAGCAGATCGCCCGAACCGCAGCCAAGGTCGAGGACCGAGCTTTTCTCAGAGACGAGACCGAGAATAATTGCATGCGCAATGTTGGGTATCATGAGCCGGTCCTTCCATTGCCCAGAAAACTCTGTAGTATACGTCCCAGTTTCTCGAATTCAAGAAGAAAGGCATCGTGGCCCGCGGATGATTGTATCTCGCAGAAAGAGACATCCTTGCGGTTTTTCATGAGCGCTTTGACAATTTCGACCGACTGGTAGGTGGGAAAGAGCCAGTCTGAGGTGAAGGAGACCACGAGCATACGGGCAGTGACATCCTTCAGCGCTTTTTCGAGCGACCCGTATTTGCCAGGAAGGTCGAAATAGTCCATTGCTTTGGTAACATAGAGATAGGAATTCGCATCAAAACGCTGGACAAAGGAGCCGCCCTGGTATTCCAGATAACTCTCCACGGCAAAGTCGTCTGACAATTCAAATGAAAGTTCGTCCTTGTCCTGCAGGCTGCGCGAAAATTTTTTACGCATTGATTCGTCGGACAGATACGTTATATGACCGATCATCCGGGCAATGGCAAGGCCGTGGCGGGGCAAGGTACGGCCGTAGTAATCACCGCTGCCGAAATTGGGGTCAGACATGATTGCATTACGGCCCACTTTATCGAATGCTATGCCCAGAGAGGAGGTATAGGCCGCAGACGCGATAATGGCAGCAGAGCGTACCATGGATGGAAAATTTATGATCCAGGCAAGGGCCTGCATGCCGCCCATTGACCCACCTGCAACACAATAGAGCTGCTGAATGCCAAGATGGTCGATCAGAAGCTTCTGGACTTTGACCATATCGTTTATGGTAATGACCGGGAAGTCGAGGGCATAGGGTTTTTCAGTGACCGGATTAATGCTTGCCGGACCCGTGGTCCCTCTGCAGCCTCCCAAGGTATTTGAGCAGATGATACAGTAGGTGTCTGTATCAAAGGGCTTTCCCGGTCCAACCATGACATCCCACCAGCCGGGTTTTTTATCTTCGAGTGCGTATTTGCCCGCAACATGGGAATCGCCGGAAAGTGCGTGGCAGATTAGGATCGCGTTGTCTTTTTTCTCGTTCAGGGTACCGATTATTTCATATGCAATGGAAATGGGGCCAAAGGATTTTCCTGAATCGAGTACAATGACCTGGTTTTTATCCAGGCCAAGTTCCAGGATTTGTTTTTCAACAATCAGCTGTTCCACAAAACCCCTGAATTTTAAAGTACACTAATTTCATTAACAATATATGTTTTAATCTATTTAAAGTCAAGCAAAATAATAAACAAAAGAAAAATAATAATATGTATTGACTTTAAATTCAGATATATATATATTGTTTACCAAGTTAATACACATAAGGAGGATCGATGGATTTTAACAAGTACAAATTTGAGACATTGGCTTTGCATGCTGGCCAGGTTCCTGACCCGGCAACTCTTTCACGAGGAGTTCCAATCCATCGAACCAGTTCATATGTTTTTAAAAATACCGAGCACGCGGCAAACCTCTTTGCTTTAAAAGAGCTTGGAAACATCTATACCCGCCTTATGAATCCCACCCACGATGTGCTTGAACAGCGGGTGGCGCAGCTCGAAGGCGGCGCCGCGGCAGTTGCCCTGGCTTCAGGAACAGCGGCAATCCACAACACAGTCATTACCATTGCCAAAGCAGGGGACGAAATAGTTTCAGCGAGCAATCTCTATGGCGGCACCTATACCATGTTCGATGCTATTTTGCCGCAGTTTGGTATTACTACCCGCTTTGTCGATAATAAAGATCCTGCCTCGTTCGAGAAAGCCATCACAGAAAAAACCAAGCTTATATTTATTGAAACAATAGGCAATCCTGTCCTCGATTTTACTGATATCCGGGCCATTGCCCAGGTGGCAAAAAAACACCATCTGCCTCTGGTTGTTGATGCAACTTTTACCACACCCTATCTTTTGCGCGTAATCGAGCATGGAGCAGACATTGTCATAAATTCTCTCACCAAGTGGATGGGAGGTCATGGGGTTGCCATTGGCGGCATAGTGGTCGATTCAGGCAAGTTTGACTGGAAAGATCCCAAGTTTTCCCTTTTCAACGAGCCGGACCAGAACTACCATGGCCTCAAATGGGCGCACGATCTTCCCGCTCCGCTGGCGCCAATAGCCTTTGCTCTGCGTCTGAGGACCGTGCCTCTGCGCAATCTTGGCGCGTGTATTTCACCGGACAATGCGTGGATTTTTCTCCAGGGCATCGAAACCCTTCCGTTGCGCATGCAGCGCCACTGCGACAATGCTCTGGCTGCGGCCTGTTTTCTCAAAGCCCATAAACAAGTGGCCTGGGTCAGATACCCTGGACTAACCGACGATCCTTCGTACGCGGTTGCATCCAAATATCTTTCCAAGGGTTTTGGCGGCATGGTGGTCTTTGGCCTCAAAGGCGGGTATCAGGCTGCAGTGAAGGTCATCGACAACATCACGCTTTTCTCGCATCTGGCAAATGTTGGGGACGCTAAGAGCCTTATACTCCATCCTGCCAGCACCTCGCATTCCCAGCTTTCAGAGGAACAGCGGGCAGCAAGCGGACTTTCTGAAGATCTGATCCGTCTTTCCATAGGGCTTGAACATATTGACGATATCACAGGGGCGCTCGAAGCAGCGCTGGCAAATGTATGAAACTGTCAACGCGGTGCAGATATGGCATGCGCGCCATGATCGAGATAGCCGGACGACAGGGGTCGGGTCCGGTGAAACGGCGGGAAATTGCCCAGGCGCAGCATATTTCACTCGGCTATCTCGAAAACATCCTTTCAGCGCTTAAAGCCAAGGGCCTTATCGAGACCCATCGCGGCAAGGACGGCGGATTTGTGCTCAAGAAAAGCACTGAAACCATCACGCTTCTCGAGATCGTCTCAGCGCTCGAAGGTTCGCTCAGTCCGGTCACCTGCGTCGAAGATCGCAAAAAATGTGGCAAGTCAACTGACTGCCTTTCGCGTATTGTGTGGAAAAAAATGCACGACGCGCAGACCAATGTTTTAAAGGGGATATCACTCGACGACTTGTTACAGTACAACGTGGCGGGTATCAGGGAGATTGACTACAGTATTTAGCCGGCCAACGAGCAGGTGATGGAAAGTGCTGGGCTATAACCAAGGATTCAGGACCCGTGCGCCGGTTTTTTCTATGTCGTTTATGTCCCGCGTTACAACGGTAAGATTGTTTGTCAGCGCAACCGCGCCAATTAAACTGTCAATAGTTTGAAGAGGACGGCCTTGTAATTCGTTTTCCCCCAGGATTTGACCCCAGGTAAGTGCAGTATCCTCATTAACGACAAGGATTCTTCCGTTAAAACGCTCCCGCAGATCTGCATCGAGCCATGCCTGGAGTAAATGTTTTTTATTCGGATCCTTTAGTTTGGCAATACCTTTCTGAATTTCACCCAGCGTTATGACGCATAAATACAATGCGTCTTCCGGGCATTCTTCAATCCAGGTAACGACTTTTTTTTCAGGATTTTTTTTTATCAATTCCGAGACCACACATGTATCGAGGAGGTACTTCACAGTTCTACCTGGCGGGGATAATCATGGGCCCTTTCAAACGCAATATCGTGTACCGGGCAGTTCCTGAAAAAATCGGTGATTGTTCCCTTTTGTCCCCGGATCTTCTGATACTCTCCAAAGGAAAGCACTACCGCGGTTTTTCGGCCATGGCGCGTTATCTGCTGCGGGCCGTTGTTCAGCGCCTGTTCGACGACTTCGCTGAATTTGTTTTTCGCCTCCTGAAGCTGCCAGGCACTATTCATATGACCCCCTTTGTCTGTCTAGACTGTCTAGACTGTCTAGATATAAGATATAAAGTATTGATTAAAATTGCAAGGGATTATTTAATTTGGAATTTTCTCTTGTTGAATACAGCATTTAGCTGCAAGAGCCTCTTCGAACGAAGAGGACAGGGGAGATTCGACAACCAGGGGCTTTCCCGAAGGCAGGGTGAAACCAATGCTACATGCGTGCAGCATGAGTCGGGGCCAGAGCGACTGGATGTTTCTGTCGCCATATCGAAGATCGCCCGCAACCGGGTGGCCAATGCTGTAAAAGTGGACCCTGATCTGATGGCGTCTGCCGGTCACCGGGCTTGCCTCAACAAGGGTGGCGGAGTCACACCTTTTTATCACTCGCATATTGGTAGTACACGGCTTTCCCTTGGCATCATCCACACCCATCCGGCCCGATCCGAATTGGCGAATAGACCGTTTTATAGTTTGTTGTTCCTGAACCACATTTCCTAAAAGCAGCGCCTGGTACAGTTTTTTAACTTTTCTTTCTGCAAACTGGTCGTTCACTATCTTGTGTGCGGCAGCATTTTTCGCAAAGAGCATGACACCGCTGACCTCCTTGTCGATTCTATGGACAATAAAAAGGCGGGTGTTGCATTGTTTTGAGACAAGGGCCAGAAGATTTTCGGCCTCTTGTTTGCGCTCTGGAATGGCGGCAATGCCCTCGGGTTTTTCAACAGCGATAATGTCAGAGTCTTCGTAGAGGAGAGTGATCATGCCGTGTGTTTCGCGCACTGCTCTATTGTTTCGCGGGCCTGAACCAGTTCCGCGATGCTGTCGCCCCGGGGAACAAATTCCATACCCCAGTAACCACTGTATCCGGCAGCCACAATGCCAGGTACCAGGCACCCATAGGGGATTTCACCTTCCACCGTTGGCTGACTGCGGTCTGGTAGACCGGCAATATGGAGGTGGCCGACCAATGCCATGTTGGCTGTGAGATCGTCGAGCAGGGGTTCGTTCATCCGGTGCATATGATATAGGTCGTAAAGGACTTTGAACCAGGGTGAATTGATTTTTTTTGCCAGGGCAAACCCGAATTCGCCGCCGTCTGCCTGATAATCCTTGTGGTCTATGCTGTTCATCATCTCCAGACAGAGCGTCACCCTGTTCTTTGCCGCATGGGGTATCAACTCTTCAAATCCACGCGCACAGTTTTCAACGCCCATGGCATCTGAGAGGCCGGCTCTGCTGCCACTGAATACAACCACCTGCTCAATCTTATTTGCCGCAGCGCTGTCAATGACTTCTCTGATGCGAGGGAGCAATTCCAATTGATGTTCAAGGCGGTTCATGCCTATCTCCCTGCCCGGCGCTGCTATGTTGACAATGGAAAGGCCTGCGCTGCGCACCAGGGAATAACGCGCAGCATCGACAAGTTCCACTCCCTGGTATCCGGCCTCACCAAGGCTGCCGTAGTAGGCAGCAGGATCATTTACCCGTGCCAGGAATGACCAGTCTGTTGCGCTGAATTTCATGGGTGTATAATATAATAAAAAAAAGGGCCTGCCGGGTGTGCGCCCGGCAAGCCTTGGTATTTGAGACTAATGAGACCCGTGGTTTTAGGGTGTGGAGCCGTTGACCTCATTGCTACCGGTAAACTGGGTAGCCTCATCAAAGACGAATATCTTGATGAAATAGGTCGTACTCCCTGTGAGCCCTGACAGCACGTAGCTGGTCACATACTTGTTTGTAATGGTCGCGGCAAGCGTATTGCTGGTGTCGATGTCCGCGGAGGTTCCATAGTAGATCCGGTACGATTCAAAATCAGCCTCGCTGTTCTGGGACCAGTCGAGTGTCATACCGTCAGCCTGAATGTTCGACGGCGCCGAGACCGCGACCGCTGTGGGCGGCGGATCGTTGGCAATGGTCAGGTTGATGCTCGCGGTCTTGCTGCCATCGCTGGTGTCCCAGGCAATGGCCTTGATCGCGTGTGTCCCGTATGGGATGCTGTCCTTCCAGGTAAACTCATAGGGCGAACTCGAATCGGTCGCAATGAGCGTTGTATCCCAGTAGAACTGCACACATGTAATGACACCATCGCTGTCGGTTGCTGTCGCGGAAAGCGGGATGCTGTCCGAGGTTTTGTACGAGCTGCCCACTGTTGGGCTGATCAGCGTCACAACCGGCAGTTTGTTCCGGAGAGTGGCCTTGACCTGCGCGGACGTTTTGCTCGAATCATCATTGTCCCATGCAACAGCGGTCAGATTGTAGGTGTCGGGCTGGGCATTGCTGAAGGTGTAACTATAAGGCGAACTCGAATCGGTCTTGAGCAGTACAGTATCGCGGTAGATCTGCACACACGTGATTGAACCGTCAGAATCATTGGCCGTGACCGTGACTTCAATACTATCGCCAAGTACAAAGACCTGATTGTTCGTAGGCGTGGCGATCTTCACGTAGGGCAGTTTGTTGCGTACTGTGACGCTGACAGTTGCCGAGGTCTTTGCGCTATCGTCATTGTCGGTCACCACGGCCTTGAAGACATAGGAACCTACAACTACATTGTGCCAGACCAGTACAGCGGTATCGGCGGATTGAGTCTGTGCCGAGGAATCCGTACCCAGGAGCGAGTCATTCACGTAGAACTCGACCTTTTGGATGGTGCCGTCCGTGTCTTTTGCCGCAGCTGAGATAATGATGCTATCGTCAATGCCGTAGGTGGCATTGGCCAGCGGCGTCTTGAGTGACACGGTTGGGATCTTGTTCCTAACCGTTACAGTGGCCACAGTCGAGGTTTTTGCGCTGTCGTCATTGT
>MFYT01000035.1:2394-2835 GCA_001789205.1 Candidatus Raymondbacteria bacterium RIFOXYA2_FULL_49_16 | reverse complement strand
CTGTCGTCATTGTCAGTCACCACAGCCTTGATAGCATAGGTGCCGCCAATCACATTGTGCCATACCAGGACCGCAGTATCAGTCGACTGCGTCTGCGCGGACGAGTCAGTACCCAGGAGCGAGTCGTTTGCGTAGAACTCGACCTTCTGGATTGTGCCGTCAGTGTCCTTCACAGCAGCTGTAATAATGATGCTGTCGTCAATGGCATACGTGGCATTGTTCAGCGGTGTTTTTAGCGAGATCGACGGTATCTTGTTCCTGACTGTGACGACCGCGATTGTTGAGGTCTTTGCGCTGTCGTCATTGTCTGTCACGACAGCTTTGATTGAACAAATACCTGCGACAACATTGTGCCAGACCAGGACAGCTGTGTCAGTTGACTGGGTCTGCGCGGATGAATCAGTACCCAGGAGTGAGTCATTAGAGTAGAACTCGATCTTC
>MFYT01000035.1:1756-2298 GCA_001789205.1 Candidatus Raymondbacteria bacterium RIFOXYA2_FULL_49_16 | reverse complement strand
TGTTCCAGCAACAACGCTATGCCAGACCAGGACAGCTGTGTCAGTTGACTGGGTCTGTGCGGATGAATCTGTACCTAAGAGCGAGTCATTTGCATAGAACTCAATCTTCTGGATAGTACCGTCAGTATCTTTCACTGCGGCAGTAATAATGATGCTATCGTCAATAGCATAGGTAGCCTTGTTCAACGGTGTCTTCAGCGCAATATAGGGTGTTTTGTTCCTGACAGTAACCGTAGCAATTGTCGATGTCTTTGCACTGTCGTCATTATCAGTCACCACAGCCTTGATGGCATATACACCAGCCACAACACTGTGCCAGACCAGCACAGCCGTATCCGTTGACTGCGTCTGAGCTGATGAATCAGTACCCAGGAGCGAGTCATTAGAGTAGAACTCAATCTTCTGGATTGTCCCGTCAGTGTCTTTTACCGCAGCAGTCAGAATGATGCTGTCGCCAATTGCGTATATTGCCTTATTTACCGGTGTTTTCAGTGCAATGTACGGGATCTTGTTTCTGACTGTTACCGTCGCGATGGTTGAAG
>MFYT01000035.1:0-1744 GCA_001789205.1 Candidatus Raymondbacteria bacterium RIFOXYA2_FULL_49_16 | reverse complement strand
CTTAATAGCGTATGTTCCAGCAACAACGCTATGCCAGACCAGGACAGCTGTGTCAGTTGACTGGGTCTGTGCGGATGAATCTGTACCTAAGAGCGAATCGTTGGAATAGAATTCAACTTTTTGGATAGTACCGTCAGTGTCTTTCACGGCAACGGTTATAATTATGCTGTCGTCGATTGCATAGGTGGCTTTGTTTACCGGAGTCTTCAGTGATATGGAAGGTATTTTATTTCTTACTTTAATGGTAGCGATTGAGGATGTTTTTGAAGAATCGTAGTCGTCCGTTACCTTGGCCTTGACAACATAGGTTCCGGCCGGGATGTTCTTCCATACAAAAACAGCCGTATCAGCAGATTGTGATTGTGCCGAAGAGTCGGTCGCCAAAAGTGAGTCGTTCGCGTAAAATTCGACCTTCTGGATTGTGCCATCGGTGTCCCGAACCGCGGCGGTAATGCTGATGCTGTCGTTCAGGCTGTATGTCGTATTGTTCTTGGGAATTGAGAGCGTAATAGAGGGTATGGCGTTCCGGATAATGACCGTAGGGGTGGATGCCGCGATTGTCTGGTCAAGGCTGTCGTCAAAGGCAATTGCCTTAATCACGTAGGTGCCAGGCGTGGTGAGAGGTTTCCAGGCATAGCGATAGGGACTGCTTGAATCCGACGCAAGAAGCACTGAATCAGAATGATAGAAATTAACGCATTTAATTACACCGTCAACGTCAGCGGCAGTGGCAACACATACAACGCTGTCGCATAGTTTATACTTTGAATTGTTCGCCGGTGTTGAAAGGGTGATTGTGGGATAATTATTCAGGCTGGCTGCGCCAACAGTCCATACAACAACGCCCTGAAAAAGGGCCATACCGTCGCCGGATACGTTCAGGACCGTTGAATCCTCGAAAAAGAAACCCGCGCGCCGCGCTTTGGCCGTGACACCAACCATTGAAGCGCTCTTTTCATATCCGAAGATGCCCAGCGTGTCAGCGATTGACGTATGGGATGCGATGGCGATCGCATTGCCATTGGGTTTTCCCCAGCAGACCCGTTCACCGGTTGTCGCAATGGTAACCGTACCGCTCAGGTCGCACGCCATCTGATTTGTGGAATCAATGATTTTTAGCGTTGTTTTGCTGCTGCGTACGCCAAAGTCGCCGGGACCGGTCATGCCAAAGTCGTCGTACAACTGGTTTTCCATGCACAGCACAGGCCGTCCGGTGTTCCGGTATATACCGCCGATATTGAGCGGGTCGACTGTGGCGCTGATAATGATAAGAGAATAGGAGGTGTCGCGGGGAGCAGCGCTATCGTCGTTTTTCAGGGTTACCGCAAAACCCATGGTATCCAATCGATTTTTTATTATCTGGTCCGCGGCGCTGAGGGGAGTACGTGTGCCAACGAAGAAGATCGCGGTTTTGCCAATAAGCCTTCCCAGGCTGTTTTCATCGTCAAGATTCTGATCGTGGAACGGGGCTGGAGCCACTGGGTTCCGGTCAGGATCTGCACAGCGCAGAACCATGAACAGGAATGATGCGATGATTGCCGTGTTCAGGACCAGCTTTAATGCTGTTTTCAGATTTTTTGAAAACATGTATTCCTCCTCATTGGCCTTTTGAAGCCAAGAAATATGATGAAAAAAGCTTTGTATTATATCGAAGCGGGTGAATTGTGGTGCGCCAAGAAGTAGGCGCTGTTTTATATAGAGCGCAAGTCTGCCATTTCTTGCGGGGTGCAAGTCCCTGCTGGGT
>MFYT01000034.1 GCA_001789205.1 Candidatus Raymondbacteria bacterium RIFOXYA2_FULL_49_16 | reverse complement strand
GCCAAACAGGTACAAGGTTGCATGGAATGGCAAGGCGAACAATGGAAGATATGTGGCATCAGGGGTCTATGTATACCGAATCAATATCGGCGATAAGTATCTGAAAACAAAGAAAATGGTGATAGTTAAATAGCCTCGTACCTCTTACCGGGTCTTCCATCCCTTGCGTCAATCCATATCCAGCCTGAACTCAAATATCTTATATTTACAGCGGGTTCTTGAGAGAAACCAATGGTCAACCGTTTATAAAAATCTTCTTAAAAGGAACTGTACCATGCCCCCCCAAACCTCCACTTTTTCAGTCCGTGGATTTCATCTTGACCTTCGTATCCAAGTCATGACACTCAATGCCCTGAAAGAAATGGCCCGCAAAATCAAAGATTTTGGCCTGAATACGTTGATAATGGAGTGGGAGGCCAGCTACCCCTTTCAAAAGCACCCGATAATTCCGTCTGCAAACGCATATACGCCTAAAGAGGTCAATGATTTCTTAAACCATTGCACTAAGCTCAACCTCGACGTCATCCCGCTCCAACAATGTTTCGGCCATGTGGAATATATTCTCCGCCACACGCGATACGCCGCGCTCCGCGAGGACAAAAAAGACATCTGCCAGCTTTGTCCACTGAAACCCGGCCAGGCAGCCGAACTTTTCTCCGACCTTTTTGCCGAACTCTGCAAAACCCACGACTCGAAATATCTGCACATTGGCTGCGACGAAACCTATCTGCTCGGTAAATGCCCGGACTGCTCCGCCAAAGCCTTAAAAAAAGGAAAATCAAAACTGTTTGTCGACTATGTCAAGGTTATGTGCAAAATAGTCAAGGATCTGGGCCGCAGGCCGATTATTTGGGCCGACATGCTTTTGGCCCACCCCGAAGCTGCCGCTGACCTGCCCAAAGATATTGTACTGGTTGACTGGAATTACGGCTGGGCCATGGATCATTTTGGCGACCCGGCGCCACTGCTAAAAACAGGTCTTGAATTCTGGGGCGCACCCGCGCTCCGTTCGCACCCTGATGATCATTTCCTTGTCAGCTATGAAAAACATTTGCGTAATTTCAGTGATTTTATCCCTTATGCTCGCCGTACCGGATATAAAGGCGTCATTCTCACATCGTGGTCAACCTCAGGCATATACGGTTTTGAGTGGGCCGCTGATTACGAACCCATTGAAATGCACACTATACGCCGCGTGTTTCCGTTAAAAGGATGCCACCTGCTGCTGGCTGCTTTTGTCACTGCCATAAACCAGGACAGTCCTCTGGACCCCTCGACCTTTGCTGAAAACTATGCGCAGGAGCGGTTCAATCTCACACCACCTGCTGCGCGTGCTTTCCGCGAAGCCCTCTTTTCCGACCCCACCTGGTTGACGCAGAGCAAAACCAGTGACAATCGGGCCATTGCCGGTGTACTCTCTAATGTCAGCAAAGCCAGGGCCGTACTCGCGAAAATTACACCCGCGAAAAATAGAAACGAATTCGATCTATTCAAGCTGTATTTTGACATCCGGGTACATTACCTGGCCTTCAAAGCAATTGAAGTGGAAACCCAATCCGCATCTTTTAAAAACAAAGACATACCAAAAACCCTGCGCGACTTGGCAAAACTTCTCAATAGGGCCGATGCTTTGGACAAGGCCTTTGCCAGGGCCTTCAAGGGGTATTTGTACGGTTCGGAAATACGGACGGAAAATTGGTCGCGAAAGCGGAAGATGAAATTGTTGTTTGAGCGGCTTTCAAGACAGCGCTCATGGTAACAAAAGCTTGGGGAATAATTATTAGACAGGTTTTAAAAGCAATGATCGTAAAAACGGAATATCTTTGATCGCCGTGTCCCAAACCGCATTGTAGTCAATGCCAAAATAATCATGAATCAGCTTGTCCCGCATACCGGCTATCGCCTTCCAGGGAATGTCCGGGTGTTTCGCCTTAAAGCCCCTTGAAAGATGCTTTGATGCCTCGCCGATAATTTCAATCTCCCTGCATACGGCGGCTTGTAGCATTTTATTGCCACAGAAACCTGAATTATCAGTCCCGCCGATGTATTCTTCAACCCGTTTAATGGCGTCCAGCATATGCTGAATATAAACGCTATCGTCTTTTTTCATCGGGATTCTAGACTGGTATTGTTTCCTTCTTTATTCGATCGATCAAATAAGGGCTTATGGCTTGTTCTGTGAGAAGATCGACTTTTATGCCAAGTTCCTCGGAAAGCGCCTGTTCTATTTCCACCATTTGAAGAAGGCTTTTTCTATTCTTAAAATGAACAAGAACATCAATGTCGCTCTTTTTATTGTCCTCTCCTCTGGCATATGAACCGAAAATACCAACCTTGTTTGCGCCCATATTCTTAAGTCTGGTTGAAATTCTTTTGAACAATGCTTTCTTTGACATATTTCCCTCTATGCTAAAAATAAACATTTTTCACCTTCAGCGCCATTCATATCCACCGCAAACCTTTATAGAAAATAAATTTTCTTCTCTATTTGACCGCAGGGTTGCCTGTTGTACGCAGAATGATAACAAACCTGTCCGGGCCTGGCCTGAATAGAATCACGCTATCAGGACCCGCGTTTTTCTGATATGCCGGAAACCACGTCTCTTTCCGGTACTCCTCGTCGCTGGCAATAAATTCAGGCACAAAAACATCGACTTCCACATACTTGCCCTTTGTCATTTTCTTTAGCGCAGGGCCAAATGCGGCGTTGCCCATGCCAGAATCAGGTGCAATGTCGTTGTGCAGCGCACCGCCGTAAATCGCGATCAAAGGCGCCAGGGAAGAGCTGTCCAGTCTGGACCCAAGAATGACCGCGCACTTTTCCTCTATCTGCCGGGGAATCATGGCAAGGAGCGTGTCGTAATCAACGCTTGTGTCCGACTCCTGGAGCTTTTTGTAATTTTCGCATGACAATTCTAGAATATGGGGCTGAACCCCTAGATCAGCCGCCTTTAGAATAAGCGCCTCAACTTCGTTCACCGTGGTTTCAGGACGCTTGATAGTCTCCTGAATATCTTCCACAACCTGCTCCTCTGCTTCGCCGCAGTCTCCCTCAGGCATCCAGGTCTCAATGATGAGGTCTGAAGTAATTGTCGCAAGCTCCGGAAGCAGAGAGTCGGTGAACAGTTTCAGGGCAGAGGGAATGCCGCTGGTGTCCTCCTGCTGGTGGAACTCACCAAATCCTATGACGCGCGGATTTGTTGTCTGGATTATTGTCCTGAGGGCCATAGTTGCGGATGAATATTTTTTGACAATTTTGGCGCTGCTCTTTGCCTGGTGATGCATGACTGTGGCAAAAAATGCCATGGCGAGAAAAAGAATTATCAGAGTTTGGCGCGTGCGCCTGGTTGCACTTGCTCCGAGAGTTGTTTTTATGGTCATACTGCGCATCGCGTTTCTTATGTGTTATGGTTAGCGAATGAGTCTATTCCATTCGTTTTCAACCATCCGACGCCAAGTCCAGTGTAGGGATAGAAATAGGGTTTATTTGAATTTAAAATTAAAAATGAATAATTAGCGTTTAAATTAAGTAGTATAACATTATGGTCTTTTACCCAATTTTCTCCAGATGAAAATGGTTGGGTCGGTGAACTTTGTTCGTATAACATTGCATCACAAACCAGGCCACGATGTTTGGACCAGAAATAATCAAACCCAAATCCGACCCCACCCCAGTTTGGCTTGAAATATTTGGAAAGGCCTTGCGTGGGATATGAGAAAGGCATAATAATTATGTCCGAAGAAACAGCTCTGAAAGTCGACGGTTCTTGAGAAAAACAAAAAGAAATAAATGTAAAAAATATAAAAAAGACAATTAAAGAGGTAACCATTTCAGAAAGAATCCATAGTGTTGCGCGGAGTTGCCCCGCTGCCTTTACCTTTTCATGGCGCTTCGTCGTCAGGAATGGCGACTCTTTGGATCGTTTAATTCTTTATGCCCATTTCATTTGAAGCTTACGGTGATGCGTGGCACAATCTGTTAAATAGGAATCAATCAGGTTCTGGTAGGGGACACCAATCTCTGTAGAAAGATCCTTGAAATAGCCCAGAGCATTTTTATTGATCCTAATCGTAATTTGCTGCTTAAGAAGCTGGGCATACGGGTTCTTTCTGCCCTTCATCTTTGAGAAATCATATTCATCTTTCATTTGGGAACCTCCTATAGTATTTTGATTCATTTTTTGTTGCTTTTCGAGCCGATATGATTCGGATCACCTTGTTGTTTTCTCGTGAACAATAGCAAACGATAAGGGTTCGTAACTGAGAACTAATGCCAAGAAGCAAATACCTGTCTTCATCATCAGAATGCTCCTCATCAAAATATTCTGTTGCGAACTCATCATAAAAAACCGTCACAGCTTCGTTAAAGGTGACCCCATGTTTCTTGTAATTTAATTCTGCTTTCTTTTCATCCCAGATAAATTCAATCTTATTCATAATTAATGTATAATTATAATATAATTAGAGTTATAATAAAAAGCAATAAAAAGGTTTTAAAAATTACTACGCCGCTTTTATCTCGGACCAATTTTCACATGCCTGATTTATTGGGCTGAGCGGTGATTGTGTAAACCTATGGGAAAGCATTGACAATCGTTTATTCAGTCGCTCATCACCGAGATCCACGGAAAAGAACTCATTACTTGTCCACGAGTCTTTCATGACTACCCCATGTTGTTGTCTTTAAGTATATTATACTTTAAGATACCATAAAGAGGGATGTCGTGAAAACAGAAAAGAATCAAATCGCAGGGTTGGACTATATCTTAACAGGAACGATCATGAAGAGGTATGGTCCGTGCGGTAAAAGAGGCTGCTGTTGTGCCGACGACAAAAAGAATTGGCATGGCCCTTATTATATATGGACTAGGAAAGAAAACAAAAAAACGATCACAAAATGTCTGTCTGAGGCACAGGCAAGATTCTGTAGAAAAGCAATTAAAAATATGCGGAAGCTGAGGACCAAGATAGAAAAATGGAAACGTGAATCATCAAAAGCTATCGAGAAATGGACTCAGCCGGTGAAATGACCGTATGTTTGTGGGTAATAGATAGCCCTCAGAACCGTACATGATGGTTTCTGCTCATACGGCTCAAGCACTTCAAAGGCAATCCCTGTCATGGGACGGCCCACACTCCTCGATAAAGCGCCGGTCCGGATTACAATATCGCTTATTCCTCTTGCGATCTGCAAAGTAATCTGTCCAGGCGGGATCATACGGATTCGCCTCAGACCGTATTTTCACGTGCCGGATAATGCTTATCATGCTGGCCTGCTGCAAATCCAGGATCGCTGTCCTCCCGTTTTCATTCGTACGCTTGGCGTGAAATATCCACCGGTAGCCATTCCGCGACCGGTAGTATTTCCTCAGCATCCATCGCCGCCCCTTGTTCGGGTGACGGCCATGGAGCCATTGCCGGATTGCGCCGTACATCCAACTGTCCAATCGCCCAAACATTCTGCTCGCGCATGAGCTCCTGTGGTAATTGCAGTATCCCCGTAGTATCTGGTTCAACCGCCGTATCATTGAATACACGGAACCCGCGTCATGTGATTTGAGTATTTCCGTCACCGCGTCCTGTATCTTTCGAAGGGAGCCCGATGCCGGTTTGGTGATAAGCTTGCCGTTATCATACTTTCTCAGGTGTTGCCCGAGAAACTCAAATCCTTCGCGTATGTTGACGATGCGTGTCTTCTCCGCCAACAATAACAGTCCCCGTTTCATCAGAAACGCCCGTATGGCGGGCAGGGCCTGGTTTTCGAGTGTTTCGCGGGTCCTTCCGGCTACGACAAAGTGAGTCAACGAGAGGAACCTCCCCCCTCGCTGCTCCCAGAACCGGACGTGAACCTCTCGGCTCATACGGCTCCCATCATTTAACCGTCGGTACTATCCCCATCTGCCAGTGCGCAAACAAATGCGGTTCACGCTGCGCCAATCGGCCCAGCCAGTGTTCCGCATTTCGACGATGGGTTTCATACCGTTTAAATTTCCTGCGTACCCAATGGACAAGCGCTCTATTCAAGTAGCGTAGAACCGCATACAACTGTGACTGGTAAAAGCGTCCATAGTAGTTAATCCAACCCCGGATACATGGGTTGAACATTCGAGAAAGGTCCTCAATCGACTTATCAGGCTTGAGGTGCATACGCCAATCATGGATTTCGCGGCGCAATGCTTTTGCAGCCTCATTGCTTATGGCAGGCAGAAAACTGACAAAAAACTTTCCTCGCCAATTCCTCGCCCTTTTTGGCCGAAAGGTATAACTCAGAAAGTCGAACGACATTTCCGGGTGTTCCTCCCGTCGGTCATCATCCTTACAATAGGCAAACCCCGTCTTGTCGGGATGAAGCTCAAGACCGCACACCTTAAAACGCTCTTTCAAGCGTTGCAGCAATTGCTCCGCTTCCTCCCTGCTCCGGCAATGCACCAAACCATCATCCGCGTATCGCGCCCATGGCGTTTGCGGACTGTGCCTCACCATCCACACGTCAAATACATAGTGCAGGAACAGGTTCGCCAGCAAAGGACTGATAACACCCCCCTTGCGGAGTTCCCTTTCCTCGTGAGACAAGTTCACCGCCCGCGGCCTGCATCGGCGCCTTAAGCCATCGTTCTATGTAGAGAATGACCCATCGGTTATCCGTGTGCTTCCGCACCGCACGCATCAGTAGTTCATGGTCGATGTTGTCGAACAATCCCCGTATGTCGAATTCAAGCACCCAATCATAGCGCCAACAGCGCTTCCGCGTTTCGGCGAGTGCTTCATGCGCCGATTTGCCAGGACGATATCCGTAAGAGTCCTTATGAAAGTGCTTTTCCACTATCGGCTCTAAGAACTCCTTCGCCACCATCTGAGCAACTCGGTCAGCTACTGTCGGCACTCCCAGGACTCTCGTACCTCCGCTCTTCTTCGGTATCGGCACAGCCATTACCGCTGGCGGAAAGTACGAGCCTGAAGCCATCCGATTCCAGAGTTTGTAAAGGTTGTCTTTCATATCCTTCTCAAACACCTCAATCGATACCTCATCAATCCCGGCTGCACCGTGATTGGCTCTCACCTTCTTATATGCGTTCCACACCGCCCGTTTGGATATCGCAAACGGTTTTGCTTCTTCCAAAGACTCCTCCCATTACTGGTTGGTCCATTTCTTAAGCATCAATGACCCGGAGACCTTCGCTCCACCCCCATTACAGAGGCCTCTTCGCTACTACGCTCCGGTCTGTCCCTGTGCCCCGCATCAGTACTCAAATTCTTGTGGGGCTTCCACTTGAACCGCTCCTTTTGCATCGGTGCGACAGGTTCCCACGTTCCACGCACAAGCCTATGCCAAGTTCACGCCGCCTTCATGCCGGTCGCCATCTGGACAGTAAACAGGTTTCCTCCAGACTCGTCCCAGGCCAACGACTCCCTCCTGGTTTCGACGACATTCCTACGCTTTCGACAAGTTCTCGGCGATTCATCTGTCAATGCCGTCCGGAGTCCAGTGTTGCTTCAGGCGGGTAGGCGCATAAACTGTCCAGGGGACAGTCTTCATTTGCTTTCCTCCCTACAAGCGGTTCTTCACATTCTCTCGCAACGAAGCACCAGACGAACGTCAGCCTGCCTCGCCTCTGGAAAGAGGCGGGCACCCTCACGGAAAGGATGATGTCAGGCCCGGCAAGGGCCCTCAATCCCTATGAACTGCGCTACACAGCCCGTTCGCTTCTTTCGTCTTCTCCACCCGCGCTTCCGTCAGCCCACCTTTCGGACGGCTTGCCCTTGAGTAAGGGCGAAAGTCGCAGGGTTACTCGTTGTCCAGCCTGTCAATCCTTTGTCTGTGGAAGGTCTGCGTTGTCTGCCGAGAGGCCTTTCTCTTGTCCGTGCCGGTTTCCCGTTGATAGTCGGCGGCCTCGCCTCTGGTACCGTTTTGGTTCGAGCGTGTCAGTTCCTTTCGCTCCTGCGCGTGACGACAGTTGACCGCATTCACATGTGTTGACCATTACAGACGGTGCGGACGCCTTATCCGATTGTGAAACTCTCAGAAGGATGCGTTCCTTGCGGTTCGCTTCCCGTTCCTTTCTCATGGAACTACGGCGCAGTGTCCGGGGAGCTTCATACCCTCAACGGCAGGACCGCTGAAACCATGTCCCCGTAAGCACGCGGTGACGGAACACCGGATTGATTGTGCGCATCCTTGCGCCCTTCTCTATATATTGACAAGCGGCAATGAGCCGCAACAACGGCCGCGCCACGCCCGTAGCGTGTGGTAACACGCGTCGACCAAATGCGGTTGACTGGATAATACTGTTAGCTGGGGTTACCCCCTGCCTACCTTTGTGCCGCCACCATGGACGGTGGCGGCCTTCATGGGCAAATGAAATAATTCCTGGATTTTATCTGAAAGAATTAATTTCATGTACGATTGATAGGGGATATCGTTTTTGTTGGCTACAGATTTTATTCTGTATAAAAGGTTCGCATGCAGCCTTAAAAATATTTTCTCCGTTGATGGCTTCAAGTTCGGAAGAATAACCCTTTTAGGTTTGGACATGTCGAAATACTCGGAAGTGTCCGCTTTTGCCCAGAAATCTCTTTCAGCGTCTTCGTTTTTAAATTGTGGAATCTTCTTTAGCATTTTCTTCATAAGTTTTCCGCTCCTTCCTGGACATGTCTCTTGCTGAAATTGGTCTGATCCTATTGTGCCGTATGGTGAATGTGATGGACAATAATCTTTCATCAAATGTTTTTCCCAGTGCAAGTGTCCTTTGTTCTTTCTCGGAATGTTTGGTGTCATCAAAGCTGTATGACCACCCCGTTTTTAGTTTTTTCGCGCGCGGTCTTCCTTTTTCTTCGTTCAGACGACTTGAAGTTTAAGCTCTTTTCCAATAGCATGAGTGAAACGTTCTAAAGTTGACAGCTTAATGTCTTCAGCATGATTTTCGATTCTGGAAATCGCAGTCTTCTTCGTATGAAGCTTTCGTGCAACGTCGTCCTGGGTCAAACCAGAATCTTCGCGAGCAAGCTTCAAGATGGCCCCAATTTTGAAATCACGATACCCAAGCTCGAATGAATGCGCAAAAGTCTTGCTCCGTTTTTTCCGTTTTTCGATGTATTTTTCAAGATCATCCATAAAGTTACCTCCTGTGTAGATATTCCTTTCTCCTATTCTCTGCCAGTTCGATTTCTGATCGAGGGGTTTCTTGGCTTTTCTTCTGAAACCCGTTGGTCAGAAGTACGATTGAATGTTCTAAAAGAAATCCAAGAATTCTAAAGATATCCCCTGAAATTGTCACTCTCACTTCCCAAATGCCATCGGTATTCACCAATTTCTTGAAATAGGAAGCGGGCACCCTCTCCATTTCTTTGATGATTTTCAAAACCCAAAGTACTTTTTCCGCTTGTTTATCTGATAAATCATCGAGAAATTCTTGTACAGGAGAATTTCCAGATGAAGTGGTATAAAATACGATATTTCGCATATTAATAAGTTAACATCTGAGTTAACCGGAAATCAAGTCTTTTCTTGGTATTCGCGCGCGTTCCTATTGGTTTTAGGGGGGGGCATATTGCCTACAACGGTATGCCATGCCCGTAGCGTGTGGTAACACGCGTCGTGCCCTATGCGGCATGATGGGCTGGCGCTGTTGCGCGGAGTTGCCCCCACCGTCCTCTTTAGCCACCCCACCATTACCTTCTTCTGATTTCCCTCATGATTTTCATAATGTCTTTCGGTCCCAGATTAAGCTTTACGCCTTTGACATCGAGGGGCGATTCATTCTTCTTCTCGGGCCTGATGGCGTATGTCTGCCCATCCCTGCGTTTGACAAGGACTTCACCTTCTTTTGTTGCAATACTCAACAGGGTAGCAAGGTTCTGGCGTGCTTGGGAGTAAGTAAAGACTGTCATAATTTCACCTCGATTGTTTCAATGTGCAGCTTTTTTGCTATTTCAACAAGGTTCTCATCTAGTGTAATAAGTGGACATTTATGTTTGATCGAGGTCGCCAGAATATATGCATCATAAGCGTAAATATTGTAGGTAGAGCATAATTCCAGCGCATCCTCTAGTTCGATCGGCACATACCTGATTGGGATACTTTGAAATACATGAAGAGCCTGAATCGCTTGTTTTATGGTGCATTTTCTTCTTTTGAACATGGCTGAAAAAGCGTTTCCGATTTCCCAGGTCAGGGAAGGAGGCGCAAGAAGGGACTTTCCTGTGGTTGCTTCAACAACGGATTGCTTGGTGGTTTCCTCCGCTATGACCGCAATAATCACCGAAGTATCGACAACGATGTCCATACGACTCCTTTCAGTTGTACAATTGTAATATATATAAAATATTCGAAAAAGTCAAATTGATTAAGAATTTGGGGGGGCGTTACTATTTATTTAAAAGACGGTGGGGCAATTTCGCGCAACGGCCGCCCCATGCCGTAACAAACTGGCAAGTTTGCGTCGCCCCCTATGCGGTGTGACGGGCTAGCGCTGTTGGTTGATGTTGCTGGCCGATGCCTTGGATTACCTTGTGCCTTTTAAAAATCTTATCATAAAATTGCTTGGACTAATAATCTCTATGCCTCTAAAAGGATGAAGAGATAAAAGGGTCATCGTCGCCCGAAACAATTATTGAAACCTTGCTAGAAAGCGCACATGCCAGGAATTTATCGTCAGACTTATCCCGGGATATGGGTTTTAGAAGCACAATTTCTGCTACAATTTCTGCTTTGACGGTTAAAAGATCCCAGAAATCAGAAACATCAATTGCCGGAAACTGGTGCGATAACCTGTGTATCGTACGCGTATATTCTTCAAGTATTGAGTTCGAGGCGACAATCTTTATTTTACTTTGCTTCCATGTCTCAAGTATTCTGAAAGGCGGGCCTTTAAAGAAAATTCCCGAAACCAGGACATTTGTATCAAGAATGATCCTCATTTCCCAGACCTGACTTCTGAAATAATACGGGAAATATCTGATTTCTTAAGGCCAGCACGCTTAGCTTGAGTCCTTGCCCTCGAAATAATTGAATCAAAGTCAGACATGGAAGGCCTGGAAATTGTCTTTAGAATGACTACGTCATTCTCGCCGAGAACCACAAATTGAGCACCAGATTGGAGATGAAGAGATTTGCGGACCTCTTCAGGGATTACAACCTGTCCTTTTGAGGACATTCTTGTCGTGGATAGGGTAGGCATATGCGCTCCTTTCGGAGAATTAATGAATATCTATTATCTTACTAGTAAGAATATAAGAAATTTACGAAGAAAAGGCAAAAGGTATTTTCAAGGGAATTTGGTTTTATTCGGCCAGCAATTTCGCGCAACGGCCGCCCCATGCCGTAGCAAACTGGCAAGTTTGCGTCGTGCCCTATGCGGCATGACGGGCTGGCGCTGTTGAACAAATCCGCTTCGCGGAAGCCACAATCATAGCGTCAATATAGATATTCACCAGCCGCCTGACAATCTTTCTATTTATCCAACCGCCATTGGTCTCATGCCGCGTTCGGTATCTGCCGACATCCTTTTTGTGTATCCCATTAAACCAACAAAAAGGAGGTCCCCATGTCCGCAGTCTGCCGTCAACTTATCGATCATCTCAAGCTCAAGTGCTTTTCCCAGGCCACCATCCAGAACTATGTCGAGTGTGTTTCCCGCTGCGTGCGCCACTTCAACAAACCGCCGCTTCCTGCTTCACGTTGTTCCCAA
>MFYT01000033.1 GCA_001789205.1 Candidatus Raymondbacteria bacterium RIFOXYA2_FULL_49_16 | reverse complement strand
AGCCTTTGACCGGGTTGAATTATTCAACTTGCACAGGACAGTTTATTCTTGACGCACTCATATGACCCCTCCAACATGGTATACCTGCACGCTTCTATCCGGCCGTCCCTGTTTTCTTCCAACAGGCTACGGTTTGTGATTGCCGTGACGCTATCGCACGACAACGACCATTTTTGAAATTACCTGTTTGAAAACCTGCGCTTTGACAATGTATACCCCTGGCGGGCATCCGCTGGAATCCCATCGGAAACCCGCGACAGACAGGCCTTTTTGCGTTCCCTGCTTGCCTTTTTCAAAGGCCTTGACCACTTTTCCGTTACTATCATATATCCGGACAGATATATTTTGGCCGGCATTGCCAGCCGGATAAACGGAAATAGTAGTACTGGAACTCAAAGGATTGGGGCCTATTGACATGTCTATGGTTGACGATGCAACGCCTGTGTTCAGGCAAATTTTTGTGTATGGTTCGCCATCGACAACATATTTAAAAATATCATGCAATGCTATCAACAGCAGGTAATTTCTCGCGTTCTGCAGGCCGCCGCTTGTACCGCCATCAAGGCAATCGTCGGTGAACACCGCGCCATTCGAACCGCATCCAATTGCGTGCGCCCAATCGACTAATAACTGAGTCGGGCCTCCATGATCCATGCACCAGCGATGAAGGTCTAACAGGGGGATTTTCTTCTGTTCCGCGATCATCCGCAGACTGTCGTTATACGGGACCAACAGGGAATCCGGGTCCCACGTATGAGCCCATACCTCGCGGTTAATAGGGGGAATGGTGGTGATTATGGGAATGACGCCATCGGCGAGAATGCAATTGATTAACGCGTTATAATCACTGATCCGCGGAGGGCCGTCCCATTCAGTATTGATATCGTTTGTCCCGATCATAACCGGCGCCACCATGGGTTTATTGGCTGGAATAAGCCCATTATCACAGACCCATCGCCGTACATCCCATCGTAATGTCGTACCAGGAAGATTTCCGTGACTCCCGCCTTTAGAGGAATCAGGTGAGCACCAGTGATTGGCCGCAAAAGTGGAATCTTTAAAGGCGTTCATCTCGCTGGCGTTCGCAATGCCGGTGATGTTCCCGTTAAACCCCTCCCAGTGCTTGGTATCGTATGTATTGCTGTTACCTATGGTTGTCACTTTATACTTGTTCCAACCATCATTCTGCTGCCACCTAAGGTAGAGCGGCTTGCACGTATCAATTGTTTCCTGATCAAATACAACGCAATAATTATCAATGTCCGTTCCAGATCCTCCCCGCAAATTCTCTCCTCCGCAGGGAATCATAAAAGCCAGACAGAAAATCACTACGGCACATTCTTTCATGGACGCCTCCTGTTATTTGGTAAGAACAATACTCTTGGCAACATGCGTATACTTGCCAGTGGCAATGACAATATATATTCCGCTGGAGACCTTTTTCCCCGACTCGTCCGTGGCGTCCCAAAACGCGGATCCGTATTGATTTTCAGGAAGTACCCGGTCCATGACTTTTTTTATCAGCTTGCCGTTAAGATTATAAATGTTCATGACGACCCTTCCGGATACCGGGTTTTTATATTGCAGCCAGATATCGGGATTGAACGGATTCGGCAACGCGGCGATTTCCGCGTATTTCGCTTTTATTTTCATCGCTTCAGACGGGTTTGACACCCGGTACGTATTGACGATCTTAATGGTCTTTGCGGTGGTCAAATCAATGACACTGGTTGTTACAAGCCCGTATTCATCAGCTTCAACATCGCTTTCGGTTAAAACATTGTTTACATAAATATCGAATTTGTCCCCGGTAGACGCCTGAAACCCCTGGCACCGCCTCGGGGTTATCTTGCACGGCTCCCCGGCAAGCACCGTCATTTCCCACGTATCGAGTGAATCCTGCAGTACTGTCCAGGTGGCGGTCTTGAGTTTTACGCACACACTGTCGTAGGGAATGTTGACGCCGCTGAACCCGGGCATGGATTTGTTCGTTTTGTATTTATAGGGATAATAACTCGCTCCGCCGGTGAACAGCATTCCAAAATTACACGCTTCAAAACCATTCCAGTTATGCGATGAATTGTTAACAATATAGGAAAACGTCCTTTTGCTGTCTTTAAGAATCGATCCAAAAGGCCTTCCCTGTGTCGGCCAGTCTATGGATTCGTCCAGCCTGCCATGACAGGCGTTAAAGAACGACATTTCATCGCCCACCCGTACCGTAAGCTGT
Source organism: Candidatus Raymondbacteria bacterium RIFOXYA2_FULL_49_16 (assembly GCA_001789205.1). GTDB lineage: Bacteria > Fibrobacterota > OXYB2-FULL-49-7 > OXYB2-FULL-49-7 > XYB2-FULL-49-35 > XYB2-FULL-49-35. Next base: position 9,606 of record MFYT01000033.1, on the reverse strand, counting down.
TCCTGCAAATTCAGCCAGTCCCACACAGGTGTCCCATTGTATTTTTGCAGGTATTCATCAAGTTCAGGATGGTCTGGATCGTCAAAGCGAAGGTTTTTTATCGGAAGGTTCTCGGCCAGGGAACCGACGCTGCCCGCAATATTGCCGTGCCAGACAAAACTCGGGTTGCTCATGTCCGTAGCGCCCTGGTCGCAGTATACGGCTGAAAAAACACTCGGGTACCGCGAACCCATGGCCCACATGCCGCTCCCGCCCATTGATCCGCCCGCTCCTAACGACGAGTTTAAGTCAGCTTTCAGATATTTGCTTACAAACAGTAATGACTTTATGATTCGATATTCGGAATAATTGACAACAGAATCGCCTGCTGCGTTTTTATGGCCGTAATGCCAGTCCTGCAGGACCGTGGCCGTTGGAGCGTCGTGGGCAACAGGGTCGTTTTTAACCGCCACACTATAGCCTTGCGGATAGCTGTATATTCTTTCCAACCGTGTTGACTTTCCACCATAAAAACTATACATCGTAAATAAAGTGTCCTTATCGATTCTCCAATTGCTTGTCAGACAAACAAGAAAATTATATATATACCCTGTCCAGCCTGGATTCCAAATGCTGTAATCCATGAAAAAGGTATATGTAATATGCTTTCTTCCTAAAGTATCTACGCAATACACCGCTATTGGCCGTATTTCCGCTTTGCTTTCAGCGATTGGGCCGGTTACGTTCAGGGAGACATCCGTGCCGCCGCCCACGGTAACGGCATAATAAAAGTTGCCTGAAGCCTCTTTTGTCGTATGTACAAAAAGCCCCTGGCTGTCGGCAAGCTCTTCACCAAGGCCCGTATCTGAGACAATATTTATTGAATCAATGACCCAGTGTTTTTGGCCAATGGGAGCGCCTATCCCATACTTGCAGTTGGAAGATGAATCATCGACCGTGGCTATTTTTATTGCTTGGCCAATGTTGGATGAGGTTATTGCAGAAGTATGGCGATAAATGCCGTATGTGCTTGACCCATCCTCTGTCCAGGTGATAAATGTCTGACCGTACCGGTAAAATGCCTGTACGTTTGAAGGCGCAGCATTCAGCATGACAGTTAAAGCAGCAAAAAAAGCGATAAAAAAAAGGTTTTTGAACTTCATCTGGACCCCTTTAATTTAAGATGTTACTCTGAATACTTGCCTAATTATTAATAAATATATACCGAATATTGAAACAATACAATACTTAATCGAATAATATGCCTTAAGTATTGATTCTCTTTTCGATTTTATAGTATTTTTGCATAAAATGAAATATCTCATTCTATATCAAACGCTTAAAGCTGATATCCAAGCTGGAAAATATTCTGCAAGTTCCAAGCTTCCTTATATACGGGATATGATGAAGCAATACAATCTTTCTATCTCAACGGTCCAAAAAGCTGTGGAACTTCTTAAAAAAGAAGGACTTATAATAAGCATCCAATCTCATGGGCTGTTTTTGAGAAATGCGTTTCCCGGAGCAGCATCGCTGAAAAAACCGCTCCGTATTGGCGTTGTTATCCAGCAATACCTTTCTCTTGCCGGCCAATATTTCATTCGGCTGCTTGTGGGCATTGAACGGACCTGCCTGCAGAAGAACGGTTCCATCTATACGTTTTCAGCCCGGGGCAAGGACATATACGAGGTTAGTCATTTTGTCAATTCTTTTAACATTAACGCGCTCATTACCGTTGACATTGGCCCTGGAAAATTAAACAAGGACTTGGAAGACCTGGGTCTGCCCATTGTCCATATAGATACTCCTGACACAGAAGGAACCAGGCCTGTGCTGACTGCCAATCATGTGGCGGGAGGCCGGATCGCGTGTGAGAAACTGATTGGTCTTGGGCATAAAAAGATATTGTTTATAGACCATTATTTCCCCGGTACGCAGGAACCGGATGAAACATCCGGAAAAAGATGGGCTGGCGTGGCTGAGGCAGCCAAAAAAGCTGGTTCCTTCGATACCCGGCGGGTTACCATGAGCATGTCGCCCAACCGGGGAATTGCGGCCATGCAAAAAATACTGGATAGCAACAAGGATTGTACAGGATTCATCGCGTGCGGCATGAGAACATTTGAAATCCTCAAACAGATACTTGAGACCAGGGACCCGAGATTGACGAACAATATGGACATCGTTGTCTTTGAATATTTTGACACGCCCGCCTTTGTCCATAAAAAGGCCGTTTATTTCTGCAAATGGGACGCTTTTGGCATGGGAAAAGCAGCGGTCCAGTACTTTTTTGACGGGCACGGAAAACTGCCAAGGATCCAGGTCTTTCCCATGTCTATCAGGACAAATATGCGGTAAGATCCGTATCAGGGTCCGGGGCGTTTCATTCCATCACAATCAGATCATACTCCGCCAGCCTGGGCAGGACAATACTGTTGGTCTTCTTTGAAACAACCAGGTCGCGCTTGAGCGCGCAGCTCCGCGCATGCGCGGGCCGCAATGAGGACGGAAGCCTTATAATCATATTATCAACAGGCAGCAGGCGATCAAACGGCCTGTCCGCGCCAGCACCGTAATTCACCAGGTGCAGAAGCGCGCGAGGCCCTTGCTTCCGGAGTACCACTTCGAGGTTTCCCGGCGCATTGTCAAACGCGATCAGGTCCTTCACCTGCTCGCGCACAATGCCCCGCAGCAACGCGCGGTACTCGGGCGGACGGTAGTCGTTGTACATTTGGCCGAAATTACCCGCAAAATAGAAACAGGCGCCTTTCCCAAAGCTGTTCCTTGTCAGAAATGGCGCTTGTGGCGCGGGCAGGGCCACATAGCGTCCGGGAAGGTCGGGCAGGGAACGGGCGATCACGCGCGCCTGCGGCAGGACTTTGACTGGCAGCGAAGCAAGGGGCAGGGGCAGCAGCGGAACTTTCACGTACTCGTAGCAGCCGCTCGAGGAATCAACGGAAAAATAGTTCCAGTTGCGGTGCTCCTGGTACTCTCCGTCAACAGACACGCCAAACACCTTTGACAGGGCAAAATCGGGTTTGCGCGCGCCAAGGCTGTCGAACAGGGACGCGTCAAAATCCGCGATAAGGGTCCCGCCGCTGCGTACATAGGCTTCGAGCGCCGTGACTGTCTCTGTTGTCAGAGCCCCGCACGAGGGCAGGACAATCAGGTCGTAACGGCCAAGCGCGTCCGCGGCAGGCGCGAGGTCCGTAACCAGGTCAAAGGGGACCTGCATTTCAGCGAGCATGCTGTAATACCCATGCAGGGACTTTCCAAGGTCTCCGTAATGCGATGCTGCCTCTCCTCCAGCGGAAAAGTCGGTCTCGCCGCGCGAGGTGGGATAATAACGGTCGCTGGTAAATGAGTAAAACAGGGCAACACGCGCCAAGGAACGGGTTGTGGAGAAATAGCGTTCATTGTCCCGGAAAAAGCGCATGCTTTGGCCCGCTGCCGCGCCTGACGGCGTCCGCAGCAGGATTGTTGACCCGTGCAGGCCATACCACACATTGGCAGCATTGGCATTGCATGAGGCAATGCAGAGTTTGGTCTCAAGCGGGGAATGCATCCACCAGCTCCAGGGCTTGTGGTCAGCGGCCATGAATATAACGCGCGGTTTGTCCGGAGAAATCGCCTCGATCATTTTGGCAGTGAACGATGGTTTCCACAGGAACGCGTTTTTTGCCGGGCCATAGGGCATAAACCCGCCCTCGGTGCCCAGGATATCGTTGTACTGCAATGCCGCGGGTATGTCCACAAACGCTGATGCCGCATGGAACACCGGCAGGTTCATATAAAAAATCTTGCCCGGGTTTTTCTCCTTCCAACGGGCATAGGCGGCCTGTAAAAAATTGTCCTTTGTCCAATGGCAGAATTCCCAGTGATGCGGGGTGTCTTTGAGCGGCTTCCCATAGAGTTTCTGGTGCGCTTGCTCGCAGTATTTGCACTGGCATCCTTCAGACCCAATGACCGGGCCATCCAGGAAAATGCCGTCAATATCGAGCGATGAAAGGGTGTCGAGGATGGAGAAGAAATAATCCTTCCACGGGCTGTTCAGGCATATGGCCGGATAGGTAGTGTAGAGTTTGACAATCTCCCCTGCCGCGGTGCGCTGCGCCCAAATGTCCTTCTTACTTTCGAGCGATGGCCCTAAAATGTGAATATTGAGATAGAGAATGATGCGCACACCTTTTGCATGGGCCTTTTTCACGTATTGTTCCACAATTGTCCGGTGTGCCGCAGGGTCAAAGAGCGCGGAATAGAGGTCTGCTGTTGGATGAAAAAGCTGCTCAACATTAAATCCGTCAGCGGCCCACATGTCAATGACGGCTGGATTGTCTTTCTCGAAATTACACTGCAGCGCTGCAATGCGCATGGGCTGTTCGTACCATTGAGTGCTGTCAGGGCCCTTTTTTACGGCCATGGAAGCCTCTGGCAAAGGCGGATAGAGGCCTATAAAAAGTACAGCTGCCAATGCGGCTGCGCTGGAAGACCGGTCCAGGGTCCTTATAAAAGCCCAAAAAGACCTGCGCATGGCATGTCCCATACCCTTGGATCAATCCTCTCCAGGGGCAACCGAACGCTCGTAAAAGGCCCGGTAGTTGTTGCGTGCAGGGTCGTTTTTAGGAAGTTCCATGAGTTTGAGCGCTTCGTCAGGACGCATGTTCAGCATGCCCGCGATCTGGAAAGGAATGATCTCCCCTCCCCACGATATGTGCTCGCGCAGAGGATAGATGTGCGCACCAACCACATCGAGCACGGGCCGAAGGTCGAACTTCGGGTTTTTCAGGAAACCCAGCAGAAGCTCAGTGGCGCAGTTACCTGAAGCGCGTCCCATGCCGCAGAGCGTGGCGTCGAGCCAATTGGCGTTTTTAATGATTCCTTCGATGGTGTTGGCAAAAGCCAGTTGCATGCTGTTGTGGCAGTGGATGCCGATCTCTTTGTTGTGCAGGTATTTCCGGTATTTCTGCACATAATAATCGATATCTTCGCTGTAGAGCGCGCCAAAGCTGTCCACAATATAGCACGCCTGCACCTCGGTTTCCTTGTCTATCTGCTGCAGGGCCTCGTCCAGTTCCCACTCTATGGTATGCGAAATGGCCATAATATTGATCGTTGTCTGGTAGCCGCGCGCGCGCGCTTCCTGCTCTATTTTGATGGCCTTGTCAATGTCCTTCACATAGGTGGCCACGCGGACCATGTCGACCACGCTTTTTTCGCGGGGCAAAAGGTCGTTATAATCAGCCTTGTGCGAATCCATCATGACCGCGATTTTCGTGTCGCCCTTTTTCTCGCCAACAACGTCGCGCAGCACAGCCTCGTCGCAAAAACGCCATGGGCCATATTCCTTGGGATCAAAGAGCTTTTTGCTATTACGGTATCCCAGTTCAACCACCTGGATGCCCGACGCACAAATGGCTTTGTATACGGCCCGCACCAGTTCCATAGAAAAATTGGACTTGTTCATGAGTCCGCCGTCGCGGATGGTGCAGTCGACAACGGTGATTTCCGGTCTGTACATATAGTTCCCCTTGTTTAAGTCAGTCATAAAATATACTTGTTGACACCTAAAATCTTCAAATAGCTATTTTAAATGAAGATTGAGGAGAAATCCATGAAAAAACTGCTGTTTATCTTTGCTCTGTGCGCCGTCCTCTATGCCCCTGCTGCCGCGGGCGGGCCTTTTGGCCTTGGTGTCATCTTTGGCGCACCATCCGGGCTTTCGGGAAAATACTGGTTCAACAACCGGGTCTCGTTCGACGGCATTATCGGCTTTCATCACTATTGGAAGAGCAGCATGAGCCTCAACGCAGACTGGACCTACCATTGGGGCGAACTGACCCCCCTGCGCGAAGGCCGTCTTATGCTGGGCCTTGGCGGCGGTCCGTTCACTGCCTGGGGCAATAATTTCGGCCTGGGTGTCAGGGTAAAAGGCGTCATTGATTTCATGTTCCCCGATGTTCCCCTCAACCTCTTTTTTGAAGTAGCTCCCGAAATCCTTCTGGTCGACCCCGGGCTCACCGCCTCAGCCGGTCTGGGAATACGATGGTTTTTCTTAAAATAACCTTCACACTGGCACTGGCCACGCTTTTTCTCGGAGGCTGCGCTTCAGGCGACAACGCCCGGCCGCCCTATACTATTAACCAGTCGCCAGTGGGTGTTGAGGAAAACGCCGGTACTGTGGCAACAGAGACCAACGCCGGCTTGCCCGAACCGGCTTATGCAGATATTGCAGCCGAACAGCCCGCTTCGCAACCCGGAGCAGACGATGCGGTCTCTGACGGATACGAGAAGTGCATCAATGATTTCCAAAATTTCTGGCATATGTATAAGTCCGGGTTTGGCAATGATGTTGAAATAAAAGAGACGTGTACCCAGTTCAAAATTGAGGACAGCGGCGGCACCACATTGTTTGAGGTCAAACTGCGCGACAACGGCTGCAAGCTCGATGTATACCTGTTGCAGGACTCTTTGCACATTGATACCACATTTGTCTTTTGTTCAACCGGAGATTAATCATGCAAGCAAAAGTATGTCTATTTCTGGCAGCAGCATTGTTCAGCCTGTCCGTATATGGCCAGGAGCGCGGAAATCTTGGCATAGGATACGACGAAGGGCTTGCGGCAAAGTACTATTTTACGGATCGCATGGGCGCTGAAGTGAGTCTGGGTCTTGAATACCTGGGCGGCTACGACGCCACGGCGAACAACAATGGCGGCCAGGATCCCGAGACCAATGGCAGCTTTGGCGCGGCCTTTTTATTCAGCGTGTTTAAAAGCCAGCACGCGTATCTCGATATCATGGCCCAGATGGCCTATGCCCACGACGATACGCGCGATCCCAATGATGTGGGTGACCGCGATTGGGGCTTTCTCCGAATGATGTGGGTGACCGCGATTGGGGCTTTCTCCGTCTGGTAATTGCCCCTGAGATCATGCCTACGGATTTTCTGGGCCTTGGCTTCAGGTTTGGACTCGAGGTGGCATCCATGAGCAGCAGCAGGCAGTATGTTGCCGGCGGTGGGACGACCGATACTGATGACGCACAAACCCATGTGCGGCTCTTTGGGCCGCGCAATCCTTTCTACGGCGCAGGGCTGGGCATTGCCCTGTTTGTGTATCCTGGTTTTTAATGTCCCCCATGCGGCCATTGCCCGTATAAACGCTCATAAGGAGGTCGAATATTGGATGGCACCAATTGTGACATCCACCCGGAAAAGATGGGTTCCAGTCAGCAAATCCCGATGTTCGCTATATATGCATCGGCCAAACGTAATGCAAAACTCTTTGTGTCGGAGTTAAGTACACAGAAACAATTTTATGGGGCTTATGTACTCTGCGCCGAACATGATATCGCGCATTCGCTGGCAGCGAATAGAGTTCGTAAAGACAACAACGAGATGAATTGGCTTCTTTCTCTGGCCATGTGGCATTCGCAATGTGACTGCACGGCTCTTGCCGGAGAATTATCCCTCACCGGCCTCGTGCAGCATTCTATCAACAATATCCTTGTGTATCCAGTACCCACCATTCAGAAGCTGTGTTATCAAAGGCTCGATTTTGGGGACAAACCCCTTTCTTTTAGCCTCAACCAGGATGCGTGCTGTCCCGATGACCTTCAGGCCATAGACCGAGGTAGCGACATTCCTGGCTTTTCTTTCGTCAATTACAACCATTCCAATATTATTCTCAAGCGCGCACTGGATCACCGCGCCTTCGCCCCTGTCCAGGACTGTAACCAGAAGGGGATCCGGGTGGCCGTGCAGTTCCATAATCTCAAACCCCGTCAGATTTTTCTTAAATGATTCAATTCCCCTGGCCGCTACCCCGCCCCGCGCTATCTCTTGTTCCACTTCGCGAGGGACAATGATCCGTGAAAATAACCCTTTAAGAATATCTAATCTGTCCAGAATTGAGAGGGCAAGGAGCGGACCGGTATTGGCAACGATGGCTGGACCGATCATATTTTTCCAGCCTTGAATTCCTCATCAATATCTTCCTTGTTCCATTGCACACTTGGTGTGCCGAATTTCCGGCATGTCAAAAGGAACTCGGCGCGGGAAACATTGGCGATCCCGGCTGCCTGGCCTGAAGTGAGCCTTCCCATCTCAAAAAGTTTGACCGCAAGCACTTCCTTTGCCTCAGCCTCGAATGCATCAGGGCTGATGTTCAGCGGCGGCAGGATATTTTCAGGATAGGCGATACTGATGGTTCGCATATATACCTCCAAATTGATCTCTTATGTAAATATATTAAATAGGACATGCTATTCCAAACATGAAAAATCCCAGCCTGTTGCACGCCATATTCCAGGGCTGTCCCACAGGATTCATTTTCCATTCGGCCAACCCAACCTTAGAGAGAAAATAAAAACCGTCGCCACCGCTGGAGATCTAAACAGGCTGACAAAACAACCACCGACACTAGTCATCCAGTACGCGGCCTGTCCAGATTTGGCACTTGACATTTACTGAATAAGCACTATCTTACAAGTAGCTGGGTGGCAAGAAGGAGCCATAAAAGACCATGAAATATCTTGACGCTGAAATGGATAAACTTCGAAGAACCACAGGGCAAGGCAACATTGCCGCTCACCCTGACCCTTCGACAAGGCTCAGGGCAGGTTAACGGCGCGTTGTGACATCCAATCGGGGGAAGATGGGGCCCCGTAAGCTGATCTCAATGAACACTGCATCGCCCAAGCGAAAGGCGAAATCCATGGCAGCGGGCAGATTTGAAATGGCACAGCTATGATCCGGTTCCCACCGTGAATACCATTGAAGAGTTTTTTGCCGTAGTTGAGAAGGATGAATACTGTTGCTTTTTTGGGTAAGCGCGACTAATGGCTCTTTCAGGCGGGCTGGCCTTCAAGATATATCGTGTCAGCGCTGAGGTCCTGTTCTTGGGGCCATTCGATGAAGTAGCCGCGGTTGGCAACCTGCTTGAAATATGAGAAATCCTTTAAGCTTGAGAAGACTTCCATCTCAAACAATGGTTTTACATCAAAACGCCGCTTTTCGCCGGTATCAAAAACAGCCGTGAGGTAATAATCCGTTCCTGCCTCGATCTCTTTTATTGTTCTCATCGGTTTACTCCAATCCTTTGATCTTGAAGACACTCTTTCCTTCAAGGGCCAATTTCCAATCGGCAAGAAGATCTTCCTGGTGTATTTCGATCCACGCGGTAACGAGCTTCAGCTTATTCGGCGGAAGACTCCCTTCAAGAACAACGCCATCGGGGATTCGGAGCACCACTTTGCTATCTTGTTATTCTGCATGGAAATGCGGACTTTTGTGCTGTTTATTATCAATGAAAAACATCCGGATGACAACACCAAAAAACAACGAAATTACAGGCATGTGATCCCCTTTCTCATAGATAATATAAATAATTTACGGTCTGAAAGAAATGCCTATGGTAATTTCAGGCCAGGCACTTGATAAATGCACATAATAAGCACTATCTTACTGGTATACGACCGTGGAATTACATCGGGCCGCAATATATTCGACGTAAAAGCTTTAAAATGGGACACCCTCTGTGGCGTTGCCTTTAACCCAAAATTGGAAAAAATATGGCGTCAGGTTCTGTCCAAAGGGAAATTGACTCAGTTTGATAACCGTGTCCGTTT
>MFYT01000032.1 GCA_001789205.1 Candidatus Raymondbacteria bacterium RIFOXYA2_FULL_49_16 | reverse complement strand
ACTTGCTCAAGGATGCAAACCGGTCTTCGACGGTAAAAATGCTCAGCTGTCCCATGAATTTCCTCCAGTCTGGGGTAGATTTTGCCCTTTCCAGACTAGAATATAATATATATCTCGCCTCTTGTCAAGTCTTTTCTTCAAAAACCTCAATTTTTAGAGGTGCCCTAAGGATATCGCGGTTCTACAGGTGTTACTTATCTTAACAGTATGATTCGTCTTGAGAACATCTTTCGACCCGTTGACACACGGATGAGGTACGCGCCGGGGGCGAGGTTCGAGGCATCCCCAATCCATGTGCCAGCGCCGGACACTGGCGCTTCAAGCAATCGCTGCCCATTCAAACTGAAAATCCTGACAAAACCGGCATGATTGGCCTCGCATTGATAGCGGACGGAAAGCGCGGCGCTTAATGGATTCGGAAAAACCTCGGGCTCAAATGCCTCCTGGGCTTCCGCAATATTCACGGATGCATCCATCGGCGCTTGAGCCAGACAGAAGCCCGCAGCGGTTTCATACCACATGAAATACTCCGTTCCATTCCATACTATATCTGGCGCCCAGGGTCCGCCTTTCTCAACGGCGGAATCATACGGAGGAGAATCAGTGGAGAAGAGCGGCTCCTGGCAAATATTCCAATCCCTTCCATTGCTGGAGGTCGCATAGCCGATGTAGGCGGTGGCGCCGTTGCCCTCAGACGACTTTGCGGAAAACCACATTTCATACATGCTGCTCTTTTTAATGACCGCGGGCACAGCAACCCATTTATCGTTCCAGGTACCTGAAGTTCCCGTAGGAACCACCGGATTGCCCGCGTATTTTGTCCACGTGGTGCAGTTCGTGGAGGTGGCCAGTCCGATTTGGCAATGCCAGTCCTGTAGGGCAATGGAATAGCTGACACCAGTGTACCACATCAAATATGTTCCCGATACCGTATCGTAGCACACTGCGGGTGATTCTACCCAGGCATCATCCCATTCTCCGGTATTTCCCTTGCTAAGAACTGCCGTGCTGCCCACGCGTTGCCATCTGTTTATTCCGTCAGGGGAGAATGCGAGCCCGATGCCGACATAGGGGCTGAGGTAATGGGTGACATTCATGGTCGTGTCACCGAAATAGAAAAGCTTGTATCCCTGCGCATCGCGCAGGATTTCCGGAGTGTCCAGCCATGTGTCGTCCCATTGACCCGCGCTTGCCACATCAAGGACCGGTGCGCCAGTGACGTTCATGATCCACTGGACACCATCCAGGGAATAGGCATAGGCAATGCGCCCCGTATAGGGGAGGCCTGACCGGCAGGGATTGCCTACAGCCACGTACCACATTTTAAAGGTGTCGTTCTCCAGAAGGCACGCGGGCTGTCCAATGGCCGCCCAGTCATAGGTTGTATTTTGCTTTATCATCACTGGATTTTGGGAGCTTTTTTCCCATTGGGTCTGGGAAAAGAGTAGTGAGGCGGAAAAGGCGACAATCGCAATACGGGACAACACAGATACCTCTTTTGTTTACTGGTGATATTTTAAAACTCTTCAAACCCCTTTACCATTCTCCTGACTTGTTCAATGCGTTCCGGTTCTTTTGATAAAAGTTCGAACAACCGGAATTCAAACCCCGGTGATACTGTGCACCCGATGAGCGAATAGACCCTGGTGGTGCGTGCGGCCTGCCAGGCATTGGCTGTGCACGCGCTCAGGTGTTCCCCGCGCCATTCAACAGTGTGGGGCGCGCGGTAGATCTCGCGAAAAAAGCCCCCTTCAGGATGCGGGGCGAGTTTCAGACGTTCAATAATATCAGATACCGAAATGGGTGATGTGTTCATCTTAGCGTTGCCTGTGGACATCTCTGATAAATGTATGATTAAAAATAACCCTTGTTTCCGCTGGGAACCAAGGAAAAGCAGTAATTATCTGTCCTTCATTAATGGAATTTCATTTTATTGGAGTCTGGTTGTTTTTCAGGTATTCATAATTTTACCTGAAAATTGATAAATTGGCGTAGGAGGAGTATATTATAGGCATACAGGAGGGCCCATGATTATTCGTCTGTCTTTCTTAGCCATTCTCACTGTTTTTCTTCTGCATACCACGGCTTCAGTTTTGACTGTCGGACCAAGCCAGACCTATGCGCGCATTGATACTGCCTACAAATATGCGCAAGCAGGCGACTCAATACTGGTTTATCCTCTAGCCAACGACTCTGCGTATCAGCAGGTGGCGATCTACCTGAATAAGCGGCGCATTACCATTAGCGGCCAGGCAGCAGAAGGAAGCAGGGTCAAACTTTCTGGCCAGGGATTTGAATATAGCGGTGTGGGGTCAATTCCGCGCGCCATATTCCAGTTTAATCCAGGTGCGGACAGTTCTCTTATCGAGCATTTCGAGGTCTTTGCCTGTACAAACACCAGTTTTAATGGCGCTGGTTTTCGAAACAATCAGGCTAATAATATTACCGTGCGCGACTGCGAAATACGCAATAATGACATGGGTATCATGGCAAACGGTCTTGTCGCGGACAGCAGCGCGAAAAATTTTCTTATTGAAAACTGTATTGTACACGATAACGGGAATTTTAACCACGCCGGGTACAACCATAATTTCTACCTGGGAGGCACCAGCGTCACGCTGCGCGGATGCAACGTGTACAGGCCCGCGACCGGCCATAACGTGAAAAGCCGCGCGCACATCACCATTCTGGAGGGCTGCTATATCCACGACAGCGGGGAGCGGGAATGCGATCTGGTTGATGACGCAGGCACAACCGCAATGCCCGGAAGCCATGCCATGCTCATTGGCTGCACCATTGTAAAAGACCCTGCCTGCGCGGGAAATAAGACAGTGATCCATTTTGGCGAGGATGGTGGAAATGGCCACAATGGCACCATATATCTCATACATTGCACCATTATTACGCCTTTTATTTCGCCGGTTGTTGACCTGAGTTCCCTCGATGCACACGCCCAGTTCTACAACTGCCTTGTTGCGGACCCCTCGGGCAATCAGAACGGTCAATCGCTTGTGAGCGCCACACGCAATGGCGCGCTCACAGCAAATTCAGCGGGCGATCATCTCTGGCTTTCAAGCGGTTTTTCAACACCTGTTGATGGTAATTTTGCCAACATTACCAAGTGTGCGTCTCATGAAATTCCCGGTTTTACTGATGCTGACACAGGCGATTACAGCCTGACAACAGCGTATGCGGGAATTGTTGACGCGGGTGTGGTTGTGACTAACGGCGATCTTCCTGCCTCGCTGCAGAATCTTCCATTGCTTACGTTTACCCCGCCACTGGGCACGCGTACGCGGCCCATTGTCGGCACACCGGATATTGGCGCATGCGAGTGGGACACGGGCACAAGCGTTGAAAACGGACCTCTGACATTTGTTGCGCAGCGCAACAAGATCGAAGAAGTATTTATTGTTGATATTCGAGGGAAAATCATCCAGACCCTGGCGTTTACATCAGCGTCCATGGCGTGGGACCGCACAGACCATTTTGGCCGCGCTGTGGGAACAGGGCTCTATTTCATGATGTGGCGCGACAACGGGGCCATGCGTCTCTATAAGAAGATACCGGTTGTCCGCTAGGAACGATTTTTATAACCGATCAGTTGCGCGGATGAGAATTAATCCCCGCTGTTGCAAACCGTCCGGAAACCCAGGTAATTGAACCGGAGACCTGGATTGCGGTCATTGCGAAACGCGGAACGCAGATAGTCGCTGGTACCAAGCCAGGACCCGCCGCGCTCCACGCGGGTGGTGCCGGAACCCGGGCCCATTGGGTCTGACCCCGGTGAACCGCTGTAATATGTGGACAGATACCAGTCATTGCACCATTCCCAGACATTTCCGGCCATATCGTAGAGCCCTCTGGCGTTGCGTGTTGTACTGGCAACCGGATGCGGTGTCGTATTGCTGTTTGCTCCATACCACGCATATGCTCCATCAACCGCGGCCCCCCAATAATATTGGGTCGTGGTTCCAGCGCGGCAAGCATATTCCCATTCCGCTTCCGTGGGAAGGCGATAGCCATTCTTTGTGAAATTTATCGCCAGGTTTTCCAAATCGGTGCAACTATCGCCCGGTATTCCGGTTACAGATGTATAGCTATAGACGGTATCAAGACCTGCTTGTTTACTGCGGACGTTGCAATACAATACCGCGTCAAACCACGTTACATTTTCCACTGGACGGTTAATGTCCCCGGGAAACAGCGACGGATTAAGTCCAAAAATAGCCTGGTAACTTTCCTGTGTCACTTCAGTGCTGTCCATCCAGAACGAACTCAGCGTAACGACATGTATTGGTTGTTCATTTGTTGAATCCGCGCTCCCCATCTGGAACGTTCCGCCGGTGATCAATTTCATGCCATCCGTAGGTGTTATCGGCCATCCACCCGAATAATAGATCGAATCCACCTGTGTCGGGGTGATCACCGTGGTGTAGATGGCGATGTCATCAATGTAGCCTTTGAAGGCCTGTTCGGGGTTGCCGGTATGGGCCACTGCTCCAATAAAATGTTCGTTCCCGGTTGCGATCCCGTTCAAGGCGCCCGTGTTCACCGTGGCAATTACAGCGCCGCCTGTGTTGTCGAGGTACATTGTCACCGTGCTTGCCGAACGCCGCACAACCAGATGGTGCCAGGAATGCAGGGAGACTGCCTGGTCCAGATATCCGCGCTGGATGACGTCCGTGGTACGGCAGAACCAGTAATAGGGTTTGCCGTCAGACCCGATATTGATTTTGATCTGTTGGTCAGAATTGCCCAGGGCGCCATAGAGCGTACCGCCACCAGCAGGCAGGGTGTCGATTTTGAACCAGAGGGAAATTGAGAAGTCGTTGAAGGTGGGAACAGCTGTGCACATGATTCCTAGGTCAATATAACTCGATGTGCCGTTGAACTGAAATGCGCTGTTTGCTGTGCCGAAGCGGTCAGCGGCGTTCGTAACATTGCTTTGCGAACCGCTCAGGGTGTTCCCGCTTGCATCGTCGGCATTTGCTGAAAAGGTGTAATACGCAAGCAGGCCATTGAAATCGTGCCAGTTGGTGACCGTGATGTCCCAGTTGAGCGTGTCTGTGGCGCCCATGTTGTCTGCCACTTCAACAGAGAAATGGTGCACACCCTGCTGAAGGTTTGCCAGCGGTGTCCATAAAAGCACGGAATCAGTAAGATCAAGCGTACCGCCGTTCATGCTGAGCATCCGGAAGGTCAGCGGGTCGCCGTCCGGATCAGAAGCGTGGAGCGTGTCATAATACTGAACGCTGCCGGTGGCTGCCGGGCACATGGAGGCGGAGGTGGAAATAAAGATAGGGGCCTGGTTGTCGATCCATCCGCCCACATGATACAGCGAATCCACCTTGGCCGCATCAATAGCCGACCCGTAGATGACCACGTCATCAATGCACCCATCGAACATGGCGTCAACAACGCCGCCAACAGTGCCGATCTTGGTGACAGCCCCTGTGGTTATGGCGCCGGTCATGGAGCCGGAAACAGCGAAAACAGTGAGCGATTCAGGCTGGTTGTCTATGAACATTTGGACGGTGTCGTTTGTCCGGGTGACAACGATATGATGCCAGAGCGTGTCGGTGATCGCACGGACGCTGGTTTTGTCCACATACCCGGACGCCCCATCGTTCAACCGATAGCGTATCTGGTCAGGCCAGGTGGGATGGAAACCGAATTTGAAATATTTATTGGTGCTTGTCTGTGTGCCAAAAAGGTCCGCCTCGCCAACCGGAGAATACCCGGACGCCATTTGCTTTTTGAACCAAAGACTTACGGAATAGGCGTTGATGGGTGGGAATGAGCCGATGTCAATGTAGCCGGTGGCGCCGTCGAACCGGTAGGCCCCGTTTGAATTCATAAACCGATCAAGCGTGGAACCAACAGACCCATACATGACTCCACCATGCCCATTCCCGCTCGAATCATCCGCGTCTGTGCCGCCAAAGGGATAATACGCCAGCAGATCAGATGATACCGAGATCGACCATTCCAAGGTGTCTGCGCCGCTGCTGCCATCGCTGACCTCTATTTCCACATACTGGGGGCCAGCCTGCACTCCGGTCGGGGTCCAGGTTATTACGGAATCCGTGATTATGAAGCTGCCGCCCGGCGAACCGATCACTCGATAGGTCAACGCATCAGCGTCACCATCGGCCGCATGAACAGTGTCCTGGTACAGCGCTCCTACTACGGCATCCAGGGTCATTTCCGTTGAATCGTGGGTAAAGTAAGGCGGATGGTTCATTGTGCCCATGACCCCGCGCCGCACACAGCGGAGACCGCAATCGTTTGATGAGATGCGGGGATAATCGTTGCTGCGGAAGAAGGAAAGCAAACTGGAATAATACTGTTGGTAGGAACCACCGCGCCGCGTCCGGTATGTGCCGGTCCCTGGTCCGGATGGATCGAATTGAGAGCTGGTTGTATAGGTCGCGAACCAGTCGTGGCACCATTCCCATACGTTTCCTGCTATATCGCGCAACCCAAAGGGATTGGCTGGTTTGGTGGCCACAGGATGCGTGGTATTGCCGCTGTTTACAAAGAACCAGACATTCTCGCCAACTGCTGAATCGGAATGGTCATTGCCCCAGTAATGGTCTGTTGTTGTGCCTGCCCTGAGGGCGTATTCGAATTCAGCCTCTGTGGGCAGCCGGAAGCCGTTTTTGCTGAGATCAGCGGCAGGATTGGACAATATACAGCCAGCGCCTGGGGCACCGGAAACATCGGTGTAGGTGTAGACCGTATCAAAGCCCTGGTTTTTGCTGCGGAAGTTACAGAAAACAACAGCGTCAAACCAGTTCACCGAATCCACGGGCCTACTAAGATTGCCGGTCATTGTGGAGGGGTTAATGCCCATGATTGCCTGGTAATTCGCCTGGGTAACTTCCGTGGTATCCATGTAAAACGAAGATACGGTTACCCAATGGGACGGCTGCTGGTCAGCGGAACCTGTGGCAGATCCCATCTTGAAATTTCCCGCGGGAATCAGCTTCATGCCGATCCGGACCGGGGATAGCACGGTGATGGTCCACGAAACCGTATCATAGGCGCCTTGGCCGTCGCTGACGCGCGCGTGCATATGGTGCGCACCCGTATCACCCGCAGCGGGGATCCAAGAGATTCTGCCCATATTCCCGGTGTTGGTCAATGTCATGCCTACTGCGCTGTCAATAAAGGAGTAGACGCGGTCATCGCCGTCGGTATCCGTTGCCAGTAGCGTATCTTTGTACTGAATGCCAACCATTGCAGCCAGAGTCATGGATGCCGAGTCGGTGGTGAAAATGGGCGCATGGTTACCCACGAGCCCAAGCACGCGGATGGTCCATGCAAGCGTGTCCGTGTTGCTGTGATTATCCGCTACTGCAATGGCAATATGATATGCGCCAGTGTCCGCGCTTCCGGGAGTCCAGGTGATAATGCTATCACTGAAAATAAGGCCTGTGATGGCAGTGAGCAGGCTAAAAGTAAGGGGATCGCCCTCAGGGTCAGCAGCATGTACAGTATCTGTGTACGTATTACCCGCAATGACCGAAGCGCGTATGGAAGCAGAGTCAGAAGAGAACTCCGGGCTCTGATTTGCCGGTGTGGTGAAATGCCAGACGCTTCCTGCGGCAGAATCACCCAAGGCGTTGTATCCCACGATTTTCCAGTAATACGTATCTGAAATGGTTAAATTTGTTGCTGGAATATAGAACGTATCTGTTGTTGAGGCATCAACCGCTGTTAGTGGCGGGTTTACTGTATCCAGGAGCACTTTGAAATGGTCATTATAAAATCCAGCCACCCATTGAATGGACGGTTTTAGAGTGGTGACCGTGGCATTGTTTGCCGGAAAAACATTGATAGGTGTGTTGTCTTTGACCGTGATTCGCACGCTGTCGGATGCAGAGGCAATGCTGTCGTCGTCAATAGCGCGCACCCGAATCGTTTTAATTCCCGTAGAAGCAAACGCGGTTTTTTTCCTGTTTACAGCGGTTGTATCATTATAATGCACGCCGTCCAGCGCCCAGGCGTATTTTATGATTGTCCCATTGGTGTCGCTTGCAGTGGCATGCACATAGAAACTGTCACTCACTCCCACGCTGGAATCGTCCATGGCAATTACTGTTGGCGAGTAGAGATGCAGGGTAAGAATAACGGTATCTTCAGCAGAGACAATGGCATCGTCGTCCAGGACCTTTACCAGCAGGGTACAGACCTTTGCAGTGGTGAAATAGGCTGTACAGACGCTGTCGGAAACCGTGTCCTTCCAGGAATTATTCCTGGTGCGCCAGATATAGGTGTCAACAGTCCCGTTTGTATCAGAACCAGATGCGTGGAGCGTGATACTATCCCTGATTGCCGCGTCAAAATCGGCCATGGCAATGACCATGGGCGGATAGAGGTGAACGGTAATGGTAATGGTGTCCCAGTCTGAATAGAGGCCGTCGTTGTCCTTTGTTCTGAGCCGCACGCGCTGTGTTCCGGCAGTGTCAAAGACCACCCGGTAGATGGAATCCGTGGTATTGCCGGACAATGCCGCGTCTTCAATGCCGCGCCATTCATAACGTGCTATAGTGCCGTTTTCATCAGAACCTGCAGCATACAGAACGACCGTATCGTAGATTGCAACCGAGGTGTCTGCCATTGCAGTGGCAGTGGGCGCATGAAACCCTGTACCGCCTGTATCAAAGGGGTTGTCCCGGGGATTGTCCGAGCAAAACCAGAGGAAGGTCGAGAAGAGTATGATGCAGGCAATGGAGATTCGTTTTGTCATTGAAGCCTCCGGGCTTTTTTAGAATGTAAGGCTGAAAGCGAATCCAAGGACCGCGATGCCTCCGGAAATTCCGTAGCATACATTGCGGCGCGTGGCTTGTGTTTCCACCTTCTGATACTCAGCATCAAGGTTGTCCACGGTGTGTATGGCCTTGTAATCATTGTACGCGGAATTGTACTGCGAATTGAAATAAATGCCGCCTGCCAGTGCAACAATGGCCAGGCCGCCTGCGATGCCGCGCACAGTCCATGCTTTCCGGGTTTTTTTTGATTTTACTGTTTTCTGGTAGGCATCGGACATGCGCAGCGCTGGAGCGCACTCGATGTTTTCCCCTTTTTTGAGCGAAACTGAAAACACGGTGTCCTGATAATTTAGGAGGGAAAGAGACAATGTATATGTTCCTGGTTCAAGCTGCTGGAATGAAAGCGGCGTTGTACCCCGTTTTTCATTGTTGAGCGCGACCGTGGCGCCCTGCGGCGCTGAGGAGATGCTGAGAGAGGCATAGGGACTGGCTTTTTTAGCAAGCTTGGACGCCAAGTTGCCAATGGTTTCGTTCAGCACGGTTTTAAACGGACATTCGCATTCTTCGTTCTCCGAAAGCAGAATCTCTCCGGTTGCCACGTCGATCATGCGCACGGAGACAGTGTATAACTCAGCGACTTTTCCCGCGGTCCCCACCACGACCTCGCTGACGCCCAGGAGCTGGCCCATTTCAATGATACAGGCGTTGTCGCTGCATGCGCCGCTCTGCTGAAACCCCTGTTCTTTTAAAATATTGTCCATTTGGCCGCGTTCCATGACCCTGAACGCGCCGGAGTTCAACAGTTCGGTGCGCAGGCGTTCGGATAAGATCGCGGCGGTTGGCGCGTCCACGCCCATGGCCTGCAGATCATTCACGGCAATGCCGATTTTTTCACCTGCCGCGAAAAGGTTAATACACGCGGCAAAACAGAAGAACAGAACGTGCTTCATGGGATATGCCTCTTGGTTGGTTACAGAGTCGTTTTCTTGCCAATAATATACATAAAAAGAGGGGTGTGGATGAAGCGTCTTTCTCCGTTATGCGTCACTATCCAGCATGTGCGGTGGGTATTTTCAATCCGGGACTGTCATTGTAATGCCAGCGCCCACTGTTTCGGCGGCTGCCCCACGATCCGTGAAAATACCTGGATAAAATATGACAGGTTCGAAAAGCCGCATTCAAAACATGTCTCAGTTACGTTTTTATCCTCTTCTCGCAGCATGCGGCATGCCCTGTTTATCCGAAGCTGATTTAAATATGTTTGCACCGTAAGCCCGGTTGCGGCCTTGAATATGCGGCACAGGTGAAATTTTGACAGGGAACTTTTTTTTGCGATCTCATTGAGCGATGTTGGCTGGTGCGCCACTGATTCAATCACGTCTATAATGGTCCTTATTTTTCCTTCAGAAGGCCGAACAACAATATCCGGAAGTGTTTCAACTGTCAGCAAACGGATAATTGCATGGAGAAGTTCCATGTCGTAGACTGCAGTGCGAAAGGAGGACTTTTCTGCTGCTTGTGGAACCAGTGACGAGAGCCTCTGGATGGTCTGCGTAAGCGTACCGTAGCTGCGTGTATGTTCAACTGGAACGCGCAAAAACAGTTCAGCGAAGTTTTTTGCACTCACGCCAGTGAGTTTTGCTGCTGTTGTCAGGAAGTGAGACTGTTTTATCTGCAGCACAACGATTGTTCCCACCCCGCTTGGCCGTATGCGGAATGAATGGATGGCTTTGGGCTGAATATACTGGATTACACCATTATGCAAGCAATAGGTCTTCCCTGAAATAGAACTCTCGCCGGTTACGCCAGAGGGTACAAGAATTTCAATGTCTTCATGATAATGGGGAGCCACCTTTGCGCCGTTCGTATAAGTCATTGAAAAGGCGCCATAGATTCGCTGTTCAGAGCCTGTACGCTCCTTGAAAGGCAGGGATACGAGCGGGTCAGGAGCTTTACGAATGTTCATGAATTTTGATCTCCAAGAGAAAATAGCAATATATTGATAAAAAAAGCCAATAGAATGCAAGATTGTTTGATAAATAAGCACTATATTAATATAAAAAGGAGACCCATATGGTACTGGAAAAGCAGGTAAAGATAAACGGCGAAGGGTTTTTAAATTGCATCAAGCGAAAGGGCACGCCTGACAGGGTTTATTACATTGAATTGTACCTGGACAAGGAAATACGCGATGCGATCAACGAACGGTATAAACTGCTGGACTGCTTTGAAGCATCAGACCCATTCCGCGAACACAAGGGTAGTATAAAAACAAACCGGTTTCTCGGGTACGATTATGTTCTGGCTGGTGTTGAATGCCTCAATTTGCCGCTCAGGGAACATGAGGTTGAAGACACGGCTGACCTCAAGAAACAAGGGGGCAGGAGTTATGTTGATGAACGCATTGGACCCATTACCACGTGGGAAGAATTCGAAAAATATCCCTGGCCAAACCTGAAAAACGCTGATACCTCGGACCTTGAATGGTACGAGAAAAACCTGCCTGACGACATGGTTGTTATCGGCGGGCTCACGGGCCATATCATGGAAGGTCTCATGTTTCTCATGGGCTATGAAACGCTGTGCATTGCTTTATTTGAGCAGCGTGACCTGGTCAAGGCCATTTACGACCGTATTTCCGCCCAGTGCAGGCACGAGGTATGGCTCATGTCCCAGTTCAGCAGGGTACGGATGATCTGGGGAAGCGATGACATGGGTTTTAAAAGCGGCACGCTCATTTCACCCGAAGATATGCGCGAATTTGTTTTTCCCGCGCATAAGGAACTCGCCCAGACTGCCCATGATAATGGCAAACTATATCTCCTGCACGCGTGCGGCAATCTGGTAATGATCATGGACGATCTTATTAATGACGTGAAGATTGACGCTAAGCATTCTTTTGAGGACACGATTGAAGACATACGCGAGGTAAAACAGACCTATGGCAAAAAGATCGCGCTGTTTGGGGGTATGGACGTTGATTTTCTCTGCAGGGCATCGGAACAGGAGATACGTTTGCGCGTCAGAGACACAATCGCCGCGTGCCAGCCAGGCGGCGGTTTCTGCCTGGGCACGGGCAATTCAGTGGCAAACTACATTCCCCTCGACAACTATCTTGCCATGCTCGACGAGGGCAGGCGTGCGTAGAGGCCCCTAGCGTGAGTTTACTATAAATAAGTGATTTCTGGTTTGGTAAGCGGACCGTAGCTGATTGCAGGACAATCAGTTATGGTCCGTTTTGTTT
>MFYT01000031.1:9058-57642 GCA_001789205.1 Candidatus Raymondbacteria bacterium RIFOXYA2_FULL_49_16 | reverse complement strand
ACCCTTCCCAATTATCGATGAATTGCCTCCTGCAATTGCATAACCGTCATTCTCCATATTGACAACAGAATACGCATAATCCATGGAATCCCCGCCATATTTTTTCGACCATAGAGAATCACCATTACAATCAACTTTTAAAATATAGGCATTCTCAAGACCTCCTTTGGAACCAACAATAACACATCCCCCATCCATAGTCATTTGCAATGAATATCCACGTTCAATTCCAAAGCCTCCATACCTCTTGATCCACGTCGGGGAAAGGGGTTGCGCAAACAAACAAATGCTTATGCTAAGCAAACAGCAAATAATAATACATTTTTTATACATAGATTCTTCTCCTGGTTTGGTCTCAAATAAATGATGCAGGAAAATGCCCTGTTTGTGCGGCTAAAAGATCACTTGAGCAGGACCATTTTCATCTGCTTGGTCCAGTTCCCTGCTGTAAAACGGCATACATAGATACCGCTCGCAACATCTGACATAGTATTGATCAAATTGCACAAAAAACTATTGCTGTTTTCCGCATCTCCAACCCCCATAGAAACATTTGTCACGAACTACGCCAACTTACTAATTCGCGTGAACATCTTGTCGAAAATAAAGTATATTATCTCAGCTTGTATGTCAAGCATTATATGACCCCTAAAATTATACAGCTTTATTTTAAGGAATTCCATTTATGAAACACTATTTCGTTCTTTTAGCCCTCTTTGCCTGCGCAACCCATGCGGGCTACAGCTCCCTGATCAGCGACAACGACATTGATCTCACCGGCATGTGGCTGGCAAGCATTGAGTATAAAGACGCTGACATCTGGAAAGACGCCGAACGGGTCAAAGTGATCCAAAATTTCAAGGCCATAAACCAGTTCAAGGGCGTCGTGGACCTGATCAAGGCCGACAAACCAAACGAAAAACTCGCGGAAATCGACTATGCCTGGTTTGTAAAAAGGGTATTCATTCCCCGGACCGCGTCAGGAAAAATGGCGGCCGTGAACATCGGGAAAACAACATGGCGGTACGATGCCTGGTTCAACGAGACAAAACTCGGGCAGCACTCAGGCGGCTTCTCCCCGGCTGTCTTTACGGTAGCGAAAAACGCCATTAGATTCGGCGATACAAACACTATCACGCTTAAAATAGGCGGATGGCCCGCGCTCCCGTTTTCCACGGTAAAAAAATTGCCCCTCCAAATGCGCGGCGCGCCGTGGGCAAAGGCTGGACCGTCCATCACCGACGGGGTGTGGCTCGAATTTTTTGACGAAATCAGGATCAAAGAGGTTAAAGTTGAGACCGCCATTAAGCCGCCCGTGGCTGTAGTGAAAATCTGGCTCGACAATGCGGCCGATATCGACGCGCGAGTCACCATAAAGGCGGCAATCACTAAATGGAAAGAAGCCCTGCCGGTCAGCAGGGTCGAACAGGTGTCGTTGGACCAGGAACAATCGCGCACCACGCCAACCAGCGCCCCCATTGTCCTGAAATTTCCCTGTCCCAAGGTTACCTTCTGGAGTCCGGCAAACCCCGCGCTCTACGAGGTCGTGATGACCCTGAGCAACGACAATCGGTTCTGCCAGCAGAAACGGTTCCGGTTTGGTTTCAGAACATTCACCGTAAGCAAAGGCCGCTTCTACCTGAACGATGAGCCGCTGGTACTGCGCGGTTCCGATCTATACAACCAGTGCGTCTGGTTTGGAGACAAGGCGCGTGACCGTTCCTTTATCAAACAGATGCTCATTACCGACATGCGCAGTCTTAACTGCACGGTTTTCCGCACCCATACCACCCCGTTCACCGACGACTGGAACGACGTGTGCGACGAGGAAGGCGCGCTCCTCTTCTGCGAATTCCCCATCACCGTAAACTTCGGAGACTGGCGGTTTACACCAGAAGAACGAAATACCTTCCACGCCAATGCCCTGCGCGAGATCGAACAGATGCTCCCCCATTACTGGAACAGGCCCAGCATTGTAACCTGGGTCATGACCAACGAATCGCACGAGGATGAAGCATGGGAAAACAACGAATTGTCGGAATTTTTCAGAAATATGGATGCCACCAGGCCAATAAACCGTTCCTGTTTCCAAACCCCTGACATGGCCGACATACACGATTACAGCGGCACCTGGTATGGCACCGGCGGCGACTTTAGGGAGAAAATGACCGTCTTTGCCAACACGTGGGGTGCCTCGGGCAAGCCGATCATCAATTCTGAATATCTCGGGTTCAGAAACGAAATTGCCCAGCGCATTGTTCTGTCACGCGCCACAAGCACCTACGGCGAATTTGAAACCATGATCGCCCGCGATCTCTCGGCCCGGATTGCCATGGAAGAGACCGAATGGCTCCGTATCCTCGGGTTCGACGGTATCTTCCCCTACGCGGCGATCGCCTCAGGTTTTCAACCTGATTACAAGCAAGGGGAATTTTCCCCGGAACAGAAAGCGTGCCGCAACGCGCTCGCGCCGGTCATGGTGAGTGTCAACACGCTCGATCCCCATGTAACATGCGGGTCCAAGGTAAAACTCATTGTCTCTGTGTCAAACGATCTCTCAAAATCGCTTCCCGTGAAAATAACCTGCGGCCTTACCCAGGAATCGCCGGAATACGACTTCTCCCCGCTGCTCAAGCAAAGCATTGTCAAACCGCATGTTCTCACAGGCATTGTTCCGGCCCAGGGTTCCAAGGACCTTTCTATGACCTTTGAAATTCCCGAGACCCCGGGCAGGTACTATTTCCTTGCGCTTCTCGAATCCGCCCAGGGCGCAAATATGAGCCACCGGCTCTTCATGGCCTTTAAAAAACCTGAATGCCCCGATGAAATCATTGAAAAACGGATTGCGGTCATTGAATCGGGAAAAGAGGTCGCCACTCTGCTGCGCGCGCTTGGGTGCAAAAACATCCTGCACCCCGACAGTCTCCCGGTTGCCGGGATGGCGGTTATCGGATGGGACATACCGGCTGACGAAGACATGATGAAACATGAGTCCCGGCTTAAAAAATTCGCCGAAGCCGGGGGAAAAATCCTGGTCCTGGAACAGCGCAACTGGCCATTCACCAATCTTGCGCCAATCAGCATCGAACGCATGGGGGGGCGTTCGGGCGTGGAGATGCTCTTTATCAAGGACGCGCGCCATCCCTTCTGGCAAGGTATTGATACTGACCGGTTCTGGCGCATGAATGGACAGCGGCAGTCGGTCTTCCAGTTTGCCGTAAAAAACCTTCCGGACTCCTCGGAAATCTACGCCGAGGGCAAGGAAAGCTATACTGATAAGAATTTTCAGATTGCGGTGGCAGAGGTGAAGCTGGGAAAAGGCAGCATGGTGTTCAACCAGCTTAAGTTGAGGGGAAGAATCGAGGAGAAAAGTCCTGATTTCGATCCCGCTGCCCTGACTATTTTCTACAACATGCTCCAATCACGACAAGAATAAAAAAGACCGCGTAGCATTGCATAATGGGGACATGCTCAGCAGTGTTTCCACTCCCCTGGTTTCTTCCCCGTATACCGTTTGAACACGGTCGCGAAATACTGGGACGATGAGAAGTCAAGGTCAAAGGCCGCTTCCGTAACGTTCTTTTCTCCCTTTTTCAACAATTCCTTGGCTAAATCAATTTTTTTTCTGAGAACATATTCGGCAATAGGGATGCCTGTCTCTTGTTTGAATTTTGCCTTGAGCCACGAGGCGGAGAGCCCCACAGCGCGGGCAAGGTCTGGCACGGTCATTTTTTCCGTAATGCGGCCATTGATAAAATCGAGCAGCCCTTGCATCGCACTGTTTTTTCCGATTACCCCGCCTGAGCGCGCGCATGCGACTACCATGATCAGGAATTCGACGATTTTATTCCTCAGATACGCTGTTTTCAGTGGCATACCCTTTGTATGATACGTGATAACGATGTCGTTGAGGATTTTACACAGCGTTGGTGACCCTTTGAAATGCCTGTGCCGCATCCCCAGCAAGGCGTGGCGAAGTTCCGCGCCATCCTTGTCCGGAAGCCCTAAGAAACTTCTATTCCGGCCCGAGAACCGGACCACGAGCCAGTACAAAACCGATTTTTCCTCAGGCATCCTGCCGGTACCATGGGCCTCGTCAGGCAACGTGATAAATACATCGCCGCCGGTCAGCCGGTACTGTCGATCACCCACACTGTAGACCTGCCGTCCCCGCGCAAGATAGCAGATCTCCAGGCCGCCATGGTGAACATGCGTGCGCAGAGGCTGCGCAGCCCTAGAATAATTGAGCCTGCCCAACACCTCAATGTCGTAAATGCCATACCGGTACAAGGGTATCAGTATCCGGCGCTGGTTGAATAGGTTCTTTCTGTCCATAATGTTTGATTTTGTATTGTATCCAGTATCAATAGCAATACAATTTCAAATATACTATAATTATGAAGGAAGACACAAAGAGGAGGAGCCATGACACAGACATCGTACGAAGTGGTGAAAAACGCGGTGGAATTCAAAGGTCCGGACCGTCTGCCCCTTATATTCGACGGACTGGGGCGAAATGACGTCCACAGGGCCGACTGGAACCAGTCAGGCGCTTGCCCGAAAGACAAAACGGAATTCAAAGACTACTGGGGATGTACCTGGATGCGTACGGCTGAAGCGAACATGGGCCAGATAAAAGGCCATCCTTTGGACGATTGGTCAAAACTGGATTCATACCAATGGCCAGACCCGGATAATCCCAGGTTTTATGAAGGCATGGAACGGGAATTCGCCGGTTCCCAAGGCAAATATGTACAAACCGGTATCTTTATGCTCCTGTTTGAACGAATGCAAGGCCTGCGAGGATTTGAAAACGTACTCATGGACCTCATAATTGAGCCGGAAAAAGCAGCCATGCTTGCTGACAGGATAGTTGATTTTGATATCCTGATTATTGAAAATATTTCACGCCGTTTTCCCGGAAAAATACACGGATTTGAATTTACCGATGATTGGGGAACTGAAAACGCGCTCATGATAGATCCCGCACTGTGGCGGGAATTTTTTAAACCCCGGTATAAAAAAATCTTTGGTGCTGTAAAGAAAGCGGGGTGGCATGTGTGGATGCACTCATGCGGCTTCGTGAACGATATCATCGGTGATCTCATAGATATCGGACTCAACGTAATAAATCTGCAGCAACCGCGCGCATTGGGAATAGAGGAAGTCGGCGCACGTTTCAGGGGAAAAATCTGCTTCTCGTCCCTATGCGACATCCAGCACACACTCCCGTTTAAGAACAATAGTGAGATTGTACAGGAGGCTTCACTCCTGCTGAAACACTGGGCCGCTCCCCAAGGTGGTTTTATTTTATCAGATTATGGCGATGGCGCGGCAATTGGTGTGCCAATCGAGAAAAAGCAGATTATGTTCGACGCTTTTATCAGGGCCGACCCATATAAAGACTTAACACCTGGAAAGAATTAATCCCAGACAGTATCCTCTTGAAGAGTATGAATAACGTGCTTGGGGTCAGTGGATACTGGTTCTTCTTTTACACTCCTGGAACAAAAAATTATATTTCCTCCCTTAAACAAGGAGAAATTGAATGATCGGATGTCATTTCGGAAGAATGTTTCAGGCAACAATATCGGGTGGATCGTATCAGGAAGGGCTTTCGGCAACGGTACAGGGGCTGCCCGCAGGCATGCTGATAAATGAACAGGAGATCTACGGCGACCTGCTTTTGCGTAAACCGGGCGCTGACGAACTCTCATCGCCGCGCAAGGAGCCCGATCTCCCTATTATATATACCGGCGTAAACGCGGCTGATACTATCGAAAACGCTGGTGATAAAAACCACACCAACGGTACCCCGCTCACTGTTCTAATACCCAACCTCGACAGGCACTTCATCCATATCAAACAGTACCAGGACACCAATCGTACCCCCAGACCCGGCCACGCCTCTTACGCCTCATTCGCCAAATACGGCACCTTCGACGATTCCATTGGCGCGGGCATCTTTTCAGGCAGATATACAGCGCCCATTGTCGCCGCGGGCTATCTGGCAAAAAAAGTCCTAAAAGCGCTGGGGGTGGAAATATTCTCGTACGTGAAAGAAGCCGCTGGCGTGCGCATGGGAGCGGTTGATTCAACCGTTGCCAGAAGAAAAACAGAAGCGTTTAAAAAAATGCGCTGCGATTTTGACCCCTTCTACCAGGAGGTATACGTCAAAGGCCGGATCAACGCTGACATGCACTTCCTGGAAAAAACAGCCATATTTACCCAGATTGAACAGGAAATCGACGCTATTCGGGAAAAGGCGCCAAAAAGCAGCGAAAAAGAAATCGAATCAAAGTACGGGGTCAACCATATTCTGAACTGTCCCGACCTTGATGCTGCCCGGGACATGATCAAGGCCATCAACAAAATAACAGCCACAGGCGATTCGAGCGGTGGCATTGTTGAAGTGTGCGTCACTGGCCTGCCCGCGGGTGTGGGCGAACCAGTGTTCGACAAACTCGACGCTGAACTGGGCCAAATGCTCGGTATTGGCGCGGTCAAAGGCGTTGAGATCGGTTCAGGCTTTGCTGTTAAGGACATGACCGGCATACAGAGCAACGACCAAATGCACATGGAAAAGGGCAAAGTTGTCTTCGACTCAAACAGCGCTGGCGGCATTACAGGCGGCCTCTCCACAGGCCAGGACCTCATTATCCGGCTAGCGGTAAAGCCAACCCCGACCATTGCAAAACCGCAGCATACCATTGACAAATACACGCTTGAAAACAAAGCATTGTCCGCCATTACCCGGCGCGACCCCACTATCGTGGCGCGCATATGGCCGGTCGCTGAAAACTATACGGCCATGATTATCCTGGACAATCTGATGGCGCACCGCGGGTATCAGAGCATACAGAAGGCTGTTCAGAAAAAATAAGCGAAGGGCCCGCCCACGGGCTATTGAAAAAAGCCGATTGTCTTGAACACCAGGGCCGCGCACAAGGCTGTGAGCGGGATGGTGAGAAACCAGGCCCACACTATTTTCCGCGCGGTTACCCAGCGTACATTCGCCGCCCCCTCCGCTGTACCCACGCCCATGATTGACCCTGCGATAACATGAGTCGTGCTTACAGGAATGCCTACATGTGAAGTGACGAGGAGTACAATGGCGGCCGCGGTACTCGAACAGAAACCCTCCATGGGTTGGATCCGGGTAATGCGCGTGCCCATTGTTTTAACGATACGCCAGCCACCCATCATGGTCCCCAGCGAAATGGCGATATAACAGGAAACAACGACCCATTCCTTGAGTTCAAAAGAATTGGTGACGCCGCCGGCAAAGAGTGCCAGGGCAATGATACCCATGGTTTTCTGCGCGTCGTTTGTACCGTGCCCCACGCTAAAAAAAACCGTTGATGCCAGTTGCAGCCATTTGAAGGCTTTTGTCGTGCTTTTTGGGTGAAAGCCCCAACAAAACCTGATGGTAATGATGGTAAAAATGAACGCGAACCCAAGGCCCAGGACCGGGGCGATAATAATGAATGCTACGATTTTCAGCACACCGCCAAGCAGCACTACCTGGGTGCCCACGCCGGCAATGCCCGCGCCAATAAGCCCGCCGATGAGCGCATGACTGCTCGAGGTGGGAAGGCCCAGGAGCCAGGTGGCAATGTTCCAGAGAATGGCGCCCGCCACTGCGGCAAGCAATATCAAGAGTTTTGCCTCGGGACTTACCACGGACGAGATATCCACAACTCCCTTGCCAATGGTCTTTGCCACAGCCACGCCAAAAGCGAAATATCCAATAAAATTTCCCAATCCCGCAACCAGCACCGCCTGCAAGGGGGTAAGGGTCTTGGTGACAACCACCGTGGCAATGGCGTTTGCCGCATCGTGGAAGCCATTGAGAAAATCAAAGAGCAGGGCGAGAAAAACAATGAATACCAGAAGTGTATGGGTCTGATATAAATGCAATAGAGTATTCAGCATTGAGAGTGACGCCTTGATCAACCCAGTTTCACCATGATTCCACGAACCATCTTCGCGACAAAATCGACTGAATCGACCACTTCTTCAAGATGTTCGTAGACCTCCTTGAACTTAATGATGTCGATTGGCGGATGTGAGCCGGAAAAGAGTTCGGCCATGCTCAGGTGAAAAAGGTAGTCGCCCCTGTTTTCGAGCCCGTGGATCTTTTCGACAACAGCTTGGACGTTGCTTTTTTCCTTGAGCGCGTCGATGAGGTTCCTTAATTCAAGGGCTATTTCGAGAAGGAGATTACCGAATTCGCCCACATTAAAAGGCACGCTGTCGATATGGTATATCTCAAATTTCTGGGAGATACTGTTAAGAATATCGAGGGACCGGTCGATATTTACGGCCATGGAGTGGATGTCCTCCCGGTCTATGGGAGTAATAAATGTTTTATGGAGCTCATCAATAATCCCTTTTTCAACAGCGTCACCCCGGATTTCGCAGTCCTTGATCTTTGCGAGCTTCGTCTTTATCTCATTCTCGTTTTTAGTACCAAGGATGGCCACAAGGTCTTTGAATACATGGCATCCCTCAATAAGGATATCAACCTGATCGTGCATGTACGTGAAGAACTTTGTCTCCCGGGGCAGCAACAGATCGAGCAGTTTAAGTTTCATGGTATCTCCTGCAACGTGTGTGCAATGGCCCAAGAATATACATGTACTACCGTTGGAATGTCACGTTGATTGATATTTTTTCGACTTTCATTTGCACCGGACGTTTTCAACGTTTATATTAAGATAGTAGACAAAAAATGGGTCTTCGTACTTAAGTCTGGAAGGGTCTCTTATGAAAAAACTTTTAGTGCTCCTCATGACCGGTTTGTTTCTTTCGGGATGCGCTGTATACAAGCAACTTACACCCGAGCCGGGCCTCTCGCCCCAAGAGCAGGGTTTTCTCGAGCTCAAAGCCAAGGACAAAAACCTGGTCTTAAAGAAGGAAAAAAAATATTACATCGCCTTTCCGGCGCCTGCTGAGAAAAACTTCTACCTGGTGCTCAAAATCACCGACAAGGACAAAATCCAGACATCGCTTACCGCGAAGCTCGATAAGGAATCCATTCCTGGCGATAAAATTAAGGACAATGCCTACGACCCAAAAACCATGAGCGTATACCCTGTCACCAGCGCCGATTCAGTCTATTACTGGCTCATTGAAGGCGTGCCGCAGGAAATGGCGCTGCAGCTCGAATACCGGTATGTACCCCAATGGCGCTTCAAATGGGAAAACCGGCACGCGGAACTGCGCCAGGCCTTCAGGCAGAACGTGGTTGACCACAACATCTACCGTACCATAGGCGTTACCTTTCATTTCGAAGGGTTTGATTTTAAAAAAGTGACGGACAGCGTCTCGAACCATCTTGCCGAATTAAAGAAAGCCTATGCCGAACTCATGGACATCGAGAGTATTTTCCCGCCCTCTATCCTCAACTCCAAGGACCAGGCCTACCAGGATTTTGTCATCCTGAAAAAACAGTTTGAGGCCGAAATCGCCTTCCAGGGCGACTACCTCTTTGCCCTCGACTTCTTCCGCATTGAAATTGAGACCCGAGGAGACCATGTGGCCTTTATGGACCATGTCAATGACTTCCTCTCCTATTTCAGACAGAAGGACCGCCTTATCGCCAATGTGGTACAGGAAGCGCAGACCCTGCTCACCAACAGACTTAACCTTGCCGTGGCCTTCTTTGACATACGCCTGAAGGAAAAAAACGACGCAACGCCCCTCGACAAGGAATACTACCGGACCGCTGAAATAAGAAAGACCGATTCGCTCTGGATGTTGGCCGGTACGCCCATATCCGAGTCGTACAGCGCCTTTTTCCGCTTTGTCACAAGCTTCGACGACCGTGGTACCGGGCTTATTGCCGCACGTGAAGAAACGGCGAAGATAAACGCCGCAGTGGTGCAAGACACCGCACTGCCCGCTGACGACTACTTCGCGAGTGTGCGCGCTAAAGCGGCCGCGGTTGCGGTCCCCGAGAAATTGGGCCAAGAATTCGGCAAATACGCCGGTTTCATCTGCACGGGAAAACTGAACGCGGCAATCGACCTGTTCAGGGCCGATGTAAACCGCGCCCAGTCGCAGTATGCGCTGGCCGATTCCCTGGTGCGCCAGGTAAACGCCTTCAGGGCGCAAAAAGACCACAGCAGCGCGCTCGGTATCCTCAAGCAGAACCTCAGCCTCACTTTTCTGGTCGATAAATACCGCTCCCTGGACCGCATATCAGTCGAGGAGCAGGCGCGGACCGTGCGCGCATCGCTTGCGAACGCCGCATGGGGCGGAGCAGAAACGGGTCTCTTCAAGCTGAACAGGGACAAAAACTTCATCGACATGCCAAAAATCGCCGCGCTTAAAGAGCAGACCGTATCAGACCTCGAGGACTCGCTATATATCAAAGTTGACCTGGTTACCCGGCAACGCGTCGATGCCTTCTGCGAAGAACAATGGAAAACTCTCGACAATGTCGATTCACTCTATACCGATTCGGTCTTCCTGCCCGTGCACGACATCACCTTTTCCTCGGGATCAAAGACCGCGCTGGTACAGCGTAAAGAGAAGCTTGTCGCGCATCTGGCAAAGCTGAAGGAAAACGAATTCCCGGAAAAAGCGATCAAACTCCTGTACGACGAATTCCTCAAAAACCCTGACGACAGCGGCGTACTCAAAGCGCGCGCGGTTGTGGTACATGGCGCGCACTATAAAGGGACTGACAGGGACATTGCCATGCGCGTCGCGGAATGCAATCCCAAGTCGGCGAAACTCATCTCAAAACCCACGGTCTATCGCAGGGTCTTTGCTTTGCCCACAACGGACAAACGGCAGGGAAAAAACCTCTACTTCGTGCGTTTGAACATTAATATCGATTCCGAAGCCAAATTCCCGGTCTATGACATAAACATCAAGCTCCCCAAGGAGGTGGCGCAGAACGCGGCCGCTGCCCAGTGGTACGAAAAACTCATGATGAACAACAAGCTTCTGAAAAATGAGGGCAGGTTCACCATCTCGGCGCCCACGGCCGCGTCAAACTGGGAATGCCAGATCACACCCGTTCAAATGGTCAAGGACAAGGGAAATTATCTCGACATCTATTTCTATCACAATTCGTTTAAGGCCTTTGCTCTCAGCGTCATGGCCCAGAAACCCATTATCAAGAAAAATTAACCAAGTAACTCTTTTTATAGGAGCAGACCCATGAAAAAAGGTATCATCATTGCGGCCGTTGTGCTGGCCGCGGCGGCCCTTCTCTATATTTTCGTTTTCAGCAAAAACCTTTCGGGCCGCATTGTCATGCCCTACATTGCCCATCAGAAACCGCGTATAGACCCCCATGTGCCCAGCTCTGTCCCCCTTGCCGACAAACTGGACGAAGTGGTCTTTGACGGCCTTTTCAATGTGTCCGCAAACAAAAGCGGCATTGTCTATGAAGACGGCCTGGGCGAATACATGGGCATGGACAAAAACAACGTAGTCTCCGTGCGTCTGAAACCGAAAAAACGGTGGCACAAGAGCTTCATGGTGACCATGGAGAAGGACAAGATCGCTGTGAACCAAAAGAAAAACATCTATTTCATGGCAAAAGACCTCAAATTTACCCTGCGCCGGATCCAGAAACTGGGTAGCCTCTCTCCTGACTACATTTTAGTATCACAGGCGGTGAAGGACTTTGATTTCTCGGGACCCGATGAAAACGACGAGATCCTCTTCCAGTTCAAAGGCGACCGCATCTGGTCAGAGAACGACGTTAAAGAGGTTCTCTCGTTCAAGATCATTCCCGCGGAGTCGGAGATGGACGCGCCTGAATATACCGTTGGCACCGGTCCTTACCTGAAAGCGGGCGAATACAAGGAGAACATCTATTTCACGAAAATGCCCGAGGCGGGAGCGACCATACCTTTTGTCATCCTTCGGCCCTTCATCGACAACAGCACCTATACCACCGAGCTGAAAAACCGGAACCTCAATGCCCTGCTGAGTACGCCCTTTGGCTGTATCTCGCCCATTCTCATGGACGCCAAGGCCTATTTTTACAAGTCGAGCATTGCCACCTGCTTCTTCGCGCTGCTCTACAACGTCGAACGCCTGACGTTGGAGCAGCGGTCTGAACTGCGCAAGCTTGTTTCCAATAAAAAAATTGTAGAGCGTTTCTTTCGCATAGGGACCGAACAGCAGCGGAACATAGCGAACTACCGCGGCGCGGGCAACAACTACGCCGAATACCTGAACTACAGCATTTTCCCCAGTTCCTCGTATTATGTTGAAGAGAAAATCGTGACCCCCCTCCACATCGCGGCCGATGACCGGCCCAACCTCTCAGTGCTGCCCGACACAGTGGTCATCCAGACCTGCGTCAATTACGACCTGCGCGAGGAATTGTCCGAACTCATCGACATCCTGAACGATCCGTCAGTGACCAGCGGTAAAATAAAAGCCCTCGCGGTACAAAATGAGGACCTGCGCAGCGGGAACTACGACGCCGTGCTGGTCCCCATCACCGGGTATCGGAGCAATTTCCTCTTCGACCTCTACGAGGTGCTTTTACGCGAACCCGACTTCAACCTCCACCGCATCAACCTGGCGACCGCCGTCAACCCATCGGGCGCCACTGTGATCGACGACCGCTCGTTTACCTCGGACAAGAACTTCTCGCGCATCGATCTCGAGGTATCACCTGAGAAAGAGAATTTCAAGAAGCTTCTGGACTATGTCTACGGATTCATGTCAACAAGCGAGATCGGTGACAAACAAGCCTATGCCCAGTACATCGATCAACTCGACCAGGAGATCGCTCTGGGAAGTTGGCTCTTCTCCCTGCCGTCGCTGGCCTATTTTTCGACCCAGTTTGACAATAATACCGTGGACCTGTACGGAACCGCATCGCAGCTCTCGACAATCGAAAAGTGGCAGGAAAAAGCCGGGAAGTAGCCAAAAAGGTTATGGTTAAGTTTTGAGGTTAAGACGGGTTTTCCTTACCCTCAAAACTTAACACGTAACCTTAACCTTTGTATGATCGCACTCATCTTATTATTGCTCTCTCTCTCCTTTGCAGAAGAACGTGTCGATGTTCTTTTTCTGACCAATCCAGGGGCCTATAGCATCCTGAACCAGTACGAACAACCGCTCTCCAATGAGGAGAAGCGGCTTTTCTCCTCGCCTGTTCCCCTCATTATCCTAAACCGGGAAGAACTCCTCGGAGACCAGATAACAACGTCCCTGAAAGGATCATTCCATAACACGGTTTGGCATGTTCTGAAAGATGAAGACGGAAGATTCAAGGGCAAGCCCGATTCAGCGGGCCGGGCAGAACTCAAAGGTTGCGTTTTGCTCAATGACACAATCACCATACTAAAGGCACAAAGCGTGGCATACGGTACAGGTCCATCTGCCTTGCAAAAAAGCGGGTTATTCACTGCCAATGAACGCCTGGTCAGACTCTTCCGTTACCGCAACGCCTACTGTCTAGCGTCCGTTTCCGGGCCTATAAAAATACGGTGGAGCGCGCTTACGCCCGCAAGCGCCTGGAAAGCAACCCATGCCCGGCAAGTGGACATTTCAGCCGATACTCTTGACGCAGCGTCATGTTCCGCGGTCAGAGCCGTCTGTGAGGCGGCAAACAAGTCCTATGATGCCTTTTTCAGCCATTTTAATACCCTGACCAGTCAGGACAAGTCTGCCCCGCGCTGGAAAACGGTCTGTACTTCCTCTGAAATAAAGTGCACGCTTTCTGGCGCTCCAAGCGTTGGAGACGCGCTATACGAAAGCACGCGCTCCCTTGTCAGGACCATGGAAAACGCCCTAATTGGCAAACCAATACGCATGACCTTTTCCACAAACGAGATCATGGTAGCACCCAAAGGCGGCGCGCAGTGAAGGCCCGTGTTACCGAGCATCTGCTCAGTTTTGTCCTGGTCGCCCTGGTGCTGATCTGCGCGCTCTTTATCCTGAAATCGAGGCAGGATACAGCCAGGACCGCGTCCCTGTCCGGCATCCGCGACTACACCAGCCTCTCCTTTATGGACTACGATGACCCTTTTCAGCGCGCACTGCTGCGGGACGTCATGGACATCTATTTTCCCGGCAGCCATGACCGTAACGACTCGCTGGTTACCGCGGCCCTGCGATACCGGCAGGAGGCGTTCAATCGCTCGGTCCAGACCTCCGATATGCGTGAAGAGCTCTCTGCTGCAAAAGCGGTCCAGCTCTTTGGTATGTATCTAAAATTTCTCTTCGTCTATGTTCTGGTCATGGCTATTTCATGGTATGGCGTGCAAACCCTGGCGGTCTGGCGCTTTGTGGCCGAACGTCGGGAACCCATTCCCGGAAGGCGTGTGCGCCAGTACTTCCTGCGGGCCCTGTCCATTGGCGCGAGCCTGGTGCTCTTTTCCCCGGCCTATGTCATAGCCTATTCCGTTCGCACTGAATTCAACACAGACACGCTCTTTTTTATGGTGCTCCTCGGCGTGGTCTCCAACGGCCTGCTTATGACCTATGCAAACAAGTTCCACGCCTTTCTCACGGCTGAAAGCAGAAAAGGATATGTGGAGACCGCGCTTGCCAAAAATTTGCGGAACACCTGGGATACCAGGACCGGCATCTCTCTCGCCGCAATAGTCAGACCTTTAAAACGGTTTGACGGTCACGTTTTCAACCATATTTTCATGAACGCCCGCGTTCAGTATTTTTCCACAATCAAAGAGCAGGCCTCGTTCCTTATCACCGGACTCATTATCATTGAAATGGCGCTCAATATCCACGGCCATTTCAGTTACGAAATGCTCAGACAGTTGCTCTATGGAAATTACGACATCGTGATCGCCATTATACTCGGCATCTTTTTTACCGTTAAAGCGACTGAAATGGCCGCTGACTATCTCGCTCACAAAGAATGGCTGAAATATGAGAACCACTGAAAAACTATTCGCACAGTTGCGGACGCACAAGGATACGCGCTGGCTTACCGTATGGGTCGCGGGCCTTCTCTGCATTGTCCTCTGGGATCTGGCCTTTCTCAACCGGCCCGCCTTTATGAAAATAATTCAGGGGTTCTGGAACACCATGGCTATTGCCTTCCTGGTCACACTATGCACCCTTCTCTTTGCCTGGGTTGCGACTAACCTCCTGCATACCCTGACCATGCGCACCATGCGGGTGCCCTATCTTACGCTCTCCTTTGCGCTCAATCTGCTCAGGTCCGTGCCCCAGATAGTGGGCGTACTCCTTTTCTATGTGCTTGTGGCGTCGCTGGTGCAGAAAGGATCGCTCTCCTCTTCAGCGGCCATTGCGCCTTTTATGGCAGTGGGCATGGGTCTTTTTATTTTCCTCGAACTCACGGACCTGATGCGCGAGCGCATTGACCACTTCCGGAGGCTCGATTTTTACAACGCCATGCGCGTATGCGGCGTTCAGGAGAAACGGATCGTGAATTTCGACATCCTCTGGAAAAACAGCCGCGTCCATATCCTCAACAAGCTCATCGCGGTCTTTGGCATGGCGGTCTTTCTCCAGTGCTCGGTCGATTTCATCATCTCCGTGGGACTTTCCAACAACGTCAATGCCGTGAACTTGCCTTCGACCCTGGGCAGCCTGCTGGCGAAAATAGACAGTAAACAAGACATTCTGGCCCTGGGATATACGCTCACCCACCCTTCGTACGCGGCGCACCTGCCTTTTACCCATCTTCTGGGACTTACCGTGGCTTTTCTCATTGTCTTTACCCTGCTCTGCATGCACCACATTGCCAATGGTTTTGCCGAAAGGCACCGCTTATGAACGCCTCCTCATACGCGGTACGCATAGGCGCCCAAGGCCGGCAACTGGTGTCGGTCGACAATTTTTCCGTTGCCGCCAACGCGATCACATTTCTCTTTGGTGAGTCGGGCATTGGTAAGTCAATAATAGCCAAGGCGCTCTACGGTCTGCTCAATCCCGCCGAATTCGACATTGCCATAAACAACCAGCCCTACCGGGACCACCTGAACGACCCCTGGACACGCGCGGTACGGCACAACAGTTTCTTTGTTTTCCAGGAACCTTCGTCGCACCTCAATCCCCTTATGAAAATCAAGGACCAGCTCAGGGAAGGGTCGCTCGTCTCGACCGAACACGAACAGCTGATTCTCGAGCAGCTCTGGGAAAAAGCCCCTGCGGAAACCATTCGTTCCATCACCAACCTCTTCCCAAAACCCTACAGGCCAAGCGGCGGAGAAAAACAGCGCATTCTCCTTGCCATGGCCTTTAAAAAAATATCCGCATACACCGGTAAAGACGCGGCAACCGGTCCAGCGCTCTTTGTCTTTGACGAACCCACCGGAAGCCTGGACAACACCTATCGGAACCTTTTCCTCACCATGCTCTTCAACAGGTTCCATGAGAAAAAATTCACAGCCCTCATCATTACGCACGATTATTCGATCATCAGCGAAGTCTACGGTAGTCACCGGGATCTTTCTCCGCATGTGCTTTACCACGAACTGTCGCGCACTGGAGACGCGACCGTAGCAGTCAACGACTTTTCGCCCCAGTCCTATCTGGGATGGCTCTCTTCCATCACGGGCGCAAAGCAGGATGCAACAGGCGGTAAACCACTGCTGACTATAAAACCGGATTTCACCATATTCAATAAAAAAATGCGCGTCTGCGGCGATCCTGTTGCCAAAACACCGGCGCCGCTCATCATCGGCAAGGGCGAGACCGTCTACCTGAAGGCGCAGAGCGGCGTGGGAAAGACCACCCTGGCAAAAATCGTCATGGGCCTCTACAAAGCCCAGAATTTCTCAATGGACTTCATGGACCGCATCATAGACCATACATCTCCGCAGGAAGTCTGGCAACAGGAGATTTGGGGTAAAAAGGCCGGGCTGGT
The DNA here is from genome assembly GCA_001789205.1 of Candidatus Raymondbacteria bacterium RIFOXYA2_FULL_49_16. Classification (GTDB taxonomy): domain Bacteria; phylum Fibrobacterota; class OXYB2-FULL-49-7; order OXYB2-FULL-49-7; family XYB2-FULL-49-35; genus XYB2-FULL-49-35. The sequence continues at coordinate 40,799 of MFYT01000031.1, read as the reverse complement.
CTTTCAACACGCTGACGAGGCGCTTAACCTGCAGGCGACCGTGCAAGAGACGTTCGCGGGTTTGCCCCTGCGGACACCTCTCACCATGCAGGGCTTAAAGCAAAGACTGGAAGAACTCTTTGAAGGAGAGATTACGGACGCTTTTCTCTCGAAAAAGGTCGCCTTCCTGAGCGGCGGCCAGAAGCAGCGGTTGAATCTCCTGCGCACCCTGATACTCGATACCAGCCTTATCATACTCGACGAACCGCTCAATGGACTCGACTTTGCCAGCATTAAAAAGGTGCTCGCGTTACTCGAGAAAAAACGGCGGCAGGGCGCCTCTTTCCTTATGATTTCGCACAACGAAGAAATCTTTGATGCCTTTGTGGAAAAAACAAAGGTCTACTATCTCACAGCGCTCTGACCTACCGCGAATCAAGCGCCTCAAAATGCTGGAACACTTCACGGTCAAAAAACAATATTCTTTACAGCAGCGCGTAAGAGGATCCATTGTGCAGCAGATGTCGTTAAAAAAGTCAAAGGAGGCGTTCTCATGGCCGCAAGTTCCGTACTTAAGCAGCTTGTAAAGAAACACGGGACCCCCCTCTTTATCATAGACCATGCGGTCATCAGACGCAACTACGCTATTTTTAAAAAATACCTGCCGCGCGTGCAAGCCTACTATGCTGTCAAAGCCCTCCCGGACCCTGAAGTGGTAAAGACCCTGTTCGACGCGGGCGCAAGCTTTGACGTGGCATCAATGCCCGAACTCAGTATCGTATACGAATATATCAGGGACATGCCCGCAAAGCAGCGTCAGGACTGGATCTGGGACAAAATCATCTACGCGCATCCCATTAAAACTAACGAGACGCTCCAGGAGCTGGACCAATACAAACCATTGGTCACCTTCGACAACCGGGAAGAAATCCAGAAAATCAGGAAATACGCGCCGCGTGCAGGCCTGGCCCTGCGCCTCAAGGTCGCTAACACGGGCGCCATGGTGGAGTTGTCGTCAAAATTCGGGGCAGCGCCGGGAGAGGCTGTTGATCTCATTCTTGAAGCGCACAATGCCGGGCTCGTGGTCGAGGGACTCAGCTTTCACGTGGGTAGCCAGACTACAAATTTCGATAACTACGTGCAGGCGATCAATCTTGCGGCAAATATTTATAAGGAGGCCAAAGACCGGGGATACGATAAGATGAACCTGCTCGATATTGGCGGCGGCTTTCCCGCGCCCTACGACCCCACGGTAAAACCCTTCCGCAAACTGGCCCGCAAGATCAACGCCGAGCTCGAACGGCTCTTTCCGCCCGAAATTCAGATCCTCGCCGAACCCGGCAGGTTCATGGTCGCTACCGCGGCGACCTCAGTGTCAAAAATAATCGGGAAAGCGGTATTGGATGGAAAACTCTGCTACTACGTTGACGACGGGGTCTACCACACCTTCTCGGGCATACTGTTCGACCACTGTCAGTACCATTTCAGCGCGTTCAAAACCGGTCCCAAGCAAATTTGCACAGTCTTTGGCCCCACCTGCGACGCGCTTGACTGCATCTCAATGTCCGAGGAACTGCCGTCAGACCTCAAACTCGGCGACTACCTGTACAGCAAAAACATTGGCGCGTACAGCATCGCCTCATCAACGCGGTTCAACGGCTTCCCGCCTGCGAAGATTGTGCATATCAACCAGTAATATTATTTCTTTCTGACGTTGGTCTTCTTGGCTTTTTTAACCTTCTTAACTTCTTTATTTTTTTTTGCCTTCACTATTTTCACTGCTTTCTTAGCAGTGGCTGCGCCAAAGGCCTTGGCGGCCTGTGATATCCCCGCCTTCTGCGCTGCCGCATCGAGCGCGATCATGGGATTTGCCGCGGATACCGTGACCGTGGCCGTTGATTCAGCCAATTCCTCCTTGAGACTACGCACTGTACCATTGAACGAATCCCTGCTCCCGGGTTTAATCTCTTTTACATCAGTGGGCAGGCCGATTTTATCGAGAATGGCGATAAAAGGTTCGGGGTCAAGTTCCTCGACATTCACCATGGTCTTAGGGTCCCATATACCCTGTGCAACAAGCATTGCAGCGGCAATCGGCGGCACACCCGCGGTGTAGCTGATGCCCTGGGATTCGACCTCCTGATAGCATTTCTTGTGGTCAGAAACCTGGTAAATAAGCACTTCCCTCTTTTTCCCGTCCTTCATGCCTTTGACAAAATTGCCAATACAGGTTTTTCCCGTATAGCCGGGCGCAAGGGTCTTTGGATCGGGTAAAAGCGCCTTGACCACTTTAAGAGGCACCACTTCCTGGCCCGTGGTAAGGGTGACGGACAAGTGCGACAGGAAACCAAGCGTGCGTAGTACGGTGAAAATATTGATATAGTGATTGCCAAACCCCATCCAGAAACGAATGCTGTTGGCATCGATGTTCTTTGACAGGGAATGCAACTCATCGTGGCCGTTGAGATATATTGGCTGCTGGCCCACGACAGGAAAATCGTAGACGCGTTTTACCGAATGGGTTGGATATTCCTTCCACTGCCGGTTGATCCAAGTCCAGACCTTGATAAATTCCCGGAAATTGATCTCAGGATCGAAATTCGTGGAAAAATACCTGCCATGGCTGCCCGCATTCACGTCCATGATGTCGATGGTGTCTATGGTGTCGAAATACCGTTTCTGGGCAAGCGCACAATAGGCGTTGACAACGCCCGGGTCAAAACCCGCTCCCAGAATTGCCGTAAGGCCCTTTGCCGCGCAGCGGTCTTTGCGTTTCCATTCGTAGTTGGCATACCAGGGAGGGTTTTCGCACACCTTGTCAGGATCTTCGTGAATTGCCGTGTCCATGTAGACAGCGCCTGTTTCGAGGCACGCTTCGAGCACGGACATGTTCACAAAAGCATTACCTAAATTGATGATGATCTCTGACCTGGTTTCACGGATCAGGTTAATGGTCGCTGGAATATCGAGCGCGTCGATCTGTCGCGAATAGAGTTTAGCGGCCGGATTTTTCAGGTGACCCATTTTCCTGATACTCGCGATTATCTCGTCGCACTTGGATTGGGTGCGCGAGGCAATGCAAATGTCCCCTAGCACGTCGTTGTTCATGGCCGCCTTGTGCGCGGTCACATGGGCCACGCCGCCTGCGCCAATGATCAGTACGTTCTTTTTCATGAGTATCTCCTTTTTTAATTGTATATTCTTGGTCAGGAAAGGCCTGCACAAAAATCGTGGTAGCTGAAACGCCGCACAATTTCAATCCTTCCATTGAGTCTGCGCACAACAATCGCGGGCATGGGCATGCCATTAAACCAGTTCTTTTTCACCATGGTATATCCGGCCGCGTCGCCAATGCGCACAATTGAGCCTGGCCGCAGCCGGGTCCGCAGCGCAAACGTCCCAAAAACATCGCCTGCCAGACACGACCGGCCGGCAATCATGGTCTTGAACTTTCCCTGAGAGGGGGATACGATCCGCGCGGTAGTACGGTAGATAAGGTGGTCAAGCATGTGTGCTTCGGTAGAAGCGTCGACAATGGCAATATCCGTCTCGTTGCGCACCACATCGAGCACTGTGGTCACCAATTCACCAGCGCCGGTAATCGCTGTTTCGCCGGGTTCGAGGTATACCTGGACGTTAAAAGTGTCGCTGAACCGCTTCAGCATATCGCAGAATTTTTCCAGGGCATACCCCGGCTTAGTAAAAAAAATACCGCCGCCAAAACTGACCCAATCCATCTGTGTAATCAGCCAGCCATAGGTGCGTCCTATACGCTCAATATTGGCGGATAAGTTCTTGATATCATCGTTTTCACAATTAAAATGAAACATGACGCCTTTGACAAGACCAGCGGCTTCACACAGTTCGCGGTTATCACGGATGCCAAGCCGGGAAAATTTCCGCGCAGGGTCTGCAAGGTCAAAATGCGAGAAACTGAAACCCGGATTAACGCGCACACCAATGCTTTTTCCCTGTGCAAAACGGCCAAAGGCCTTGAGCTGCGAGAGTGAATTAAAAATGATCTTGTCCGCAAAACGGGCAACCTGTTGTACGTCGTCGCGGGAATAGCCCACGCTGTACGCATGCACTTCCTTGCCGAATTTATCGTGTCCCAGCCGCGCCTCATAGACCCCGGAACTGGTAGTGCCATCCATGTACTGCCGCATGAGGGGAAAAACCGCCCACGTGGAAAAGCATTTGAGCGCCAAAACCGACTTTGCACCCGATTTTTCGCGCACACGTTTAATAATCTTGAGGTTTTTTAGGAGCTTTCGCTCGTCAATCAGATAATAGGGTGTTGGAATGGATTTCATGTGTCGTTTTGTTTCAAAAAATAGACACTCCCGAATCCAGGAAACAAGCGAAAAATGAGACGACGCGGTTCCCGAGGCCTGCACTGCCGGCGACCAATTCACTCACCGTACGGCCACCTTCCTGTTCAGACGCCAAGAAGCAGGACTTTTTTAAAACAGATCACTTCGTCTCGTCATCAAATTCAGACGCCATAGAAGCGCACCCTTTGTCGTTTTTCCGATTATTATACGTTGATGCAGAAGGATTGGGCCAAACTGCGCGCAAAGAATCCAGTCTGATCCGCGAAGCCTGCATATACTTTTCGAGTTCCGCCAATTCTTTATCGCATAATTCCTTCTCTTGGACCATAGTAAGTCCGCCCCGTTTTTCCAAGATGAGAAGTCTTTCCATTTCTTCAGTAAACAGATGGCGCATGGAATCCATGGCTTTCCGAACCACCTGTTTTGCCGTTTTTCCCGCAATCGCTTCACCCTGTTTCATCATGCTCTGCAAAAGAGGAACTATTGGGTTCTCTTGGTTTGTAAATCTTTCTTGCGTACGGTCCAAACAGGCGGCATCGATGCGTTCCGCAGGGAAGTTCGATGTCACATCACGGCCATCCGGGGCAACCACGACACGGATAGGTGCAGGCGGCAAAAAACGGCCGCTATTAAGCTCCGCCGGAGCTATGCACTCAAGAACAAAGACGATTTCCAGCACCCGCTCCTGTTTCCGGCCGTCCTTCCAAACACAAAATGCGCAGGTCCCGTTTTCAGACGAAAGATACAGCTCCAATGCTCCCATAAGCATGGGATGGTCCATGGTGATGAATTCCACCTCTTCCCTGGCAAGCGCAATTTCCCTGCTGAAGGTAATAATGGGACTGGGATTTCGTGGAAGCGGAAACTCCGGGTCTGTGACATGCTCCGTCACCAGCGCATATTTTTTTTGACCCGCGTCTTCGATGGCAATGCCATACATCCGTAAGAGTTGACCCATAACGACTTCTGTTGCCCTGGCTAATACGGCATCTTGGCCTTTCCGAATAAGGTTTTGGGAACGTCCTGACTGGTGCGATATCATGGCAAACAGTTTGTCCCGCGAATCCGTAATTTGTTGGGAGAATGCAACGCATAAAGCACGAGTATTTGTTATAAATGCCTGCACCTCAACTGTGCATGCCTTAACGGATTCTTGTTCACAGTATCGGAATAAATCGGTCCGGACCTCCTCAAAGACACGGCCAGCCGCTGGTACATTGCACGCAAAAGCATTCAGTCCTTCATGATACCATCGGCATAGTATTTCATGCGAGGTATTTTTTACATACGGCACATATATATGAATGATGGCCTTCTGGCCGATTCTATCGAGGCGTCCAATGCGTTGTTCAAGCAATTCAGGATTCAAAGGCAAATCATACAAGACAAGCGATTGGCAAAACTGGAAATTACGCCCTTCGCTCCCGATTTCGCTGCTAATAAGCAGGCGCGCCCCGTGCTCATCGGCAAACCAGGCGGCGTTTCTGTCCCGCTGAAGAATGGTCATGGCTTCATGATAGAGTGAGATGTTCATCCGCATGGTGCGGCCAATCTCTTTATGCAATTGTTCTACTTTTCCTTTTGTACTGCAAATGACCAGGACCTTGGCTTCTGGCATGCCATTCATCAGCGTTATGAGCCATGGTACGAGCGGGTCGCACCCCGATGCCGGGCCATCCATTTCAAGCGGAATAATATGGACCTCCCGTTTGGGAAAACCCGCGATATTCCTTCGCGTATTCCGGAACATGGTCCGGCCAATGCCATACACATCAATGAGCATTCCTAAATTCATTTTTCCGGGATATGGCAGCGCTTCTCCATCTGCGTCCGAAAACCCGATGTGGACGGTCTCCGGAGAAGTAACCGTCAAATCAATTCCCTGGGCCAAAAGCGTTTTTTCAATAGATGTCAGGATGGAGTGATGTGTTTCAGATTCTCTTTCATAATCCTCAAACCGCGGATATCTCTCTCTATCGAGTAATTGGAGCAGCGTAAAATGGTTGTGGCGGCCATACTGTTCCGGAGTCGCGGTCAGGAAAAGCAGGTGCTTGACCTGTTCTGAAAACCGTTTGACCAAAGAAAAGCCCGTCCCCTCTTTTTCCAAGTGGTGCGCCTCGTCGACAATAACCATGTCCCAATCCGTCGTGACCGCGCTATTTCCATATTCGGTATTCTGGGTCAAAACCTCAATATCAGCGATGAAAAAGGGGGCATGGGAAAAAGGGTGTTCGCCTGTACCCAGTGTTTCAGACTGTTCTTTGGAAACGATTGCAAAAGAGAGATTAAATCTGCGCAGCAGCTCAACAAACCACTGATAAACGAGATGAGAAGGCACAAGAATAAGAACCCGGCTGATTTTTCCGGAAACAACAAGCCGGTGCAATATCAAACAGGCTTCAATGGTCTTGCCCAGTCCTGTTTCATCGGCAAGCATGGCCCGGATAGTATGCCTGGAGGAAACCGTGTCCGCAATAAACAACTGATGCGGTAAAAGTTCTACCCGGCCTCCGACAAACCCACGGACAGGAGATTGCAGAATAGTGGCATGATAGTGAAGCATGCGCAACCGTGACGCAAATGCTTCTGACGTGCCGCTTTTTCCATATAGCAGCCGCTGCATGGGAGTAGCGGTATTCACCGTATCCGCGATAGCGTTTTCGTGAAGCGTAACCGTACCGCATCGGTATACTACACATCCGCTGGGGATTGTTTCCGTAATTTCTGAGACGCGCAGTGAATTGCCGCTTTGGTCCTGGATAGTATCACCTGGCTTAAACAGGATGCGCCGTAGCGGCGCGCCAGAACGGGAGTACCGGCGTGTTGTTTGTGATGTGGGAAAAGACAAGTCAACGGTTCGAGCGTCTAGTGCTGACACAATACCAAGCCCCAAATCAGGCTCTGCGTCGCTGGCCCAACGTTGGCCTACTGCAAAGGAATTGGTCATAATATAATTGGAAGTAGCCCTGTGTCTATGTGAGCACAATGGCTTATAATATACACGGTCTTTGGTTATGACTGAAAGAAGTTGCTTGACCATAGCGCCCAGAGACCATTCCCCTGGGAGGTGCCTGGGACGGGCGGTACCTGGTACCAAACGGTGCCAGGTACATCTTGTATTTCCTCCACCCAGTTGTTATCATCGCCAAAATGCCCGCAGGGATTTGGCCCCCATTTTATGCTATTAGGCTAAGGTGTTGATGAGTATATGAGTTATGAAAATTTGGTGCTTCTTATGAATTTAAATATGAGTGGAAAAAGGCAACGGCGAAACTGCCTTTTTGTCCGGAAAGATATAGCTTGATAAGCAATGCAGAATAAAGTAATTTTATTAAACTACCTTAAAGAGGACGGCATGAAGGCAGGCATGCTTGTTTCTCTTGCATAAGTTTCATTTTATTTTCATTGTGCGCTTTTCCCACGCGCGTAACAATACAGGATAGAAGTTTTCTCGATGCGGTATCGTCCGGCGGCGATTTCAACATTACTTATTAAGGAAGGCATACATGGCCAAAAATTCGACAAGATTCAGTAGGACGCAACATAAGCGCAACAAGCGAGTAATATCAGCGCTTAAAAAATGCCCAACAGGGATAAGCGGCCTGGATGAAATCACTGAAGGAGGCCTGCCGCTGGGTCGCCCAACATTAATCTGCGGTTCTGCAGGATGCGGAAAGACGCTTCTGGCCATGGAATTTATCAGCCGTGGAATCACGGAATTCAATGAGCCGGGTGTTTTTATGGCGTTTGAAGAAACCACCGAGGAACTGGCCACCAATGTCGCCTCATTGGGGATGAACCTCAAGGAGCATATTCGGCAAAAGAAACTTGCCATCGATTATGTATACATTGAGAGAAGTGAGATCGAAGAAACGGGCGAATACGACCTTGAAGGCCTTTTTGTCCGGCTTGGCAATATGATCGACAGCATCGGCGCAAAACGGGTGGTTCTTGATACGATTGAAGCTTTGTTTGCGGGATTCTCGAATGAGGCTGTTTTGCGTGCCGAGCTGCGCAGGCTGTTTCGCTGGCTGAAGACCAAAAAAGTAACAACCATTATAACGGGTGAAAAAGGGGAAAAGCACCTGACCCGCAATGGGCTGGAGGAATACGTCAGTGACTGCGTCATACTGCTCGACCATCGTATTGTCAATGAAGTCGCGACCCGTCGCCTGCGAATAGTAAAATATAGAGGATCCAAACATGGGACCAATGAATACCCGACAATCATTGATGAGAATGGCTTGTCGGTACTGCCCATCAGTTCATTGGGCCTGACGTATCCGGTCAGTAATGACAGAATTCCAACTGGCATTGACAGATTGGACACCATGTTTGGCGGCAAGGGATACTTTCGCGGCACCAGCGTTCTTGTCAGCGGTACGGCGGGCAGCGGCAAGACGAGCATCGCCGCCGCATTTGCCGATAAAACATGCAGGAAGGGCGAAAAGTGCATCTATTTTTCGTTTGAGGAATCGCCCGAACAGATAAAGCGGAATATGGGTTCCGTCGGCATAAACTTGAACCAATGGGAAGGGAAGGGCCTGCTTAAATTTCATTCCACTCGTCCCACGCTTTACGGCCTGGAGGCGCACCTTGTCAGAATTCATAAGCTGGTCGAAGAGTTCCACCCGACTGCCGTCATAATGGATCCCATTACCAACCTCGCCGCTATCGGAGAAAGCCTTGAAGTCAAGTCAATGCTGACCCGAATAATTGACTACTTGAAGAATAAGCAGATTACCACTGTCTTCACCAGCCTTACGGAAGGAGGCGGCGCCAGCGCGCAGAGCGAGGTGGGTATCTCATCCCTCATGGACACCTGGATACTGCTTCGGCATCTTGAAACCGATGGCGAACGCAACCGGCTGCTTTATGTGCTCAAATCCCGCGGTATGGCGCATTCAAACCAGGTACGGGAATTCGTGCTGTCCGGCAAGGGCGTTCATCTCCGGGATGTGTACATAGGAGCGGGCGCTGTTTTGACCGGTTCAGCCCGGGAGGTGCAGGAATCCAAAGACAATGCGCAGAAACTTTCAGATAAGCAATCCTCTGAACGCAGGCAGCGGGCACTGCGACAGCAGCATCTGACCTTAAAGGGACAGGTAGAAGCATTGAAGGTTCAGTTAGCCGGCTTGGCGGAAGAGCTGAGGATTTCAGCGGATGCTGAACGATGCCGGATTGGAGTCATGCATCATCGAAAAAAAGAAATGTCCCTGATTCGAAAAGCAGACTAACTGAAAAAAGGAAGCCTGAATGAAAACCGCAAAACGAACTAAAGGAACCAAAATCACAAAGAAGTGGGAACTTCGCCTATATGTCGCCGGACAAACCCCAAAAGCTATAACCGCCTTTGCCAATTTGCAGAAGATTTGTGACGAGTTTCTTGCGGATCGCTACAGCATCGAGGTCATTGATTTGCTGAAGAATCCGAAGCTGGCCGGCGGGGACCAGATCATCGCTGTGCCCACCTTGGTGCGGAAGCTGCCCCAACCGGTGCGCAAGATTATCGGTGATCTTTCGAACACCCAGCGCGTCCTGGTCGGGCTTGACCTGAAGGAACGTAATTTGACAATCGGTGGAAGGAGATGAATTGAAACAAAAACCAACTTCCAGCGCCGCAAAGGCATTAGCGAAAAAGGCTGTGGTTTTTTCCAAACAAAAATACGTGCTCAGGCTTTATGTGGCGGGTATCACCCCAAAATCATCGCAGGCCATCCAAAATATCACAAAAATCTGTGAAGACCATCTAAAAGGACGGTACGACCTTCAGGTTATCGATATCTATCAGAAGCCAATGCTATTGCGTGGGGAGCAAATCATCGCGGCTCCAACCCTCATCAAGAAACTTCCCCTTCCTTTGCGCAGGTTCATCGGAAGCATGTCTGACAAAAAGAAAATCCTCGTCGGGTTGGATCTGCAGCTAAAGAAAAACGAATGAAGAAATCCAAGACGCTGAATCAGCTACAGAAGGAAAACGAAGATCTGCGGATTAAATGCCTGGAGGCGGAAGAGGTACTGCGGGCGATTCGTGAAGGTGCGGTGGATGCCATCGTTGTAAGCGGCCGCGAAGGCGAGCAAGTTTTTACGCTGTCCGGCGAGGAACTGGTGTATCGCCGTCTCGTCGAGTCGATGGGCGAGGGCGGTCTTACCACCTCGCCTGAAGGGAAAATCCTTTTCTGCAATCAGCAGTTCAGCAACATACTCGGTCTTCCGATGGAAAAGATTCTTGGATGCCGCCTGGAAGAGTTTATTAAAAAACCGGACCGTATTAAAATGCCGGCGTTTCTTGCCAAAGCCAAGACCAAACCCGCAAAAAAACGACTGGTCTTCCTTTCGGCCAATGGAACTTCAATCCCGGCAAGGGTCTCCGCCAATGCGCTCAATTTCGGCGATTCCATCAGCATTTGTTTTATCGTGATGGACCAGACCGAACTGGAGGCCTCGAAAGAGGCCGTGCAGCAAATAGCCGAGCAGCGGGAAGCGCTGGCCCTAGTAAATAAGGAATTGGTGGAATTTTCCTGCTCGGTCTACCATTATTTACGGAACCCCTTAAACGCCATTACCGTAAACGCTGAAGTACTGTCTATGGAAGCCGAGGCAAAACCGGAAACAAACTTTCAGATAGCCCTAACCCATATTACGCAATCCGTAGAACGCATGGCTCGCGCCATTATCGACTTGTCAACCTTTTCAGGAATCTCGCGCCGGAATATTCATTTGAGTAATATCAACTTAAGCGCGATGGTCCAAGGCTGCCTTGCGGGATTGAAGGCTTCCCATCCGCAACGCGAAGCAGTCACCAAAATTCAAGCGGGCTTAACCGTGCACGCGGACCCGGATCTTATCCGGCTCCTGGTCGAGAATCTTATCCACAACGCATGGAAATTCACTTCCCAAAAAAAGATTGCCCGCATTGAGCTGGGTGCATTGGACAAGGATGGAAAACGCTGCTATTTTATTCGCGATAATGGCGTTGGATTTGACATGCAGGAATCCGACTGGTTATTCACGCCCGACAAGCTGCTGCGTCCCGCCCAGAAGTATAAGGGTAGCGGAATCGGCCTTATGATTGCAAAAAAAATCGTTGAAAAGCACAACGGAGCAATTTGGGCTGAAGGCGAGAAAGGCAAAGGCGCAACCTTTTTTTTCCACTTTGCCTAATTCACGTTTTCGAAGAAATTCGTTATTGAACCTGCGGTACTTCATGCTCTCCATTCAGACTTGAACACCAATCTGAAAAATAAGAGCCTGAAGTTGAATGCCCGGCAAACCGTTTGGATCTGATCGGTCCCTGGTACCCTTGGTGCCAGGGACCGATGGTACCAGGGACCATTCCTATGCGGCCACCAAGGGTCTTTGCCCTTGACGTTGTCTAATTCGCTGGTTAATACGTTCAATCATGGTAATATCGTAAAAACTTTCTTTCGCAATTGGACGCCATAAAAGTTGCCTAAATTGTTCAGATTCAACCGGCAACTGCAGTAAAGCGCCTAGGTCCTGTTTGTCGATCCAAGGAAAATCAGCCGTCAAGCCTACTAAATCATGAAAACTGGTGAAAACCGCTTCATTTCTATCGTGGATTTCAGAAATGAGTCCAGCCACTAATGGATTATTATGAATATATGCAATAACATTTCTAAGATAATCCTCGCTTTCAACCAGCTGACTTTGAAATCTATTCCGGAATAAAGGGCCCACTCGACGATATTTATTATTGATAAATTTAACAAAATAATATCCAAGGCGCTGCATTACATCTGAGATATTTGGCTCAATCGTCCGAAGCAAGCAATGATAGTGATTTATCATGGTTACAAAACAGAAAACTTTTACATGATATTCTTTTCTTAATGAATTCAGCAACCAAAGAAAATACTCATTATCTTCATTATCAAAAAGCACTGTCCCACGATTAACGCCTTGATTATAAATATGGTATATTGCATTGGGGTATTTTATTCGTGGCATTCTCATAACTATCTCCTAAGCCGTAGGTCCCTGGCACCACCGGTCCCAGGTACCGCCCCTGCTCGCTGTCGCCGTTCCCCCCCCTACCGCATCGCCAGACTTCTGTCCAGACTCCGGTACTGTATTGCCTCGCATAGCTGACTCGACCCAATATGCTCCTGCCCTTCCATATCCGCAATAGTCCGGGCCACCTTGAGTATCCGGTCATACGCACGCGCCGAAAGTCCCAACCGTTGCACGGCCATCTTCAATATGCTTTCCCCGTCAGCATTGATCTTGCAGTACTCCCTGATCTGCTTTGATTCCATATGCGCATTGCAAAAAACATTCTGAAGGTCTTCAAACCGTTTGAGCTGTACCTCACGTGCCTTGTTGACCCGCGCACGGATTTGCGCCGAAGATTCTCCCTGAGGAATGCCGGTCAGTTCATCGTGCTTGAGGGCGGGAACATCAACATGCAAGTCAATACGGTCCAGGAGCGGACCAGATACGCGCGACCGGTAGTTGAGTACAATTTTCTCAGTGCAAAGACACGGACTGTTGTCATCGCCAAAATGCCCGCAGGGACATGGATTCAAGGCAACGACCAGCATAAAATGTGATGGAAAGGTAAGGGAGTTTGCCACTCTGCTTATACTCACATATCCATCTTCAAGCGGCTGTCTCAGAACTTCCAGCACTGTTTTCTTGAATTCAGGCAACTCGTCGAGAAACAGCACACCATTGTGCGCCAAACTCACCTCACCCGGCCGCAGATGAAAAGTACCGCCGCCAACCAGCGCAGCTTCGCTGATTGTATGGTGCGGGGACCTGAAAGGTCTGTTTGCCACAATACCTGTGCCGCATTTTAAAAGACCCGATACACTGTGTATTTTCGTGGTTTCCAACGCCTCATCCAATGTCAGGTCGGGCAGAATGGTGGGTATGCGGCGGGCCAGCATTGTCTTACCAGATCCCGGAGGCCCCTGCATCAAAATATTATGACCACCCGAGGCTGCGACCTCAAGCGCGCGCTTCACATGCTCCTGTCCTTTGACATCCGAGAAATCAACCGGATATCTCATGGCCTTTTTAAACAAACCTTCAATATCGATCTCAAAAGGTTCGATTGTCTTCTGACCTACAATAAATTCCACGGTGTCCTGCAAATACCGCACAGGGATTACCTTGAGTCCTTTTGCAACAGCTGCTTCACTGGCATTATCAGCAGGAACAATAAAACCTTTGACCCCCTTTTTCCGCGCAGTAATGGCCATGGGCAATACCCCGCGAACAGGGCGTACCCGGCCATCAAGGGACAATTCGCCAAGAATAATATATTCAGACAGGTCAAACGGCTCAATCTGATTGCTTGCTGAAAGAATACCAAGGGCAAGTGGCAGGTCAAACCCCGAACCCTCCTTTTTAATATCAGCTGGCGCAAGATTAATGGTAGTCCGGTTCGAAGGTATCGTAAACCCGCTGTTTTTGATAGCTGAAAAAATCCGTTCCCGGCTTTCTTTTACCGCTGCATCGGGAAGTCCGACAAGGGCATACGAGGGAAGACCATGGCCTGAATCGATCTCAATTTCAACTGTATAGGCGTCAACCCCCAGCACTGCTGAAGATTTTAATTTTGAAAACATCTCATCGCTCCTTTTTTAAACATCATTTGGGTCTGTTATGGTTTTCCCAGGTATAAAGATAACGATCAGATATGACAAAACCTGTCACATCTTCAAGAAAAATGCTATTTTTATCTCAATGCGTCGCCATCCTATTGCCATTTTATGCGTTACAATGCTCGTACTGCTCATAATTCTGGGTTTTATCCCCCTATCTTTAAAATCGCTGGACCGGCTAGTCAAAGAACAGGCGGATAAGTTAATCCAGGGTGATACGCTTGCCATCGATAAAATATCCATCCAGCTCTGGCGCGGACTCTCGTTGTCCAATGTGTCGTATGTAACCAGAAAGGACAAACAACCAGCAATTCGCGTACATGTTCCCACAATCCGTTTGTCATACAAATTCCTGGCCCTGGTAAGGGGAAAAGCGCATATCCATGCGATTACTATTGTTGAGCCTGAAATAACCATGATCCTACCTCAACAAGCGTATACGCAGCCCCAGTCTGCTAAAACGAGCCTCATTCCCGTGCTGCCGCTTCCCTTGGGAAAGCTCCCTCTCGACCTGCCAATTGATATTGAAATCAATAAATTGGAAATAACAAACGGCTCGCTTACTGCACAACAGAAGCCTGGTGATAAAATGAAGATACAAGGCTTTTCCCTTTCCCTTGCAGCGTCAGTCAACACCCTGGTTTCTGTCACAGGCACCCTGCACGCGGACAGCCTGTGGCCCGTGTATCCATATCTGATCACTGGTTTCAAGACTTATTTTTCATTGTCTCCCGATTCCCTTAAAATTGAAAATGCCGGGTTTTCAACCTATGGAGGCAAAGGCCGGTTTTCTGTTTCCATGCGCACGCTTGCACCGCTTTCTCTGGATGGCACTATATCCCTCAATCATATTGTGCTGGAAAAAGTGCTGAGCAGTGTTCGTCTTGGAGAAGTGAAAGCGTCAGGAAAAGTCAGCGTTGATCTTACTCTGCATGGCAAGGGCATGGACCCGAATGCGTGGCAGGGAAAGGGCAAATTTTCCGCACAAGACCTGTTGATCTCGGGTCTGCCGTTTCAAAAGACCCTTGCCACGCTTCTTTTTCTGCCCGCCCTCAACCATCTGCAGTTCGACATCATCAAGACATCGCTTGTTCTGTCAAAAGGAAAAATGAACACTCCGGACCTGCAAGGTACCGGCAATGTAGCCAATATCACTGGTTCCGGATGGATTGGCCTGGACATGCAGGCAAAGGAACAAGTGCGCATATCGTTCTCCCCGCAACTTTGTTCGCGCCTGCCTCCCATGGTCTCCCGTGAAATCCTGATTCCCAGCCCTGGCGGCCGGTGCGATACCAAAGGTGAAATGTATGGTCCTTTATCTAAGCTCCAGATAAGCCTGGACAAAAGCGTTAAAAACCGTGCTGCGGGCGCCATTATCAAACGGGCGGGCAGCCTGATAAATAAATTATTCAAATGAAAAAGTGCTTGTTTTAACGGCATGGATGGTTTATTTTTTACCAAGCGTTATATTTAAACACTAAGGGATTGTTAAACAATAACTGCCATGGTTTGAATGCTTTCTCATAGTGTGGTCGATGGCGATAAAATACGCCATTTAAACATTAACGAGTCCTAAGGAGTCTTAACATGGGTAAAGAGCATGTTACCAAAAAAGAGGAAAAGAAGAAACCCGCAAAGACCCTGATGGAAAAACGGGCGGAGAAAAAGGCCAAAAAAACCGGCGTCTACGCCTGACATTCAAGCCTCTCTTTTCTGGTATATCATTTCAGCTAATCGTTTCGTATTTTATTTTCTCAGTCCATAGGACCGCCACTGTAATCAGGTAATATTTGCCTTGTTTTGACCGCCTTGGAGGGTTATTTTTTTACCAATTGATCGTCCATAACAGGGGTTGGAACAAAACCGGAGGTTCAATGCAGCGCATTAATAACCCATGGTGGGTCTTTATCCTTCTGGGAATCTGTTTTGTCGCAGGATCCGGAATACGCTGTCAAAAGGCCAAATCTGCTCCAGCGTGCTCAATATCTGTACAATCCGCTGAAGGCGACTGCTTTATTTTCCAGGGAACAATAATGCAATTTGCCCGAGCCGGAACAGAGGTCTCTTCGGGTGACACGCTGCTGTTGTCGTACAACGGCAAAATGACCGTTACCTTCAATGATTCGGATTATATTGTTCTCGCACACGACACCAAAGCTGCCATAACAGCTGATGAAAAGTCAAATGTCACGGTCACGGTCTTCCACGGCAAGGTATATACCAATGTAGTGCTTCTTCCAACAATAGGATCGTTCAGGACCCTCACCCCGAAACTTACAACATCCATACGGGGGACTGCCTACTCCGTGGAAGTGGATTCCGGAGAAACGACCATCAATGTGTTGGAGGGTGTGGTCTCCGTGATGGACAACGACTCTCTCTGCCCCATTGACGTAAAAAGAGGAGAATGCGCGGTGGTCAATCCTGGTCAGGTCCCCTGCAAAATAAAGGGCAGGTCTATCCAGGAATTCAGGGAACTGGTGCAGTGGGTTGGTCTTTCCCTGGTCAGACTCAGAAAAATCAACGAGTATAGAAACGACCTGTCATTCATGGCCACGCTTGAAGCGCTGCATTTAGTCGATCACCCGGCGCCCCCTGTTCCATCCGCAACCCAAAAAGCGGAAGTCATGGCGCCAAAAGAAGGGGGCAAGGCAAATGTTTCGGTCAAGACCTCACTCAAGACAAGACCGAACCCTGTCGCCCTCTCCAAGATGCACATACCCGAGGACGCTCTGCGTGATCCAACGTATGTCCGGCAGGTGATTGAGAAAAACATGTTTTCCTTCAATCAGTTTTACAACCAATTCCTGCGGAAAGAAAAGGTATTCCAGGGGCGGGTGATTGTCCGGTTTGTCATTCAGCCTTCGGGAAGGGTGGCAAACCCTTCAATTGTCACGTCCACCACAGGCCAGGCAGTGTTCGACTCACTACTGACAATAAAAATCTTGGACCTGAAATTTCAGCCAGTAAAGGATAAGGGCGACCTGGCGGTCGTCTATCCGTTCTATTTCACGATAGATTAATCAATCTAAAAGCATCGTTTGTTTTGCTCTTTGGGACACACAGCGCCGCAGCGATAGCATATCTCGTTTTTCAGCCAGCCTCCGTCAAAGTATTCCTTGAAATTGCCAAGCGTGGTTTGCGCAATGTTTGTCAGCGCCTCTTCAGTGAAAAAAGCCTGGTGCGAAGTGATAAGAACATTGGGGAAGGTGAGCAACCGGGCGAGTATATCGTCCCGGATCATCTCTGTTGACCTATCTTCAAAAAAATAATCACTCTCTTCTTCGTAGACATCGAGGCCCGCTGAGCCCGCCTTGCCCGATTTGAGTGCATTGATAAGCGCTTCGGTATCTATGAGCTTTCCCCTGCCTGTGTTGATTATCATGATATTGTTCTTCATCATGCTGATAGCCTGAACATTGATCATGTGTTCGGTTTCAGGAGTGAGAGGACAATGCAAGGAAAGAATGTCTGATTCGCTGTACAACTGCTCCAGGGAAACAAAGGTAATGCCCGCCTCCCTGGCATAATCCTGATTGGGCTTGGGGTCATACGCCAGGACCCTCATGCCAAACCCCTTGAGAATGGTAATGAGGCATTGGCCGATTTTTCCCGTGCCCACCACACCCGCTGTTTTTCCGTACATATCGAACCCCAGCAGGCCGTTGATGGAGAAATTGCCGTCCCGGGTGCGGTGGTATGCTTTGTGGATCTTCCGGTTGAGCGACAGCATGAGGGCCACGGCATGCTCGGCAATAGCATGGGGGGAATAGGCGGGCACACGAACCACGTGGACCTTTCCAAAAGCGGCTTTGAAATCAACGTTGTTGTACCCGGCGCACCGCAGGCCCGCGATATGTATCCCATTGGCGGCTAGCTGCCCAATAACGGCGCCATCGAGAATGTCGTTGACAAAAGCACATACCGCGTCGAACCCCGTGGTAAGCCGTACCGTCTGGGCGTTCAGATGCGCGTCAATATAGGTTATTGAAAATCCAAAATCGCTGTTGACCGTATCAAAAGCCAGCCGGTCGTATGGCTTGGCGTCGAAGAACGCTATCTTCTTTTCCATGGGTCCCTCCCTATGTGTGGTTAAAAAATAGTATTTTCCCTTTCATGCGTGGCCTCTGTCTTGCCTGGTGCGTGCTTGCGGCTGGTGTGTTCGCCTTTCCCGGACTTTCACCGCGGTACATTGATTCCGTACATATTGATTCCTTTTTCAAGGCGGGTTCGTTTACCGGCATAGCGGGCATTGTCTTTGGACCGGACAGCATAAACGGAATGAAAGTGCTCCAGGGTGGCGATGCGCACCAGTCGAACCAATTGATCAGGTATCCTGACGCAAACGGCTGCTTCTCGATTATCAGTAATTTTACCGTTGAACGCGTTGCCACCGACACGCTGTTCTGTTCAGCGCGGGTTCAGGCCTATACGCTTGAGGGAAAATCCCCTGCGGGCAAACCGGAAAAGACTTGGCTGAAACTGGGAAAAGACGGCATCCGCGGCATGTACGCGTATCCCGCGCTCGAACGGTCAATACATCAGCGGCCCTTTTTCTATGGGGCTTTGGGCGGCGGATTGCTGGTCCTCCTGTTGATCTTCCTGTAATCCCGCGCTGCGATTCATCAACATGATCGCGCCTGCCACAAACACCATGCCCGCGCACGAGGGAAGATCGGGCGATTCACCGGGTAACAAGGCCCAACTGAGCAGTACGCCCGACACCGGCACCAGGAACTTCCAGACAGACAATGCTCAGGGCCTTTGTGCGGTTGAGCTGGTCGCCTTGGACCAAAAAATGGGCGAACACGGCAGCCATCACTGGTCCTGACCCTGTGATGATCGCGCCTTGCACACCGGTCGAATAGGCCATTCCCCAGAAAAAGAGGCCGTAGAGTCCTACGGTCTGGAATAGACTGACAAATATAATAGTCCTGGCTTCACGCGCCAAGGTAGCGCAATACTCTTTTATCGGGCCCGCAAGCGCTATGAGCAGCAATCCCGCGAGCATGAACCGTATGGCGGCGAAAAAAAACGGGTCTGCATAACGTAAACCAATTTTGATCGCAGGAAAGGCGGTGCCCCACAACAGGCCCGGGAACGCGGCAAGCAACACTACTTGAAATCTTTTCATGAGCCTTGAAAAATAATACTATGGCTGTATCGGTTGCAGATAAAATCAGTTTAATGTATTTTTGATTCATGAATTATTCTATCTTTGTTACACGCTCTATTCCCGAGGCGGGAATAGAGGTACTGAAAAAATCCTGCGCTTCAGTCGACATCAATCAGCACGATCGGGTTCTTTCGAAGTCTGAACTAATTGAAAAAGTAACGGGACGTACCGGTGTATTGTGCACCATAAGCGACACCATTGATGTTGAAATCATGAATGCCGCCTCCAATGTAAAAGGCTTTGCCAACTACGGGGTGGGCTACAACAACATCGATGTCGTCGCAGCCACAGTGCGCAACATCATGGTATCCAACACCCCCGGGGTCCTGACCGACGCGACCGCTGATCTTGCCTGGGCCCTGCTCTTTGCGGCAGCGCGCCGCATAGCTGAGAGCGACGCCTATTTCAGAAAAGGAGCATGGAAAGGCTGGGGACCCATGCAGTTCCTTGGCGCGGACATAACCGGAAAAACCTTGGGCATAGCGGGTGCGGGCCGTATTGGTGAAAACATGGCGCTGAAAAGTAAAGGCTTTGGCATGACCGTGCTCTATGCAAGCAGGCATGAAAATACGCGCATGGAACAGGAGCTTGGCGCGCGCAGAGTTGCACTTGAGGAGTTACTCAAGAAATCTGATTTTATCTCCCTGCATGTGCCCCTTACGGATAAAACACGTCATTACATTGGTCCACGTGAGTTTGGGCTTATGAAGCCTTCGGCCATTTTAATAAACACTTCGCGCGGGCCTGTGATCGATGAAACCGCCCTGGTCAAAACGCTCAGGGAAAAACGGATTGCCGCGGCAGGTCTGGATGTATATGAGGATGAGCCAATGCCAAAACCGGGGTTGACTGATCTGGCAAATGTTGTCTGTGCGCCTCACCTTGGCAGCGCAACGCAGGAGACCCGGACGCGCATGGCAGTCATGGCTGCGGAGAACCTCATCGCCATGATACAGGGCAAGGTTCCGCCAAACCTGGTAAACCCGGAAGTTGTACCTCGATTCCCTGAAGGCGGTCCGCACTAGCGAGCCTTTTGTCGCTTTTCGATAAAAACAGTCCTTGCGTCAGCGTCATGACCAACATTGATAACAATCTTGCCGATGGGTGTTCCCGCCAATAATTGTTCGCCAATGCCAGCACGTACCGCAACGACCGATAGCTTTTCTTCGGAAAAAATCGCCGCATACAGTTCGGGCCCAATATGGCCGTCCAACAGTATCGTGTTGACCAACGGCACATCGTTCCCCTTTTCTAAAACAATGGAGCTGTCTCCAATCTGCGGGCAGTACACCGAAACATCGCCTTCATCATCAACGCTGAGTAGAATAAACTTGTTTTTATCCGCGCAGGAGTAGATACACTGGAGGCGTTCACCCGGAAAATAGACATTATTTCTCCGCTCTTCACCATCGCTAGCGCCGTTTTTAGCCATGATCCTGAAAGACGTCGCGCCTCTTGTCCCAAATTCCTTGCTTCCGGAATGCAATTGATAGAAAAAACCCGCGCATATGCTGATGACGAGCATTGCCGCGCTTTTGCAGACCATGCGTACCGTGACTATTTTCAACGGTTTGATATTGTTTGGTTCCATAACTGTCTCATACAGGAAAATATATTCTAGTGTCAAACGGTTGAAACGACTCAATGCGCTTCTGCTCCTGGGAGTCGCAGTTGTCGGCGGCACCTTCGGCGGCCGGTTGTTTCAAAAAATCCGCATACCTCAGGTTGTTGGGTATATCACCATGGGGATACTGATCGGCGCCACGGGTTTATAACATCATCGATCAGAAGACCATCGCCTCGCTCGCTCCGTTCAACTATTTCGCCCTTGGCCTCATCGGTTTTATGATCGGCGGCGCCATAGCTTCTGCGACAGTGCCCGTTGCTGGTTTTTAGAGGCGCGGACCATGAAAAAACTGGTTTCCGCGAAAATGATCCAATTGCAGGAACGTACCGCGCGCCTTGCGGTTTAACCCGCAACTTCCGGTTATTTAATAAATAACTGGCTTTTTAACGGATACTATTTATATATTAATGTAAGTTTATGGGTCCCTAAACACCCTGTTCAGGGCGCCATAAAAAAAACAATTCATTTCAAAGGAGTTTTTCGATGGGTAAGAAGTTGTACGTAGGCAATCTCGCTTACAGTATTGGCGACAGCGAACTTCAACAGATGTTCGAGGCCTGCGGCACCGTAGCATCGGCCAAGGTTATCACAGACCGTGATACTGGCCGCTCAAAAGGTTTCGGGTTTGTGGAAATGACCACGGACCAGGAAGCATCATCAGCCATTTCAGCGATGAATGGCAAAGAAATTGAAGGACGCGCTCTCACTGTTAACGAAGCACGCCCCAAACCAGAAGGCGGCGGCGGCGGTGGTGGTCGCGGAAGGGGTGGATTCGGACACGGCAATCGCTATTAATCAGTTAATATACGGGTAAATATCCCGCTTAAGAATATTTCTGATATTTCTTAGAGCCCGGTTTCCAAAAGGAACCGGGCTCTTTCTTTATTATATAGATATTTCCTTTATTGGGAAAAATATGCATACTTGAAGTAAAAGCAGCCGCTTTTTATAAAGGTATTTCATGGCATTAACCCTAACTTTAAATAAGATAAGACCTTACAAACTGCTTGGCACGCCTTTTGCAATACTACCATGAAATGAAACCCCTGAGTATAGAAAAGCTCCTTTTCGACAAAGTAGCCCGGCAGGCCACCTATAAAAGCCTCGATGCGGGTACATTGCGCTCAAAAGCAGTTGCCCAGAACATTGCCAATGTTGGGACCCCTGGATATAAACGTCAGGAAGTGAGTTTTGAAAAAGAGCTTCGCCAGGCGTTGAAGCTTGAATCAAAAGGCGCGGTAACCAATGACAAACACATGGAAATCAGCAAATTGGCCCGTTTGAAAAAAGTCCACCCCTATTCATACCAGCCATTTGATTCCTCAAACAGCAGCGGCGAGAACAATGTAGATATTGATATGGAAAATGCAAAAATGGCGGAAAACCAGATATTATTCAACTATGGGGTACGGTTCTCGAGTTTCAAAAAGCTTCAGAGCGCAATTACCACTCGCCCGCAGTTCTAATCCAACACCCAATTATTTTTTTAAAAACTCCCTGATATGAGCAAGCCTGTCGATAATAGGCAGTTTCTGCGTGCACTTTTCCTCGCACAAGCCGCACTCAGTGCATTTTTCAAGCATGGCATAGTCCTCGTCGTTCCAGTGCCATTTCATGCGGTCTTTGAACTTATCAGTATCTTTCCCATAGAGCATATAGTAGTTATAGGCCTCCATATATCTATGCACATGAATACCCTGCGGACACCCGTCGCAATACATGCAGGTAGTGCACAACTCGTCGAATTGGCCTTCAATATTGGTCCGTATCCGGCTAATCTCTGTCTCGGGAATAGGAACATAGGATTCAGCCGCGCGCACAGCAGCATGCACATCGGCCACAGACCTGAATCCAACCAAAGCTGATGTTACCTCTTTGTGCGCCAGAATGAAATGTATTGCCGCTTCAACAATATCCTGGTCTAGCCGGGTACGGATAAAGCCGAACCGGTCAGGATGATCTGGAATCATGCCGCCGCCAAGGGGATTCATGGTGACCACGCCAAGCTGCCTCTGGTAGGCTTCGTGCAATGCTTCTATACGAAAGGGAAAGTTAATGGCGCAGAAACCAAGGGTGAACCCTTCGAAAACGCCATCAGCCATGAGGTCTTTGATACCTTGTCCGGACATATGGCTCGAGGCGACAATATGGCGCACAAGCTTTTGTTCTTTTGCTGTATAAAAAGCCTCAATGACCTTATTGACGTTCCGGGTGCGGAAGGTTTCAGGCCGATTAACCCCCCAGCAATGGTAAAAATCAACGGCGTCGACATTGAGACGCCGTAACGAACGCTCAAGGTCCTTCCAGAACTCATCAGTAGTATTTGCCCCTGATTTGCTTGAAATATAGTGCGGAAGTTTCTGGCGCTTCATTTCGAGCACCGCGGTACCCAGAATATCCTCTGACTTATCGTCGCAGTACCAGGGAGCTGTGTCAAAATAGTTGATGCCCAGTTTCGCGGCAGCAACCGTGATCTCGGCCATGGCCTCTATATTGCGGGGTTCGGCATAGCGCATGCCGCCAAAGCCTATCACTGATATCTTTTTGCCTGTTGTTCCGTAGTCACGATAGTCCATAGCACTCCCGATTGTTAACACCTCTTCTTGTATCGATATTTATTCGTATATCCGGGTTAATACCTCGCAGCTTGCTGCGATTCTTTGTTTTCTTGGATTTTCTTGATACCCCGCTGCTTGCTGCGGGGAGTATTCATTACACTCTAGTGTATATCAACTCATTTAATCAATACCATTTTTTGGCATTTTACCCAATCGCTCGTTTTTAGTGTGTAAACATACAAGCCATTCGGGCAAACTCTGCCGGATAAATCAATTGCGTTCCACTGAATTTGATAATACCCAGGATTAAGTCCATCTAAAATATAACGCATTACCAGTCTTCCATTAATATCATGAATATACAATGTAATATCAGCGTTCTTCGGCAAACCGAACGGAATAGTTGTGAATGGATTGAATGGATTCGGAGAATTTTGTCCTAGCTCATATATTTTTGGAATTGCCCGAGCACGAACCTTCTCGACAGCAATATCTTCGAGCATACAGAAAAAGAATTTGTGTTGTGGTGTGCTGAAACCTAGATGATATCCAGAGGGTTCTCTGCCAGCGACCCGCCAAAATATCATCGTACTGTCTGGAAAATAACCTGGTCGAATTATATCTTTCAGAACAACGGATGTATCAAAAATAGAGTCCACCGTATAAATGCACCTTGTGAGCAGACTATCCCTATAGAATTCAATATTATAGATACCAGAGTCCTTGTTAAAATCAGGATCAGAAACGCGCCAGACAAGCAGAGAATCGCCCCATAGGGAATCTGCATTGATAGGCTTTATAATTTGAGGCGGGATAGATTTATTGTATATAGTAACATACCATGAGTATTCAATGGAATCCATCCCTTCCCCTGCCACAACCGTAACCGTACACCTTCCATTCGACAGATAATCAGTGCGCATGATCCATTTATTAGTATCACTTGTAACACTATCTTGCAAATAGATACGATACCAAAACTGGGCTGTGCTATCTCCATTCCATAACTCTGCACAGAACGTCAGCGTATCTGTCTCGGTAATATATACATGATTGTCTGCTGGGAGTAGAGTGTAGAATGCAAGCTCATATGGAGACGGAAGAACGTTGAGGATTATAGTTTGTGTGTCTGATTTACCACCTATATCCTGTGCAACGACCTCAACGCAGCATGTACCCATCTGATTCCTCATCGGGTGCCAGAGGATTGTGAATCCATTAATAGTCATTCCTGACGGGTGATCACCAAGATAGTAATGAATACTATCCCCATCAGGATCTATGGCAACGACAAAATATGTCCATATTGTTAATGCATTAGTCGTATAGTTGGGCGTAGAGATAATTTCAGGCGGATGGTTAAAAGGGCACACGACAAGATTAAAACTTAATGTATCAGAAGCACCAAGCGTATCTGAAACCCTAAGACTAACCAAATAACTTCCCGTATCCTGGCTGCGAGGGGTCCAGGTAATAATATTGGAATCCTGATTGAGGCGAAGGGAGTCAGGATACTTTATAAGAGTGAGTATAATCCTGTCGTTATTAGAATCAGAGATAGACAAATAATATAAAAAGGGGGTCATCGCTTCAACAACGGTATCTTCTTCACTAAAGATATTCAAGAATATTGGCGCACTGTTTGCGTAAACATGGACATTAAATGAAAGGGTATCATAACGGTTTTTCCTATCGGTAGATTGGATGGATACAGAAAAATCACCGGGGACAGTAAAACGATACCTTATTATTCCCGTGACACCATCAATATCTATTGAATCAGGGGCCTCGATGATGTTGTATGAAACAATATCTCCATCTGGATCATTAGCGAACACCGTATCGTATAAACTATAATTAATCAAAACACTCCGTTGATCGTGCGAATCGAATATCGGAGGTCTGTTGGCCGGATGGCCCATTACACGAAGCGTGTGTCGCAACGTATCAGGCACGCTTTGACCATCAGAGACACTCACCTTAAGCAAATACAAGCCAGTGTCATAAGGAACTCCCGAAAGGGTTCCCGTACTATCCATTGAAATGAACATTGGGGCCTGGATACACGTAAACTCTATGGAATCACCATCAAAGTCAAACGATATAGTTCGTAGATAAAAAAGACTATCAACCATAATACAAGTATCTTTCGGTTGCGTGATTATTATGGGTTCATGATTTCCGGTATCCACATATCGCGCAATATTAGATATTCGTATCTCGTCAATTAATACTTCCAAAGATTCCGCATCGTTCCGTCCAACAAACCAGGGGCTGGAGATACCCGAAACGGTTCCGGTTGCTTTTCCAACCAACTTCCCGTTTAGGAATATTTTGCACCACCCATTATCATTCTGCCATGCGACATCGACCCACTCGTTAACTGGAAAAGGTGTCATGGACTGCACGTGAGAAATATTATCGGAAATAAAAAGACTATCATGAAAACCAAGTTCAAAATTTCCAAAATCAAATAAATTAAAATAAGTAAAGGCCGAGCAAGAAATGACCTTAATATGTTCTTCAATCATTTGCGGATAATTATATACATCAGGATAAGGGTACAAACAAGCCGCAGTATTATTTTTAATCCGAACCCCGGTTAAGACCTCTTCGTCGAACCAATCTCCTTGCACAACAAGAAAATAGTGTCCATCTGGAACGGATGTTCCCGAAATGTCGTAGGCGGTATCGCCTGCAGCTTCATCAAAACGAAACAATGCACGAGTTTGTGCATCAAGATCATAAAATACCTGCTGCGCAAAAAGAACAGCAGGAATCATTCCAACGAGCAGAGCCTTCCTTATCGCAGTTAACATTTTATATCCTCATTATTAATAGCATCCAAAATATTTTAGGTTTCCTAAAAATACTTTTTTTCTCTAGAGTTTTCCATAACTACTAGTTGTTTTTCATCAAAACCATGTTCGGCAATAAACGCCTAATCAGAAAGATAGTGCTGGCGCGTTAAGAACGCGAAGTCCGACAATACCCATTGCCGGGAGCGCTGAATCAAGATATTTTTCTACAAACAGACTCAGTAATTTAGTTATTTTACTTTTTTAAAATTTGAGCTATTATTATTGCGTGAGGAGGGTGGTATGCCGGATAAACTCAACCTTCTTTTCATTACCACTGACGAGCACCGGTTTGATTACCTGGGCTTTCTGGGCAAGGTACCGGTGCGCACTCCGACCATGGACGCGCTTGCTGCCCAAGGTATTTTCCATCCAAACGCATATTCCGTAAACCCGCTGTGCATGCCCTCACGCTGTTCATGGCTTACCGGTCTCTACTCCCACCAGCACGGCATGAACAACAACAGCGGCGACCTCAACCGTGATTTGCGCACCTTTCCCAAGGCCTTGCAAAAACTCGGTTATTTTACAGCGCTTGTGGGCAAAGAGCATTTTTACGAGGGTAATGTGGATTTGGTAAAGGCCCAGCCATACACACGGCAATTCGGGTTCGATTACCTGTGGAGCATGGGCGGCAAATCAATGGTTGGCGGAACCGAGGACAACTGGACCTATCATCTGCGGAAAAAAGGGCTCATCAACGCCTACCGGCACGACCTGATGCGGGTCAGGGTTGTCAACAACAGGGAAAATGAGCCTGCACCCACCTTTTTAAAGGAAGAGGACACAGTCGACTACCTGGTCGCAAAAAAGGCCTGCGAATTTCTTGACGGGTACACAGGGGCCAAACCCTTTTTCCTGCACCTCTCCTTCTGCAACCCTCATTTTCCGCACGACCCGGTCGCAAAGTATGCTGAACATTACCAGGAAAAGGACATGCCTGTGCCGCCAGGATGTCCCAAAAACATGGTGTCGTATTACCAGCGTCACAGGGCCGCATACGCCGCTCTCTGCGAACAGGTGGATGCGTACATGGGCAACGTGATAAGTAAATTAAAGGAAAAAAAACTGTACGACAATACATTCATTATTTTTACTAGCGACCATGGCCACATGCTCGGTGATTTGGGCCTTACGTCCAAGAGTCATCCCTACGATGGTTCCGCCCGCGTGCCTTTCATCGCGGCTGGTAAAAAAATAATTAAAAAGCCGGGTACTAACAATACCGCTGTTGAAAATCTGGATATTGTCGCGACATTCCTTGAGGTCGCGGGCGCTCCGAACGTGCAGGAACACCTGCTCGAAAGTCCGTCAAAGTCCCTTGTCCCTCTCTGGAATGGTAAAAAGTTCAAACGTAAGTACGCTTTTTCAGAAGAGGGCTACCAATTTGAAAAAGCCTATACCATGGTCTGCGACGGCGCCTGGAAGTATATCAATTTCTCTTTCTCGGGCAAAGAGGAACTCTACAACCTAAAAAAAGATCCTCACGAGCAAAAAGACCTTTCAAAAAAAGAAACAAAACAGGTTGCTGATATGCGAAAAGCGCTCATCCACCGCCTGACAGTAACGCCCATACCCCGGCCTGCCGAGTACATCTATACCGCCACCACGGGAAAACACGGGAAAAACCCCAACCAATGTTTTCACAAGCGGCTTGAAGACCATGTAAACACTGGTATCCTGATGATGGAGTAAAGGCGTCCATGGGTTCATGCTGACGCCTTTTATACTCCCTGCAGCGGCCCTTATCTCACCAGCATCAGTGTTTTTGAAAAAACCCTGTCCCCTGTCTTTACCCGAGCAATATACACACCTGCCGGCTAGCCCAACGCATTCCAGGTAATGCCAGCTGGTGGTTGGCCTGCTTTGCCCGCGAAGCGAGGCGAGCAGGCTGCGGTTGTAAGTTTCTGAATCAACTTGCCATAAACATTATAAATATCTATCTGATAATTTCTCCCGCTTGCTGCCCGCTGCATACTAACAGCTATCATAACCGCCGGATTAAACGGATTAGGTGTTGCTGTAATCTCCACAGCCCCGATATCGCTGGTCTGTTCAACAGACGACCCGTGCACCACAAGATCGATGACCGCGGAATTTGCCACTGCGGGAATAGTCACTAGGCCGAATTCATCAGCAGTCACCGATGCAACAGGGCTGCTGTTGATGGTCGCATCATAGACCGTTCCAGGCGCATGGGTGAAATTCTGCAAATTTCGCAACGTGACATCGGCTGTTCCCGTGCCCGTGAGTATGACCGAGTAATGGTTTGTCTCATCAACGATAGTGGCAGGGTCCCATCCGTGCTTGGTAAGATCATTAATGTAACCGATGCCGCTCCCTAATCCATCGGTAATTGTAAAATCATCATAGCTTCTGTTGGTAAATGCAAGGAAGCTTTGGTTGCGCTTGAAATTGCGCAACCATTTCCAACGAATATACATTCCACCCGCTCCATGGCCGTCATTTGGCCTGTAGTACATGGCACCTCTGCGCGAAACATCGAGTGCTGGTTGCAAATTGTCGCCCTGGTTCGTGGGATCGTCCAACCCGTCATCTATTTCCAGTGCTGTCTCTTTAATAATTTCATTCTCCATCGTTATCTCCAGATAAAAGAAATGAGCAAGGGCTTAAATGCGACGCCTACTTATGCGCTTAAGATAAAACTATTTTCTTCTAAATAAAAAATGCAATAGGCTCTGTTTAGAAATATTGCTATTAGTAAAATTCTACAATAACTACAAAATCAGGTAATCAGTAGAAACAGATCAGAAGATGTAAGCGGAATCCGAAAGGTCAACACTCTTGCCTTTTTTTGCCCAGGGAACGCCCTTCTCAGAGGGCAGCGTATTCTCGTTAAAACAGGTTTCAAGCGTTTCGCTCAGACCAGCAACCCATCGCTGTTCGCTTTTCCCTGATTGCGATACATGCACCATATCGGTTGGAAAGACAACAGATTCGCGGACAGACTGGTGCATGCCATTGATGCAGAGGGTCTGGCTCATTGCCGCGGCAATACCGCAAGGCATGGGCTGGTCAAAAAGTATCGCCTCGGCAGCCCATTCCACCTTCCGGTAGGGCTGCATCTCCGGACATCCGTAGCTTTTAGTTGTACCGTCGCTGAAGGCGGCCCGAAGTATGTGGTCATCGAACCGAACAACGCCCTTTTCAAAGACATATTCACATATGGGCCCTTTTGAGTTCTCCACAGCGTGTGAACAGAGCATGAGGATCTCAACGCTGTCTTCGGTAAAACATCTCAGCGCGGCAGTATCATAACTCTGTATATTGTATGCCCGGTACAATTCGGCCTCCACTGTCCGGGGCACAGCGCTGGAGTCAGCGGTTTTCCCGATAATGTAAAACATGTTGTGCAGATAATGCGCCAGGGCATTATTAACAGGTCCATCGAACACCCAGCGGCCAGCCGCATCCTTGAGCGCTCCCGCCCACGAATTGCGCGTGTAATACGCCATGGTCCGGGGCCATGCGGCAAACGTTTTCAGCCGCAGGGGTTTGCCGAAAACACCGTTTATGATATCGGCCTTGAGAGCCTGGATAGCGCTGCTGAAAGACCATTGATATCCCACCGCAGCTTTCAGACCGGGTGTTGTTGTCTGGGCGCCGAGCATCTCCCGCGCCTCCTGGACAGTTGCGCAGAGCGGCTTTTCGCAGAGCACATGCATCCCGCGTTTCAGAGCGGAAACAACATAGGGCGCATGAAAATGAATAGGCGCAGCAATAATAAGCAGGTCGGCGCGGCCTTCTTTAAAAAAAGCGTCTGAATCGGTATAGAGCTTCACCCCTTTTTCAGTCAGGGGTTTCAGAAAAAAGGAGTGCTCAATGCGCGGGTCAACAACCGCGGCCAGGTGCAACAGGGAAGGCGCGCCTTTCAGCAGGTATGAAAGGTAGAATTCGCCGTATCCTGAAACACCGGCAAGCGCGATCGAAAGGGGTTTTACTAATGGTCCTGGCATACGGTCATTTGATTGGCAGCCGCGTGAACTCTTCGTCTTTGATGCGCAGAAAGACCGTGGATGTGTTCGCGTGAAAATCAGGGGTGAACCTGAAGGTGGCATAGGCGCCTGCATATTCCTCTGTTTTTTGCAGCCGTTTGAGCAGACGGGCGCCATCCGCTCCCCTGATCCGGTCAAAGAGCAGGCTCGCTGCGTCAAATCCCAGGGCATTGTTGGGATCGGGCGCTGTTTGGAACGCCTTGGTAAAAAGCGTCTGAAAGCTTTTCCACTGGGGCGAATCCGAGTTGTCGACATAATCGACCACGATGATCGCGTTTTCCATGTACCTGCCCGCGTGTTTCAATACATTTGAGTCGTACCAGCCGCGCGATCCCAACATCTGGGTATGGATCTTGTAAAATGGTACCTGGGGCGCGAGCATCACAATCTCATCGGGATACCCGGGTATGAAAATGGCGCCAACTTCCACGGCCGAATCGGCCATAAAGAGGGAGTCGACCTCAACGTACTGCCGGTCGGTCCGTCCCAGGATTTCGCCCCGTTCAAGCGCCCGCTTTGCAAAGACCTCCTCAACTTTTTTCTCGTGTATGCGGTCGAGGATATCTTTGTAGTTCTTTTCGCCCTTTTGGTACATTTCGTACGCAAAGAGGGAACCGCCGCGTTCCTCGATGACATCACGGAAGGCCGACGCCATTGTATTGCCATAGTTGTCGTTGGGAAAAATGATGATATATTCGTTTATCTTAAGGGAATCAAACGCATAACGCGCCAGGAATTTTGCCTGTGTTGCTTTGGTGGTCGCCAGCAAAAAGACATGGGACCCGAGCGAATCAATGCCCGTGGCCGAGGCTGTTGGTGCAATAACCGGGATTCCTGCCTTTTCAGTGAGCGCCGCAGTGACGCAAAGTTCCTCGCTCGAGAGCGGCCCGATAAAAGCTGCGACCTTTTCTCTCTCTAAAAGGTCCTCGGTGATCTTATACGTAAGTACGGGATCGGCCTTTGTGTCACGCACAATGAGTTTCACCTTTACAGCGGCCGCCTTATTGTATTCGGCCGCGGCCAATTCAATCCCTTTAAGGACACCCTGCCCTATCTCGTTGTAGTAACTATAGTCTGCGGTCTGGGGCAGAAGCACGCCGATTTTAATGACCGCCTCCTTGCCGCTTTCAGCGGAAGCGAGCAGGCCGCGCGCAGTTGCGTTTTCCGGATGATGCGGAAAAACGTCGATGAATTTGGTAAAGAGCGCACCGCTTTCTTCAAACCGTTTCTGACCCAGCAGAAGGCGCGCGGCGAAAAACCAGGCCCATCCGGTCATGTCATCGTTCTGATCAAGGCGGCTGGCAAGGTCGAGGACCTGTTCTGGTGTCAGGCGGTATTCAAAAAGGAGGAGCGCGCCGTTTTTCGCGGCCCTCGCAAGATCGGGATTAGGTTCGTATTTATAGACATACAGAAAGCGCTTGGCAGCGGCAAAAACATCGCCATCGTACGCGAGCAGAAGTCCGTAGAGATAATGGACTCTATTGGTGTAGGGCGACTGACTGTACTGTTTGGGAAAAAGGGTGAGTATCCAGCGCGCTTTTTCGTATTTCTCGGCGCGGAT
>MFYT01000031.1:0-9047 GCA_001789205.1 Candidatus Raymondbacteria bacterium RIFOXYA2_FULL_49_16 | reverse complement strand
CTGCCATGACAGCCGCAGCCTCCGCTGCCGGGGCCCGTCCCATGCGGTTGAGGACATACGTAAAAAGTGATTCGGCCCTGGTGAAGTTTTTCTCGCGGTACAAGACCATACCGGAAGAGACGAGATCAACTGCTTTCTTGATCTGCGTTTCAGTAACCGGATCAAGCGGCGGCGGCGCCTGTTTCTGGTCGTCCTTCTGCTTCAGGTAACGGTATGCCGGAAAAACGGCAACAGCGCATAAAAAAATGAGAATAAATATCCGATGCATAATTTCGTTCTACTGGTTCAATCAGAAAGAAAATTTCCCAAAATCGCTAGGGTCAATTTCCCGCAGCCGCTTCCGCAGGTTCGCGATGTTGTTAGCGCCATCCGCCTCCTGTTCCGCCGATCCCAGGATGGTCTCCTTGATGAAGATGGGTGCATTGGTACGAAGCGCCAGTGCTATCGCGTCGCTGGGACGGACATCTATATAACAGCTCGAATTCCCCGATTGGAGATAGAGCTTGGCCTTGTAGGTGGTACCATCAAGCTCGTCGATGGCCACCTTGATGAGCTTGGCCTCGAGCGCGTCGAGAATGAGTTTGAGAAGATCGTGGGTGAGCGGCCGCTCGATCTCCTTTTTCTCGTAGCTTCTTGCCATGGCAATGGCACTGGCTTCGGGAAAC
Source organism: Candidatus Raymondbacteria bacterium RIFOXYA2_FULL_49_16 (assembly GCA_001789205.1). Classification (GTDB taxonomy): domain Bacteria; phylum Fibrobacterota; class OXYB2-FULL-49-7; order OXYB2-FULL-49-7; family XYB2-FULL-49-35; genus XYB2-FULL-49-35. The sequence goes on along the minus strand of MFYT01000031.1, from coordinate 8,382 downwards.
CCGATCCAGATGGGCAGTACGCGTTCTCCCCGCTCCTCTTTAAGAAGCACAATGGGGGAATTTGTGCCCGCGTCAATGGCAAGCGCTGAAACAGACACATGTATCATAGAATATCCGTTAACAATATATGTATTCAATAAGGTGATTTCAAGTCAAACAGGCCGTGCAGTATCGGCCATGGCCTGCAGTTTTTCGTTCAGGTCAGCCTCTTTGAGCGATGCGGCAAGTTCGTCTATCGCACCATCCATGATCCGGTCAAGGGAATAGAGTGTCAGGTTGATACGGTGGTCCGTGACCCGGTTTTGCGGAAAATTGTAGGTGCGAATTTTCGCCGAACGGTCGCCAGTACCCACAATCTGCTTTCGTTTGACCGAGTCCTCGCGCTGTTTCTTTTCGAGCTGCGCGTCGAGGATGCGCGTCTTGAGCACCTTGAGCGCTTTGGCCCGGTTCTTGTGCTGAGACTTTTCATCCTGGCAACTGACCACAATGCCCGTAGGTACATGGGTGAGACGTACCGCGGATTCGGTCTTGTTCACACTTTGTCCGCCGGGTCCGGACGAGCGGAATACGTCAACGCGGAGATCAGCGGGGTTGACTTCGACTTCAACGTCCTCTGCCTCGGGCATGACCACAACCGAAGCGGCCGAGGTATGGACACGGCCCTGGGCCTCGGTCTCGGGAACGCGCTGTACCCGGTGCACGCCGTTTTCAAATTTAAGCTCGCCATAAACGCAGTTGCCGGAAATTCCAAAAACCGCTTCCTTGAACCCGCCTTTCTCCGAAGGACTGGTGTTCATCACTTCAACCTTCCATTTCCTGTTTTCGGCAAAGTGTGAATACATGCGGAACAAATCGCCCGCGAAAATGCCCGCCTCGTCGCCTCCGGTCCCGGCCCGTATCTCCATGATAACATTTTTATCGTCGTTTGGGTCGCGGGGCACCAGGAGCACGCGGATGCGCGCTTCAAGTCCGGCCTCGGTCTTTTCAAGTTCGGGAAGCTCGGTACGCGCGAGATTTTTCAACTCCTCATCTTCTTTTGACGCAAGCAGCGTCCGGTGGTCCTCAATATCAGCGCAAACCTTCCGGTATTGCTGGATAAAGGTGACCACGTCCTTCAGCGTATTATGCTCGCGGTTGAGGCCCTGGAATTTCTTCATGTCCCTGATGGTCTCAGGATTCATGAGCTCGGTCTCAATGTCGCGGAAACGCTGTTCTACCTTATCGAGATTGGGAAGCATTGTTTTAGACCGCGTTCTTGAGAGCGGCCACGGCCACTTCGATCTGGCTGGCGTCGGGCTCCTCTGTGGTAATATTCTGAAGCAGTAGCCCGGGAAGCGAAAGCGCGCCCACGACAGGGTTTGCGCTGAACCTGTCGGACAGTTTTAGAAATTCGAAGGATATGCCGGAAACCAGGGGAATAAGAGGCAGGTGCACGGCCAGCCTGAGGTGCCACGGCGGATGCACATACGCGGCCCAGTGAAGGGCGATGAGCGCGTCGATAACAGCAAAGACCAGGATGCACGAAACCGCTGCAATAAGTAGAAAACTGGTGCCGCACCGCGGATGATGGGTTGAAAAGCCCGTAATGTTTTCTTGGGTAAGCTCTTGCCCTGCCTCGAAACAGAAAATTGATTTATGCTCCGCGCCGTGATACTGGAAGAGCCGCTTGACGTCCTTCATGAACGAAATGCCCCAGACATAAGCGAGAAAAAAAACGATACGGATGAACCCGGCCGTGAGATTGAACAATACGGGATTCGACTCCTTGGTATATGGCACCACGCCCGTAATAAAATAGGGCAGCGCGAAAAAAAGCCCCATGCCCGCCACAAAGGCAATGGCAATGGAAAGGCCAAGATAGAAGGAGTCTTTCCAGCTTTTGGTTGTTTGAACGCCCTTTTCGTCTTCCATGGCAAAGTCGGCGGAAATTGAAAGATAGCGCATCCCAATGACCAACGATTCGATAAAAGTAGCGGCCCCGCGTAGAATGGGAATTTTCAGGAGAGGCATCCGTTCCTTGTAGGCTATGTGCGGATTGACCAGTGACTGGATGTTTCCGGCTTTGCGGCGTACGGACAAGGCGATCTTTTCCTTGCCCCGCATCATGACGCCCTCGATCACCGCCTGGCCGCCCACAGTGGACTTCGCTGCGTAAAAAGGCGCCAGAAAGAAAAGGACGGTTTTGTTCATGAATGTTTCTGCGGCTTGTATTGGCGGATAAGGACAGCTAGGCCTTAACGGCCTTTTTCGGTTTTGCCGCCTCAGGGACCGTGGCATACCGTTTTTTGAAGCGTTCAACACGGCCAGCAGTGTCCACAAGCTTCTGTTTGCCAGTGAAAAAAGGGTGGCAGGCGGCGCAGATTTCGACGCTGAGCGTTTCTCCCAGGCATGACCTGGTTTCAAAGGTGTTCCCGCAGGAGCATTTTACAACGGTCTTGCCGTACTTGGGATGGATATCAGCTTTCAACAGAACCTCCGTTTTTAAGCATATAAAAATAATCGAATTATCCGGAAGAAATCAAGGAATGGGAAAATTTCCCCGCCTTAAGACTGGACGACCCTTATTTAAACCTTCCTTCCAAAATGGCGTCGACCCTGCCCAGAATAAGGGTGGCCACGTTCTTCACCTGCATATTCCGAGTGGCCGCAGACACGCCGTCCAGTTGTGAATCGCTTGAAATCCAGTCCTGGCCCGATACCGTGCTGATAATGACATACGGCCACGGCCCTTTCTGCCCCGTGGGTGTGTTACGGAGAAAGTTCTGGACCTCGGGTTTCATCATGTTTTCCTTGATGGCATGCATCATAACAATGGCGTCATACACTCCGGGGTTCTCCATGTCGACTGTATCGATGCTGACTACCTTGACCACGATCCGCCTCTGTTCCAGCACCGCACGCATATGGTTCGCCATGCTGTCCTCGTATTCGGTGTGTCCCATTGCTATGAGCACTGTACGGGCCGCGGTCCCCTGGCTTGCGCCGCCTGTTGTGCCCTGTTTCGCGCACTGGGCAAAAAATACGATGCCAATCATCAGACATAGAAAACGTATCATCAAAACCCTCCTTACGCATTTTTAAATTGTTTATTTCCTTGAACAGCGCGGGCCTTCCCCTCAAACCTGCCAGAGAACGTATGATGTTCTCCATACATTTTTATTGCATGGGAATACCCGCACGAAAACGCTTTTAGATTGAGTCCCATGGTCCCTGGCGGAACAGATTCCCTGAGCGCCCGTTCCACGGACGCGCGGGCAAAAAGGCCGGTCACAGCGACAAAGAAACCTACGACAATGCTATTTGCCACCTGTCGATTGCCAAGGACTTCCGCGTATCGCGTTGCCGGGACCGCGTACAGGGAAATCCCCGAGAGGGCCGCTGGAGGCTTTACCAGGTGTTCATCGATAATAAGCACGCCTCCGGGAACAAGCAAGGGCGCATACTGCTCAAATGCCTGCTGCGACAGCGCGAGCAGCACCTGGGGTTTGTCAACATAGGGATAGTGGACCAGTGTATCGTCGAGGATAAGCTGTGCGCTGCAGGCGCTGCCCCGGGCCGCTGGCCCAAAACTCCGGGTAAGGGTCGCTGCCGTGCGTTCGTACAGAGCAGCGGCCCTGCCAAGTATGCAGCCGGCAAGGATGACGCCCTGGCCGCCTAAACCGCTGATGATAATGCGTGCGGGGAGCGTATGCGGAGGTATCATGCTTTGACCTTTTTCTTCCGGACCAGTGTAACGCTGTCCGGCGAATCAAAAAATACGGCGCGTTCCCGTTTCACAAACGTACCAACAATAATTTTCCTGTCCCTGCGATCGAGTCCGGCCTCCACGGGCGAGGTATTGTTCGCCACCCTGCTGTACTCTTTAAAATACCTCATTTCCGTTTCTCCATGTCCAAGATTATTTCTCTGCAGGTGGAGCGTGGGACAAGGTGAAAGCACCTCAATAAATGAGAAGCCGCGCCGCACCAGCGCCTCGGCCATGGTACACGCAAGTTGTCGTACGTGAAAAACGGTCCATCGGGCCACAAACACGGCCCCGGCAGAGGCGGCAAGATTGACAAGGTTGCATGGCATTTCCGTGCTTCCATAGGGAGTGGTGGCTGTGATCGATCCAATAGGAGTGGTTGGCGCCAGCTGCCCGCCGGTCATTCCATAGGTAAAATTATTGATACAGACCACCATGATATTGACATTTCTCCGCGCAGCGTGGAGAAGATGGTTGCCGCCAATGGCCACAAGGTCGCCTTCACCGCTGTACACGGCCACGCGGAGCCCCGGATTGGCAAGCGCAAGACCCGTGGCAAAGGGGATTGCCCTGCCATGGGTTGTGTGGAACGAATCCGCCTTCAGGTATCCGGCGACCCTGCCTGAGCAGCCAATACCGGAGACCACGGCAAGACTCTTCCGGGAAATGCCGCTGAGCTTGACAGCCTCGACGAACGAATTCATGGTGGCGCCGATGCCGCATCCCGGGCACCAGAGGTGCGGGAGACGATCGGTGCGGAGATAACTATCGGAGGGGTGGCTGTTCATAGCTGCGCCGCCTTTTGTATTGCCATGAGAATTGCTTCAGGCCGATGGATGGAGCCGCCAGCGTGCCCTAAGAATATGCTCTGCGCCCCGCCCTTTGCGCACCGGTCCATTTCGAGAAACATCTGGCCTAGGTTAAGCTCGACCATGATGAGCGCCTTGACACGGCCAGACAATTCACGGACCTTTTTTTCTGGAAACGGCCACGCGGTGACCAGTCTGAGCAACCCCGCGGGGATACCTAATGCCCGCGCCTCCTCTACCGCCGCCGCTGCCGCGCGAGAGGTGATACCATAGGCCACCACCACGACCTCCGCGTCAGCGATTTCCTCCTCTTCGTATACTATGATGTCGTCAGCGTTACTATCGATTTTTGCCGTAAAACGCCTGACCAGCGCATCCTGCGTTTCCGGGTCCATGGCCGGGTATCCCTTGGCGTCGTGCGTAAGTCCCGTTACGTGCATGAAAAAGCCCTTTCCCACTGGCGCCATCTCGGGCACGCCGCGGGCCGCGGGCCTGTATGGTTGATATTCGCCAGGCCGCACCTGCGTATACCTGCGTTGCACAACCGCGATCTCGGAAAGTGTTGGAATAACGACCCGTTCGCTCATGTGCGCGACCACTTCGTCCATCATGATTAGTACAGGCACGCGCCAGGTTTCAGCGAGATTAAAGGCCTTGATGGCAAGGTCAAAGCATTCCTGGGGCGAGTTCGGGCAAAGTGCAATAACCCGGTAATCACCATGCGATCCCCATCGCGCCTGCAGCATGTCGGCCTGCGCCGGCATTGTGGGCAGACCAGTCGAAGGACCTGCCCGCTGCACATTAACGACTACGAGGGGCGTCTCGGTCATGGCGGCATAGCCTATGGATTCCATCATAAGCGAGAAACCCGGCCCTGATGTGGCCGTAAAGGCCTTGGCCCCACCCCACACAGCGCCAATACACGCCATGATTGACGCGCACTCGTCCTCCATCTGAATGCATATCCCGCCTAGGCGGGGAACGCGGCTGGCAAACCGCTCCATAATTTCCGTTGAAGGCGTGATAGGATATCCGGCAGCAAACCGGCAGCCCGCGGCAATGGCGCCTTCGCACACGGCGCTGTTCCCGTCCATGAAATGGACGCCGGTCAGGAGTGCCAATGGTTCAGCGCACATGGTTACTTTCTATAAAAATGGCGAAATCGGGGCATAGTTTTTGACACAATGCGCACCCGGTACAGACGGCCGCGCTCGCAATACAGGGAAGCGGATATCCCCGGGCATTGGCCGTGCCGTCCCTGCCGAGTACGCCCGCGGGACAAAAAGAGACGCAAAACATGCATCCCTTGCACCGTTCCGCGATGATCCGGACGCTGTACCGCGTCTTTTTTTTCATATACGATTTACCAGAAAAGACGGATAACAGTGTCGAGTTCCATGGAATCGAGGAATGTATCATCAAACATCCCGGAAAGATGGATGGCGCACGAACCCGTGTCGCTGCCCAGTCCCACAATCATGAGCGAACGGACTGAGATGCTCAGCGCACCGCTGTCAATGGCCACTGATCCGACGCTATCGCTGCCATTGCACCGGGCGCGCTGCGCGCAGGTATAACACTCGTAGCGGTTGTTGCCGCTATTGTCAAAGGCGACCATGTTGCAGGCGGCTGAGTACCTCATCACGGGCCATTGGGAAAGATGGATGCGCACCAGTGCCAGCGTGTCGCAGGTAAGGCTGTCAAAAGCGCAAAAAAGCGTGTCTGTACGCACGCCGTTTATAGTCACTGAATCAACAACAAGATCCACCGAATCACCGGGTCCGGGATCGGGAAGAGCGGGATTTGCGGCGGTATTTTTACCCGGAGTGCACCCTGTTCCATCGAAGAAACAGAGGGCAAAAAGCAGGGCTGCGCAGCATAGGCCCGCAGCCCTGTCACTTAGCGGTCTCATGCCTTTCTCTGGCGCTGTTTCCTGCTTGCCCGCGCCTTGCGGACTTCCTGAAGACGCACGATCTTGTTCAGGATGTTGATATACGCAAGTGCCGACGCCTCGATAATGTCTGTGGACGATCCGCTCCCGTGAATACGGTGATCCGCATATTCAGCGAGAATATCGACTACACCCAACGCTTCACGGCCGCCCGTGCGGCTGGTGATCCTGTAGTCGAGCATTTTAACGTTCATACCGCTTGCCCGGTCAATGGCGCTGCAGACCGCGTGCACAGGCCCGTCGCCCGTGGCCGCTTCCTGGATGGTTTTGCCCTTGGCGCTTATTCGAAGCGTTGCCGTGGGCACAACTTTTGATCCTGAAGTGACATTCAGGTAGGTGAGCCTGAAGGTATCGGTCTCCTCAGCATGAGGCAGTTCGATGAGCGCTTCAAGATCATCATCATAGACGCGTCCCTTTTTATCGGCAAGCGCCAGAAATCGCTGGTATACCGTATCGAGATCGTATTCTTTTTCCTTGTAGCCCAACAGCGCCAGACGGTGCTTGATCACATGGCGGCCGCTCCGGCTGGTGAGATTGAGCACGTTTTCAGACAGCCCGATAGAGCCCGGTTTCATGATCTCGTACGTGGTCTGCTCTTTGAGCACGCCGTCCTGATGAATACCCGACGAATGGGCAAAGGCGTTTGAGCCCACAATGGCCTTGTTGGGCTGCACGGGCATGTTGCAGAGCCTGCTGACCAGCCTGCTGGTGCGCATGATCTCCTTTGCCGCTATGTTCGTATTGAGCTTCAGGAGCTTCTCCCGGGTCTTCAGGATCATTACCACTTCCTCGAGGGAGCAATTGCCCGCGCGCTCGCCAATGCCGTTGATCGTGCATTCGACCTGGCGGACGCCGCATTCAACCGCCATGATGGAGTTGGCCACGGCAAGGCCCAGATCGTTGTGGCAATGGACCGATATGATTGCTTTGTCAATATTTGGCACATTGGCGAACACGGAGGAAATAATGCCCCTGAATTCCATGGGCACTGTGTACCCCACGGTGTCGGGAAGGTTGATCGTTGCGGCCCCGGCCTTGATTACTGCCTCGACAAAACGGTACAAATACGAAAGCTCGGTACGCCCTGTGTCTTCGCACGAGAATTCAACATCGCCGCAGAGTTTGCGCGCGTACTTGACAGCGGCAACGCCCATGGCCAGCACTTCGTCGTCTCCCTTGCGAAGTTTTTTCTCCCGGTGAATGCGTGAGGTCCCGATAAATACATGGACCCTGCCGCGCCCCGCCGGTTTGACCGCCTTGGCCGCGGCCTCAATGTCCTTGTCGACACAACGGGCCAGGGAGCAAATGACCGGTCCCTTCACTTCTTCGGCAATGGTCTTAATTGACTGAAAGTCGCCCGGCGACGATATGGCGAATCCCGCTTCGATGATATCGACCTTGAGGCGGGTGAGTTGTTGCGCAATCTGTATTTTCTCGTTGACCGACAGGCTTGACTGAAGCGCCTGTTCGCCGTCGCGCAGGGTTGTATCGAAAATAAGTACTTTGTTTTTATCCATTGTTCTTCTCCTTTGAAATCAATGCGTTAAAATAGCCATTTCATGCTTGTGAAAGCCAACAAAAAGCCCCCTGACGCAGGTGCGAAAGGGGGCCGGGTTGTTTTCACTGTAAAAAGGTATGGCCTACCCTTGCGCACCTCCGCGGGGGCGTATAAGTCGAAGTAGTGCTCTTTGATAAACACTTATATTGTGTTTAAACTGCATTTTTGATGATCGTTTCATAAACATTCTTTAATAAAATACTTTTTCCAGCAATTAAAAGCAAATATTCTTATCGCATTATAGCGATTTTTTGAGTCACAACAGCGTTGTTTGTGCGTAATCGTATGAAACAGATACCGCTTGGCAGTTCTCGGCCCA
>MFYT01000030.1 GCA_001789205.1 Candidatus Raymondbacteria bacterium RIFOXYA2_FULL_49_16 | reverse complement strand
ACCGGCCAAGGGACCGCCAAAATAAGCGGCATTCTTTTCCGCCCAATATTTATAATACGATGATCCACTGTCGATCGTCGCCACCTTGTGCGAAGGAATAAGGTCTGTGCTTGATAATGTTGTTGTTGTTGACCGGTATATGTTGTATGCTATTGCACCGCTAACATCGTTCCAGGTAAGAAAAGTCTGGCCGTCCCTATGCAGAGCGGTCAATCCCGTAGGTGTTGCCGCTGTTAAAAATGAAGACAAAACCGCCAGCGCTACGAAAACCAGTTTTACGGATACTGTAACCATAACCCCCTCCTTTTAATGATTTTATTTTATCAGAATAGCCTTTTTTATAACGGTATATTTCCCGGCGTTTATTTCCATCAGATACATTCCTGCATGTAATGCGCCCGCATTCCATGCATAGGTACAGGTGTTGCCGGTAAAGGCCGCGATTGCGGAAACCACCTGTTTTCCTCTAATATCAAATATTTTTATCGTACTAGTCCTACTACGGGCTCCCAGACTATTGTCTTGTATTAACACAACAGCTGTTGGATTAAAGGGATTGGGGGCAATGGAGACAGCAAGAAACCCGTCTTGAACAACAGAAGACCTTTCGATGTGTGTTACGGGGTCTTTGGGAACTATGATCAAACGCGATCCGCCAATATCTTGATCGCCCGATTTCACCTGAAAACCCGTAGCCGTGACAAGGCCATCCAGATCCGCTGTTACAGTATCGGTCTGATATACCGTATTCGTATCATTTGCCCCTGTATTTTTAAGTATATACTCTTTTCCCGCTACAACGTCGAAGCGCTGCATACGCCGCGGTGTAATATCCGCGACAACATCCCCGGCAGTTGACGCTATGACTATTTCATATCTATTGGTTTCATCAACCTGGTTCTTAAACCCGCCAACCTGATAATAGGGCGTACTCCACATGAAGTAGGTATTGAACATATAGTCATCCGCTGCATTATAGGGATTTGGCATTGGCAAAGCGGCATTGCCCGATGCATTGGAAAATGCGGGATAAGAATTGTTCTTGCGCAAGGTCCTTAGTTGCGGGCATGCAGGCACCTGGCCGCCATCGTGCCCGGCAGACCCATCAACACCGCCGCACCAGCCCTGTCTGCTATCGTTAAACGCCGGGAAATAGCCGCGCGCATATGCTGAATAACTGTCCTGACCGCCATACCGTATAAAAACAAATGGAAGGGCGCTTCCTTTGTTTATACTAAGCATGTGGGGGATATTGATCATGTCAGCGGCTTTTGTCATAGAATAATGATCAACCAGATATTCGCTCCTCCAACCGTAGAACGCGGTTAAAATGCCTTTATTTGCGACAGTGTCAACGACATAGCGAACAGGATTCTCCTCCCCGCTGCTTGTCATGGAAAAAGCGAACATGCTGGGGTAATTATACGTAAACGTAAGTGTCCCATAACCGCCGTTTGAATTGCCTAGGACAAAGATACGGTTTGTATCAATGCGCGGAGAATAATACGGCGATTCCTTAATCATCCATTTTAAAAAGTCCATGACACGCGCTTGTGTATAATTGACTACAGGACCAAGGACCGCCTTTTGGGGCGCCTGGTCTTGGAAATCCATAGTTTGGCTGTATCCAAACCACCAGCAGTCCCAGTCAGTAGGCTTTACAACGACATCTATTTTATTTACCGTAATATCCCACGGACTTATGCCATCCCCGATACCGTTCATTGTTTGATGGCCGCCAATAAGATATAATTCCATGACACACGTATCTTTTTGAGAAACCGACGTATCCTTTACGCCCACCCAGTATGGCCAGGCATAGATGCCCCGGGGAGGATTTTTATTAAACATCGGATGTTCAATGTCCATATATTGCAGATACATCCGAGCTGTCCGTGCCTCAGATTGCCATATAAGCACAGGTTCAGGTTCTTGTTTTATTTCAATAACAGGGCCTGCTGAATTGCCGCTGGTGATGCTCTTATCTTCAACACCCCCTGTCGTTGCGGTAACAGCATAGTAATACGATCCGTTTACCTGTGTTGTTAAAACAACCATGTTCTTGTTGTCAGGAACCTGCTGGGCGCATCCGGAAAACAACGGATCGAGCGGGGTTATGATGTTCCTGACAATAGCGATCGGCGGCTGCGTTGATTGCCATCCGCTAGTAACGTCATTTGCGAGAAAATTGAGAATAGGGTTGGATGCATGGTCAGACGGGACAACAACCCTTTTATTCGCCGCTATCAGATCGGACTGCGTTATTGGAGATGTATTACAGTATATGGTGTATTCCGTGTCCGCCAGTGCTGACAATGGTTTGTCCCATGTTAAAAACACCTGGCCCGAGTGATATACAACAGTAACGTTAGTGGGAACGTATCCGGAAATTGACAAGAACAATGTCAGGATGGCAATGGCCAGAAAAAATAGTTTTCGCACAGCGGTCTCCTTCTCCACGATGCTCATTATCTCATGAGAATAAGCCGTTTACATACCATGCACTCGCCGATGGAAGCTTTTATGATATATATACCGCTTGGCTGCTTGTTCCCGTCCCATATCATTGTTACCAAACCAGGCCGCGCATTGCGTATTGGGACATGGTTGACACGCGAACCATTGACAGAATAAACATCAACATAGGAAAGTCCTGTCCCCATTCCAGTGATGGTAATCACGGTGCTTGAATTGCATGGATTCGGACGTGCGGTAATACGCACATTTTTATTAATAGAGCCGTCCTTATTGTTCACTGAGACATTACCGCTGACCTTGAACACATGAATAATAGGTGCATAGCCATCTGCCTGGTATTCAGCCGCATAGAAGAGACCATGTTCATTGTCGACTGCACCGGAGACGATTCTCCGTTTCTGCAATCCAGGATCGAATATCTGGTCTGTAAAGTCAAACCGCGCATAGGGTTTGGGCTCGTATGGCTGCATAGTTCCCTGCGCCACCATCGCAATGTCATCAGGATCGAAGAGGTATATGCACGCCCGCGGCCAATCCGCAGTCCAACCCCTGCCAGACCCGCACGCGCCTTCTGTTTTCCAGCAATATGTCTCGCCTGCGCAGTTCACTGCAGTGCATTTGCACGTAGAATCACCGTCATACACCACATGGCCTGAGTCGTTTTTAGGATACCCGTAATAACTCTCTCCCGCGTCTTTTTTGCCAAAGAAAATGACAGCTGTCTTTCCGCCATATTCCACCCAGCCGCCACCCACATAACTGTCCGCGTCTTGAACATGCGCATCAATTGGATGCGTATCGTTATATTCCAGGAGTTTTGTGTATAGCAAAGCCGTTCCCGGAGCAGGCGGACCACCCTGAGTCCATGGGGAAATGGCAAAAAGGCTGGGACCTTTAAAACAGCCAAGCCTTCCGCACGTTGAAGCATAAGAACCGCCAATCGCAAGTACCTTACCAGGACAATATTGGTTCGCCCATTCCGTGGGTATCTGGAAATAACTATTACCTGCGACAAAATTTGAATATGTACCCAGGGTCCACATACCAGCAGGGTTTGGGTTTGAAAGGTCAATGCTGCACCAGCCCCGGCTCCATTCTTCAGTAGGGGCATACCCATCACCGTAACCGCTGAAATAAAGTTTGTCCGTATCCTGGTCTCCCTGCTTTGGCAGATATCCGAGCGCGTGCGGCTGGGTGGTAAGCGGCGGGACATCGCCACTCACAGCGCAGCCGCTTTTAACGTTAATGAAGGGCTGCAGGGTCTGGGCGTGGTTAAGTTCATTCACGTTCTTTGTGGTTGAAATAACTGGTACTGGAATGGATATTTCAGAAATAGTATATCCATATCCATGTCCTAGGCCAAAAAGTGAACCAGGGTAGCCATCATCAGGACCATTGGGATCGCCTTTTGGATAAAAAGTAAGTCCCTGTCCTCCAAACTGCCAGGTGAGGGGGGTAACACCGCCTGTTGGTAGCCTGAATGCTCCCTTGTATTCAATCTGGTCGATGGTCAGGAGATGACCAGGAATACTTGGTAGTTGAAATGACACTGAGGTATCTGCCCCGCAAACGGCAAATACCGGAACTGAGGCTAAAAATAGGCTGAAAAATAAAAAATACACTAAAAAAAAAGCCCCCTCCCCCCCACTATTTTAATTGTTTAAGCAGACTTATGGACGACTAAGAATTTGACTCCCCTTGTATAATTATATAAAAAAGCATATGGCATAGCATGATAAAATATGCCTGCAAATAAGAGAAAATTTGATATTTTCTGCGCAAAGGATAACATTTTTATATATATTTTTAGAAAATCCTGGTCAATTTTTTTTTATATCAAAAACATATACCCATTGATAGAGTCTGGCTGGAATGGTTTAAAGAAAGGCCAACCCAAAAAGGGGTTGGGTGAATAATTTGCTACCCCATCCTGGGTGACAGGGTTTTAAATACATAGACCCGAAGGCAATAAATTATCAGCTAAAGCTACACTTATAGTTCGCGATTATCCAATATTTCCCTGGGATCTATTTTGCCAACAAGGCCTTGCATGTTTTTACAGTCTGCCCTGAAATCAGTTTGATATAATACGACCCTGCCCCTACTGGCTTGTTATGGTCGTCAGTCCCATTCCATACGGCGCGGTAGTCACCCGGCTCCACTATGCGATCTGATATTGTCTTTATTTTTCTGCCAGCGGCATTGAATATCTCAACCGAAACCAAATCAGAAGTTCCCTTTTTTGGCACCATGAACAGTATCGTAATTGAAGGATTAAAAGGATTCGGCAATACGGAAATGTCCAATTTTTCCGGGACAAAACCCTCATTTTTAAACACCCCTGTATTGACTATGGAATCCGCGGGAAATATGGCTTTTGCCCGGAGTTCGTAGGTCATTTCAAGAGTCATAATATTTAAAAGACCGCACACAGGATTAAGGACCCCTTTTGCCTGTGCATAGGGATAAAAGAGGATGCTGTCTGAGAAATTCCCCGCTGACTGAGACCGTTCAGGATGGACCCCGTCTCGCGTACAGCAATCGGACCTGAGATCGCATCCGCCAATGGCAGGATTCACTGCCGCTCCATACCAATCAATGACCGGGACATGGCGGGCGATCGCATAAGCCTTTAATGAATCGTTGTACGAAGGCACCAAACCATTATGATACCATGAACCGCAGGAGGGATTAATCGTCACGATGATTGGAATGACATTGCTGTCAAGGGCCCGGGATACGAGCCTGTCCCACTCGCTTCTGCGGGTTTCATCCCATACTGCGGCATTGTTGTGACCATACATGATGGTCACCCACATGGGTTTGATGTGGCTGAGACAATTACCCAATAACGTAAAACCGCCGCCTGTGGTGGCGCCGATCTGATTGCCATTTTCCGGGCCATGGCATGCCGTATCATATAACCAGGGGTGATCGTCTGAGCTAAAGGCCGTTGGCCCTCCCCATGTCTCGTTTAAAAAGTTCGTCCAAAACAACCTTGATGGCCGCTTGCTCGTTATACCTGTTCCGCACCATGTATGGCAGCCTGTTGACATGTCAGAAGGAAAAGGACCGTCGTTTGTCACGGAATTCCCAATCAGGCCAAGCCGGTATTTGCTCCATCCGCGCAACATCTGGTTGGTTTGCCAACGCACATTTACTTTTTTCATTGAATCGAGGGTAATAGAATCAGTGTGCAAAAACGGGTAAAATTCAGTCCAGGAACCAGTTCCTTGAAACCCGAGTGCGCAAGAAAAAACGCCTGCTACCAAAAATAAAAATACAAGCAGTCTGTTAACCATTGTACCCCCTTTGTATGGTTTATTCATCTTAAAAGATATTAATGCTTCACTTTCCCATGCAAATACTATTATCGTATTAACAAACCTTTGGAAATCGCCGTACGCTCCCCCATCTTCAAGCAAAAAACATATATACCGCCTGCAACCCGCGTTCCCGAGCCATCCTTGCCATCCCACTGTATTTCATGCATCCCCGCACTCACGTTTCCATAAAACATGACCTTCACCTGCCTTCCGGACATAGTATATACGGCAAGTAACGCATTTTCGGTCCCTTCACACACCAGGGATGAAATGCAATACTGTATGGTAACGGAAGGGTTGAAAGGGTTGGGTTCAACCGAAGAAATCGATACCATGGGGGAAACAGAACGCTGGTATGCACCTTCTACACGTACGGAATTGTATTCGTCCGCGCCTATGTCGGGAGTCCCTTCCCTCAGATGCCCATCCCAATCATCGGAAACAAGGTCTGCGCCAGTATTTGTGGCCTGCGTTGCATTGGCGGTCAGATGCAGGTCTCCATTCGTTCTATCAACAAACCAGTTTGTATTCGCATCAGCGGCAGAGTTCTTCGTGATGTTGTTCGACATGGTCTGCACGCTTCCGGAAATGTTCCCAAAAATGATGTTGTTCCTGAATTCGTTATCAGCGCCATTGGCGCTGAATTGCACCGTCATGGTATAGGTGGGGTTTGTGCTATACAGTGTGTTATTATAAATCCTAACCAACGACGAGTGCTCCATTTCAATGCCATTGTCCGCCCCGCGAACAATAAAGTTGTTCCGGATAAAACCGCCGGTAACAGCAGTGCCGCCCGATGAGTTCCCAAAGCAAATGTTCCGGTCGCAGCCCATGAAAGTATTTCTTTCAACGGTCATGTTCTGACAACCCTGCCAGAAGAAGATCGCCCCGCGCCCTCCCCCTGTCGCGCCGCGAATGTTCCGGAATACGCAATCGTGGACGATCCAGTCCCTGGCATTCATAAGATCCATACCAGCAATGTAATTGCCATTATCGTGGTCTTGTCTGCACGCGTCATTGATTGGGGCCAATGTATCCTCAAAATGGCAGTAGCGTATTTCCCAATTCGTGGGATCGTATACGCTGCCTCCTTTGATTTTGCGCTCGCCAATGCTTATAAAACGTACGTTATGCAAAAGCACGTTATCGGCGCGCGCATTCTCGACCTTCAATCCATGACACCTGGAATCGGTGATGGTAAGATCCGCAAAAGTGACGTTACCGTTATAAAGGACGAACATCTCCTCATCAAGATTGGTGCAGTTCCTGAATCCACTGCCGCGTATGACGACCTTTGTTGGGTCCCCTGATTCACCACGGATCGTTATTCCACTGGAATCTATCCTCAGCGGCTCAAAGGATGCGATATTATACGTTCCGTCTTTAAGAACAATAATCCGGTTGGCCGTTTGTGTACGTAATGCCATATACAATTGCGTATTTGTGCTGCACAGGGAAGGACTTGCCGAACCAGGGAGCGGAGGAACAATTTTTCCGTCCCACGTTGTATAAGCGGAAAGAAAAATGCTTGAGACCATTAGTAGTATTGCCAGAACCATACCCCCCCCTCCTACACCCTCATAAGATCACTTTTATATGTACGAATACCGGGTCTGGATACACGATTATTTGTCAGGAGAAACATCAACAGACATGGCTATGGTGCAAATTCAAATACTACAGCAACTGGAAACTGACAAAAACCATTATCCCCCATTTCACATTAAATTTATCTTTTAATTATATCTTTATGCAATTTATTATTCTAAGATTTAAATAATATCAAGATAATTCCATATAATATCGCCCAACGAAAATCACTACCAAGCTATACTAATGGTTTTCAACACCCTTGATAATTTTTTAGCGAATGATAGTCAAAAGATTTTACCGCGTCGTAGATGGCCAATATATTTTCAAGCGGCGCATCAAAAGGGATGCTATTCTCCGGGCTAACGATGTACCCGCCATTGTATCCTACTGTTTGAATCCTTTTTATCACCTCATTTCTGACATCTTTCGCGCTTCCAAAGGGGACCGTGTCCTGCACTGAAATTGCGCCATGAAAAGTAAGGCGGTCTCCATACATTTTTTTGATTTTTGCGGGGTCCATGCAGGCGGATTGGACAGGGTTAAGTATGTCGACCCCGCACTGTATCAGTGACGGTATTGCCGGTTCCACATCGCCGTCGCTATGAAAAAAGATTTTTATATCAGGCCGTATCGCCTTGACAGAATTGATCAAATGCGTAAAACGAGGGCGGTCGTATTGGTCAAACATTTCCGGAGAAAAAAACATGCCATTCTGACCCGCGATATCACCTACCAACGCAATGATATCATAGCCCGCATGTGCGGCAATGCAGGCTTTTTTTTCCTGGAAAGCATATAGGTGATCGTACAGCTTGTGTACAAAATCAGGATTTAAGACCATCTGCATCATAAAATGTTCGTACCCGCATACATGCCAGGCGATTTTGAATGGAAACTCAATTTCTGTTATTACGACATTGTTTTTAAAAGGTTGTATGTTCCCGGCTATTTCCTCTATTGAAGGATATACGGCATGCGGCAACGACCATGCCCCCAGGTCTTCTTTTCCCGCAAGGGGACCGTCCTTCCATTCAACATATTTGCCATCATCCCCCACTCTCTGGACAATACCCCAATGGTCTTCAAAGGTCTGTTTGTCGTGGAAAATATATCTGCGGCCCGCGCCAGGCGCATCTCCTTCAAGTTTTCCCGTGGTTGTTTTTTCATATTCAGGGTATTGGCACAACACCGGTATCCATCTAAAATCAATATCCAGCGCACGCAAGACTTCTTCCTTGGCGCCACAACGGAAATGCTTTTGAAGGGCCCTGATGGTCTCTGCGCGGGGCCATAAAAGGTCTATGGGAAGACGATCCGGCATTTTCTTTTCAATAGCGGCTTTAACGCGTTCACGGGAATTCATGCATCTATCCCCTGTTGGTGGTTTGACGATATTCGTTTGGAGATGATTCCTCGATGGATTTAAAAACACGGGTAAAATGTTCCGGAGAATTGTACCCCACGGCAAAAGCGATTTCCGTAACGCTTAATTTTAAATCCCGCAACATTTCTTTCGCCCGTTCAACACGATAATTATTTAGATATTGGGAAAAGGATATCTTCTTCTCGGCCTTGAACAAACTTCCGGCATATCGGGGACTGATACCCGAATGGCGGGCCGCCTCTGCAATGGTAAAATCAGGGTTTGCATAGTTGTCCATGAGATATTTTTCCATGTTGTTCGTAATAACCGCTTGTTTTTTCAGCAACTCCTCTTTTGTGGCCGTCATTCGTTTCTTGCGCCATAGTACAACCGGAATAACGACTGCGGAAGCGCCAATGAATAAAACGCAGACAAGCAGCCATGCGGATGAAAGAATATCGCCGCCAGCTAGCACCAGGTCTCCCCATTCGCTTGGATTGTTGTAATTATAATACTCGCATCCGTTCCAGCTCACGCCAATGCTTGGCCTGCCGATAAACATATAGTTTTTATTTAACAGGTCAAACCCGACTGCCAAACCCTCCTTGGGCTTTAGTTGAAACTCTTGCCAGGGAAACGCCGCTTCAATTACATATCTGGACGGGTTTTCATACACTGCAACCGAACAACGGACGGACTTTCCCCATAGATTGCTTATACCGAGTTTGCGGTCGTAGCGCCTCCCATAATATGCCCCTTTTGCGCCTATAAGAAAATGCGTATCGTCCAATTTCCTTGTCATAGAATGGTCGTGTTTGGCGTCAAAAAAAAGCTCAACTTCATCATAATTAGGCACGGGAACATACTTCAGGGAATCAATACGCTCAAAATTATAGACATCGGGAGCGTTGTCTACCAAATACCCTCTTTGCGGATAAGGGCCTATTATGCTATTGTCGATCACTTCGATTCCAAAGTAAAGATATTTTTCATCCCATAGAGAATATGCTTTTATCGTGTTGTCGCCGTTGATAAAACCGATTGAGTCGGCGTTTTTCCAATCCGTTAAAAGAGCGTCGATATGCGGAGGGGTGTTTGTTTCGCGGCATATGAAACGTTTGTCTGATATTTTCAAGTTCCGGTCCAGCACAAGAAACCGTTGTTCTGGCCCGCACGTATCAACCACCTTTCCCGCGGGATCAACAACTGTGAAAAAGAACTGCAAGGTTCCGCAGTTTTGGTCGGGAATACTACGCAGGTCAGCGATGTATTCAAAGGGGGGGACTTCGGCCTTTCCCAGGTAATCTATAGTGCGATGGCTGGCCGCGGAAGAATCGACAAAAGGAGAGTAGACGATATAAAAGCGAACCTCTTTTACCGGATCAGCGTCCTTAGGAATTTCCGCTAAAAGCCGGATGGTATTTCCGGTAATAACAGTGTGCGCCTTGGGCAGCGCCAGTTTTATGCCGATAGAGGCTGATATGCTTGCTGCAAACCAGAGTCCAGTAATAATACACAAGAAAAAACCGCGAGGTACCATATGCATCATAAAATATATACTCAACCGGCATCGGTTGTAAATCATAGGATAATCATGAACAAGTGTGCAATGCAAATAACGGTATTCTTCGGCAAAAAGATTAGCTATTTCTGCAGGATGGCCATGGAACTCAATTGCCTATTTCCAACCGCAATAGTGACAACATAAACACCGCTTGGCTGATCAGATGCGTCCCAAATCAAACCATCGGATAGCTGGCAGCTGGTAGCCGGGAGTCTTTGCACCAGTTTTCCATGAACAGTATAGATGTTGATTTCCATATATTTGCCGCCAACTGCAAGCTGCCTGCCTGACTCGCCAAAGACGGCGAGTCGAGGCAGGCTGCCTGCTATTCTTGTGCTGGGATTGAACGGATTCGGCAACACGGTAATAGCCCCAAACGCCTTATCAATGCCTGATCGGCCTTTTTCTGCTCTGGTCGAACCAAATTCGTCAGCGCCGATATCGCATACGCTGACTATGCGCATATGGCCGTCCCAGTCATTCACGACCAAGCCAGAAGCTCCTGTATTAATGGCCTGAGTCGCATTTGCCGTAAGATGCAGATCACCATTTGTCCGGTCAGTAAACCAGTTGGTCGACGCATCGCCTGAGCTGTTGCGTATAAGATTGTTCGACGAAGAGTCCGGGCTTCCCGAGACATTGCCGAATACGATATTATTCTTAAAATCAATGCCGCCGAAGTTGCTTTCAAACCACACTGCCCGTGAATACGTGGGGTCGCTTGAATATACGGTATTGTTGTAAATCTGTATGTCCGTGCAGAAGTCCACTTCGATGGCTTTACCGGCCCCGCGGACAATGAAGTTGTTCCTGATTATCCCGCCCTCGACATCGTTCACTCCAGAGGAATTGCCGTAGGCTATGGCGCGGTCGCACCCGACAAAGGTGTTTCGTTCGGCAACCATGTTCCGGCATACAAAACCGTTTCCGATTTCCGACGAGCCACCCCAGAAGAAAATACCCCCCCTGCCATCGCCGTTGGCGCCACGGATGTTCCTGAAAACACAGTCGTGCACGACCCACGAATCAGCGTCCATGACATCCATGCCCGCTATATATTCCCCGTTAAAATGCACACCGCACAATGAAGGGCTGGGGATCTTTGTGTCTTCAAAATGACAATACCTGATGACAGTGCCGGTCGACCGTGGAGGATTCGGCGCGTCTCCCGGGCATTTGATTGCACGTTCGCAAATATTGTAAAAACGAACATTGTGCACCAGCGTGGAGTCGCATTTGCCTCCCTGGAATTTAATGCCATGACAACGGGATTCTGCGATCGTGATGTCGGCAAACGTTGTGTGGGAAGTGTACAGCATGAACATTTCCTCGTCAACATTTGTGCAGCTCTCAAATCCGTTACCGTTGATGACGACCTTTGTGGGATCGCCCGAAAGTCCGCGTATGGTGATATGCGAGGAATCCAGCCTCAAGGGTTCCAAAGTGCCGGTATTATAGGTGCCGTCTTTCAACAGGATCGTCTTGCCGGTTGTCTGAGTCCGCAGCGCCATGTATAACTGGATCGCTGTGCTGCAAACAACTGCATTACCCGGAGGAGGAGGCAACAGAGGCACGGTTTTTCCGTCCCATGTCATATAAGAACCGATAGCGATGGGAAATATGGCAATTATTACCATGAGAAAATTGGCTTGGTGAATAAACGGCATTTTTTTCATATCAGCGCCCCCCTTATTTCATCAACGCGACTTTGACCGTCCTTGATGCGGTACCGGTTGCCAGATGGATAACATATATTCCGCTTGAGGCTGGCCTTCCCGAATCGTCTTTCCCGTCCCATCGCACCATGTAATTTCCCGGAAAAGCCACGCCGCTTTTTATAGTCTTTACTGCATCGCCCTTGGGCGAAAGAACAACGATGGAAAAGGGGAGGCCCGCATAACGCGCAGGAATACCATACCTGAACGCTGTTACGGGGTTACAGGGATTGGGCCCGGCGTTACTCAGATACAGCGTGTTTGATTGTGAGCACTCAAGCATCGTTATATTAGTATTGTTCGACAACTCATCGGCGCCAATGTCCGGCATGGCGTCACGGGAAAGCCCGTCCCAGTCGTCGGTCACTTCGGGAAGAGACACACCGGCGTCAACCGGGCCGCAGGTGTCGGATTTCAAATGCAGGTCGGCTGACGCCTCATCACCAAACCACTGTGCGGCAATTAACCGCAATGAGCGGCCTATCATCATGTTTTTTGCCGTATCAAGGCTTGTTCCGACCGCTGTCATGCCGCCGTAAATAATATTGTTTTTTAGCTCGCAGCCGGTTGATTGCGAGAAGGAAAACGCTCCGGAACTTGCCGAATTCGCGCTGAAGGACGTATTGTTGTACACCTTTATGTTTACGCTGTTGTTGATTTTTATTCCGATGTTTCCTGGAAGAATAATATTGTTTTTAATAAGGCCGCCGGTCACGGTGCCCCAGTAACAGATACTCTGGTCGCACCCCACGAACGTGTTCCGCTGGGTTGTCATGTTCTTGCAGCCCACCCAAGTCCCGCCGCCGGTCTGCGTCCCTGCCCAAGGGAAAACAGCGCCGCGCGCCATGCCGCTTGCGCCCTTGATATTCATGAATACATTATCGTGGATGTTCCAGTCTTCGCATGACATCAGATCCATGCCCGCAATATAATTGCCCCCGTCATGGTCATTGCGGCACGAATCGTTCAAGGGGACCTTTGTGTTCTCGAAGTGGGAATATCTGATCTCCCAGGACAGCGATACATTGACATTGCCAATCGCAATGCCGGGCGATTTGATCATACGCTCGCCAATATTGATGAACCTCATGTTGTGAATGAGACAGTTGTTGTTTGCATTTGACTGCAATTTTATCCCGTGGCAGCGCGATTCGGAAATGGTGAAATCCGCGAAAGTGACATTGCTCGCATGGTTGTTGAACATGAACATCTCTTCATCCGGGTAGGCGCAGTTCTCGAATCCTTTTCCGGAGATGATGACCTTTGAGGGGTCGCCCGATGCGCCTCTGATGGTCAGATTGTTCACCCTGATGCTCAACGGCTCGATGTTTGCGACGGAATAGACGCCATCGGCAAGGACAATGGTCTGCCCAGCGGTCTGGGTGTTGAGGGCTGCGCTGAACTGTGAAAGAGTGCTTACGTTCACGGCGTTTGCCGGCGGGGGAGCGAAGGGCGGCACTTCTTTCCCATCAAAAGTGATATAGGAAAAAAGGGACGCATACAAAGCAATTACCTGGATAATCACAATCTTATTATTCATTTTACGTCTCCTTTTTACCTAAGCAGCCGGCCAGCCATTTCGCACATTTTTAGTGTTTTAAGAGAATCCCCTAACGGTGTGGGCGAAGTTTTATTTCCGCGCGCCAGGCCCTTTAGGAATTCCCTATATTCGGCCTCGATTCCGTTCACCCGCTGGTAATTTCCATTGAATCCCAGGTTTTTTACCGTCTTTCTGTTCTTGTATTGCAGGTATTCCTTGTACGAATCATTGGGGAACCCCATTTCCGCTACGGCCATTTCATTGGTGGCCATGGCGCGGTAGGTTTCTTTGTCAATACCGGCATTTACATTGAAATTGAACTGGCCAAGGACACCTGACGCGAAGCGGACAACACCGGAAAATGAAAAGGGGCGGTCCTCTTCCTGCATCGTAATAGCTCCATTGCCGCATTGCATGGATTCAATTTCACCACCAAGATAGCGCAAAGTATCAATTACATGCTGAAGATTGCCGGTTCCCGGAGGGGGGCTGGCCTGGTCATATCTCAGGAAGTCCGCGCAAAGGAGGGAGAGGTTATTGCTCCTTTGCTCGATAAAACGCTTGAGCATCACAATAACAGGCGCATAACGCCTATTCCACGCCACCAAGTGATACGGAAGTTTCCGATGCTTTAATAAAAAATCGCGTAATATCACATATGTTGGTGCGGGCGGCTTTTCCGTGAAAAAAGGAATTCCAGCTTTAATAAAGGGTGAGAATATCGCTGGTTTGGCATTCCCGTTCACCAGAATGACCGCGGCGTCAGGACGGACTTTTTCCAGAACCGCTCCGGCAGTGTTAAAACACGCTGCTTTGGGAAAAATACGTGATGCCTGTTCAAGGTTTTTCTCTGATATATCAGCAATCCAGCATATGTTCAACAGCCTTTCCTTTTGAAGTTTTTTCAACATGGCGGCATGGGTTTTTCTGAAAAAATTTCCAAGACCTATAACTGCAATTTGCATTGTTTTTTTAAGAACCATATTTTGTTTTTCTCTGTTCGATTAATGGAAATATACTTAAAAAAATGATTATATTTTCATAATATATTGATAATCTTATCGTAATCCTATAAATTATGAAGTATCTTTGCATCTATAACGAAATTAAAAAAGGCATTGCATCCGGCAGATACCAACCTCAGGTTCAACTGCCACAGGTGATCGAGCTAGCTAAAACATTCGGTGTTGCTAAAGGTACAGTTGAACATGCCCTAAAATTGCTCCAGAAAGAAGGGCTCATAAGAGGAGTAAAATCAAAGGGATGTTATGTCTGCAAACCTTCGGAATCTCATCTGTTTTATACATCAACGCCCCCCTTTTCCAAAGTGGGCGTTCTGACCGTTCGTCCGCTTGGAGGAATGTTTGCGTCAAGCTATTTTTCATCGATGTTCAAGGGGATTGACGAGATATTAAGGGCCGCTTCTAAATTACTATACATTGTGGGCGGCTGGAATAAGCCTTATCTCGAAACAATCAAGGAGATCAACGCGCTTGGACTTGACGCACTCATTTCCCTAGAATGCGAAGACCCGGACCTGCGTAACGCCATTGAGCACCTGAAAATACCGCTTGTTCACGTTGACCTGCTGGATCTTGATAGCAAGCATCCCATGATTGTTCCCAATAGTTTCCAAGGGGGTTCCATGGCAGTGAAGAAGCTTAAAGAACTGGGTCATGAGCGCATTCTCTTCCTCCATGGCTATACCCCCCGTTTTCTGCAAATGGACCATACGGACTCCATTCGATGGAAGGGGATTCTTGAGGAAGCGGGACAGGCGCCGGTTGCGCGGGTAAGAAAAAAACGCATCTCACCAGACGAGGATAGGAGAAAATATTATCTGGCCCTTGAACTGGCAAAGCAGCGGAATTGCACTGGAATCATTTCTGCGGGCGGCGCGTCATTCCAGCCGCTTTCCGAGATACTTAACGCAATGTCTCCCGATGAGGCCGGCCATTACAGTGTCGTTGCCTTTGACCTTTGCGATGTTCCGGTCCGTATACATGGAAAACCGGTGTTCTTCTGCAAATGGGACGGAAATTCAATGGGCAGACGCGCGGCTGAAATATTGCTGCATGGAGATGAAGATCAAATCCGGATACAATACCTGCCCATGTTTCTTACCGACAACGTATGAAAACGAACGCCATGCGCTGGGTTTATCAACGTATGAGCGTAATTTTTTTTGTCAATATATTTTTTCCCAAATCAGTAATAATAAGAGTACGATTATCGTTTGACCCCATATACTGGTATGTACCGCCGTTTCCAGCGCTTCCGGGAAGGAAAAGAATGCAGCTGTCGCCTAATCCGGCGGAGTCTGTAAGAGCAAATGCCCGCTGCCATTGCGTTGTCAGGGAGTATGTGCCAGCATCACCGTCATCATATCCCAAAAAAAGCCCGGTGCAACCGTAGTTAAGATAGATACAGGTCGCTGAAAACGGATATAAAAAAACGCACTTTCAAACCCGATGAAAAGTTGCCCTCTGTTGTCGAATTAATGGCCAGTTTTAACGCAGGCCTGTGTACAATTCAGCATGCGCTCAACCTTCTGGAAAAAGAAGGGCTAATAAAAGGGGTTCCATCGCAGGGCATTTTTGTCAGGGACCCCGAAGAATTATTGTTGCACGGCACAGGAAGACAAATCCGCGATCTGAGACAAACAAAACTACCCCTGGTTCACTGCGAGCCTGTCGATTTTAAGAGTTCGTCTCCCATGGTGCTTGCGGACCATTTCCATGGTGGAAAAATTGCGGCGCAACAGATGGCAAAACTCGGTCATAAATGGATAGTGTTTCTCCATGGCCATAAAAAAAGCAAGCGGGAGACGGATCAAACCAACAAGCTCAGGTGGCAGGGTATTCAGGCAGGCGTAAAAAGTGCCAATATTGCCGCATGCGAAGAGTTCATTTCCATGGATTTGGCAATGGATACGGAAATGGAGATTGATACGGTTGTGCAAAAAGCCATGTTTGGGAACGCTTGCCGCGGAGATACTGCTGGGCGCGACCAACGCCGAACCGCGGGTCAGATTCATACCAATGTTTATTACGCAGAACAACCGGATTTAAATGCGTCCGTCCGCATTTCAGCGGCACGACCCTTTCCATAAAATAAGTTTCCTCATGTTAATCCAGAATATCCGGTTTTTCTATTTTCAGGAGCGCATAGGCGTTTTGCCAGGCGATCTTGTCCAAGGAACGCTGCGTGAGATTGAGCTGTATGAGAAAATTCTGAAAAGAATACATGCTCAGCAGGGACCAAAAGGGCACGTTTTCCTTTTCCCTGATGTTGTATACAAAATCGGTCCCAAAAAGGATTCTGTCCGCATGTTCCTCGAAAAAAGGCCTTAATTCCAGGATTTCTTTATTGGTAAGATGGTCACCCCATTTCAACCGCCATCCCGCGGAAGTATCGACAAAAAAGTTCGGGTACTTTTTCATGAGCCTGTCCAACTCCTTTGCACCCATGAACATCTGATGAGCGCCGATGAAAATTGTATTCGGGTGCTTTTCAAGAATTCCTTCAAACATTTTAAGAACGTCCCAATTCGTGTAATTCAGCTTTGTCCATGTACTTCGCGTATCTTCGCCATAAGCATATGGGGCCGCGCCAGTCCTCTGTACAACATGCCAGAGCACTGGAATACCCAGCTCCCCTGCTTTTGCATACAATTCGTGCCATTTTTCGCTGTCGTAGACACGGTAATCAACACCTGCGTTGAACGCAGGCCTGCTGATCATTTTTACACCTTTGCATCCATGCTCTTTAACCAGTTTTTCAAGCAATTGGGCGTCCGGTTTATCGTAACCAACCCAAGCAAAAACCATCATTCCCTTTGTTTTTTCTGCGGCATCGAACAAATACATACGTTCAGGCGAACCATCTAAAACGACTGAACCGACGATGTCGAATTCCTTAAACTGGTTTTGCCAACTCGTAAATGCCTGCTCGGCGCATTTGACCATGTCCAGCGGAACGCCTTTTTGGTCCACTTGCTTGAGTTTTAGTATATGAGTATGAATATCGAACCATCTCTCCGGATGTGAACGGTGGCAATAACACCATCCTTTGCTGAATCCTTTATCCATAGTGTCCCTTTCAGCCACTGTCGTGTCCAGGTTCGGTACAATGGATATTTCATATTTTTTTTTAACATATATTTGATTGACAATAATAAAGCCGGCGATAAACACAGCGATACTTGTGAATAATGTGATTGCGAAACTTTTCATTATTGGCCTCCTTATTTAACCACCAAAATCCTGCTGACACATCGACGCCCTTCGACAAGTGCTTTAATAAAATAAACACCGCTGGGACGCGTTGATGCGTCCCATGCAACACCTTCGATAAACTGGCGGCCGTGGGCAGTGAGTTTGCCGATGGCCTTTCCATGGATGTCCGAAATGGTTATCTGTATGTTTTGATCCGGACTGGAGAGTGTTCCATCAAAGATAATTTTTGTTTTTGGATTGAATGGATTGGGAAATGCGGACAATACCCAGGTATGGTTTTTTGTCAGGGTACCACTACCATCAATAGAAACCCCTGTTCCTGCCAATATATCGGTTTCAGAAGATGGTGCGGTAACCGTACTGATCATGCGAGGAAGGTTGATACTGCTGGTTGAGCTTCCACTCATGCCTTGGGACACATAGTTGCGGAGAGCGCGCGTACCCTGTTGCGCATAGGTATGACCAGTACGAGCGCATGTTTGATTAATGTCCATGGAAAAATGCGGCATGCCCGATCCTGCGCTGAAAAAATAGAGCTTTTTAGGGTCCCATTCCTCTAATCCAGCTGATTGGTTCAGTTCGGGGAATCGCAGCGGGTCTCCTGCTGCCCAAAAGGCCTTTGTGGCTATTTTTCCAGTTGAGATATGGTTCTGTTTATTGTATTCTCCGTATATGGAATCGTGCGTGATGATTACGGCAGGCCTCCAGTTACGTATGGCTTCCACGATCTCCCGCATCATCAGGTCCTCACTGCCACCCCATTGGGCGACCTCCTGCGCATGCGAAGTGTCTTCGTCAGTGTCGAATTCGTCGAATGTCCGGTGACCCGAATTCCCCTCGATGGAGCATGCCGTACGCGCTTCAAGGCGCTTTACCTCGCCAATACGGCTCAGTTCAAAGCCCCTGCAGTCCTTTGTAGTGCGTACATCTACAAGCGGAAGCCCATAATCAAGGCCGTATCGCGCGAGCATGGCGCCGATGTAATAGGCTTCGTCATCACCGTGCGCATGAACGACCATAATGGGCGCATAACTGCCATTGTTCAGAGGCGCACCCCGTTGCAGTTCCCATGTCAGGCCGCCATCGGACGTACGCATGATCTGACCGCATTCACCCACGGCCCAACCGTTTAGATGATCAACGAAACGCACGGCATTGAACCAACCGTGAATGCCTGTTTTGATCCATTCCCAGTTCTGGCCGCCATTGAGGGTCCGCAGTATGCCGCCGCCAAGATGGCAGACAGCCCAACCAGTATCAGGGTCAATGAAGAATACGTCCTTGATATCAACCAGATCTAGAAGTTCCGCGGGCAGAGAAATAGCTTGTTGCGCCCATGTCGCCCCGCCATCAGTTGTTTTCATGAGGCAGGCATTGTCGCCCACGGCCCAGCCAGTCTGCTGGTTGATAAAAAATACCCCTCTGAAGAAATTGTACAATTTTCCTTCCTCATAGGGTTGCGGCGCCACGTCCGTGTTTACCAGCATCTGGGGACCCTTCTGGTATGTCCATGTGTTGCCGCCGTCAGAAGTTGTTGCAACAAGGCTGTCCTCACCAGCAACAGTGCCGTTGTTCTGGTCTGTGAAATCAATACCATAATACCAATAGCCGTGTTTTCTCTGGAAATTCAGGCCTGTATAGGCTTGCTGAAGCCATGTAGCGCCGCCATCACTTGTATGGTATATAGTGCCGAAACTGCCGCAGGTCCATCCGTTCAGACTATCTATAAAATCAATGTCAAAAAGCCAAGCAGTAGGCTTTGTGTATACGGTGGGATAATGGGAATCAGCATTCTGGCTCTCCCAGGTAAGGCCCCCATCTTGTGTTCTGAGGATAACACCCATGGCATGCACCGAATGGTCCCAGAAAAGAATCGAGGGATACGAATCCGCTTCGGGTAATTTGATCCCGCCAATGGCAAAGCCGGTCTGTTCGTTAATAAAATGTATTCCTTCGAGAAAATAGATGGAGTTTGAATTTCCATACTGCCAGTGCTGGCCTCCGTCAACCGTGTACAGGATAGCTCCTGATGCGCCGCATGCCCAGCCCTTCTGGTCGTTCACGAAACAAACATCCGTTAGCGGTTCAAAACCATTCCTATAAAAGTAAGAATGGTCCGGTACGCCTTGCGGCTGCAGCACAAAAAACGCCACGATTAAAAAAACGATCTTACACATAATCCCCCCCTTTTTTTCAGGTTATGGTATCCTGGTTTTTGAATCCGAGCCTGAATGACATTTCCCGGGCCGCTTCCACCAGCTTGGTTATGATCTCCCGCTCCCTTTGTTTATTGAGGCGTTCCATGGGTATATAGGTGCCAAGCGCGGCAACAATCTGACCATCGCTTCTAAAAACAGGGGATGCGAAAGAACTGACCTTGCAATCGGTGAATCCACTGGTCGCCCAAAGGCGCTTTCGTATCTCATGAAGCTGCGCTTGGAGCGTATCTATTGAAGTAATGGCGTTCCACTGCGGACCCGGCAACCCGTTTTTCTTGATAAATTCACAGAGCCGATTTTCTGGAAAATACGCGATAAGGACCCACACAGTGGCCAGATTATACAACCTGGGGAAATTGGCGGTATTGGAATTTGCGATAACCGATTGGTCGCATGAATATTCCTTTACGGTAATCCGCTCGAAATTCCTTTCAACGACAAGTACGACACTCTCGTTGATGTCCGCATTAAAGACCTTCATCACTGGATCAAGGACCATCGTCAGTTTATCGGAATAAAAATAGGGATATGACATGTCGGCCAGCATGGCGGTAACATGATATTCATCGCCGGTTCTGCATACCTGTCCCAACTCTATAAGCGTTTTTAACAGGTTGTGGACTGTAGGCACTTTCTGTTTGATTTCCCGTGATAGCTCCACGAGCGTGCCTCTATTGCCGTTTTTGAGGATGCATTCGATGAGTTTGAAAGCCTTGGCGACTGAGTTAACCATGGGTTTCCTGGGGTAATAAATTTTTCTATTTCAACATTGTTGAAGCTTATTCATCATTATTAAATAATATAACTTTGCTTAAAGGGATTGTCAACGGTTCTTTCCATTTTATACTGCGGGGGAAGCATTCGTAAGGAAGAACCTGACACCCTGTGTCATATGAATAGCTGACGTCTGCAAAACCAGCATTACTAGCGCCTGACCCTGATGCTGAAACAGGACATCCCACTTTACGAGCATGGATTAATGTATATTTAATAGTCTATCGTTCTTTTTGCCACCAATAACCACAGGAGACACCAATGGCAGCACGCAAGCCAAACGCAGCATTTTCCAAGGCTCTCACCCCAAGCACAGATCTTGCGGCAATAGTAGGATCAACACCCTTGCCCAGGACCGAAGTCGTTAAA
The DNA here is from genome assembly GCA_001789205.1 of Candidatus Raymondbacteria bacterium RIFOXYA2_FULL_49_16. GTDB lineage: Bacteria > Fibrobacterota > OXYB2-FULL-49-7 > OXYB2-FULL-49-7 > XYB2-FULL-49-35 > XYB2-FULL-49-35. The sequence goes on along the minus strand of MFYT01000030.1, from coordinate 38,166 downwards.
AAGCTCTGGGAATACATCAAGGGAAATAATCTCCAGGACGAAAAAAACAAACGCAACATAAACGCTGACGAAAAGCTGAAAAAAGTCTTTGACGGAAAACAGACAGTCAATATGTTCGAAATGACCAAGCTTGTCTCTAAGCACCTTTCTTAATTCCACAGAATTGAGGTACCATTATGGATTGTGCAAGCTGTTGCAAAGAAATAAAGGAAAGTGAAATGAAGGCGTCAGCCCACGCAGGCACGGGTGTCTGGTGCCCTGCATGCGTAAAAAGGCTGAGGATCAACATCAAATCAAAAGAGATTATCTCCACTTTTCCGCAGCCTGCTGAACAAACAGTTTAGTCGCGGTCTTCAGGCGCACAAAAGTCCCTAAGCCTTATCCAGTCAGTATTGGCTGGATGAAATCTTTATTTTATCCACTCTTTATGAATATCAGGGATGTCGTCGAGCAACTGAAGAGTGCGCTCGTTTTTCGGGCTCAGGGTCCTCTTTTTAAGCTATCCGCGAGGCCATAGTGTCCGGTACGAACACCCCTGACGGATATGCGTCACGGGAATTTTTGGGAAATGTTTCTTCAGAAACGCGGTAAGGGTCGCCATGCCCGGTTCTTCCGATACGCCATGATTGACAACATATACTGGTGTTCCCGCGCTCTCGGCAAATGAACCAGCGATCCATGAACGGACCGCGTCATCCACGGCAACCACAGCATCGGGTCCCAAGGCAAGCGTATTCATGGGATCTGTGCAGCCTGTGCCAATACCAATTGTTTTAATCCGTTTCTTCGGGTCGCCATAGAAGGGCACATAGGCCTGACCCAGGTTTTTGATCCGGTTGCCAAGGTAGCGTGCAAAGGCCAAAGCAGTCTGTGTCTTGATCGCATACACCCGGTTAAACTGGTTTGAAGCAACCAGGTCGGTTAAACCGAGAAACTTGGCCCAGGCAAAAGGAATGCCGATCTCGGGCATGCGGTCCCACACATCGTGACACCGGATAATGGTGATACCCAGTTCCTCGATGAATCGCAGTTTTGACGCTGTTTCAGGGTGGTCCTTGGATTCGCCATCAAGGTCCCAATGTTCGAAAAAAATTGGCTCGTGCGTCACAATGACATTTGCACACGCTTTTTTCGCCTTGAGAATGGCCTGTCTGAAGGGCATCCAGCACACTGCGATTTTCTTAACAACCCGGTCAGGATCGCCCGCTGTTACCCGATCAACCGTGGGCTTGGGCAGAGCAGGAAAAAGAGTGCATAGGAAATGGTTCAAGTCAATGGCTTTCATCATTGCATATCTCCAAAAAAAACCGCCCTGCAGCCATAAAATGCCGCAGGGCGTATTATTGAATGATTTCTTATCCTTACTTGGCTAAAACCATCTTACCCTGCAGCGACTTGTCGCCCACTATGAGCCTGTAGAAATACATGCCGCTTGTCACGTTTTTGCCATTCATGTCCCTGCCATCCCATACCAATGACCCGGAAGGCGAGGATGTGGCGAATGATTTCACCATCACACCTTTGACATTGTAGATGCCAATAACCACCCTTTGCGCGCCGGATGAAGCGGGTGTGTGGAACCTGATTGTTGCGGATGGATTGAACGGGTTGGGAAAGCAATCCAATGACATAATATCGTCTACGGCCGCTAATCGCCCGGCATTCGTATAGAGGAAACCCTCGCCATTGACCACATACCGGGTAATGTCGTTTATAGCCATAATAGTGAGATAGTTACGCGCATTCTGCAAACCAGAAGTGCCGCCGGCAAGACACCCATCGGAGAAGTCATTGCCGCCCGAACCGCAGGACCTCGGATGCGCCCAGTCAGACAACAGGCTAATACCGCCATGGTCAACAGCCCACTGATACATATCGATATATGGAATATTACGGCTTTGACATAGCGCCTTGACCTTGTTGTTGTACGGAACAATGAGCGAATCGCGCAGATATTTCCAGCCGACAAGCTGGGATCCGTCAAAGGGCGGGATCAGTTGGACAATAGGCATGACGCCGGCATCAGTGAGCTGCTGAAGTATTTCGCGGTATTCCAGCGTGTCGGGCCAGCAGGGGTCGCATGAGCAGCCAGGACCGGGATAATTGCAGTTGCCCCATTCGAGCGGGGCCCCATTGGCGCAGTTGTTCGTGCCGATCATGATGGTGGCGATCATGGGCCGGTCGTTCGCGAGTACGCTGCTGACGACGGAATTGACCCATCCAATGCTCTGCCCAGATTCGTTGCCATGCGCCGCGTTTTTGCTATTGATCATCCAGTTGTTCTGGCGGGCGGTGGAATCGAGGAAGGTGTTGATGGCCGCCGCGTTTGGAATATTGACAATAGCGTTATTCAGGTCAAGCCAGTACGTGTTCTGGTTGGTGATGCTGTTGCCAAAAGTTGCCACACGGTATCTATTCCACGTGGTATCCCAATGGCAGGAATGGACGCGCCTCAGATTTTGCACGATCTGCTCTGAAAACTGGGCGCGGTAGTTATTGATATTTGTACCTCCGCCGCCATTTAATTCAGCGCTTAGGGTATTGCCGCTGGGAAATATGCACGGCGCGACAGGGCCACCGCCGCCAGTAGTGTCACGCGGCGCAAAAGGCTTTTGGCCCGGGTTCACTATCTTCATCCAGATGTTTTTTAGCCCTACAGCTCCGACCGCGGGTTGCAAGTTGAAGCCATGGCTGTCCCAATGGCCGTTCGTGAACGTGCCAGTTGTGCATGAGTACACAATTTCGGGGCCCATGCTTGGGGGTATAATGGCTGGATCAGTTGTCGCCGCATTGACCGCCTTCACGGCGTAGGAAATAATAAGACTGTCCAGTTCGGTCCTGGTTGAATGGTTGACCCAGTAATGCATGCGGATCTTTGCGTGGACAGTGCCCGAAGTCACACCGCCAGTCACTGCGGTACGTGACAGCCTCATGGACGCCTTCTTGGCGCCATCGGCAAGCGAATACCGCTGTTTTGAAAGTACTCCGCGCCAATGGTCAACATAACTGTAGACCCAGTTGTTGGGAGGCGTGTCGAAATTATCGGATTCGGCCACCATGGTACCAGGGATGGAACCCGTTCCCATGAAAAGGCCTACCTGATAGTTTCCAGGAGGCGGATTGGGAACCGCGTACGTGTATGTTCCGCTGATCGAGGTGATCTTTCCATACTGCGGCGCATCGACCGTGGTAACAGCGTCTATTGCCTGATTGGCCTTTTTTGTCAGCACTTCGTCCTGGTCATATTGATAGACCCTCACAGTGTCCATATAATCGTTCCATGCGGGTGTGCTGCGTCCTTGCAAAGGATTGACCACAGAGAGCCTTGGCAAAGCCCCGGGATTATGGACAATGTTAATAACGGACTTTAAGCCCGTGAGCTTGGCCCCTGAAGCAACGGTGATTTTCAGGAGGAAATCGTACAGCTCCTTGATATTTCCAGGGTTTGTCCCGGTAAACGTGGTCCATGTGGCGCCCATGTCCTTTGAAATGGCCTTGGTAATGGTGCCAATGGACGTGGTGGTAAGCGTGCAGACCGCCATTTGATACGCTGAATGAAAGGCCCAGATCGCGTATCCCGAAGACCCGATAGGCACAAGACCATCGGCCACAAGGTTCATTGACGAATCTTGGTACAGGCCGTCATAATAATCGTTATACGAATTGGAAAGCGTGGGCTCGTATACCATCTGGCCGTCGGACATCCAACGGTCGTAGTTGGAATCAACATAGGTGGCGCCATAGAGGCCAAGGCCTGGCCACGTGTGATATTGAGCGTCCCAGTTGAATTTGATATATTCCCCTTCGCGCAGAGCAAAGCTCATGTCGTGAAAATTCTCGTATGAATCGTGATGGGCGTATGACTCGCTGGTCTTTTGAGCGCCCGGCCATATAGTAGGCTCTTTGGTGGCCCAGCCAGGCATGTCCGCGTTTTCAAAATAAACAGGACGAGTGGAATTAGGATAGTTTACTGTATCCAAAGCAGCATTGTAAGTATTCACGACATGCGTTGGATTTGCCGCCCATTCGGCAAGGGACATAACATGGTCGTTGGTGGGGTCCATACACCAGCCTGCCTGGTCAAAATCGTAATGATGCCACGCACCATTATAATAGACCTCGGAAACACTGTGGTAACCACCCCCGAGAACAAATCTGCGTACTTGAAACCCCATGGATTCATACACCCCTTGCATAAGCGCGGAGAATTCTCCGCATGTGCCAGTGGGAATAATGTTCATGAATTTGATGGGATCGTAGCAGGCAACGTCGGTGAACGAGGGATCCTGTGCAAGGCCCTCTTTGGCAAAACTGGTCCAGTCGTGCGCCCACATGGCGTATTTTTGCGCCTGGGCCCAGTTCCACGCAAAATCACGAGTAAAAAGCGTGGAAAATCCGCGCCAGCCACGCGCCTGGTTAAAGGTCCAGTGGTAGATGACCTTGCAAAACAGCTCTGGATCAGCGGCTTTGTTATAGTTCGCGGGAACCAGCTTGTTCTGGCCCAGGAACCATAAGGGAAGATAATCGTCGTGTTCAAGTTTGTCGAGACTGTAGGAATTGATGACATTTCGCGTCTTAACCCAGACGCTCCTGACTTTGGCATGAGTGCCAAAGGCCAGCAAAAGAACTACAAAGACACTCAGTGCTTTAAACATGAAATTCCCCCTTTTTCTGAAAAATAAATAGTAAAAATTAATCGATTAACAACTGTAGGCTATGTCTAAAAATCCCCCTCTACCGTAAAATATATAATTCTTTTTTAACCCTGTCAAAATAATTTAAGGATTTATTATATTTTATTCCCTTGAAAACAGGTCAATGTTATGAAAAATACTCAAAGAAAGGAAAAACAATGAGTAAAATCGCTGCTGTTAAGGCACGGGAAGTACTTGACTCTCGAGGCAATCCAACTGTTGAAGTTGATGTTATTCTAAAATCTGGAACCAAAGGCTCCGCAATAGTACCTTCCGGAGCGAGCACAGGCGAGCACGAGGCGTGTGAGTTGCGTGACAGCGACAAAGCGCGCTATCTGGGCAAAGGCGTGCTTAAAGCAGTGGCCAATGCAAATACCGTGATCGCAAAGAAGGTCAAAGGCATGGACCCCGCAGACCAGGCAAAGCTGGATAAAACCATGATCGAACTCGACGGCACAGAAAACAAAGGCCGGCTTGGCGCAAACGCTATTCTTGGCGTTTCCATGGCAGCGGCCAAAGCAGCGGCAAATGAAAAGAAAATACCCCTGTTCCAGTATATCGGCGGCTCAAAGGCAAAAGTAATGCCTGTGCCCATGTGCAATATCCTGAACGGCGGCGCCCATTCCGACGCACCTGTGGATCTGCAGGAATTTATGGTAATGCCAATAGGCGCCCCTTCGTTCAAAGAAGGCCTGCGCATGGCAACGGAAACCTTTCACGCGCTCAAGAAGGTGTTGAAAGAACGTAAACTCTCAACAGCCGTCGGCGATGAAGGCGGTTTTGCCCCTGCATTGAAAAACAACGAGGAACCGCTCCAGCTCATTATCGAGGCCATTGGCAAGGCAGGATACAAGGCCGGCAAAGACATCTTTATCGCCCTTGACCCGGCCGCTTCAGGATTTTACAACAAGGACAAAGACCGCTATGTATTCAAAAAATCAACCGGTGAAGAACTGACCCCTGACCAGATGGTTGATTTCTACGTTAATCTCTGCAATAAATATCCAATCTGTTCCATTGAAGACGGCATGGCCGAAGACGATTGGAAGGGCTGGAAGACCATGACGGACAAGCTTGGATCAAAGATCCAGATTGTCGGCGACGACCTGTTTGTGACCAACGTCAAGCGCCTCCAGATGGGCATTGACCGCGAGGTCACAAACTCCATTCTCATCAAGGTCAACCAGATCGGCACACTCACCGAGACTTACGAGGCTATAAAACTGGCTGTAAAGAACAACATGACGGCTGTTGTCTCCCACCGTTCAGGCGAGACCGAAGATGCGACCATTGCTGATATCGTTGTGGGCATGAACACGGGCCAGATAAAAACCGGTTCGCTCTGCCGCAGCGATCGTATTGCCAAGTACAATCAGCTTCTGAGAATTGAAGAGGCGCTCGGGAAAAAAGCCGTGTATGGGACAGAGTCGTTCAAAAAACGGGTCTTGAAATAACATACATTGAAATGTGGAATTGTGTAGGGGCGGGTTTGAAACCCGCCCCTACACATACCATGCATCCATAATTTCAAACCCGCCCTTACAAAATCGTTTCCTGTGGTGTGGTATGCAATGAATTGCATGCCACACCTTTTTTTATTTCAGTGTAAGGCCTACGATTGTCTCCACATGCGCGGTCTGCGGAAACATATCCACCGGCTGCACCAACATGATCTTATAGCCAGAATCGGTGATAATCTTCAAATCCCGGGCCAAGGTTGCGGGATTGCACGATACATAGACAATTTTACCGGGTTTGGCTTTGCCCAGCGCGTGCAGCACAGACCCCTCACAACCGGTCCGGGGAGGATTTAAAATAACCGCGTCGATATCTTTAATTTTGTGTATCTCGTTTTCGACAAAGCCTTGGATAAACTCAGTATTATTGATATTATTCAGCGACGCATTCAATCGCGCGTCCCGGATAGCCTCAGACACTGATTCAATGCCAATGACCTGTTTCGCGGTGCGCGACAGCAGGAGCGAAAAGACCCCTACCCCGCAATACGCGTCCACAAGGGTCTCGCACGCATGCTCTTTTAAAAAACCGGCGATGATCGAATGCATGACCGTTATCTGCGCTGAATTGATCTGAAAAAACGACGGCGCGGTTATTCTGAAACGCAGCCCTTCGATCTCCTCGGTAACATACGGCTGGCCAGCCAACTGATAGGTGGCCTGACCCAAAATGACATTGCCCCTGGTTTTGTTTATGTTGAGGACAACGCCTTTAACGCCAGGACATTTGGCGCACAGGGCGCGCGCAAGCTGTTCAAGGCGCTGGCCGCTCGGCGCCATGGAAATGAGGCATACCAGAGATTCGCCTGTAAAACGCGCGGTACGCACCAGCACATGTCGCAGCACACCCGTATGGGCCTGTTCGCTGTAGGCGTGTATGCCCGAGCGTGTGACCATGTCGCGCACTACGCCATACACCCGGTTTCCCTGTTCGCAGTGCACAGGACACGAGGCAACAGGGACCACATCGTGGCTATTCTGCGCGAAAAATCCCATGACCAAACGCCGCTTCTTCTCGCGTATTGGCACCTGGATTTTGTTCCTGTAGCCGAATTCGTGGGGTGAGGCGATGCATTCGTTCACAGGTATGCTGGAAAAACCGCCTATGCGCTGCATAGCTTCGCAGACAAGCTGTTTTTTGTATTGTACTTGGGCGCCATAGGCAAGATGCATGACATTGCATCCACCGCACATTCCATATACGGGACAGGCCGGTGAAACGCGGTCGGCTGACGGAGAAAGGATCTCCATGGTCTGGCCGCGCATATAGCTCTTTTTCCGCTCGGTTATACGCGCACGCACACGCTCGCCCGAAAGCGCACCAGCGACAAACACAGGAATAGTGTTGATTCTGCCGACACCCTCCCCTGCAAGGGCCATGCGGTCGACAATAATTTCAATGGCTTTTTCCATGGATTTCATTTAATATACATTCATACCTGTATATTTTTCTTTATCAATCGCAGGGGAATACTGGATCTTTTCTTACAATGAAACAAACGCCCGCATCACCGGCGCTACGGAAGACTTCACAGGATAGACAAGTGTTTTCACCGTCTTTTTATAACGGATGCGCGGTTTTTCTCAAATCTGGAAATGATCACTCCTATCGTACTAAAATGATTTTTTTTGTCAACTATCTGCCACCAATCCTCAGGGAAACGATATACACTCCCGAAGCCCTGTGCGAAGCGTTCCACATGATCCCCTGGGCGGTTTAAGCGATTCTCACCGCCGGGTTGAACGGGTTTGGCATTGCGGAAATTTCAGCTGCTGTGACACTGGTTTTCATGATGCCCTTCATCATACTATGCATGGGCGGGTCCCGGTCAAAACACGGATAATTGGGGCCGCGATTTTTCAGGGACACCGAGGCTATGGCATCGGACAACATGATTAGGACATGAGGTACCAGAAGAAGCTGCAGAGAATCGCCAAGAATATCTCTGGTCGATTCAACGGCTGGCTCCAGTCGCGTCAGTGACCCGAAAGGTGAATGTGTCACCATCGCGCACCTGCTGACGCTAAGGATGGGAATGCTCCAACTGGCCAAGGCTTCCTATATCTTTTTACCGTTCCAGACCGTATGTTCAGTGGTTCCCCACTGGGCAAAGCACATGTAGGTACAACTCCCTGTATCGGCATACATAAATAATTGTAATTGAGGTTAGGTTCTCATGTTATAATATAAAGCTATCGTATGTCCATAAAAGCCCGCGCAAATGATCTTCCGCCGACCGTAACTTTTATTATAAACATACCCTGCGCGATCAGTTTTCCTTCAATAGTGCGGCCGTCCCAACGCACCTCGGTCTCGCGCTGCAAGGGCCCTTTCCAGATGTTCGTTATCTTTTTGGCGCGGATATCATAAATATCCATGGACGCCATTTCATGTTCAAAAGCCTGCACACCGAACGACACCCTAGCGCCCACGCCCGTAATGAAAAGATGAACATCTATTTGATGAGCGACTTTTATGGGCCCTTCGGACCTCTTTATGACGGTGGTGGGACCGCCGTCGTACGGTATCTTCAGAATTTTTATCTTTGTATAACCAATGTTCCAACCCACAACAAGCATGTTGGACGGACATGACGGCGGAACATACAAGCTGGGTACGCGGTCAAAGCTGTTCAGGGTAATAGGGCCACCGGATAGCTCCTCGGGACTCCCCCAGCTTCCGGTTTGCGGATCGCGGCGGTAGAGCCGGACCGTACCGGTAAAATCAGTCCATACACGGAAGGATTCCGGGATATCACTTCCATAGGTGACCAGCGCCACGCCTTCACTGCCAATACGTGTCAGGTACCCCATATTATCGGCGCTGGCCAGCTCCTGCGTCCATGTCGACCCGTTCCAGTGCATGACGCCATTGACTCCCCGTGCGGTAACATATATTTGGTTATTTATGGAAATCGCCCGTGGCGCTCCATATCCCGCCAAAGCTTGGGATGATACCAGTTGCGGAGTGGACCAGTTTGTACCGTCGAAATACGTCCACCAGAGACAATTCCAAGGCGCTGTCTGTCCCACAAAGAGGATCGCGACATGGTCTCCATACGGCACAATAGCGCTTCTGGGATAGTCCCGGCCGGACGACATATAGCTCATGCCGGGGATGGCCGCTGTTTTCCCATACTGCCAGCTGTGCCAGGAAATACCCTGGTCGTTCGAGTATTTGGCCCTCAACACAAGACGCTTGTCGGGATATACGTCATCGTCCCAGAGCCTTGATTTGCCGCCAAAAGCCATCCACCACCGTCCCGAAGGCAGGTAGCAGAATGATGCGTCATATCCGCAGTGGCGCATGTCCGCGTCGACACAGACAGGGAATGTGTCCAGCGACCATCCGCTGGAGCCCTTGAAATCCATTTTCTGGATGAACTGCCGCGGATGCCAGCCTGTTGGTCCTGCGCATCCGAGTGAAGAATAGGTAAAGCAGCTGTTGTTTTCTATGCTGTATGCCTTGCAGTTACCGTACCAGAAACCGCCGTGCAGGTTCACGGTCCCCGGGCCTTTGCTGCCCTGCCAGGTTGAGCCTCCATCAAGGGTAAAAACCGAATGCACGGGAAAAACATTGGCCACTATCATGCCGTTGCAATAGTTGTACGGAAAGTAATCATGCGTGTATCCCACCGCGATATGCTGTTTATCAAAAGCAGTGATAAAGCCGCTTATGTTCAGGTGGGCATTGCCCTCGGCAGGCTCATAAAAGACCGACTCAATTTGGGCCAGCGTGGTCAGGTCCGGCGCAATATCCGGTACTGGCGGAACCACTGGGGCTGGCAGCGGGGGAAGGACGAAATCATGCTGGTTCACACACGTTGCATAAGGCGAGGTCTCTTCGCTTGTTACCAAACGGAAGTTGTCAGCATAGGCATTGCCGTTGCTGGCGCACAGAAGCTGGATAGTTGTTACATTGGTCAGATCCAATGAACGGGACTGCACTGCAGCATTAAGATCGAACTTTAGAGTATACCACGTATTGGCGGCAGGTATGATGTAATCAGCAACCACTGGCGGTTCCACTTCCCTGTCCTCAAGCTGGAGTTTGATCTTAAATCCAGCCGTATTTGAGCGCACATCAATTAAGAGGTGGTCATATCCTGACCAGTCAGGGCCATAGACCTGGGTAAAGAACTTGGCGCCTGCAGCGAACAGCACATTGGCTTGACGCCGGCAGGCTCCACCGGTAAATTCTTTTGGTATATTCTCTTGGTAGAGATAGTAATCACGATAGAAATAATTAGACAAAAAAGGTGTCGGCCCTATATATCCGGAACTTTTATAAACAGCCTTTTGACCTTCGGTTTTAAATGAATCGGTGTTCTCGTAGCGGAAAATATGGGGGACAATGCCGGCCTCAAGCGATTCGGCAAGCGCTTTTTCAAAGTCTTCGCCGCCGAAGAGCCGCTTTTGCGCCCCGAGACAGGGAGCAGCGGCGTTGAGAATTAAAAAGACCATGACGCAGGTAAAGAAAAAAGTACGCATAAACATTCCCCCCATTAATTTCATCTGTATATAATCTGTTGTATATAAATAAATATATATATAAATAATAGTTTGTTGTAAATATATTTCCATGTAGAGCCATTACCTCTACCGGCATAGGGCTGGTCTATAACAAATAAAATCGGATCAAGAAATGAATCGCTCATTGCATATATAAAATTCTCATCCATCTACATCATCATAATCCCACGGAGGATAATAATTGTCCGTAGCATCTATAAAGGGTTTCTTGGAATTCTTAATATCGGGGAATTCTACTGAACCGAATAAAAGCGCAACGAACGTAAAATTCATAAGGATCATCAAACTTGTTAAATTCTTTATTTTTGCTATAAATCTCATATTTACTCCAACATTTCTTTTGGAATTTGGTGACCCTAAAGTAAATATACGAGTAAAGCGATTTAAAAATTAAAAATAGATGGGGATTAATATTTAAAAAAAGGTGGAAATTATTAAAAATAGGCAATAATTCTAAAATAGTTCCCGTACACTTTCAAGGCAGGCACGGTATTTTAGGTAGAGCCAAGCCACCAGTGAAACCTACCCATGTACATTGAGGGAATAAACTATTTTTGCTTAAAGGTCACCTTCAAGCTTGTATTTTCTGAAATGCGAAGGGGCTTTGCCTGTGAACTTCTTAAAAACTTGCTTAAAATATGCTGGATCGTTAAATCCGAGCTTATAACTTATCTGAGAAATATTCATTTGATTATTCAGCAGATATTCAATCGCCTTCTCGCATCGCAACTTATTGATATGATTAAAAATAGCAATACCCGTCTGTTTTTTATACGTTGTACTCAGCCAAGCAGCATTTGCGTTAACTGCTATTCCAATATCATTCAACGTTAAGTCTTTTGTATAATTATTCGCTATATATTCTAATGCGAACTTAACACGAAAATCAAGACCTTTGTCATTGATCTTGACCGCCAACTCATTCTTCTTCCTAAACAGGAACAGGAACAGGAACAACAATAAAAAGATAACAACTAACACAATCGGAATACTTATGTAATAAAACATCCGAGAAAACTTATTTGGTCGCACTGTCAGGGTTTCAACTACCGTCATTTTCTTCCTCAGTGAGATCGACGGTATCTCCTGTCGATTGAAAATAACACCCTCCAGCATCCAAATACCCGGTTCTGCCTGGGCCAAAAGGCGAAAATTAGTCTTCCAGAATCGCTTCAGCTGATCAACGACATAACTCCCTTGTATACCGTTGACATACGAAGTGCATGTGGGAGAGACCGGAATCGCATGGGAATATCCAGGGGTGTCTTTTATATAGACCAATTTTTCATCGTTGGAAAGACTGATAAAATAATTTTCCCTGGGATCGTAGTTTCCACCCTGATTGAGTGGGTTGCATTCGGTGGCGCTCGAATGGTTCAGCATAATATAATTGTAAAAGAGATTATCAAAGCCCTGTTGGTCTGACGCGTAAAAATAAATGTCGTACCAAGCGTTCCGGACAAGTGTATCAACGGCCTTTGTCTCTCCCACGCGGGTGACCACAATTGAATCAACAACAGGTCGTGGCTTCTGGACCGAGGCTTCAGGATGTTTTAAGGCGACACTCCAGACACTCCAGTCTTTGTTTTTTAGCATAACAGTATCAGGTAATGATACGTATACGCTGTTCCAGACACTCCAGTCTTCGCCTTTCCTTTTAACATGGCTTTGCAGCGTCAGTTTTTCAAGGGGAAAATAGACATACTTGAAATGATAGCAAAATCCGGCGCCCGGACCGGTATGCTGAAAAAAATAGGGGAATCGGGTTGTACCGTCATGGGAAAACCGGAATTCAATGTCTTCGATGGAGACGGTGTCCTCTGGAACAACGTCAAAGATACCCCCTTCACGGGGAATAATCCGGATGACTGGAGGAGAGGAACGCGGACCAAACCGCTCATGCGCACAGACAAGGTCGTCTATGGTATAATCGGCGTACAGATAATGCAGCGGGTCATTACTATAGTGGAATTGAAAGCCGAACACCGGCGCAACCTTGACTTCAGGATCAACCTGAAGGTCCTTCTGAAAAACCGCCTTATTGTCGAGCCATATTGAAACCGCACACCGATGCGTCTGCCTGATATGATTGAAATCATATTCGACACATGTTGTCCGGCCAAAGGGAATATCCATGGTATGCAAAATGCCATACGGCTGCACTCTGAATTCCAGTTGGGCCTCTTTCCCGTTCTTGTATCGCAAGGCCATTGTGACAATATCCGCAGGTATCAAGGCGTGAATACCCACGAGCTTCGTCGGTGAGGCGGTACTGTCGAAAAAGGAGGCGATGGTGATATAGAACCGCAGGGAAATATGGTCTGTCCCAGATATCATCTTCTCTATGAAAGAACAACCCCTGAAAAACCGCATACCGAAACCTTCGTGGATAGACGATGAGGAATCGTTTTGTCCGGATTTCAACGCCGGGTAGGTGTTCCACTGCAGCTTCCCGTTTGTTTGCACAGTAACGCCTTCAGGATGGAAAAAGTCCACACCGGAAACGCCAATCAACGTGTTTCCAATACGCTTCCCATAAGTGAAGTAATCACGCCGCGCGGGATTGTCGCAATCGAGCAGGCCAACACCGCCCGAATCAGACCATTGACTTATTGAGTTACTTGGGGTGAGTTCTATCCTTGTGCTGTTTTGATCCAAGTCGGCGTCCGTAAAAGTAACACCGTACTCAAAGCTTTCGGAAAATATAACGGTCCCATGAAGCAATGGAGACATGCATGCCACGGCGGCGAGGCAGAGTATGATACGATAGGCGGATAAATCAATTCTGAGAATACATCTTCTCCGTTTCAGGGAATTCCGATAATACGTGAACCGTATACGCTGAATAATCGTGGAGAAATCCATTTCTTCAGTTATAATTGTTAAAATATAACCTTATAAAATGCGCAAAACCAACGATTACTTACTTTTCTTCATAGAGAAAAACTCCTGAGGCCTCTACAAATCATGGTTCATTCATGGAAACCCGGCCTGGATGCGCATCGCTAGAAAAATAGGAGCGTTAATAATTCTAGCAACCCTTCGTCCACAGGGGCCATATGGTCTACAAGGATATCAATGGGTTTTTCCATGATTTTTATTTACTACATCTTCGACTGCATATTTTTCTTTATCAATCGCAGGGAAATACATGTATCTTTTCTCCCATGAAACAGATCGCCCCAAACGTGTTCCAGGGAGTTCCCAATGCCGCGCCTGGGTTTCTGGGGTCTGTTCTAAAGGATTTTACGCCTCGCTGGATCATCGGGCACCCCACCTTTCACAACCAGGACAACATCGGCAGTCAGCTACGGAAAGGTATCTTGGGCGCTATGGAAAACTTCGCGGACCAGAAAGTGGCCTTTATCGTCTCGGACGGAACATGCACCGAGAAGAACTCGGACACAGCGACCATTGACGCTGCCCTTTTCTCGGCGCAGGAGACCCTGGAAAGCCTGCCTAAAGAAAAACGGAACGATATTTTCATCTTTGTCGGGTCGTACGACGGATACAACAACGACCATACACCGGGGAAAGGAAGCGCGCTGAAACTGATCTTCGATGAAATGGGATATACTGGTGCGGAAACCCTCATACTTCTCGATGGTGACCTGAAAAACGACATGGCCGCCTGGCAACGGGTATTTAAAGACACCGTTGCTTATCACGAAAAAAGCTCTTTAGGCCAGAATTATTTTATTACCGCCCGCTATGCCCGCCATTTTGTCGACGCGTCACTTACCCGCATGATCGTGGGTCCGCTTACCACACTTATGGGTACCTATGTGCCTGGCGGTATTTCGGGAGACATTGTCCTGAGCGCAGGAGCAGTGGCGCTTGAACGCGCCAGCACATGGACCAACGCGCGGCGGCGCTATGGTACTGACATTGCCACGACATTTGACAACATAGCCGCGGGAACCGCCATATACGAGGTCTATTTAGGCGCAAAACTCCATGACATTACTGACGACGCAAAATTGAGCGTCATGCCTGGCGAAGTGATTGGAGCGGCCCTCGAACGTCTTCTGCACTATGAATCCCTGGACCAGCGGGTCACCCGTTTGCTTGGCGCCGATACTCCTCTGGGCCATGTGACAATGCGCGGGCCACAAGAGACCGGCATTGCCTTCATTGATCCAGGCGAAACCAGCGTCTTCAACGTGGCAACAAAGCGCTTGGCCCTGGTCGAAAGATTCCCCCTGTTCGAGGAAAGCATGCGCGTAACGCTTCGGCCCGCAACCTTTGCCATGGTACAAAAACGCCACGCAGCACTCAATCGCGCGCTTAGAGATACAACCAGCCAACCCCTGTTTTTAGGCATTGGCGCAATGGAATGGACCTCTTTCCTTCACGAAGCAATTGGTTATGCGCTAGCGGTAAAAGATACTACGCACGCCTGTTCTGCATTAAATTATCTTTATACAGCGGCGTTTCTCGAGTTCTGCGCGCAAAAGCTCGCGGAATTGGGATGTGCCAGCGTCGCGGACATAGAACGCGTACAGAAAAAACTGTGCGTTCCAAAAAAGGACGCCCAGGCGTTCTATGCTGAAAAAGTTGATGCCGCGGTTAAGGAACTGGCATTCGGTTTCTTCAAAAATCGGAACGCCATACTCGACCGCGTACAGGAGCTTGCAGGGAACTGAATGCAGTTTTCACCGGTCATTGTCCACTATCACGCCTTCCCTGGGGGCGTTTCCTCTCTCATTCTCAAAAGCCTGGACATTCTTGTCTCGCGCAACTACATTCTTAACGACATCACCATTATACTGGGGACACTGGACCGCAGCGAATGGTTCTTTGAAGAGCTCAAGCTCATCACGGCAAAAAAAATCAAGGTCAGGATCGAAGTGGTTCCGGAAATATTCTACTGGGACAGCGCCCACGGCAAACCAGCGGACGTAGCTGAAAGAATCCAGGAAAAACTCCTGAAGGCCGCGGGTCCGGACCGCATCCTCTGGGTCCAAAATCCGACCTTGGGCAGAAACCCCGCGCTCTTCATGGCAGTACGCCGAATTGCGCGCAAGGAACCGGACCGGAAAATCTGGCTGCATGTGCACGATTCCGCGGAGCAGGGCCGCTGGTCAAATCTGGCGCTCATGCACACACATATCGGCGAACCCTACTACTTCGATGCACCGGGAACGCGGTGGATCACCATAAACCGGAACGACTACACAGCGTATAAATTCAGCGGAATGCCCATTGAGCACCTCCACTATGTACCCAACCCCCTTACCCACCCGCTCATGGCTGATTCTCCCCCCGCGCGCGCAACCGTTGCCGCAAAACTCGCGGACTATGCCGCACAGAACGGCTTTACCTTCAACCGTAAAAGCCCGTGGCTCCTCTTTGCCGGCCGTGCCATCAGGAGAAAAAACCTGCTTGAGGCCGCGCTCATCTCCCTGTGCGCGAGCAAAAAGCCTAATCTGCTGGTCACGCTCCCCGCGGACGCTCCTGATGAAAAACCATACGAAGAGGCTGTTTTCTCAACTTTGCGCACCTACAAGGTCGGTGTGGCCGGATTTGGGCCGCAGCTGATCGCCAATGATTTCACCCTTACCGATCTCGCCTGTGCGTCAGACGCCATTATCTCCTGTTCAGTCATGGAGGGCTTTGGCCTTCCCTATCTCGAATTTCCCATCCTGGGGAAATCCCTCTTTGCGAAAAAGATCTATGTCATGGACGATTTCTCCGGCATTGCCCACTTACTGCCCCATAATTATTACAGCGAGCTCATTGTCCCAGCAGATAAAAAAACCAGGGAGACGCAGTTCGCCGAATATGAAAAAAAGATCAGCATTCTGAGAGGAAGATTCGGCATCTCCCATACAGACGCGGAAAAAACCCTTGCACTGCTGCGCGACCACTTTTCACAGGAAAAAATCTATTTTTCATACCTCTCGGTACCTGCCCAGATCAATTTCATCAAACAAGCGGTGGAAACAAAAATGCTCGGTGAAATCCACGCCTATAATCCCGAAGTGTTTACCATGCTTTCAAACGCCCTCTCGTCAGGTTGTCATGATGTTGAACGGGTATCATCGAGCATCAACACTCTGTTCGGCCCTGAAATATACGCACGCAACATCGAATCACTGCTAAACTCTTACAAGACAACCCATCATAATATAAAACTACCCGCTTTCAACCCGCCTGAGTTCGCTCACAAATTGCTGACATACTTCTTTATTCCGGAAAACCTGCGTCTCTTACTCGATTATGGCGACTGGAAGTGACCAGCTTTGTTTCATTTTGAGACAGACTTGTCAAAGCAATATTCCCAACGGGCCATCTAAGTTGTTGATTTATAATGCTTTTTGTTTTTGGCGCACCCCTTGCCTTATTTTCAAGAAACAAGGGAGGTTGGTATGAAGAATAGTGATGGATCGGTTAATGACAAGAGGACTGTGAAACTCGAAAACGTGATGGACAAGAAGTACATACCTTTCCTGACCGGCAGGCCTGTCAGGGAAAGCCCCATAGACAACGATGATATCATAAATTTGAAAATTGCCCTGCATGTTTCGAGTAACGTTGATGAATTGCTCAGCAGGGTATGAAGGCCCAATCCAGGAGGCGTCGATGAAGATTCGCATCACATACTGCGGCATGTGAAACTACCAGCCACGGGCTGCCGGTCTGGCAGACATACTGAAAAAGCAATTCAACGCGCAGATCGATCTTGTTGAATCGAGTGGCGGCGTGTTTGAAGTTGAAAAAAACGGAAACCTGGTTTTTTCCAAAAAGAAGTTAGGCAGGTTTCCTGACGAAGGTGAGATAGAAAAAATTCTAGAATGATCACCCTATAATTGCCAACGCAATTATTTTCTATCGCCCCAGCGCCTTCCCCACCTCAACAAGACCTCCGTTCGCGGCCAGCGCTTTTTCAAGAATGGTCTTTGCCTCGTCCTGCTTGTTCGTTTTCTGCGCAGCGTCCCATAGATTGAGCAAACCATCCTCGTAATCAGGCTGCAGGGCAACGGATTTTTTGAACAGATAATAGGCGTCTTCAAAATTTCCCATATACCATTCAACAAGCCCCAGGTTCCCATACGAGAGATAATCGTCCTTGTTCACCTTGAGAATAGTATAGTAGAGAGACGAAGCCTCGGCGTATTTTTTCTGCTGGATGAGCGCGATCCCCTGTGCGTGGAGCTCCTCGACCCTTTCGGCCGCGACTTTACCGCTCAGACGCGAGGCTGCGTCAATGTCGGGAATGGTGTTTTTCCTGATTGCCGCAATTATGAACTGGATGACAAAAAAGTCGCGCATGCCGATAAGGTCGGTCCCTTCAAAATCCAGTGTGGCCTTGCCGATATTCACTGTCTTGGCCTGCGTCTTTTCCACCTGCTGTGAAAAAAGAGGGTCAACGCATTCGAGAATGTGCTTGGCCTTAAACCCATGTTCATCGAGAAAACCCACAGCGCTCTTCCGCGAAAATAGCCTGCGCATGCCCGATCGCAGCACACCCATGTCGCCATAGTTCCACAAACCATACCCCAGGGCCGAAAGAACCGTGTAATTCTGCACATTGGGAAAGACGAAAAGCGCGATACCGCCTTCTTTCAAGAACACGCGCGTTTTGGAGATCAGCGCGCCAGGATCGCGCACGCGCACTGCCTGGTCGCCAAAGAGAATGACATCAAAGAGCATACCTGTACAGCCAAGCTCCGCGGGATCCGAAACAATCGCGTCGAACCGTGCAACGGCCAGATTTCTGTTTTCGCCAGGAAGCACCAGGCCATAGACCCGTGCAACTCCCATGCGCTTGAGTTCGAGCCCAATGACCCCGCTGCCCGTCCCTACCACTAGCGCTGATTCAGAGCCGGCTGGCACCATTTTCAGGTATTCGGGATTAATGAGGGCAGGGTCTTTTGCCCGGTCCTTGAGGAGCCGTAGGCCCCTGATACGTTCGTTAAAATGGTCGGAAAATTCAGGTATGCGCAGGGCGGCCCGGCGGAAGACCGACTCTGCCTCATCAAACCGTTCCATCTGAATAAAAAAGGCCGCAGCCACATTCACCATTTCAGGCGAATAGGGCAGTTCTTCGATCCCTTTGCGAACAAGCTCAATGGCCTCGATTTTTTTCTGTTTAAGACCCAAAATGCGCACAGCCATATCGTAAAGCAGCGCCCGTATTTCTATAAAATCAATGGTCACGGAGGAAAGATAGGGTTTCAGGTCAAAAGCGCGCGAAACTTCCGCAAACGCCTCGTTTATCTGGCCCCTGAGAAAGAGCGCACGCGCCAGGACATAGTGCGCCTCCATGTCCCCGGGACGGGCCGCGACAGCCTTGCGCGCCCATTCCTCACCCTTCACATACCTGCCCGTGTCAGTAACACCCTTGGCCAGTTGGACCAGGGAGCGGACAAAGACATCGGCCTGCTTTCCAGCAGCCTCCCTGGTCTCCACTATTTTCTCGTACTGAAGCAGGGATTCGGTGCGCTTGCCAAACGCCAGAAAGGTGTTTGCCAGAAGAAACCGGTGGACAATATTGTCCGGATTTTTCTCCAGTTCGTTCTCGATGATGGAAAGATTGCGTTGCATTTTTTCGTCGCGCATGGCCGCGGTTTCGTACCCTGTATGTATGACGCGCACCTCTGCGGCGCAAAACTCGAACCCATTGTCCTTTGCGGTCTGCGCAATACTCTCGTGGATGCGCCCCTCGAAACGGAGCTTTGATGAGCGGGGGAAAAGCCGCATCTGGAGAAATGAGGAGGGTCTGCCGTCCTTGACCGCGTTTATCACTTCAACGGTGAATACCTGGGTCTTTGCCGCGGACTGAATGGCGCTTTTTATCTTGAGCCCCTCTTCAGCGGGCAGACGGTCGTCCGCGTCGAGCCAGAGCACCCAATCGCGGGTCGCATGAGACAGCGCCGCGTTCCGTGCCTTTGAAAAGTCGTTTTCCCACGGTTCGTTGAAAACTTTGGCGCCCGCCCCAAGGGCGATTTCGCGCGTACGGTCAGTGGAGCCGGTATCAACGACAATGATTTCATCGGCGATTTTTTTTACGTCGCCAAGCACAGCCCCAATGCGCGCCTCTTCATTTTTAACGATAAAAATAACTGAAAGGGTTTTCACAGTTTCTCCGGTGTTATCCCTTCTTCAAGTATCCGTTTAATGTCAGCAAGCGACGGGTCTATATCGAGCGCGTTCTGGAGCCGTGGCCTGACCACCTCCGCATAGCCGATTCTTAAGGCCGCATCGTACAGATTGAGCAATGCGTCCTGCGAAAGGGGGTTCAATTCGACCGCGCGCGTAAAGAGTTTGAACGCGTCTTCGTATTCGGCCCGGTAGAACTGGATTATGCCCAGGCCGCAGTATGAATCGCTGTTGTCGCCGTTTTTCTCAATAGCATCGAGGAACTTCAGCGTGGCCTCGTTGAGTTTCAACGCTTCAAGCAGCTGTTTGCCCTCCTGGTTGAGCCCCAGCGATCCGTCGATCTGTCCATAATAGCGAATTTCGTATATGCGGTCACGGCGCAGCTGTATCTGATGGAGGATTTCGCGCGCATCGCACAGCGAAGGGTTTTGCCGCAGCGCCGACTCGAGCAACGGTATAATGGCGGGAATGGTCCGCTGTTTGAGGGCAACGTCGAAAATGTTGACAAGCGCGTCCTCATACGTGGGTGAAAGCGCAAGCGCCTGCTTGAAATAGGAAACAGCCTGGTTAAGATCGCCGCGATACCAGCAGACCACGCCCAGATTGTTGATGGCCACAAAATTTCCCGGGTCTGGACCCAGTATGTCGCGGAACACAGCCTCGGCCTTGTCCACCAGTCCTTCGTTGATAAAGGCCTCTCCTTTGCTATTGAGTTCGCGTGCGGCAATCACCTTGGTAAAATTGAACGCTGTTTCGTTTTTCCGGTATTCGATCCTGATCTTTTCGAGGTTTTTAGCAATGGTCTTGAGCGATGGGTCGCGTTCAAGCGCCTGCTCAAAGAGGGAGATGACCTCTTCGGTCCTGCCAACCACCATGGCTGCGTCGGAAAAATTAATGAGCGCATCTTCGAACACGGGGTTGATTGTGACCGCTTTTTTGAAAAACCAGTAGGCCTCCTCAATTTTGCCCTTGTACCAGGCGCACAGCCCCATGCCGTTAAAGGCCCGGTGGTCGTCCCGGTTGTTTTCAATGACTATAGCGAGCTGGTTTATGGCGCTGTCGTAATCGCCCCGGGCAATGCACTCCTCCGCCTCTTTGACCAGTCCGGCGGCAAAAAGAGCGCCATGCGTGGAAGCGGGCTTGTCCGTTGAAATGCGCGCCAACCGCTGCCGAGCTTCCCGGTTGTCAGGGTCTTTTCTCAAAACATCGCTTAAAACCTCCCGCATTTTATCAGTGCGGCCGGTCCGCTCATATACATCGGCAAGATTAAAGGCAGCGTCAACATGATTGGGCGCATGCCGTAACGCCTCAATGAAAAATTTTTCAGCGTCAGAAAGATTGTTGAGGTAAAAGGCCACAATTCCCAAACCTTCGTATCCAAGGGCATTGGCAGGCTCTTTTTCAAGCGCCGCAAGATAGAGCGGAATGGCTTCACGGTAGCTGCCGCTGCCAACCAGCCGGCCAGCCTCCTCGATAAGCGTCCCCGCCTTGCTTGTGGTCCGCTTTTCAATGGTCTCCCTGTCCAAAGAGGCCCACTTCTCGTTGAAAAGACGCTGGTTTTTCAGCATCTGTTCGCTCCAGTCGACTGGAGAATTGGAGAAGCTCACACTGCCAAAATGGTGGATAAAACTATCGCCAGCCACCATGATGCGGTATCCGGCGCGCCGTATTCTAAGACAATAGTCGTCGTCTTCGAAATTTCCAAGGCCAAAGCGCTCGTCAAAATCTCCCACAACGGCCGCGATCTCCTTCTTGATCAGCATGCAGAAACCCACAATCCTGAATATCTCCCACCAGTTGCCCGCGTTTCTTTCCAGGTATTCCCGGGCATAGGAATGGAACTCGCCAAGCGAGGTGTAGTTTGCCGCTCGCTCGAGCTGGAGGCCGCTTATGCTGTTTGTCATGGGACCCACCATGCCAATGGCTGGATTGCTCTCAGCGCACTGGAGCATGGCAATAAGCCAGCCGCGCGACACAACAACGTCATTGTTCATTATGAGAATATAGTCGCCGTCAGTTGCGCGCATTCCCTGGTTCCATCCCGCGGCAACGCCGCGGTTCTCCTTGTTTAAAATGGCCTTCTTCACCAGCCCCTTTGTCTCGCATTCGGAGAGCCATGCAGGTGTGGCATCAGTTGAACCATTGTCGACAACGATGATTTCAAAGGGTGTGTCAGTGCAGGCATTGATACTCTCAATGCACTGTTTGGTATAGGAGAGCTGGTTGAAGGTAAGCATGACAATGGAGACCTTCTTCGCGGATACGGTCTTGAACGTACGGGGGACCGCGGTAATAGTATACGAACGCACGAAAAAACGCTCCCATTCATCAGCGGTATATTCGAGCCGTTTGAGTACCAGCCGTCCTGCGCGCACCAGTTCGTCAGTTATACCGCGCTTCGCTGTCTCGTCAAGAGGATGGGCGGCAATTGAGGTGATGTCGTATCCACAGCGCGAAAGCAAATTTTCCGCCGTCACAAAGGTGTATTCGCGTACGCGTTCGCCAATAAGCGGTGAAAACGATGAAAATGTCCCTGAGGTGAGTTCGTGCATGCATTCAAGCGACTGGATGTTCCGGAAACTAACAGCAATGGACCTGCCAAGCCCTTTTTTATGTATCAACGCCTCTTCAGGTTCTTCGAGGGTGTTCAGATCAATTTCATCGGGGCTTTCCTGGGTAAATAAATCGGCATAACGCCTGACAGGAGCTGTTGGCGCAAGGGTGAAAAACGGCTTGGGTTCGGGCGGATTTGCCCCGCAATCAGCAAGCGCTTTGCGGTATTCGTTCAGCTGAGAAGTATAATCGCCTGCCGCAGGGCCATTTGCCAGGCAAATCAGCTGGAGCGCATCAATGCCATGTATCAAGGCCTGCCAGGCTGATTCCTTATTATCAAAAGACATGCATATAGAACCAAGGGCCAGACCAGCGGAGCGGCCAAGGGGATTTGATTCGAAAACCATGCCACAGTGGCGCGCAGCTCCTTCCCTGTCCGATGATTGGAAGGAGACCAGAGCTGAAAGCACGCGCATAAGGTCGTTTACCGCGCCCATTCCTTGCATTGCCTGCGCATACTTTCGGGCGCCAGGAAGGTTGTTTTCGCCAAGTGCAATATAGGCCAGATGATAGAGCGCGCACGCGTTGAGCGCCCTATCGCCATTGTCAAGGGCGTTGGCCTCGCTTGTTCCGGATGTTTTCATCAAAACACTTTTCAGATAGATGGTCCGTTCGTACGGCATGCCCGCGGGAAGGACCCAACAGAGGTCGGTGAGTGAAGCAAGCCTGGTCTCAAGCGTCTGTTCAAAATACCGTTTTGCGGAGGCATGTTCGCCTTTTTCCCTTAGCAAAAGCCCAAGCGAATAGCTGCCTGCTTTTGAAAGTCCCTTGTCGATGGTGCGCAATACCGATACAGCGGTCGCTGGGTCGTTCAGCCGGACTGTGGCAAGAGCCATTTTCTCCGACGATTCATCGCAGGAAAGCCCTGCTTTTTCAACCGCAAGCACCGCCTTTCCAAAGTCATTTGCGCATGCTCTGATAAAAGGAAGACTGGAAGCGCTGATCTTTCTTGGTTCTGCACATATAGGCGACTGGGGAGAAATGACTTCCCGCACAAGCGCGCATATCCTGAAAACCCCGTTGTCTACTGTGAAATGGGCCCAGGCTGCTTTATGACCGGCCGAGCTGATGGCGCGGACTTCGTCAGCATGGCTGGTATAATAGGAAAGTTTTTTTTCCAAGTCGTCCGGGGTATTGAACGCGACAAAATGCTCCCCCGCGATTAACCCCGGCGCGGGAGAAGAGGAATTGTCTTGGTATGTAAAAACCAGTTTTCCCTGGCCCATGGCTTCAAGCGCAAAACGCGAAAGACCATGGCCTGTATCCGCGGGTGTATCAACGATCCAGCGCGCCGCGGTCACAGCCTCAGGGGAAAAGGATATCTTGTATATTGACGAGAGTAAAAGGAGCTTGCGCATGACAACGCCGCGGGCGGAACAGAGGTAGTCCGCATACACGCCCGGGCAGACGATGTCCAGTGTTTCGTTGCCAGCAACAACTTCATCGACAACTGGAAGCCGCATGAACGAAATATGCCTATACCCGAGAGAACGGGCATAGGAGAAATAATGAAAATCAGTGAAAACACAATGGTTACAATGGTCTATCAGTTTTATATGCAGGGGAAAATCAACTGCTGCGTGCGAAAAAACCGCGATAACAGGAACCTGTGCGGCAGCCAGACGTTCGGGAAGCCCCGGCTCCAGGGTATTGAAACAGATCATGGCGTCAGCCGGACCGTTTTCAACAATGGTACACTGCGCGGCAAGACCGCTTGCCAGTTTTGCCAAACCATCCTCTTTGTCAGCAGGGGGAACAAGGATAATTTTCAGTTTGGTCTCTGGTCCGGGAATTTTCTCGGCCTGCACCTTATCCGATGGCTTAAACCAGGGTATGCCCCAGAGCTGCTCAGCCGTGGGCAGGTTCTTTTTGCCATAGTATCTGACCAGCTTGCGGTATAGCGCGTCAGTGCTCTTCTGGACAAGTTTTTCAGTAGTTTCTTTTTTCTCAGTTTTAAAGCTCTTCTGCATCTCGTGGGCGATAAAAGCGTCCTGGGCCACAATGAGCTTGTAGCCATGCAGGCGCAACCGCCACGAAAGGTCAAGGTCGTCATTGCCCAGAAAAAGCCTTTCATCGAGCAATCCCACATGGTCTATGACTTCTCTTTTAAACATGAGACAAAATCCGATAAGCAGGTTTGTCTCAAAATGTTTTCCTTGGCAGAGCATTACCTTTTCCGCAATGGCGCGAAAACCCGTATCGTTATTAAAATCATGGTCTTTGAAGTGGACAAAAACGCTTTGGTATCCAATGCAATTGGTGGAGAGCGGGCCTACGGCTCCCACGTTTGATATACGCTGGAATTTTTCAGCCATGCGGTCGGCCCAGAGGGGAAAGACCGCGGTATCAGGGTTCAGGAGAACAATGTACTCTCCCGTGGAGGCCATGATGCCCTGGTTGGTTGCTGCGGAAAAACCCCGGTTTTCAGAGTTGAAAATTGTCTTGATACCGGGAAACCCAGCAATCGCTTCACGGGTCTTGTCGCGTGAAGCATTGTCGATGACAATAATTTCGTGGTTACGGGTACTTTTCTGGATCGCAGACAGGCAAATGCCTATGTCTGTTTCAGAATTATAGGTGACAATGACAATGGAATATTTGACCGGACGGTCCACGCTTCCCCTGCTTTCTTCCAGGCGCTGACCTCACCCCCGAAGGCATTCATAAA
Source organism: Candidatus Raymondbacteria bacterium RIFOXYA2_FULL_49_16 (assembly GCA_001789205.1). Classification (GTDB taxonomy): domain Bacteria; phylum Fibrobacterota; class OXYB2-FULL-49-7; order OXYB2-FULL-49-7; family XYB2-FULL-49-35; genus XYB2-FULL-49-35. Next base: position 13,036 of record MFYT01000030.1, on the reverse strand, counting down.
CAAAATGCCCCCTCTCCCAATTGGAAGAGGGGTAGTCAGTCATTATTTTTCCAGGGTGAGGTCAGCGCCAGATGAACAGATCACGCAGAATGCTATACAGGGTACTCCAGTGTGAGTCCCCTGCGCCATGCCCCTGTTTTTTTTCAGCTTGTTTCATTGGTAAATATAGTTTCTTCCCTGATTTAGGCAACAGCGGCCTTTTCTTCCATGGGGTTCACGTTGAGCTGCGTTCTGATCATTTCAACGATCTTGTACGCCATGTCCTCGGGAATACCGTTCTGGACCGGCTGGTGCGGCGATTCCTGCAGCCCCTGCTTGTGCTTGAGCTCAAGGATCTTCTTTGCACCGGCAATGCTGTACCCGTCGTGTTTCAATAATCTCATGATATCCCGAATTCTCCTTACATCATCATCAGTATACCGGCGCTGATGACCCACTGTCCTTGCGGGGCTCAGGAACTCTTTGAACTCCTTTTCCCAATACCGAATGGTATGGGTTGGGACATTCAGGAAACGTGAAACGTCTCCGATGCTCAGCATGTTTTCTTCTTTTTCCATGGTTGACCCCTTTCTATTGATCCGTGAATAACCGTTTAATCACACTTATCAAACCTCATTTGCACGTAAAAGAGAAAGCAATACCTATTCCACAGATTAATAATGCCGCATATTATTAATTATCATAGCCTTATGATGATATTAAGTTAAAGCTATAGCAGGTAATTATATGCAGTTTAGGGTAAAATTTGCTCCAAGACGAGAAGGTTAGTTCAGAAAAAAACAGGTGATATTTTAATTTCTGCTTGTACTACTTTGATGTGTGTTCTGAACAGATATCGTTTCGTAGTGTAAACCACAGCCATCAATTATCGCGGTTCGTACAGTGTTACTTCGTCTACGTAGAATTCATCCCCTTCCTGGGCATCGTCCATTTTAAAGACTATATAATCGACTGACGCACCTGCCTTTATCTGGAAATTGTGGGATTCAGTCGCATTGTTGGTAAAATCAGCCATTGCCCATTGCCATTGTTCTGAGGCAAGGTTATTCAAGATCACTTGATAGGTAAGGGTCAATACCGTATTTAGACTGTCGATGAACTGGATCTTCATCTCTTTACTTGCGCTTTTAATGAAATACCGGAACATTAGCCGCGTCTGGTTGCTCGCATACCTGCCATGGTATTCGACCCCTTGAAGGTCCAGTTTCACGTATTTACCACCCAAAGGGTTTGCAATGGCCCGCGCAAAGGCGTAATAGGCGCCAGATACGCCGGTCTGAGTCAGTTCGTATTCCCCGGGCCAGTGCTCCGCCTTGGTCCCAGTCTCAAAAGAACCAATATATCCCACTCGCCGCGGCATGGGTTCAACCATGTTCCGTACAGCATTGACCGAATCAGCTTCAGGCGCATAAAGAATGATATTATCGAGGAAAATAGTATCGGTCGCGTTGTCCCAAGGATATCCCATATAGAGGGTAATCTCGTCCATGCGTTCGCCTGCCTGGAACCCGTCCCCGCCACCACTATTGGGTACGCCATTTTTCCAATCAACGGTCATGGACGCCCACTGTCCTTTGATAATTGGTACTGTCATGTGGTAATTATCCGCCTCGTCCATATTATACATCTGGACAGTCATAGTATTAAGTCTTGTACCCGTATACCGGTACATGAAAAACATTCTGTTGATATTTTCGCACCGCGGGCCAGGACACGCATTGTTGCCCACCGCTGCGGAGACAGTCCCGCGCACCCTCCAGCCAGGCTCGTTGTATAATGTCCTGCGGTTAAAGGTGCCAGGCACCTCCTTGCCCCAATAATGGCTGCCAAAAATGCCCCAGCAATACATGTTGTGGCGCACCTCCATGTCTTCATAGGTGATGACCCTCCTGGGGAATGGCTGCAGGGGCTCGCAAAAAGCATCGCACGCGCTGTCGCCTGCAGTGACGCGCAGCGAGCATCCTGCCCCGAAGGATGAAGCGTTCGTGAACCTGAAATACACGGTCTTGTTGGTTCCTGCGATTGTCTTTATATCGCCCCACAATGAGTCGGGTACGTAAATGCCTGCTGCCGCTGAAAGCAATGTGCTGATATACAGGGTGTCAATGGCCGTGTCCTGCACATCGAACGTCACCATGCCCTGCCACGTGCAGATAGCGCCTGAGTCAGATGAAATATCCGACTGGTTTACATGCACATTGGAAACAACAGGCGCTCTCGCGAAAAGCAGCGGGACAAAAACAAGTATAATGAATATTATTTTTTGCATACTCCCTCCCTACCGCAACAAGGTTATTCGTTTGGTAAGTATATTGCCCCCTGTCATTGCCCTGACAACATATACGCCTGATGGATGGGTCCCGGCGTCCCAGGTGACCCGGTTATTAATCACGCCTGAAGTTAAATCCGCGACCATGCGGCCATTGGTGTTATACACTCGCAGGGACGTTGCGCGCAGGGTCTCTGCGCCATTGCCATTAACGATAATGGTAACTGCCGGATTGAACGGGTTGGGTGCAACAATCAAATCTCCCGCGTGCAATACATTGTGATTATGCTCGACCGCAGTTGTCAGGTTAAAACTGTTGCTCCAACTCCAGCTTACAGTTGCGCTGGCCATTTGTGCAAAGCTCGCTGCGCAAAAAAGGAAAAACATTCCCGCCCGCAAACCATGGGCTATCCGTTTCATAGCCGCCCCCTTCTCTGAAGGTCATTTCACCAATGCTATTTTTTTCAACAACACTTTATCGCCAACTTTTGCTTTGATAAGATAGACACCACTCACCTGTTTCTGCGCGTTCCACATAAAAGCCGAGACCCCGTCAGAAGCCAAAAGCCCGGGCAGCTCAGAAATCTTCTTTCCGTCTATTGAATAAATCCCAACATCGACTCTCTGCCTTTTTGACTTTACTACTCTCGACTTTAAAATGATCGTCGTACCCGCATTAAACGGATTTGGCAATACAGAAATATCAACATCATCCATCGTTCCCATCCGCCGTTGAACAGAAGCAGCGCTGCAATCACCTTCACATGTTATAACAAGCCTGCTCCCTGTCTCTGAAACGGCAAACTGCGGGATAGTGACAAGGCCATACTCATCCGCGGCAACAGTTCCAGACGCTACCGTATTGCCTGCGGCAACATCGACATTTCTCCATGAATAATCCCTCCCTGCAACCACTGGAAAATATTGAATCCTTCTAGGAGTAATATCCACGGCCGTATTTGGCCTGCCTGATATAAGCGTTATGGCAATTGAATCCTGGCTGTCTATAAGATCATCATCAGGAAGCCCCATGTCGTGCATGGAGGATGTCCAGTCAATATATGCGTTCATCATGCCTGCTGAATCAGCGTCAACAAAATTACCGCTGATTATAGGTTTATCTGATGTGTCTGCTGAAAACTGGCCATAGTTATCATCCTGTGACGCGTTGGTTAATACGGGATAAAGTTCATTTTTCTTAAAACGTAAGAAATCTATTTCATCAAAGTTATACGCCTGATGCCCCCCATTGTACCATTTGCCCCAGACCGCGTGCCGCGATTTAGCGCATGCTTTATAAAGATGCCTGTGCATGCGCATATGCATGCCAGCATCCTGCGACCCATGAGTATTGACAATTGGCGGATAATCCTTGGAAATATTTTGTTCCGCAATCCAAGTAACATCCATCCAGTTATAGATATTTATGCCATTCCTGGCTGTTAAATTCAAGTTCTTTTTCCCATATAACCCATCGAAATAACTATTCGGGTAAGAAGCATAATAGCCATAATAGTCATCATAGTTAACAATAGCGATGTTGGGCCGTATTGCCGCCCAAACATCTGGATTATGAAATCCAGCTATCAATGTCCCTGAGCCGCCCATGCTGCCGCCGGATATATAGATACGGTTGGTATCTATGGATAGCCTGGAATCTGATCTCAGCGATTGAACATAATAAAGGATCCGCATTTCAGTATATCCTACAATGGTGTCCCCAATCTGCATGGCAAATTTATTCAATGAATCATGCACGCCATAATTATTCGAGAAACCATACCACCATGTCTGGCTTGATCCTGACCGGAATGGGATTATTGAATGGTCCTTTAATCCCAATCCCAGATAATTAGAAGACCCGCCCGCATAAGGTATGGTAAAACCAGCGTCCCCTGCTCCATGAAGAGTAACGACGATAGGAACATTGGCCCTGCTTTCCAGTCCGGGATATACTGCAACTGTAAATAAATGTCCATAATAATCGTAATTATGGTTCCAGTCAAAATAATCCATCCAATAAAAGTATAGATATTGCGTACTGTTTATTTGCCGTAAGACTCCGCCGGGCCACTGCCAATATTCCTCACTTAACGGGGTATTTAAGGAGTTTTCGCCATCAACAATAGTACTATCTTCCACGCCATCGGCAACAACCGTGACTGCATAATAAACCGCTGTCATTTCATTTGGGGTATAAACAAAAAGTCCGGTTCCCGCTGAAAGCGGCGACCCTAAATCTTCGACAATATGATAAAAACCATACCTGGCGTCATATCCTGAATTATACGGAACATTTGCTATTGGAGTTAATCCTGATATGCCTGAAATTTTATTTTCTGACCTATAAATATTATAGCTTTTATTTGCACCCTGCTCTTCGGAAAAAGTTATATATGTTTTCCCTTTTCTAAACGTCGCGGTAAGATTACTAACCGATGCTAAACTGTATTCAAAAACAATTATTAAAAAAAGAAATAATGCTAAAGACCTCATATTAAACCTCCATTATTTTATTATACTAAATGAACTGGCAAATATTCTTTGACCAACTTTTAGCCTTGCCACATATATTCCTTGCGAAGCATTTTTCCCTCTATCGTCTTTCCCATCCCAGGAAATAGTCATGTTATCGCTTAAACTCCCCTTCCAGAGAGCAATGGCTTTTCTGCCCTTTATGTCGAATATCTCTATTTCTGCTCTTTTGTTTTCTGCTCTATCAATTAAAAAACACACTTTCCGCTCTGCAAATGGAATGTTTAAATTTAACCTAATGGTTGTGGAAACTAATTTTGCCTTCTGTTGCTCTTTTATCCCTGTTGTTGGATTCCCGCCATCATAGGGTATCTTTACTATTTTTATCTTTGTAGAATCTTCATTCCATCCCACCAGAAGCATGTTTCGCGGACAAGATATTGGAACATATACGTTTGGTACCCTGCCACAAGCGGAAAGCGGTATATCTCCTCCGGAAATATCCTCCGATGCTCCCCACTGCCGGGCATTCCAATCCCATCTGTATAACTTTATTGTGCCGGTGTAATTCGTATATGCCCTGAATGTATTGGGCACATTATTGCCAAAGGTAACAAGCGCCACACCTTGTCCTATATTACTTAAAAAGCCTAATTGATCAGCATTGGTAAGTTCATTTGACCATGTTGAACCATTCCAATGCAGCACGCCATTGATGCCAAGGACTGTTAGAAATATCTCACTTTGGTTGTTGAATGAAACCGCGCTATTGCTGTAATAACTTCCCCCGCCATCTCCAGCGTTGCCATTTATTAATTCCGGTGTTGACCATTCAGTCCCGTTAAATATTGTCCACCATAATCCACGCTGCCATGACATATAAGGAGGAACCATAAAGAACACAGCCACATGATCTCCGTATGGAACAATAAATGGCCTGCCAAATTCCCTCGCACCCGCACCAGCAACAGTAACCCCCGTAATTATTGCACTTTTACCTTCCGCAACTCGCCAGCTATGCCATGTCTTGCCCAGATCATCGGAAAACCTCGCATTTATTGTCCTGGCGCTGTCAGCATAAATCGTCTCGTCTCTGAATCTTGTCCTGGGGCCAAATACTACCCACCATCTCCCGCCTCTGTCAATGCAAAAACCGCCGGTTGGCCCGCAGCTATGCCGGTCCGAATCAATGCAAATCGGCAGAGAATCATGCGACCACCCCTGACTCCCTTTAAAATCAATCTTATGGACGAACTGTTTTGGAATCCATGAATTTGCACCCGCGCCATTACAACCTAATGTTGAATAGGTAAAAGCACTGTTATTGGGAAGGTCAAACGCCCTGCAATTATGTGTCCAAAAACCTGCCAGAGAGTCGATGTTTGCCCATATTGCTCCCCCATCAATTGTATAGGTATTGTATACAGGCCAATTCCCATTAGAACTGTTATACGGTATGGTATATGCTATTGCAATATGATTTTTATCAAATGCCGTAATAAAACCAGAAGGATTTAAATAGCAATTGCCCAGCGAACGCTGATAATGCACGGTTTCTATACTGGAAAGAGCATTGGTATCAGGCTCTATATCATAGTGCGGAGCAGGCGCTTTTGCAGGTAAAGAAGGCAATGCAAAACTCATCTGATTTGTCAGTACTGTGAAATTTGAGGTCTCATCATTTGTCACAAGGCGAAAATTATCCGCATGCATACTTGTGATATAGTCCTTATTAAAATTCCCCTTCGTATAGGTAACCTGAATACTTACCATATTGTTTAGATCGATACCCCGCACTTGGGCCGCTTGCCGCATATCCAGCTGAAGGGTGTACCATTGCCCGGAATCAGGAAGCACAAATTTCCCTACAACGGGGGGTTCTATTTCACGGTCTTCTATTTGGACTTTTATCACCAACCCAGGCTCATTTGTGCGAGCATCAAACCATAAATAATCATAACCGCTCCAGTCTTTGCCAAAAGTTCTTGTAAAGAGTCTCGAACTGGATCCAAAAAGGAGCTTATAATCCTGTGTATAAGAACCATCTCCTTTATATTTCGGAGTTATCTGTTTATAGTAAGGAAAATATTCTTTATAAAAATATTCGCTTAAAAATGGTGATGGAATAATATACGGAGACCCTCTTACGCTATATACTGCCTTTGTTCCCTGTGTCGTATAGGTGTTAGATTGTGCAAATCGGAATATCCGTGAGGTTGTGGTTTCAATGGAATCAGCAATGGCAAGTTCCGCATCTTCTCCGCCAAAACAATATTTCTGTGCACAAAATGTTGGAATTATTATTATGATAATTAGAAATAAAATATAGCTTTTGTTAAACGTAATATAGCTCATAGGTAAGCCCTCCTTATCGAACAAGTATTATCTTTTTTGATAGATTCTTCCCATTCACTGTTGTCTTAACAATATATATTCCGCTTGCCTGATCCTTTGCATTCCATATGTATTTATATTGAGTATAAGAGCCCGAATAAGCGAATGGGTGGATAAGAGAACGGGTGATTCGTTTACCAGTGATCGAATATATTTCCATATTCGCCAATTTATCCATTCTCGCATCAGCGCATTCGAGTAATATAATTGCACTCGGATTAAAAGGATTCGGGCTTATGTAAATTCCCATCTTTCCCCTGTTCCCCCGGGAAATAACATTCTCCCTTTCCAACGTTGAACTGTCCAGAAATATCGGGTCTATCGGAATGGTGTCGTCCGGATTGTTCGGGTCCCGAACAGCATTTCTATCAATGCCGTATGCCATAATATCGTTTATCTCTTTGACCGAGAGATTCCGGTTGAAAAACGCCATCTCATCTTTGTCATACCCGCTTCCACCATAATTAAAAATAAAATAATTTTCCTTAATTGGATTATAGAGGGGAACCGGGAGCCAGGGAACAGTATTATCATGCGGGTCTGCCTGGTCCGCTATATTTCCATCCATATATATCCGGAACATATGGCGCGGTATGTTCCACACCACAGCCACGTGGTGATATAAATTATCGTACGGCGGTTGATCTGCCAGAAGCACTTTCGCACCACCGGAGGCCATTCCCATATAGTATTTTATCTTGCGACTCTGGCCCTGCTGATTTGCACTGTAACTATTTATTTCCATAGTGATAACCTCGCCCCCGGTGCAATGTATGTTGGGATTCGGCATGATATGCCCTGCAGTAGACGTAATCATCTTCATATATTTATTGTCGTCAGGATCAGTCCTGCGCATCCAAAAAACCATACTCCCGGAATCAGAACTAAATGAAGCTACGTTTCTAAAGCCGTGCTCCAAGCTCCTCAAGCCGTTTCCAAATACACCGTCAACAGAAGTCCCCGTGCCCCCAAAAGGATATGCACTATAATTCGGATCAACGCATATAGCTGGAGATGTTTTAACACCTGTGCTTTCATTATAATTATAAAACAATGTCAGGCCCTGCCCGTTTGCAGGTTCCAAAAGAAGATCCTTTTGTACTTGTATCTTTACCGGAGGATGAAGCGGAGATATTTCTCCGAGGCCATCGATAAAATATCTAAAATGTATTTCGTTTACCGTCTCATCATTTCCGTCAGTATTTTTTATTGAAACAGGGATATATGTTTCGCCATCTTTATTAAAAGAAAAAGGAATGATACTTGATACTGGCTCAAAGGGCCCGGTCACCTCAACTTCGACATGACCGGAAGTCGTTCCGTTAGCGGGCTGGACATACCTTGGATAAACATACCTTGCTTTATAGTGGCCCGCTCCAGCCCAGCTTGCTTTGCGATTCATGGTTAAATAAAAATAACTCTTCCCCTGCGGTCTTAAAACGATATCAGCATAGGGGAATACATCTACTGAAATAAGGGGTATTACGTTTATATCAAGATTCCTTATTATACTTCGCGATGTCCCATTCTCCTCATAAGCCACTTTTATATTCAGGGACTTTAATCCATAGGCATAATCATCAAAACCAAGTATTTTTGTCGTAATTGATACAGGAATGGCCTGCGATGCGTTTGGAGCAAGAGTTAATGGAACATTTGAAAAAGAGACGCTTTCAACTGCTGTTGAAACATACTGTAATGAAATAGAAATGTTGCTTAGCTGATAAGAACCCTTATTTGCAATCTTCATAGTAAACGTCTTTATTTCAGGAGCGGTCATAGCTGCCTCTCCCTCAAACGCGATATCCAAATGACCTCCGATAATTGCATCCGCAGGTATTGTAGAATACGCTCCCCAACTCCTGGTTCCATACGTTCCATGAACACCCTGACAGCTCACATCTGACACGGAAACGCCGCTCTTTTTAATAAGAAGAGTCATGGGTGCTCTGGCAAAGCGGAAATTGGTTGCCGTATCGGCTTCCATCAGGATTTCGTATTGATTGCCGCCGAGTGACGTTAAGCTCTTTACGCTTGTATGCTCATGCATGTAAATATAATCATAAACCACATAATTGGGAGCCAGCAGAAGGCCCTCGCTCGCAGCCGGATATGATGTAAAATCATTCCATAAACCTAAGTCTATTTGATTGATGTTCGATGTTGTTCCATAGGTATAGTTCCAGTTTGTTTCTCCAGTCCCGGAGCCGCCTACTGGGGTACCTTGATAACTTCTGCCAAGCACGAGCGAGCGCCCTGTCCACGTTTCGTCTATGAAAAAATTACCCCTGGATACATTTACAAAATAGGTCAACACGCCAGACTTCCGCAGCATCAAGGGTGTTAAAGAACCTCTACATGCCTCACATAAGACAACAATGTCCTGAACCGGGGTTTTGCAAAGACTCTGCAAATGCCTTTGATGCGCCATCAATTCGCTCTGCAACCAGGATAGGGGAATAAACGGCAGCAAGGATGCCACATACGACCCGCCGTACATATCACAGTTCGAAGCTGCCCTGAAAGCTATTTCATGGCCCATTTCCGACAGCTGCTTGACCACAGTATCCATGCCATCCATGTAAAAAAAGTAAAAAGTGGCATATAATCCCTGCGCTGCCAATACCTGTCCCTTTGCAAGGGCTGCCTGAAGATCATTTGTGTCCTCCACGAGCACGGTGCCTGAAACCGCTTGATTTGCAGCATCTACCATTGGTGCAACACTGACATCGGAAAGCGCAAGCTGCTGGTCCGTCGTTATGATAATTTTATACTGAAATGGACTGCCCCCGAAAACAAGGCCGGAGGTTAAAAGCAGAAACATCAGAAACTCATTTCGCCGTATTAGCATTATATCCCCCTGCCTGTTTCCAAAAATAACATTGATAAGATCATTTCAGCAATGTTATTCGCTTAGACAACACCCTATTGTCAACCACGGTCCGCGCAATATAAATTCCACTGGGAAAGTTATGCGCATCCCATGCAAATACGTCTTTATCCTGATACATGGCGCACGATAGCAATGTTTCAACTAATACGCCCCTCACGTTATATATTTCCACAGCACTTTTACGCCCCTGCTTCTTAAACAGTATCCTCGTTACCGGATTAAAAGGATTCGGCGATATGGAAACAATGTCATCTTTTTTATCTTTCATCCTTGCCGCCTCCTTTGGCGTCACCGGACTCTCGGGAACGATTATAAGCCGCGATCCGCCACTGCTCTGGTCGCCCGACCGTATTTGGAACCCCTTGAACGTTATAAGGCCATAAGCATCAGCCGTCAAGGTGTCGTACTGATATATATTCGTAGTGTCGTTCACCGCTGTATTATACGCATAGTATCGCTCCCCGGGAATCGCTGTAAAGTTTTGCAGCCTGCGCGGAGTAATATCGGCAGTATTGTCCCCGGCTAATGAAGCCACGGCTATCTCGTACCGGTTGAGCTGATCAACCTGGTTCTGATAGCCGCCCACACGGTAATAGGGCGTGCTCCAGATAAGATGGTTGTTATAAGTATAATTTATGGCTGCCGGGACTTCTGGGGGAGGCAATACCGCATTGCCGGAAACTTTGGAAAAAGCCGGGAATGAATTGTTTTTCCGTATGGTTTCCAATTGCGGGTGGGTGATGCTGCATCCATGGCCTCCATTGCCTACAACCGTGCCGTTGAATCCATGCCTGCTGCTATCAAGGTTATTATAAAACATCCTCCCCTCGTTGGGATAGGTAACGCTGGGGTCTTGTCCACCGGAACAAAAACAGAACCACGGCAGGTCAACGCCCTCCATGCTAAAAAGCATTTGCTCCTTATTCAAAAACGCATGAACCGTCATGCCTGCAAAATTACCGGTAAGCCATTCACTCTTCCATCCCGTGAACGCTACTTTCATCGTACTATCATTTCTTGCCCCCCACTTACCTTCGCAGTTAGTAAGCCAATGCCAATCAGTTTCCAGAAAATTTGTCGGTGGGACCGTAGCCCTTCCATAGGCGAAAAAATGAGGATAATTTGTCAGCCATAAAATTGTCGCCGAGCCCCCCATTGATTCCCCGGTGGCCCAGATCCGGTTGGTATCAATCCTGTTACCGTAATACGGCTCAACAGTAATCATCCATTTTAAAAAATCCATTGTGCGGCCTTCAACATAATTTACAACAGGACCAGAATTAGGAACTGGAGAAGAACTGCCATACCACATTACTTCGCTGGAATCATATTGGTATGTCTTGCTGTAGCCAAATCCCCAAAATCCCATCTCATGCACATGCACGCTAATACCATTTCCCGAACCAGAATGAGCGCTTGCCCAACCAGGATATCCGAAAAATCGTACAACCATGTCCATTCTATTAGATGTGCTTCCATAGTTCCCGGGTACTATTACAATATATGGCCATGCATACATATTTAAACAACTAATGTTGCTCTGCTCTATATCCATGTACATCAAATATATCCTGTGATCCTTTGAACCTACAGTACCCATTGAACTGGTTCCCTGCCATATTAACACTGGAGCAGGATCCATGATTGACTCGTCTATGGGGCCAATGCTGTTCCCGCCATCCACGCTATTATCCTCTACTCCTCCTGCAACGGCTGTTACTGCATAGTAATAAATGCCTGCCGCATGCGTAGTCAATACGAGCATTCCTGTGCCAAAAGGCACTGGATTTGACATGCCTATACTGTCAGAATTCAACGGATTTATTATATTGGTGACAAGGCTGCATGGCGGCTGTAGCAAATTATAATTATTATGAATTCCATAACTCCCAACTGCCAAAGCTCCGCTTTCCTCTGCTAATGCCTTGTTGCCGGCAGAACCTTGAATGACTTCCAATACCTTGTTTGCGGCAATAAGATCAGACTGGACAATCGGGGTTGTCTTTCGGTAAATTATATATTTCTGTCCGTTTGTCACTTCCGTCCACGTCAGAAAAACCTGGCCTGACCTTACAAAACCGGTAAAATTTACCGGTCGTTCGCTAAAAATCTCAGCGGAGATTAACAAAACAATAAATAACAGGAAAGACTTCATTAAGTACCTCCATAAAAAGACAGGGACGAGCCCATCACAACAACTGTATCGTTTGCGGGAGGCAGTATGCCTGCAACAGGTGGCTTGCTCCTTCCAACAGTCATGCGGCAATACTTATCGTAACAATGTGATTTTCTTTGTCAAAATATGATTATCCACCTTAACTTTTAATATATATATTCCGCTCGCTCGCTTCCCCGCATTCCATTTATATAAACCAATACCGTTACTTAAATTTAAACTTGGGCTTTCTACAAGTTCTCCCATAATATTATAAATTTCTATAATGGCTTTATAGCTTTCAGGCTTTGCGCCTTGTGACTTTATAACTATTGCGGTACTTGGATTAAACGGATTTGGCAAAACAACAATCTCCGGATATGCAGGATCTTTCTTGCGTTCAACATTTGTTGTGGTCGCGTTCCTCCTCTGCCGCGACAGCCAGGTCAACCCGGCATTATAGTTTATCACATGGCCGCCATTGAAAATGGTTATTCGCGCATTATTCGATATTCTCCGGAATAAGATATTTCCCGTGCCATAAAGTGGATCGTAGGGAGCCTGGCCGGCAAGCGATGGCGGTACTGCATGCTGGGTCGCAAAATACTCTATCTCTTCATTGGTAAGCGTATCCCCGGGAGCGGCCATGGCATTAAAGGCGCGCAGGGACTGGCTGACCGGAACCGTCCCGTCAGTGATGCCGCCGTTGATGTCAAGATTAAAATCTGTTGCATTATAGAGAAAATGTATGGGCGATCTATTATAGGATTGCGCCGCTGCCGCGGAATCGGTTGTTGGGTTTCCCCCGCAGGCATTCTGGATTGACTGCCAGAAGGTGGAACCTAATTCA
>MFYT01000029.1 GCA_001789205.1 Candidatus Raymondbacteria bacterium RIFOXYA2_FULL_49_16 | reverse complement strand
CAAGCGCTACCGAGTGATTCGGCTAAATCTTGCTCGGGGAAACCTCCTTGTCTCCTTGATGATGACTCATTGCCAGGTTAACCATTTGCACCCCTGTTATATGTGTATCCAAAGCCGGTATGTATCCTGGCTGTTGCCATTTCTGTTGGCCGCGCGTTCGCCTTTGCCCGCTTAAAGGCATTAACCGCCGAATCAGGCCCGCTTTCCCCGTTGTCTGTGTAGTGCGTATGGTCCCATACCCACATGAGGTTCTCAACAGGAATCCCAAGCGAATCGCTTACCGCTTTCTTTTCCGCTGTGATTACATTGATGCAGTTGCGGATGGATGTTTTGGAAAGTATGCCGTACTCCATGTCGCCGACCTTTAAATACAGGGCAGTATACCGGAGAGTAGTATCGCCATTGTACGAGGCATAAGATGTGGGTGGCCGCATACTCCAGCCAGTACCTGCAGTGAAATCCCCTTGTCCCTGATGGACCACAAACTGGTGGTCAGGCATGGTATTCATGGTATTGTCGTAATTCGATTCCATGTTGAACAGGACGCGGTTATAATAGGCCCAATACCAGTTGTCGTTCAACATCCGTTCGATCACCTGATAAGGATCGTTTTCCGGGGTTGGTTTGGGAAATTCGTTTGCGGAATCCATCACCGTGTCAATTCCCGGCTTGAAATACTGCGTATAGGTGAGAACATTGCCGTTCGCGCGCACCCGGAATTTGCAGTCAGGCCCTTTATCATAGTCTATACGCCACCGGATCTTCTTACTCGTTCCAACGCTGGTATGATATAGGCGATCTCAGCCTGAAGCATGAGCGGAAACAAAAACATAATACATCCGCTGACAAGTAGGCTCTTAACCATAAACAGTACCTGAAAAATGGCGAAAAACCGTACTTTCTGCTTAAAAAAAGGAAAAATACGGATAAAACCTATTTAAGTAAAATAACCCGTTTTGACGCTGCTCTATTCCTGAAATGTGCTTTAACAAGGTATATCCCTGAGGCAAAATGACTTGCGTCAAACATGTACTGGACACTGGAAGAGGGCCGGTTATTATCTGACATCATGGGATGCAATACAGCCACACGCGTACCATGTATGTCATATATTCGCACCTGTATATCATGTTCCGCACTGTTTTCCCGTGCCGCAGACACGGCTACGCGTATCATGGTCGCCGGATTAAACGGATTCGGACTCACAGTCAAAAGAATATCTCCATCGGCCGTATTATCCAGAATATTTTCCCGTCCCGTTAGCGCAGTGTCACAGTTCAATAATACTATCTTGTCGCACACCAAAACCTGATTGTTCCGGTAATTGCAATTCACATTAACCAGATTATATGCCCCGGCAGAGCTATCGTTAAAATAATATTCGCTGTACGCACTGCCGTGTGAAGGAATTCGCACCAAGGTCATGGCATACCATGCCCCCGAGATGCCACTGACCGGACGGTCCGGATCGTTAAAACTGATTTTTGGTGTCACAATAATGGTCGATCCTGAATTATTATACCACGATACGGCGATCTTCTGATCAGTATTAAAAGCATAAGGCGACAATCCGCTCACACCCTGGAAATTATACTCTGGTGTGCTACCGCCGGTAATAGTTGTTCCGCCAGGTCCCAGGTTGCGGTAATCGGTATATACATCCTTTATGGCCGTCTGCCAATCAGGCAGCCCGTATGTATTCGATCCCGCATTGGCCCCAAAATCTATGAGTGCAACGCATTGAGCGGTATCGACGGTAAACGATATGGTTCCCGATGTGTCCATCACGTTTCCCAGACTGTCTATTGCCCGGATATAATAGGTATACGACGTTCCATGTTCGCCCGGCACAACCGTTGAATGGAACCTGCTCCCTTCCCCTCCGGTAAACTGATTGGACATGGAAGCGTACTCTTCATCCATGAGACTCCAGCGCATATTCGCGGGCTCCTGCGTCTGCACCTGTAAGAGTATCTGTTGTTCCACGGCTTTATCCTGGGGCCCGGCCTTGATAATATTAGGCGGGGTTACATCAACGCCGGTTGGGCTGAGTATTTCAAACTGGTCAAGAATTGCGCCAGTACGTGAAATTGCTTTCACAATCACCATATCCCCATTAACCTCAACAAACATGAAATGGTTTGTGTGGGCATGCATTATATTATTATCCCAATGACAATCGCCATCTTCGGTAAACCCGCTTCCGCCCCCGGTGATCACATAATGGCTTTTATGTTGCCCAAAATCCACGACGCTGTGGTCATAAACATGGAAATGGCCGCCGAATAAGACATCAAGGTCATTGCCTTCAGTTAATGGTGTCACAAAATCCCGGACCTCCTCTTCGCCGCAATACCAATCTAATGAATACGGAGATCTGTGCAAAACCAGAAAACGATGTTTTGCATTTTTATACACAGAAGACGCAAGATCGTTTACAAGCCATGTGTATTGCGCAGAGCCTGGGTCATACCCTTCATTCGTGTTCAACACAATAAAATGCGAATTACCATAATTAAATGAAAAATAATGCTCATTGCCTGGTTGCACAACATAGTTTTCAAAATCATTCAGATACCCGTCATGATTACCCTTTGTGGCGAAAAACGGGGTGTTTTCAAAAAGAGCGCTGCATGGGGAAAAAAACTGGTCCCTCCATTGACTCGTGGTATTGCCATTATCCACCAGGTCTCCGCAATGCATAAAGAAATTAAGTCCTGAATCAGCCATGAGCTTACCGAGGTCCCACCATGCGCTTTCACCCCCTTGAGTATCGCCAATTAAACCAAATTTAAATGAAGAATTTGCGCTTACGGCTGTTGTAAAAGAACCAGTATGGATTATTCCTTCCTTTTCTACCTTATAATAATATCGCGTGTTCTGGCTTAAAGAGCGCAAGGGTATTTGGTGCACCGTAACACCAGTGGTTTCCGAAACAACACTGCCATATGTCATCGCTGGGCCATACTCTACTGTTCCCGCATATGCCACGTCAGACTCCCAGCATACATATATGCTGGTATCGGTAACAAACTGAAGATACGGTTTTATATAGAAATTGTCACAAAAACAAGGCTTTCCTACTATAAAAATGATGAAAAATAATACTGCATGAAATGTACTGCAAAAAAACGCTCCTTTAAACATATGCCCTCCTCGGTCTTTCTATTTAAATATAACTTAAAAACAACGCTGCATATAAAATACACAGGGTAGGCAATGGCACCCAATCCATCATCGAACAAGACCACTCCCCTCAACTTTCCTGTTCCCCAGTACGAACAACGGTACAATACAGCACATGGATATGAGCATACAAATCGAGAACAATATGTGATAGCGGTTGATGTCCGCTCCCCAGAGCTGCATGTGGAAGCCGGAAAGATGCTGCATAAATTGTCCTGCAAGTATAGGTGTCGTCATGGTACAGCAGCCTATAATGAACCTGGAAAAACCAAGATACGCGGCTCTCCCCTTTTCCGGAAAGATTTCGAGCGCAAGGTTGGAAGCCAGCATCCAGTGTGTGTTACCCGCAGCGCCATTGATAAACATGTACACGATTACCGGGACAATACCGAACCAGGCGGAAAAAACCCAAAGCGACATGCAACAGGCCACAATGCCGGAAATGATCATAAGAGGCACCCTGTGTCCGGTGGTATCCGAGATCCTTCCAAGTATGTAAATTATGACGCAGCTCATGGCGCACTGCGCATTGACCAGCCATGCGATCTTTGTCATGGAAAAATGAAACTGATCAATCAGGTAGATGTAGCAGAAGGTATACAGTACTGCGCGGCCGCCTGACCAGCACCAGTAAAAGACAATGTAACACCACAGCGGAAAACTTCGGTATTGGAGTCTTTCATGATGCATGGGACCAGTTTTTATAAAATTGATGGTTTGGGGCGTGCGATCCGTCACTGAAGAATAGACCCATGCGGCAACGCAGAACGACACGCCGAACATCAGATAGACTGCAGCGTATCCGGCTGGCGAAGGATTTGCGTCCACCAGCCTGCCGATAAGGAGATTAAATAGTACGACCCCGGCAGTCCCCACGATCCATTTATAGCTGGTAAACCACCCCAGCCGTTTTGCCGGCACAAGGTCACCGATCCAGCTGTTCTCAATATTGCTCTGAAACCCGCCAACGGCAAAAAAACAGACAGCAAAGACCAGATAGAGGTACAGGGAAACTTTGCTGAAAACGTTGAAATAAAACGCTGCGATGCTCGCAGCAACGAGCACGGCCACAACAAATCCAATGAACATGGCCACGACCATTCCCTTTTTATCGGAACGGGTGCGCTTCAAAATGACAGCCCCGAATATCTGGGAAAAAGAGGTGACCCCCTGCGTTGCGCCATACAGGCCAATGTGCTGGTCGCTGCCGCCCAGCATGCGGATAATCATTGCAGGTATGCCTATGCCGCCCACGCCGGTTTCTTCGCTCTGGAAAAGTACATTGCCAATACCGAACTTGATTCGGTCCTTTCTCATGATCGCTTCGTCGATTGGCCGGTCCTGTACTGCTTCGCTCACGGGCGCATCCTAAGTATTCAAAAGAGGCTTCAGCCGTTCCGGAGCAGCTTCGCGCACAAGCGCCCGGGCCAGAACAAGGGTGGGGTCAATAAAAAGCATCTTATTTGCATGTTTTCTCTCGAACGCGAATGGTAATTCGGTGCAGCCGAGTATTATTGCCTGCACGCCTTTTGTCTTGAGATGATGGATCGCGTTGATGAGCAGGCGCTGCGCTTCATTCGAAACCGGAAGTCCCGTGGCCTTTATTCCATACCTGCTATGATACACGGCTGCGTTGACCTCACGGCATATCATCGCTTCAGGTATGATTACCTCGAGATTATAGCCTGCCAGTATTTCCTGATAGACTCGGGAACAATATGTACCAAGTGTTGCCAACAGGCCAACGCGTCTGACATTCGGGCAGGCAGCGGCAATAAACTTTCCTGTCTCCTGGATCATGTGGAGTACCCTGATGTTAAGGTCCTGCTTTTCCACCATTTCATTGATTCTGGAGAATATGCACGGCGAGTGCGCGGTATTGCAGGGAATGCCCGCAATACCAGCGCCCGAAGCTGCAAGCAATTCAATGACCCTGAAAATGGCTTTCGCCGGGTTTATCCTCTCTTTGCCTGTCAAATAGGCTGTCCGGTCGGGTATCCTGGCAGAAAAAGAGCTGAGTACTACTGGCACATGTTCCTGGTCTGAGTTTGCCTTTGTCTGGTCGAATATCTTGCGATTAAGGTCGAGTCCAGCCATGGGTCCCATGCCGCCCACAATGCCAATGACATGCGTTTTCCTTCCCTTGCTTTTCATGGCAGAACGCTCTTTTCACTGGAGATCCCGCTCTTTACACCTGTTCCCGCTGAGGCAATGGCCCATGGCATATGCGGCGTGTTATGATACAAGCCGGTTTCGCCTGACGGAGAAAGCATGATAATACCGCACTTCTTCCCTGTTTCGCGATCAAGCATGGATACGGATTCCCGCGCAGCGCTGCCGCACGATAGCCCCTCTTTCAAAAACATTGTTGCCCGATAGCATAAAAGGGCCCGCATTATGGCCTCGCCATCACCCGTGGCTCCTGCAGCGCCCACGCTGTTGTCAACGTAAAAACCCGCGCCGATAATTGGCGTGTCGCCTATCCGGCCTGACCGCTTGTTGGTCTTTCCGCCTGTGGAAATGGCCACGCCAAGTTCTCCCCTGCTGTCGAGTGCGCACGCACCCACAGTGTCCGCCCTCTCGGACCTGATCCTTTTCAACCGCTTCAAAGCCCCTTCGGTCACAAGGTCTGTGCGGTGAAAGTGCGAAAGACCTTTTTCAGATGCAAATGCAAGCGCGCCAGGGCCTCCCAGAAGCGCGTGTTCCCCGTCCTCCATGACCGCACGGGCAAGCGACACAGGATGCATGAAATCAGGGACGCAGGCGACTGCCCCAAATTTTTTCGTTCTTCCGTCCATAATGGAAGCGTCGACTTCCAGTTTCCCGTCGCGTGTGAGTGACGCTCCCAGGCCTGCGTTGAATATCGGGTTAGCCTCCATTGCGCGCACTGCTGCTTCGACCGCATCGATTGCCGAACCGCCCAGGCTAAGTACAGCCATCCCAGCCTGCGCAGACTGGCGTACTCCCTGTTCCGATGGAACAAATTCCTCATCAAGGAGCTTGAATGCTCCGCCATGAACAATGATGACTGGATCCATGTATTTCTCCTTCTTAAACAATTTTAAGTATACAGAAAAAAAGATTTCGTGTCTCTGGTATTATGATCGGAAAAAGGGCGAAAAACCGGCAAATCAGCTGAATAATCGCGGATTTATAACGATTTCGCTGTTTTCCCGGTTTTCAGGCGGTATTCCGAGGGTACCATGCCTTCAGCAGCTTTAAAAACTTTGGTAAAATAGTCTGGGGAAGCGTATCCGACCTCGAAAGTGATTTCTGTGATGTTTTTATCAGTTGTCCGAAGCAGGTCTTTGGCTTTTTCAAGACGCATATTATTCAAATACTGGTTAATAGACATTTTCTTATACGTTTTATACAAACCCCCGGCGTATTTTGCGCTAACTCCGGAGACTCCAGCCGCCTTGGACACGCTAAGCTCTGGATCTGAAAAATTGGCCTTTATATATTCTTCAACATTCTTCACAATTAGTTCGTTTCGCGGTGCGTTCTGGCCGCTTTCCTGCCGTGTCCTTTTCCAGGCAAATCCCAGCAAGACTAAGCCAACAGCCATACCTGTCCCAAGGACAATGGCAAACCAGGGAGGAACAG
This sequence comes from Candidatus Raymondbacteria bacterium RIFOXYA2_FULL_49_16, assembly GCA_001789205.1. Classification (GTDB taxonomy): domain Bacteria; phylum Fibrobacterota; class OXYB2-FULL-49-7; order OXYB2-FULL-49-7; family XYB2-FULL-49-35; genus XYB2-FULL-49-35. Next base: position 20,283 of record MFYT01000029.1, on the reverse strand, counting down.
GACTGCCGGTGAGTTCAATGTTCGCCCATTCGCTCGGGTTATTGTAATTAGTGTATTCAACGCCGCTCCAGCTTTTGCTGGTGCTTGGGCCATTTGCGAACATATAGTCCTTGTTGAATAGATCAAAGCCCATTATCAGGCCTTTTTCGGGTTTGATCTCCAATTCAGCCCAGGGAAAAGCGATCTCCACTGTATACCGTGAAGGCTTGTCCCAAATCCGGACGGAACATAGCGCTGTCTTTCCCCACATTTCGCTTATGCCCTTTTTCCTGTCGTATTTTCTTCCATAATACGCATTACCAGCGCCAACGAGGAAATGCATGTGCTTTAACGTACGAAAATACCCGTGGCTGTGGTCTGTATCGAAGAATATCTCAATCTCATCGCTCAGCCACAAGGGAACAAAGTTACCAGAATCGGGCATGCCAGGCCAGAGGTCCTTGTTCTCCGTCAAATATCCACTCTTCGCATACGGGTGAATAATGGTATTATCATACACGGTAATCCCAAAATAGAGGTATCCGTCGTCCCATTGGACGCGCGCGGTAATGGTATTTCCCGCGTTTAAAAAAGAAATGGAATCCGCGTTTTTCCAGTCATCAAGGTCACCGTCGATGCGCATTGGCCGCCGGGTATGGCCGCATTCGAATATCTTTGACGAGACTCCCTCATGACGGTCAAGGACAAGGTCTTTTTTCAACGAGGGCACAGTGCGGTATACTTTTCCTGAAGAGTCCAGGGTCTCTAGGATGAAATATAGCGCACATTCGTCCTGGTCAGGGATTCCTGTCAGGTCCGCGATCAGCTCATAGGGAGGTCGCGCGACTGTTCCGAGGTACTTCTCGATATTAGCCTTTTGCGGAAACTTGAGCGAATCAACACTCGCCTTGTAGGTGGCATAAAAACGGACCTCTTTGGGAAAAAAGTCCTGACTAACCTCTGCAAGCAGGCGCACGCTGTTGCCGGTAATGACTGTAAAGGACTGGGGAAGCACCAGCGTTACTCTGTTCTCCAAAGTATCGGCAGGGCAAACAATAGAAACTAATAAGAACAAAACCAGAAGGACAGACCACAGTGCATGCGACATGGCGATAAAATAATTGATTGGGTTGAATCGAAGAAAATCATTTAAAAAGCGGTTGATAATAACCGATACCCCGCTGGAATCAAATATGAAAGGAATAATAAAGCGAAAACAATCGTCAATACAATCGCAATGGGTGGCAGTTTTTGTCCTTCGTTTCTTTTGAAATACGTGCATTGCCAGATAAAACGCCAGAGCCAGAAAGCTGAAAGCAGAGAATTCATGCCAAAGGCCAGGCCAGCGCTTTGGCTCAATTCTTTGGCATACAGGATTGTAATGGCGCCGATAACAAAAAATAAAAGCAAGAGCGCCCTATGCACGGTAAACATGATTCTGACATTCTTGATGGTCATTTTCTCGAACTCTGTTTTCCAGTCAAACATTGTATAAAATCTGGTGTGGAATAATGCCATGAGCAATGTAAGCATCCCGCCAATATAGATAGACGTTAAAGGGACCATTTATGTATCTCCTTCTTTGAAACCATTACGTATGTGTTTAGAAATTACTGACTTATCACGCTGAAATAAATCAGCAATTCGGTCGATAAGAAGTGAAACGTGACTGTTTCCATACCTCTTTTCTATTGCACAAGCGGATTGCCGCGCCAATAGTGGGCGATTTTAGTCTGCTATTTCATGTCAAACACGTTGTGGAAAGTCTTTTTATCGTAGAATCGGTAAATCTCAAAATCCTTGTCTATTGTTGCAATGAAATGTGATTCAATTTTTTCACACGCCGCAACAAGAGAACCATCGGCGAAATCCATTGGCAGGTCCTGATATTTCAGCATTAAATCTTTTATCCGTGAAAAATCATGATGGTCAAGGTTGATAATGGACAGCCCACCCCTGGAAATCCATTCAAGAAAATCGCTTTGGGCCTTAATGCTGAAATCCAGGATATATATGACTTCAGTGACAACCGGGAGTGTGGTGAACAGGGGTGAGGTGTTTTTTTTCAGGAACGCCAGGGCTGTTGGGCTGTTTTTATCGCTTTTGTCAAAAAGGGCGATAAGAGGGCCGCTGTCGACAACGATTTTCTTATTCATTTTCTCTTGCTGAGCAGTTTTTCTCTAAACAGAGAAGAGGCTTTTTCCGATAAATCGCGCCTGCCGCTGCTATGTTTCGCGAATAAATCATGGCCCAGGTCCCATGGATTGGCATGTTTAATCTTTCCTAAATATTCCAATACGCTATTCCGCACAAGCTCGGATTTGGACATGCCGATGCTCTCAGCTGTTGCTGTAATTTCTTTTTCAAGCTCGTTGGGGAGTCTCAGAGTTATCATACGGGTCTCCTTGTATTACATAATGTAATACATTTCAAGGGAAAAATCAAGGTTTTTTAAATGGTTTTAAGAGGCCTGGGATGCCGAACAAATCATGGCACCATAACAGATCATCGGGCCATTGCGGGTAGGGGATTAATCATTCGCATTGTGGCCTTAAAAAATGCACGGAAATCGGCAAATTCGTTATATATGCGATGTAATCTTGTAGGGGCGGGTTTCAAACCCGCCCCTACAAGAGGCTGTACGTTCTATGAAAAGACACTCACGAAAACTCCCAACCGATATTCAGGATGTTGCAAGGCGGAAGTTAAGAATGTTGAACAACACGTTCAACATTAATGACTTAAGAATGCCGCCTCATAACCATCTCGAACTCTTAAAAGGAGACCGGAAGGGGCAATTTAGCATCCGTATCAATAATGCGCGAATCTGTTTCAATTGGATTAATGGAAATTGCCACAATGTGGAAATCGTTAACTATCACAAGGAGTGAAATCATGCATAAATTACCAAATATTCCACCAAGCGAAGTTCTTCTAGAAGAATTTCTTAAGCCACTTCATATTTCAGCATACCGCCTTGCAAAAGAAACGAGAATTCCCCAAACCAGAATTTCTCAGATAATTAAAAACAGGCGAAAAATTACCGCTGATACTGCTCTTCGTTTTAGCAAATTTTTCGGCACCACGCCAAATTTCTGGTTAGGTCTTCAAAATGATTATGACCTTGAGGAAGAACGAAGGCACCTTAACAGAATATTAAAGGGCATCTCAACATTTAAGCAAGACATATCTCCGGCGAAATAACGCGTGAAATTGAGCTACCCCGCGGCACAACAATGGGGGCGTTTCCCATAGATATATGTCCCCTTTCCTTGGGTTACATACATTATGAGGCAACGTATCGAAAGACTTTTTAGCACCATCTGGCTTCGGTTACATTATTTGTGAGGCAATTCGCAGGGCGGAGCTTTTTTAATTTTACTTGATTGCAAGGCTGGGAAGGGGTATTTTTTCTGAAAATGGTGTTTTTTACGGAACGGAAGACCAAAACCGGGGCCCGCCTCGACGAAACGGCGACGCGAGGCGGGGGCAATATCGAATGCCGGAACAACCTGCCTCGCTCGCCTCGCATCGCGAGAGCGAAGCGGGCCGAACAGGCGGGAATTCGCCCTGCAGTCGACATCTCGCCACATCACGAACTGGAAAATCAAAATACTTATCAGTTTTTATCAGCCAGGCCAATGATAATGCCAGCGTGACCTATGCGGCAAAGTACAATGTTCTTTATAGCGTCAGCGATGTTGCGGCTGGTTACGCTTCAGTCACGCAGACAGGGAGCATTACGTCTGATCCTGGTTTGGTCAATACCACTGATCCTTCAAACCAGAATTACATGGTCATCCCTTCCAGCAGTTGCGCTGAGGATGCGGCGACCAAGTTGTACAAGGTTGCGCTCGATGCTTTCTGTCATTCCCGGTCCGATGGCGCTCCCGATATTGGCGCGTATGAGGTTCCGTTTTATCTGAAGGGGGCGTTGACGTATTATAATTTGGGCAAGGACGGGCAGCCCTTTAGCGAGTTTGGCAGGAATAATGGCTCTACCGCACGGATTAATTATATTACCAAACCGATGAATGTGGGGTATGAAGTTCCTGATGCTGCCCAGCCAAATGACCAGATGCTGGATGTATATTTTCTGCATAATCACCTTGGCAGTCCGGTTGTGACATTCACTGACGCCATAGATGTTGTTTCCGGCAAGCCTACGATTGTTCAGATACGTGATTATTATCCGTATGGCAAAGAGATTTATAATGAAGTTCTTGTGCATGAGGCAAAGCCTGGTTTTACCGGCAAGGAGTTGGACAAAGAAGGGCTTTCCACAGAAGGATGGGTAGATGATCTGGGTGTGAGGGGACTTGGGTTGGATTATTTTGGGAAGAGGTATTATGATCCTGAGATTGGGAGGTGGATATATGTGGATCCATCTCCACAATACTTTGATGTTTATAATTATACTGGCAGTAATCCAATCAATCGGACGGATCCTACCGGTAGTGCTGACTATGGAAGTCAGGCAGAATATGAAGTTGCTGCTAATATTGTTATGAAGGATATAAACTTTAAAGCATATAAAGGACAAACCTATTGTAACTATGCCCTAGAAGCGATAGTTGATGTTAATAATGTTTTAAATCCTGTTTACGGTTCGGCCAATGAGATAATAACAATGTTAAACAATCCTGAGGTTGCAACCCCAATTACTGCAGCGGCTGCGGTAGAATATGCAAAAAAAGGTATCTCTCCAGTCGCTGCATTGACAGGAAAGGATCATGGGCATGTAGCTGCAGTTGCGCCTGAATATGGGAAAATGCCTGTAAGGGACCCAAAAACGGGCACCATTTCATATCAGAATGTCCCCAAAGTATTTAATGTTGGGAAAAATAATGATAAAATGGGAGTAAATTTTGCTTTTCCTAAAAAAGCTGTCGTTGAAGGAAAAGTACAATATTTCATTTTAAATGACGATTTGAAAAGTTTAAATGCAAGGAGCAAATAAAACATGATTGCTCAATTACATGCAATCTTAATCATTAATTCAATTGTTGTAATGGGATTGGCGGCTGGGGTTTATTGTGAAAATGTTATATGGCAAGTAATTGAAAATGGCGAAAATAGGGACTCCCTTGTTTTCTTGGATCCTGAAGAACCGGGGTCGGATTTTTACCATACGATTAAAATATATCGAGAGGGGAAACAAGTATTCTCACATTCTGATTTTGATAAAATGTATATTGGCACGCCAAAAGCACTAGTAACCAATTTTTATAATAGAGACAAAAAACGAATCGAATATATAATTAAATGTGGAGAAGGGTCAGATCTGCCTAGTTTTTTAGTCATTACTTCAAAGGACAAATTAGTAGAAATTTTCGGATATTCTTTGAACAATTCTGCAGATATTTTTGGCGATATCGATTTAGATGGATATTTCGAAATTGGTGGTATTGTGGCTTTAATGGATGGCATTAAGGAAAAGCCTGTTTATCGGGTTCTAAAAATAAAAGATACCTTTGTCTCCGATACGATTCTTGAACAGTGTCTTTATTCTATATACTCGCGAAAAAAGAATTAAAAATACGGCAGTAAGGATCGTTATGTTGAAATATTTTCTACGAGTCGTTTTTTTCAGTTCAATAGTTTTTTTTATAAGCTGTATTAAAGATGGCAATCCAATCGCTGAACTTTCAGAGAGCAACTTGGTTGGCACCTGGAAATCACCCGTGCCGGATTCCAGCAACAGGTATAATTACCGTTACACCTACACCTTTGAAGATGATGGACACATGCAGCTGAGACAGGATGTGTATTTCAACCAGTATAGTACCGGCTATTGCAGTCTCATGTATTCCATTGATTACAACAGCCTGAGAAACTACTACAAAACCGAAAACAACTACCTCTTTGTCCGGTATTACAATACAGGTTGGGAACAGTATGGGGAAACATGGTATCCATACACCCTTTCCGGAACAACCCTTACTCTGAATACTTCATACGGGGCAGTGTATGCCGGTGCATTTGCCACGCTCATCGGCACATGGCAGGCAACAGGCAAACAATTGGACGCTGACGGCAATGAACATACCTCGCACACAACGCTCATTTTCGGATCAGACAGCTCATATACGGAAATCTTCAACGGATACAACGCATTCGGGGAAGTCTCGAACGATACTGACCGCTATGATTTCAGGTTCACCGCTTCATCGTACCAGCTTATCTGGAGCAACGACACAACAAACAACGAGTACGAGATAAGAGACGGCAAACTGTATATGTACCAGGTCCTTACCGAATCGCAGCTAAAGGTGGATCAAATGCCCATGGTTTTAAGGAAACAATGAGGCCAATTATGATGCGGACACTTCTGTTTCTATTGCTGCTGTTTGGCGTGCAGGCATTTGCCGCAGTTGCGCCAGGCTGGCGCATGCACAAACCAACAATCGATAACTGCACTCCTGACACTTATGTGCATATTGCTCTGGACAGCGCGGACCGCATCTGGACCACATTCCAGCAATCATATGGAGATACTGTCAATTGCGCTGGCATGGCCGTGCATATTTCAGACACCGTATGGCAGGTGTTCAACAAAGAAAATTCCGAACTGCCCACAAACAAAATCAAACGGATCGAGGCAATAGACAGCAACCTTCTTTGGTGTATCACGGATTCAGGCCTCATCCGTTTTGACAGCAGGGACGGTTCGTGCAAACGCCTTACCCCGCAAAATTCCGGTATTTTTAATTCGTTTATCGCCAACATGGCCATTGCAGCCGACAAATCCTTGTGGGTGGTTAATCCGAACTTTGGTCTTGGCATACAGAAAATTGTCAATGATACGGTTGTTTATGTAAATCACTATTTCCCAATATTGCCGGTCGATATGCTAGGGGACACAAATGGGAATGTCTGGGTTGTTGGCGGCACTGCAAATTGGGACGCTTTCACCAGGATCGGACATGATGATTCGATTTATCAATATCCGTTTGTGACGTCCTGGGGTGATTCCATCACCGATTTTAAGTGCATACAACCGGCAGAGAATGGTGTCATCTGGCTGGGGCTTGGGTATTTTATCTAAGGGCAGCGTGAAATCGATATTTTTTCGACCCGGAAGACTAAAACCGGGAACCCGCATCGCGAGAGCGAAGCGGGCCGAATAGGCGGGAATGCGCCCTGCATCACCCCATCAGCGATCCCGCGAACTCGAAAAGCAAAGACTTATCAGTATCAGTTTAAAAAGCTATGCACTTTTATAAGCGCATATAAAGGAATTTCTATCGTGATCCCATGATGGCTGAAATTTTTCAGGCTTGCCCGGAGCAGAGTGGCAGGCGAGAACTTATCTGCATAAATGCCCAGGCTTTTGCTCTTAACACTGGTGCCGGATTTTATCTCAATGGGGACAATCTTATCCTCGACAGATAAAATAAAATCAATCTCTGCCTGGCCTTCGCTCCTCCAATAATACAACCGTTCATGAGTTGGGATGAGTGCTTGAACGGCTAGATTTTCAGTCATGGAGCCTTTGAAATGAATAAATATATCGCTTTCCCCAATAAGGGTTTGTTGACTCAGGTTGACCATTGCAGCGAGCAGCCCCGTATCGAAAAAGTAGATTTTAAATGCAGCAGTAAGATAGGCGTCCAATGGAAGCAGTGGCCTAGAAACGCATGTGACTTTATGAATAAGACCTGCATCAAGCAGCCACTGCATGGCTGTTTCGTAGTCACGGGAACGAGCACTGCCTTTGACCGCTGAAAAGACAAATTTTTTGTTTTCCTTGGCCAGTTGCAGTGGAATGGAATCGAGAATCTGGTTTATTTTGATGGCGTCAGCTTTTGACGCATGCCGTGCAAAATCCTTGCGCTGGGAACTCAGGATTTCGTTCTGGATCTTTCTGACTTCAATCAAATCGTGGGTCTGCAGATAAACGGAAACAGCTTCAGGCATGCCCCCAATAAAGGTATAGATTTTCAGCAGACTAGTCAGCTCACGATGCAAAACATCAGGAATATCAGAATAGTCTTTTTTATTGTCCAGGAATTCGCGCAGGGAGGTTTTGGAAAGCGCGGTCAGAAATTCCAGAAAATTCATGGGATGCAGGGTCATAAAGTTTACTTTGCCAACAGGAAAAGATTTTTTCCCTGATAAGGAGATACCCAGCAGCGACCCTGCTGCGACTATATGATATTCCGGGGCATTTTCTTGAAAGTATTTCAAGGAATTAAGCGCATACTCCTGGAATTGGACTTCATCGAAAATCAATAATGTTTTGCCTGGAATAATCTTCTTTTCTTCCCGTATACCAATGAGATCAATGATGTCTGAAATCTTATGGGTACCATTAAAAATAGTATCCAGAGTTTCATCGGCATCAAAATTAAGATAAATACAGGAATCAAAATTTGTTTTTCCAAATTCTTTAAGGAGAAATGTTTTCCCGACTTGCCTTGCACCCTGAAGTATCAAGGGTTTCCGGGTAGGCGAGTTTTTCCACTTTTCCAGATTCGTTATTAGGTCACGCTTCACACATATAAAATATATAAATTATGGCAAATATCAAAATAAAATATGAATTAGCCATATTACGATATAAAAAATCACGCTTTCAGTGTTAATAATTGATAAAATTTACACCTTTTGGCGACATAAAACAAGAACGCCATGTTTGGGTGTCACCCTCGGAAATATGTGATAAGCCTCCATCCATCGAAGATCCTCTACCCGACTACATGTGCTGAGTCTGTTGAAGCATACCGTCTTTGAGAACCTGCCATCATACGACAATTAACGCTCCGGCCCGCCTCGCATCGAGAGAGCGAAGCGGGCAGAACAGGCGGGAATTCGCCCTGTATGAAGGATCGGGAAATTACACGAACCAGAAAATTAGAATGCTTATCAGTATCAGTGGGCCTGGCAAGGCGCACCAATGGCGCCTTGCCTTCCCGTATACATGATACTATTTTAAAAGCATCGCCTTGGTTTGCAGGCACCTGTTCCCAAACACAGCCTTGATCATGTATACGCCGCTGGCCAGACGCATGCCGTGGCTATCGCGTGCGTTAAAGGTAAAGGCCACTCTTCCATTTATAGGCATGGCTTTATGAATATGGACCAGCCTGCCGGTAGCATCATATACATACACTGCGGCCATGCCGGTAAAGTTGCCGCACACAAGCGCTATGTTCGTTGTCGGGTTGAAAGGATTGGGTGAAGCCACAAGACTGGCCTTGAGTGAATCCGCCTTTGCGGGTGCAGTTTCGATCGCTGTCAAAGGTCCAGACTCCTGATCGTCGAACCGGTCGGTATCGAGATATTCCATGCCTGGTTCCAATGCCAGCAGCGCAGACGCGCCCGTCACCACCTGGTTCTGCAGGCTGATTTCGACCATTTTCCTATACGTATCGGCAGTACGCAGGATGGTTCCGGAAAGGTTGAATTCGGGCAGGGAATTGCTCAATGTGTAGCTGCGGCGCGGCGCCCATGAGAAAAAAGTCTGGTCCTCGGCAAAAACCTCCACCATGTCAAAGGCCCACAGCTTGTCAAGATTCAGCCCTGTTGCAGTGTTGCCGCTGCTCGTTACGATAAAGGGCCTTTCATAGAGTTGGCCGCCAATGCTTGCCGTGACCGTGCCTGAAAGGTATCCTGCGCTGCACTGCCCCAGAAGGTCGATCCGGGTACAGGGATTTGGCCCCGGGAGATCATATCCGCTGATCTGCCTGCTGGTAATGACATTGAAGCAGTTGTCATCGAGCCGTATCTGATGGCTGGAAATAGAGGGCCCGGGTCCGAACGCCCTGTCGATGAAGGTAAAATCATACGTTGCGCTGGTTGTATACGGGCTATGATATCCAGCCGATGGGTCATACCAGGAAATCGAACCGTTCAAAGCCGAGGCAACACGGGAATAGAAAAACGCCTTTGACCAGTGCACCCATGCGTAGAATTTGGTTTTGTTTACATTGATCTGCACCAGCACATTCTTCATACTGTCTAACCGCGCATTGTCCGAAGCAGGGCCTCCGATCATGGCAGGCTCGCGATCCATGCAGAAAACAACCGCGGGAGTGTCGGAAGAGGCAATCGATGAGAATGCCTTGACCAGAGCGGGAAAGGTGCGCGTGTAGAGCGAACGCTGTTCAGGGTCTATGCGGGAAGAAAGAAACGACTGTGCGCGCGTAATAACATTTGCGCCGGCAGCGACCATATGCGGCTCAAACATCTCGACCTGATCTCCGGCATAAACAAAATTCAAATATTCCTGCACTTTGAAACCAGCGATATAGTTGGATATCAGGTCTTTTTCCTCTTCATAATAATTAATGGCGCTTGTCTTCAGTGAACTGCTCGGCACCCATACAAAGGTGACCTTACGTCTCTGCGCAAGCTGATCGAGGTTGAACAGCTTGGCAAGATCAAGCTGAAGTTTGAAGTAGTTAGCCCCTGAATCAACAGTCTGTACCACGCCCGCGCATCCCGATACCGGGGCCTGAACTGAACCTGTGGTAAAAACAAGCGAGTGAGTGTCTGTTTCGGTTATCTGATAGCCGATCCGATCTTGTGTTGAAAATAACGAAAGCACACCCCTGTTTACGGTTGGAATAGCCGTGACATTGGACTGTGTATTGATCCGCACCACAGAACCCATGGGATGCCCCAGGTCAATGGTGGAAAATCCCGCAGAAATATCGGCATGGCAGTCCAGGAAAATCCGCACATGGCGCGATTGACCAAGCACGCAGGGGTAGATCTTGACTTCGAACTGGTTCTCATAGGGCCGGTAAGGATAGAATCCGTAGTTATCGGGATAGCCGTTGATTCTGCGCACATATGCCGGGTCTTGGCGGGTGACATAGACGATATTATCGTATGTAGCCTCGGCCTGGCCAATGGAAAGAAGTCTGGCTGGCTGGGGTTCATTGTTCACCCACAGGACCATGGAATCCACGGAAAAATGCCGGGGAAGACAGAGCACGGACAGCACCTCACAACTGTCGGACAGGCCCATTCCGGACACGGGTGCGGTAAAATGCGCGTCCAAATAACCTGAGGCGCCGCGGCTGTTCAATGCAAGATTCAGAGTGCAGGCAGGTGAATAATTAGGATAATAATCCAGGTTCCGGTACCGGTTTTCCATGGGAAGGATCTTGGAAACCGGGAAATACCCGAAAACTGAAATGGCCAGGATTGCAAGACACATGAACAAAGCAAGAACAGGTCGTGACATATCTCCTCCTTATATGGGTTGTTGCGGTTGACACCACTGAGTAATGCAAAAACAGTGCCGGGAAAAATACCGGGAAAAACCGGACCCCAATGATGAAACCATGACAATTTTATCAAAACCAAGGTGCCAGAGTACTTTTGTATGACAAAAATGTCAGACTGCAGAGTCGTCTGTGAAGCGGACTCTTGGCAAGGCAGGCTTGTTTTAGGGAACCGGATGGGTTATTTTTCTTCGCATGGACTTTACTCCCAAACTCCCCGATATCCCGACGACCATCTTTACGGAGATGAACCGCGTGGCTGCTGCGCACAAGGCGATCAATCTTGGCCAGGGTTTCCCGGATTTTGATATGGCGCCCGAACTCATATCCCTGGTGAACAATGCCATGAAGCAGGGCCACAACCAGTATGCGCACATGAACGGCTACGCGCCCCTGCTGGAAAAACTCTGCGCAAAGTTCCATCTGCTCTATGGAGCAACTGTCAGTCCTGAATCTGAAATCACCATTACACCAGGCGGCACATATGCCATATACACGGCACTGACATCGATACTGAGGCGCGGCGATGAGGTCATTGTCTTTGAGCCTGCCTATGACAGTTATATTCCTAACATTGAACTGAACGGAGCAAAGGCAATCCCAATTGCCATGCGCTTCCCCGGCTATACCATACCCTGGGACGAGGTTGGCAAACGGATTTCAAAACACACACGGGTTATTATTATAAACTCCCCACACAATCCCACGGGCAGCGTTCTCCGGGATGCAGACATCGCAGCACTGCGCGATCTGGTCGCACACACCGGCATCTTCATTGTCAGCGATGAGGTATATGAACACCTGATCTATGACGGTCTGCCGCATACAAGCATGCTGCGGTATCCTGATCTTTTTAACAGAAGCCTTGTCTGCTACTCCTTTGGAAAAACCTATAGCTGCACTGGTTGGAAGCTGGGATATTGCGTGGCGCCAAAAAAGCTCATGCACGAATTCCGCAAAGTACACCAGTTCAACTGCTTCTCTTGTGATGCGCCCAAACAAGTGGGCTTGGCAGCATATCTGGACAGGGTTGAGCCCTATCAGACCCTTGGACCAGCCATGCAAAAGAAGCGGGATCTTTTCCGCCAACTACTCAAACACACGCCGCTCAAATTGGTGCCGTCACACGGCAGCTATTTTGAGTGCTACAAATTCGGCCATTTCAGCCAGGAATCAGACCGAGACTTTGCCCTGCGGCTGGCGCGCGACTTTGGCGTTGCCGCCATTCCAGTGTCCGCGTTTTATCACAAAGCAACAGACAACAGAGTTATACGGTTCTGTTTTGCCAAACAGGAATCAACGCTTCACGAGGCTGCAAAACGGTTGTCTGGCCTGAAATAAAGGTCTGAATTTTATAATTCTGCAAAAGAATCGCCAATTTCTTGATCTGCATCAAGGTTTTCTTCCTGTTTTATCCGTATATTATTAAAAGAGAAAGCGAGGAACCATGAAACGAAGCATAATTACGATTGATCAGGACAAATGCACTGGCTGCGGCCTCTGCATCCCAAACTGTCCTGAAGGCGCCATCCAGATGATCGACGGTAAGGCACGGCTCATCAGCGATCTCTTCTGCGATGGCCTGGGTGCCTGCCTTGGCCACTGCCCCGAAGGCGCCATTACCACCGAGGTACGCGAGGCCGAACCTTATGACGAACGCAAGGTCATGGAGAACATCGTGAAACAGGGTGACAATACTATCAAGGCCCATCTTGAGCATCTGAAAAGCCATGGACAGACTGAATTTTACAATATCGCAATCGCGGTTTTAAAAGGAAAAAATATACCCATACCTGGTGAAAAAAAGGAGAAACCAATGGCACACGCTCATGAACACGCCACAGGCGGATGCCCGGGCTCACGCGCAATGGACCTGTCGAGGGACGAGCATGCCCCTGCTGCCGGAGATGAAGAGGGAAAACGTCCTTCCCAGCTTTCACACTGGCCTGTCCAGCTTCATCTTATCGCGCCCATGTCTCCCCATTTCAAGGGCCGCGATGTAGTGCTTTCGGCAGATTGTGTTGCTTATGCCATGGGCGATTTCCACAAGGACTTTTTAAAAGGCAAAGCGCTCGCCATTGCCTGTCCAAAGCTTGACGAAGGCCAGGAGGTCTATTCTGAAAAAATCACTGCACTCATAGACGAGGCGCAGATCAATACGCTCACGGTCATGATCATGGAAGTGCCCTGCTGCAGAGGCCTGCTTGGTCTGGCCCAAGAGGCGGCCTCCAAGGCAAAACGCAAGATACCCATTAAAGCAGTAGTCGTGGGCATAAAAGGAGACATTAAAAGCGAAGCGTGGGTGTAACAGCAGCGGCTGGGGCCGGACGTCAGGTCAGGACACCAGGCGAAGCAGATTCTCTTTTGTCAGGAGGTCTGCCTCACGCTCGTCTTCCAGGAATCTGAAAACATCATCACGGATCTTTTTCATATCAAGGGCCGCGATTACGTGTCGAACACGTTCTTTCCAGTTGGCGTTGTTGATCTCGCCGCTGGTCCATCCTGTCTGTTGGAGCGCATTGTTCAACATGGCGAAATTCGGCTCAAGATCCCTGAATTTGGTGAGATACCACTGAAAATCGTACCAATCGCGGCCTTTGACATATTTCCGCGTCAGGAGCGCATGGAATAATTTCTTCCACAAAAACCGGCTGGGATTCGGAGCTATTGGGTCCGCCTTACCCAATTCAGATGCCCCATTTCCAAGCAAATACGTCCTGTTGGGCGCATTAAGTGAATCACCCTGCCCGTAGGGCGGGGTTTTTTACGGGAAAACAATAAAAAACACCAATTCCCGTGATCCTGTACACTGATATTGTGGGGGATATTGACGATACGTGGGCCTTGGCCATGGCATTGCTTTGTCGGCATGTTCGGAAGTGTTTGCCGCAATCATGATGGCAAAGAAGGCGCTATTGCCGAATGGAATGTAGTGAAAAACATTTCAGCAGCGCAAAAAGTGTTTGCCGCTCCATGGCGCTCGTTTACGATTACCCCGCTGGACACCTGCGGCGTTATCCGGCTGGACGGGACCCGTTATGCGGCAATACGGAATTCGAAGGACACCCTGATCCGGACGGTAATGGAAAACTACCGCATCTGGGCGTCAAACGTGGGCGTCACGCTGGACGAAGTGAACAAACGAACCTCGATCCTTTATGACACCGTGGCGGTCTACCTGGCCTTTTCCACGCGATACTTGTCCATGAAAAATATGAATGTGCGGGTAACGGATGATGGTTTTACGGTCCAGGATGAACATGCCCGGCCAGCCCAGGTCGCACTCGATTGGATAGATCTGCCGGCTTATTACGATTTTCTCACTGCATGTCTTCTACGATAACTAATGGCGTGCGCCAATCTCGCTTTGCGAGTCTAGGCGGGCCAATCATGCATTTTGATACGGTGTCTTCGTAGAACAGGGTGCTATCGTACAACCCATGCTTTTAGGCAGTACACCCGCGGCTGTTGATAAGAATGAAAGCGGGCAGGTCTTTTACGGTTATCCTGCGTATGGCTTCCATGCCAAGGTCCGCAAAATCGATAATTTCCGTTTTTACTATGTTTTCGCGGGCAATGAGCGCGGCCGCGCCGCCGATTGTCCCTAAATAGAAGCCGCCGTATGTTTTGCACGCTTCGGTCACCGTAGCGGCCCGATTGCCTTTTGCAAGAGAGACCAGCGACGCCCCTTGTTTCATGAAAGAAGGTACATACGCGTCCATGCGCAATGCGGTTGTTGGGCCAAAACTGCCGGAAATCATCCCTTTGGGGGTTTTTGCCGGTCCCGCGTAATATACCGGGTGTTGTTTAAAGTATTCCGGTATGTCTCCTGTTTTGTCTAAAATATTTTTAATCCGTGCATGCGCGCTGTCGCGCGCAACAATGAGCGGTCCTGACAAGGATACAAGAGTCCCAGCCGGACAGGCTGCAAGCTGCTTTAAAATCGCGGCCATGGGCTTGTTCAAATCCACGGGGACCGGTTCTTTGGCTGAAGAAAAGGGAACAGATGCAAAATAACGCGAGGGGTTTTTCTCAAGCGCTTCCAAAAAAATCCCTTGCTTGGTTATTTTGGCCTTGATGTTTCTGTCCGCATTGCAACTCACGCCCAACCCAATAGGACACGACCCTGCGTGGCGCGGCAACCGGATAACGCGCGCATCGAGCGCCAGGTATGTTCCGCCGAATTGCGCACCCAACCCTGTTTCCCGGGCAATGGCAAGGACCTGCTTCTCCCAAAAACGGTCGCGAAAGGCGCTGCCTCGCTTGTTTCCTTTTAACGGAAGATTGTCGAGATGTCCTGTCAATGCGAGTTTAACGGTCTTCAGGCACATCTCAGGCGAAGTGCCTCCCACAACAACCGCAATATGATAGGGAGGGCAGGCGGCAACGCCAAGCGCCTTGATCTTCTCTTTTAAAAAAGCGGCAAAAGACGTCTTGTTTAAAAGCGCCTTGGTTTCCTGGAACAAAGCGGTCTTATTCGATGAACCGCCGCCTTTGGCCATGCAAAGAAAACGGTATTCATTGCCTAGCACGGACGCGATGTCGATCTGTGCGGGCAGATTGCATCCGGTGTTGACTTCGTCAAAAAGTGAAAGCGGCGCCATGTGCGAATAGCGGAGATTATTTTCCGTGTATGCTTTAAAAACGCCGCGCGATAGCGCCTGTACGTCATCATCCCCTGTCTGAACAGCCTCTCCTTTAAAAGCGATAATGGTCGCTGTGCCTGTGTCTTGGCATAATGGCAGCACGCCTTCCGCTGCAATGACCGCGTTTTTCAACAGCGCGCGCGCTACAAAACGATCATTGTCGGAGGCTCCTGTGTCCTTGCCTATGGCGGCAAGCTGCGCAAGGTACGATGCGCGTAAAAAAAAGGAGCCATCGGAAAAAGCTTCCGCCGCAAGCAGGGAAAGGCCCGCGGGTTCCACAAACAGGTATGTGCGGCCGTTCCACTTTCTTGTTTTTACGTGCTGTTTCGTGAGAAGACGGTAGCGCGTTTTGTCTGCGCCGGGTCCCGGGAATATGCCGTTGAAAATCGTCATGGTTCAGCCGATGTTATCATGTCGTAAAATCAGAAACGTCTGTCATTTCCTCAAATCCGGCTGGTTCGTTTTTCCCCACAATGCCGACCACCAAATACTCCTTTGAGATGGGATCGTATTTGAAGTTTTGAAGAAGGCGGAAATTCTCAATTTGACCGGAAGATTTCACATGCGTTCGCGTGCCAGTGCACGACAATACGGCTTCGCCGATATTGATGCGGTCCTCTCCAGCCGGGCAGATGGGGACGTCGCGCGCAATGATATCCAGCACCTTGCGCTCCAGCTCCGCCAGGTCAATGTCCGGTTTTTCAGTGAAATTGATGACAAAACCGTGCTTTACGTCGGAATGTATGACCGGATAGCTATAATGATAGTCCTTTTCAAGGATATATGCCGTGATATCCTCCGCCGAATGGGCCATGAGACGGTATTTGATGGTTTTGTCCACAATGGATTTGATGCGCTTAGGGAAAGGCCCAAAAACCGTTGGCCGCGCTACAATGATCTCCTCGCCGATGCCGAAAATCACCTGCGCGTTGTAACCAAGGCAATCATAGAGCAGGTCGAAATGCTCGACAATGACGCGCCTTCTGTGCGCAAGGGCCTTGTTGATCGCCTCCGCGATCTCGAAATGCTGACGGAAGGCCAGTTCGAACCGGACGTCGATATGGAACGTATGGCCCGAGAAATGGTCCTCGGGACAAAAGGAAAAAAGCGGCGCGGACCGTATGTTGATGCCGTCGTCGTCGTTGGTGAGCTCAAGGCCGGGAAAGAGTCCTTTGATGAATGTGGATTTTCCGGATCCTTCAGCGCCGATAATGCCTATCAGAAGATCGGTCGGCGACAGATACTTCTGTGAAATCTCACCCGCCACCCGGTACAACCGCAAACGCCCCCGCGGTGCGTAATACACGGCGTAGACCAGGGTTTCGTGGTGCGTAAACCAGCGTGCGTTTGATTGGCCGGAGCTGTCCTTGAGATGAGGCATAGGCGCCCTCTTAAAAGGTGATTCCCAGAAGCGGGGCATGCTGCTGGGCGCCATAGATGTCGCTTTCACCCGCATGACCCGAAGGCATCCACCGTTTCAGGGTGATTTTCATTGCGTACGCCGGTTCGAAATAGATGATTTTCAGGACATCGTCCTCGTTGGCCCTGTACAGCATTGCCACCTTTTTCCTGGTAATGATATTTCTTTTCCGGAACAAATGAAAATATCGCTTATTCTTAAAAATGATATCAAACGTTAATTCATACGGCCCGGAGTTCTTGGACCTGATGACGCGGGCCGCCTTTAAAATGGAGGTCTTTTTCATGGCGCTTTCCTTTGGCCCGCGCAGGTGAGGACAATTGACTTGAACAACCCCTGTTTTTCAACGGGCATGAGGTGATAGACCGAAAACTCGAACACTTCTCCGGCCCGTAGATCGGACGGTGAAAAGGGAAACGCAAGGTTACCGGCCGTGGAAATACGCCCTGGATAGCCATAGTGCAGCAGCGTGGACCGTATAAGGCTGCACAGCGTGTCCGCGGATTCCTGCGTTGCCGCAACCGCGTCAATCACGATCCCCAGTTCGTGGCTTGCCGTCTTTTTTATTGGCTCCCGGTCGCCCATGATGGCGTTTTTACCGAACACATGAAAACGCGCATTCCCGGGTATTTTTTCACGTTTAAGCATGGGCCGTACCTGCACAGTGACGCTTTCAAGAATGGAATCGATGTTTTTAATCATCACCGGATCGCGTGTGCCTGCCACGGATATGGTCCTGTATCCGGTCCTACGCACGCCTTCGAGTTTGACAAAGTATGTCTCTGAAGGGACATACCGGCTCCCCCGGACTTCCACGCGGCCTCCTGGAAGTTCGGTGAACGAACATCCGGAAATGTCTATGGTGCCGCCTGGCCCGGGCAGGTGGTATGGGTCTGATTTTTCGTACAAGGTGTGCGCCGCGGCGGATTCCTTGGTAAAGGAACGCGCGGGATTGAGCGTCTCAAGCACAAAGGAACCCTGTTTCAGCGTCCCCAGCACGCAATCCGCGCCCGAACCGGGTGTTGCAGCAATGGCCGCGCACTCGAGAATTTTTCCCATATGCAACGCAAGGCCCTTGTCAAAGCCAAGTTGTACAGGCAGCGCGGCAAAAACAGCGGGGTCGTAACAGCGGCCGCACAGGACCACGCCGCATCCTTTGCGCAATGCTGCCTGAATGGGCTCCATGCCCATTTGCGCCACGATATTCACCGATTCGTCCAGGACCGTTTTGGTGAGCCTGGGTACGCAATCCAGCGGGACAATCCTGTTTTTTCGCAGGTATGCCCGCACCATTGTCTTGGCAATGTCGGCGTAAACGACACCCATGGTAAACGAAAGCTTTTCCTCCCGCGCTATTTCCCTGATGATTGCAACGCACCAATCCACATGGGGCCGCGCCCCGCTTCCTCCCGCGCTGCCGATGACCACGGGAATGTTCCGGCGCACGCCTTCTTTCAGCATGAAACAAAGATCGCGCTTCACGTTTGACCTGTTTGTAAATGATTTGCCCGCGCCCAGGTAATAGGGCCCGGGGTCTGTGGAGCCCGCGTCAACGGCGATAAGGTGCGGTGTGCGTCTGATTCCCCGCATAAACGACGCCTCCGGGAAGCCGTATCCCAGGATTGCCGTGGGCGACAAGACGCGGAATTCAGTCATTTTTTTCATTGCGCGTTCCCCGTGATTGTATTATTGCCAGTATTCTCTCCATCTCATTGTTCACAATCATATACCCCTCGTCAAAACCCATGCCGGGCTTGGCAAGCATGCGGTCGGCCTGCGCGGCCACGGCAATATGCGCGCATGCGCGCGCGGAAACATCGGTCTCGTTGCACGTGCCGCCCTGATACGCCTCCATGCCGTGCGCCTTGCAATACAGGACGCTTTCCACGATGTTCTGCACGCCGCCCAGGTCCGGCGTCTTGATCTGGACCATATCGCACGCGCGCGCGTCCGTGAACTCGCGCACGTCCTCGAACGTGTTGCACCACTCGTCCGCGACAATCTTAACCCGCGAACCCTTTTTTTTAAGGGTATCGCGAATGTTTTTCAGTATTTCCAATTGGCGATATTTTTCTTCCGCGTCAACAGGGCCCTCAATATAGAGACTGTGCCCGCCAGCATCGTCCTCGAGCGAGGCAAGGTAGTCAGCAATCCGGTCCGTATCCAGGTTGAAAATGGTCCCTATGGTGCCGTACACGTCGATATGCAGCACAGGGCTGTAATCACCGCGTGTACGCAGTTCGGCTATTCGTTTGACCAGCCAGCGGACATACTCCTTCAGTTTTTCACCAGTACGCCCCAGTTTTTCATCGATGTTGTTGATGAGGCCATGCGGCAATACATCAATGTTCTTCAGGATCATTTTGTCCACGTTTTCGTACCGGTTGTCGCCGCTTTGCCCGAAAATAGGCACGCGCCTGCTCGGGACGGGAAGACCGTATTCATCACAGATGACTTCGCATTTCAATTTCCGTTGCGCCAGTGCGCGCGCATCGAGGAGGGCCTGCGAAAGGCCGTAGCGGACCGCTGTGTGCAGGCGTTGCCCTTTGATATGGAGCGTTTCGAACCGGCCGGCCATTTCCCTGAATGGCGCTATTTCCATGCCTTCAAGCATGGGCCGGATATGCTTGTCCAGGAACGGAAGATAGTCTTCGGCGAGGAACAGGGGGTCGCGTCCGCCCGCGCCCGAATATTGGACCGCGGCGCAGTCGCCAACGGCCAGGCTTCCATCCTCCAGGAGCAGGTTCACGGATATGCTCTGTCCGGCCACGCGCACACTCTTAAAGCCCGCGGTCATTGGCGCGCCTTTGTATACAAATCCGTCGTGAATCGCCCCTTCTTTTATGGCCCGTTGGTCGTCAAAGAAAAATGAGGAAACTCCCGCTGAAAAAACCGCCTTCCTGATTTGTCGAGTAGGCGTCATAGTATCTCCTTACAATAAAATGTATTTATCATGAGAGACACCTTACGCCCCTCACAGAACCGGACTTGCAGATCTCCC
>MFYT01000028.1:8574-61082 GCA_001789205.1 Candidatus Raymondbacteria bacterium RIFOXYA2_FULL_49_16 | reverse complement strand
TTTTCTGTTGTTGACGGCAATACCTATACCTGCGATATCACGCCCACAGGCGCGGGGAACATCACCATCGATGTCGCTGGTGCAGTATGCGTAGACACTGCTTCAAATGGTAATTCAGCGGCTGCCCAGGCTATAATTATCTACGATGCCGCAGCGCCTACTGTCATGATTACCACAGGTGCATCAAGCCCGACCAGCGTGTCCCCATTTGGCGTTACAATTACTTTTAATGAGGATGTTTCCAGTTTTGTTGTCGGCAATATCTCGGTTGGCAATGGTACGGCCGGTAATTTCTCTAACACCACGCCAAATCGTGTGTGGACAGCTGATGTTACGCCAACATCTGACGGCCTAGTCACCATAGACGTCAATGCGTCAGTGACAATAGACCTTGCGGGTAATACAAACACGGCAGCGACGCAGGTGAGTGTTACGTACGACAATACCAAACCCACGGTTTCTTCAGCAGCCATTACATCGCCCAATGGGGGAGAGGTGTGGCAAACAAACATCAGCAACAACATTACCTGGAACACAGGCGTTATTTCCGACGCGCAACTCAAGGCCAATCCAATCGCCCTTGAATTTTCTAACGACGGTGGCAGTTCGTGGAACACCATTGCCTCGAACGAGGCCAATGATGGTGTGTGCTCGTGGACACCAACGCTTAACCATCCGGCGGTCTGGGTGCGTATTGTAGTTACCGATAGCGCGGGCAATGTAGCATACGATACGTGTAACGCCACGTTCATCGTGGACAATGCAGCGCCTTCAGTACCGTCAAACGCCCTCACTGCGCCCAACAATGGGGAAGTGTGGCAGGCAGGAACAAGTCATTCAATCACCTGGAGTAATGGCAGCATCTCGGATTTTGCACTCAAGGCAAACCCCATTACACTTGAATATACCATTGACGGCTCAACATGGAACAACATAGCGTCGAACGAGGCCAATGACGGTTCGTACCTGTGGACAGTCGCTTCGGTGAACAGCGCCACAGTAAAGGTGCGCATTGCAGTGACCGACTCCATTGGCCTGACCTCGTACGATACCTCGGACGCCTATTTTTTCATAGACAATGCGGCGCCAGTTGTCGGATCAGGCGCCATAACCGCGCCAAATGGCAGCGAGACATGGGGCGGCGGTACCAGCCATAACATCACCTGGACCACGGGTTCCATCAGCGACGTGAAGCTCAAGGCAGCGCCCATCAGTCTGAAGTATTCGACTGACGGGGGCGCGAGCTTCCCCAACGCGATTGTATCGAACATGACCAACAGCGGTTCGTACAATTGGACCGTGCCGTCGATCGATAACAACCAGGTACGCGTGCAGATCGCTGTGGCGGATTCCGTGGGCAATGTATCGTACGATACGTCAAACACGAATTTCACCATCGACTTTTCCGCGCCGCAGGTTGGCGACACTGCGGTTACCTCGCCTAATGGAGGGGAGAAGTGGGTCGCGGGTTCAACGCATCCCATTACCTGGAACATTGGCGCTTTTAGCGACGCCCTGCTCAAGGCAGCTCCAATTTCGCTGCAATATTCAACGGACAATGGCGCGACATTTCCAAACAGCATTGTTTCCGGGATATCAAACAGCGGATTATATAACTGGACGCTTCCTTCGATCACGTTGAATACGGTGCGTGTACGGTTTGTTGTCACTGACTCAGCGGGCAATTCCTCGTACGATACCAGCAATGCGGCGTTTAAGATTGATGGTACAGCGCCCACGCTTGCCATTACATCGCCCACGGACAACAGTGTATGGAATGGCCTGCCGCCTATTTCCGGAACAGCCTCGGACAGCGGCACAGGCCTTGCGCAGGTGCAGGTGAACATCACGCGTGAGAGCGACACTCTGTCGTGGAACGACTCTTCGTGGAGCGCGGGCGTCAATTGGGTCACTGCTTCGGGCCTCGGGTCATGGGTTGTGGGCCAACCTTCAATTTGGACAACCGGGTATTATATTGTTAAAGCGCGGGCAAGCGATTCCTCGGGAAACATGTACACCATACCCACGGGATTCCGGATGCTCGCTGATTCAACAAAACCCGTGTCCGCAATAATTGCACCGGCCTCAGGTGTATTGCTCAGCGTTCTCGATACCATCAAAGGCACGGCTTCTGACGCTCATTCGGGCGTGCAGAGCACCAAGATACGCCTTTTTAATAAAATAGACAGCACCTTCTGGACCGGCGCGTCGTGGAGCGCGACCGAACAATGGATTACCGCCTTTGGCACAACCGCGTGGGCATATGCCTATCTTCCTGTGTGGACAAGCAGCGTGTATGAGATAACCGCGCGGGCGTGGGATTCCGCAGGCAATGCCGAGGCCATTGGCGCTGGCATGCAGTTCAGGATGGATGTTTCAGCGCCCACGGTCATGATAACCTCTGGTGTTTCAGGCACCACCAACGTCAGTCCCATCCCAGTGACTATCACCTTCAGCGAGTCTGTGCTTGGCATGAACCTTTCAAAAGTTCTCGCCGGTAATGGTACGGCGGGCAATCTGGTCAATACTAATGCGACCACCTGGACCGCGGATATTACACCAACAGCGGACGGGTCTGTAACGGTCAATGTTGCCGGAGGAGCGGTCACGGACAGTGCGAGTAATGGTAATCCGGCCGCATCGCAGTTCAGCGTGAACTACGACGGATCAGCACCAACCGGAGCCTCAATCATAATTACGGACAACCAGGGTTTTACCAATGATTCCACGCCAACACTGATGCTTGCGGCAACAGGTGCGGACAGCATGCGCTTCAACCTGAACAACGGCGCGTGGAGCGCGTGGGAATTCATGAACGCTTCGAACGCGAATTTTAATGTCAGCGCTGGCGGCGAAGGTCTCAAGCGGGTCTATGCGCAGTACAAAGACGCGGTCGGCAATATCACCGCCTCTGTGTACGATAGCACCATACTCGATGTGACCGCGCCTGCTCCAGGCACGCTTGCCATAACCGGCAATGCCGGGTATACGAACAACGCGGCCCCGGTCATAACCCTTTCCGCAGGGTCAGCGGACAGCATGCGCTTCCAGGTCAATGGCAGCGCGTGGAGCGCGTGGGAAACCTACGCTGCGGTGAAATCAACGCTGTCGATCAGCGCGGGAGGCGACGGCCAGAAGATCGTTATTGCCGCGTTCAAAGACCTTGCGGGTAATGTATCTTCAGGTATTGCTGACACGGCCATCTACGATGCCACTGCGCCCTCTGGGCTTTCCGTTGTCATCCAGGACAACGCGGGAGTCACCAAAGACACGCTGGCTGCGCTCAAACTCATTGCGACCGGCGCTGACAGCATGCGCTTCCAGGTCAATGCGGGTGCATGGAGCGCGTGGCTGCGGTCAGACACGATCGCTTCAGGCATACGCCTTGGCGCAACCGCTGGAGCAAAGATCGTCACGGCACAATTCAGGGACCTGGCGGGTAACAGCGCAACAGCCGCTGATACGACCTTGCTCGATCTGACCGCCCCAACAAGCGGCAGCATCACAATTGCCAGCAATGGCGGTTTTACCAATGATTCAACGCCAGCGCTCATCCTTGCCGCAACAGACGCGGATTCCATGCGCTTCAAGGTCGATACTCTTACGGCAACGGCGTACGAGGCGTTTGGTACGTCAAAGAGCAATCTGAATATATCCGCGAATGGTCAAGGACTTCGCACTGTGGCTGTGATGTACAAGGACAGGGCGGGCAATGCCACTGCCTGGATACCTGCGACAGTGACCCTCGATGTTACGCCGCCTTCAGGCGTTTCACTTAGTGTTACCTCGCAAAGGCTGACCTCAAGCCCGTTGGTCAATCTGTCGCTTACGGCAACCAGCGCGGATAGCATGCGCTTCAAGGTCAACACAGGCGCATGGGGTGTATGGGAAATGGCGGCAAGCGCAAAGAGCGGTCTCAATGCAGGTGTAGCAGACGGCGTCAAACGCATCTATGCTACGTTTAAAGACAAGGCAGGTAACATGTCGGCCCAGGTGTCAGACACTATGACACTCGACGCTACCCCGCCAATAAACAGCGCTGTACTCGACGCATCGGTCACCCCGCAGGCAATGGTCCGCCTCTATTGGGGCGGGGTTGCCCTCAATCCGGCTGATGTTGAAAGCGTTGCAGTCTGGTATCGTACAGACAGGTATCCCACTGTGGCCAATGATACCGGAGCCATTCTGGTTTCGCGCGGAACCACGGTAAAAACCGCCGACACGCTCCAGAATCCTGCGCTGGGCCAGAAGTACTTCTTCGGCCTTTTCCTGCGCGATGCCGCGGGCAACTGGTCCGCGCTTGGCGCGGCCGCGCGCGACACAGCCATGGTGTCGTACCCGGTCATTACCATAGCAGGCGATACCAACGCATATGAAGACAGTCTCTATACGCTTGACGTGAATGCCACGGTTGCGGGCAACGGTTCCGTGACCTTTGCGCTGCTTTCAGCGCCGGCTGGCATGACTATTGTTTCAATAACGGGTATTGTTTCCTGGACGCCTTCCACGGCCCAGATAGGGGACACTGTGGTCAGTATTACTGCTTCGGACGGGGTCCTGAGCGATACACTCACCTATGCGCTGCATGTGCATATGGTGAACAAAGCGCCGGTTTTTGTCACTGCAGCCGCTGACATTCCAGACACAGTGTTCGAGTATCAGGCGTGGCAGTACGCGGTCCGCGCCACTGACGCTGATTCCGCCAAGGGCGACTCAGTCTGGTATTTCCTGCCAGTTCATCCGGTGGGAATGGCCATTGATGCTGCCACGGGCATGCTTACGTGGAGCGTTGATTCTTCCATGGTTGGCTGGTCGGGCAGTGCGCGAGTCATTGTTTTTGACACGCGCGGCGGGTCAGATACGCTCGACTTTACGATTGCCGCAGGCAATGTGAACGACGCGCCAGTCATCCTGACAACGGCTGCGATCGATACGGTACTCGAGGACAGCCCGTATTCACGCTCGCTTGCGGCCTACGACAAGGATGCGAATGACGCACTGCGGTGGCGGAAAGTCCTTGGGCCAGCGGGAATGACGGTCGATTCTTTGAGCGGCAACCTTTTCTGGACACCGGGCAACAGCGATGTGGGGAGCAGGGTGGTGAGCATCAGAGTTGTTGATGCGGGCGGTTTGGCCGATACTCTGCAGTTCATGGTGCGTGTGCTCAATACAAACGACGCACCGGTCATTGCCACTGCGGTGGTGCGCGACAGCGTGTTCGAGGACATGCAGTATCAGCGTCAGCTGGCTGCCTCAGACATGGATATGGGCGATTCTCTTACCCTGCGCTGGAGGAAAATCACTATGCCGCAGGGCATGACCATTGACAGTGTCTCTGGCATGGTGCGCTGGGTCCCCGCGAACAGCCAGGTTGGCGACACGCTGGTACGCGTCATGGTGCGCGACTTTGCGGGCGCCAGCGACACGCTTGCATATCAGGTTTTGGTCGTGAATACGAACGACGCGCCGGTCATTGTCTCGACCGTTGCTGACACGGTCATTGCCTTTGAAGACACGCTTTACCGGATCACTGTTGCCGCAACAGACCAGGATGTTGGTGATTCGCTCAGATACGCGAAGATACAGGGGCCCGCGGGCGCTGTGATGGCGGGCAACCGTTTGTCCTGGACGCCGTTGAACAGCGATGTCGGAAGCTACGCCATAAGCATCCGTGTTTCAGACAGGGCGGGCGCTGCCGACACGCTCTCGTTTGTGCTGCTGGTGCGCAATATCAATGACACGCCGGTCTTTACGCTGATCGAGGAGCCCTATGTCTATTATGGCGCACTCAAGGTAAAATTCCGCGTGAACGACGCTGACCGCGTAAACGGCTTTGATGATACGCTTTTGTACAGGTTTGGCGTGTGCAAGGTGAGGACCAGGACTGATTCCATTGTTTTTGACGGGACCGCTCTGCTGAAAGACAGCATTCTTGTGGGAGAGATCTATCCGCTCTACGACGATACGCTCATCCTTTTTGGTGAAGCGAACGACCGTGTTGCCGCTGGTGTATTCAAGGACACCATCATTATCGGCGCGCATGGGCAGTCGGTGGTAAAACAGACGTTTACCGCGGGCAGTTGGCACATGATGTCAATTCCCACGACCGACCTGGCCCAGGCGGTTGGTACGTCTGATTCGGCAAAACGGATCTACCGGTGGGATCCGCGCGGCAATGTCTATACCGAACCCAGTGATACTTCCGCGTGGGACCTGCCGGGCACTGGATTCTGGATGCTGACGGACAATCCTGTTCCCATGAATGTCGCGTCTGCCAAACGCCTGCCTGGTGGTATTGCCTGTTCCATTCGAGTGATAGAGGGATGGAACCAGATCTCTTCACCGTATCCCTATGCGGTCATGTTCAGCCCCGAATACGCTGATACTTTGTGGACCTGGAACAACGGCCAATATGTAAGCAATAATGTGCTTGAGCCATGGAAGAGCTATTTCTACCATGCGCCGGGCACAGGATACATTGTCTTTGACGGCCAACCATATAATCCCGACAAGGAACAGGTTGCTGCGCGCGCATTGGCAAAACCTCTGTATGTGGATGGAGCTGATTGGCGCATACGCGTGAGCGCAACCGGGTCGTTCTCCGCAGACAGGAACAACTACGCAGGCGTACATAGTGCCGCCAAAACGGCAGTAGACCCGCTGGATCAGTTTGAACCCCCGGCTTCGCCTTTGGGTGGCGTGTCTGTCTGGTTTGAATCCGTCGGCGACAGTACGAACAGGCTCTCGCGCGATCTTAAGAGCGCACAGTCTGGCACCAATTGGTGGGTTATGGCTGTTGATCCTGCCGGTGACAAAGGCCCCACGACCCTTTCTTTTGAGGGTTTGCCCGAAGGTATGTACGTTTATATCGGCGATAAGGGGCAGTTTGTTGATCTAACAAAGAAAGCTGAGGTCACGGTTAAGGCTGAGGCGAGGAAATATTATAGCCTTGTTGTCACTGATGATCAGGACTTTTTGGCCAACCTTGTGACACAGTACGATCTTACGCAGAACTGGCCAAACCCGTTTAATCCAACCACGAACCTTTCATTCAGCGTGCCGGTCAATTTCTCGGTCCAAGGCAGGCCTGTGTTCGACAAGCAGCGTGTGACACTCAAGATATTTGACCTTGGCGGCAGGCTTGTCCGGACAGTGACAGATGACGCGTACCAGCCTGGCAGGAAGTATATCAAAACATGGAATGGCAAGGCGAACAACGGTAGGCTTGTTGCAAGCGGCATGTATGTGTATCAGGTTGAGATTGGCTCTGCCGCAGGCGGATTCGTGAAGAGCAGGAAGATGGTTGTGGTTAAATAGTAAGTTTATTCTAGGGCGGGTGCGGCATACGGTCATGCGCGTGCCGTACCCACATCTTTTCATAACATTCACTGTTGACAGCAAGCACTAAAATTATTCATTTTATCTTCTGTTTGAAAAGAGGAGGCGGTATGAAATATCTGGCTGTCATGCTTTTGTGCGCAGGTGCGGCATTTTCGCTTGCGCCGCGTACCATGAGCTATCAGGGCGTATTGCGCGACGCCGCAGGCGGTCCGGTCGCGGATGGAAAGTATTATATGACGTTCCGTTTGTATTGTGCCGCAACAGGGGATACTGCGATCTGGTGGATGTCGGACAGCGTTACCGTTGTCAATGGGATCTTCAACACTATCCTCAGGCAGTTGTGGCCTGCGTTTGACACCACGTATTACCTTGAAATAGCCATGGGATCGGACACCCTCAGGCCCAGGCAGCAGCTCACCAGTACGCCATACAGCCTCAAGGCGTCGAACGCCGAGCGCGTGAACAGCATCGAGGCGTCGCGCACGGCCGAGCCCATGAAGCTCCTCGCGCTCGATGACCAGGGCAAGTTTCCCTTTTCAGTGATCCCTGCGGACACGGGAAAGGATGGCCTGGACCTTCCGTTTGCAGACAGCGCGGGCGGTGGTGTAAATGCACTTACCATCACCCATGGAGGTACAGCGAATGTAGGCGCTTTCTACCTGCGCAATGCGACCGGTGCCGGTTCGGCTGTCTTTGCGTCCTCCAACGGAATCGGCGCTTCTATTGACGGGCGGGCAACGGGCACGGGACGGGCAGGCCATTTCCAGGTGCTCAATGCTTCGAACAACAGGCCCGCTGTGGACGCATATACAACAGGCACGGGGCAGGCGGGCTGGTTCGGAGTGAACAATGCCTCAAACAGCGGTCCCGCGCTCGAAGGGACAACCAATGGTACGGGATCGGCACTAAAGGCGACTAATACGGGTACAGGGAGGGCAGGGGAATTTAATGGCAATGTGCATATAACCGGGACCCTGACCAAGACATATGGTACAAGCACATTTAACATCTCCCCCGTGGCCTTTGGGATCATTGATGAAAATGGCGTCATCAAAAAGGGTTCGCCTAACGTCGTAAGCTGTGTGTACGACACAACGGATCGTGAATTCGAGGTGGCCTTCTCGGGACTCACCTATAATGCGTCTGATTTCATCACAAGCGTTACCTGCATTGGAACATTTTATACCATTCCAAACACCGCGGGATATTTTACAACAACGGGTTCAGAAAACGGCAAGCTTCGGGTTCAAATAGCGACCCCCTCTGATGGGGGTTATATTCCCGGCAAAAGACCATTTTCCTTTATCATTTATCAGCCATAGGGATGTCGCATGAGGAAACTTCATCACGCACTGTTAGTCCTCTGTGCGGTCGCGGTGTATGGCCAGCATTCAGTTGCTCCGCATGTATTGGGAACTGCAGGAGGCATCTTCACTAGTGTCAGTTATACTATTGCCGGCACTGCTGACCAGCAAGCCATAGGGATTTCGCATGGGAGTTCAACGGTACAGGCGGGTTTTTGGTACACGCTTTCTGAAATTACTGTAGCCATTGAGACGCCGGTCATCCTTGATGGAAAACAGGAATATTCCCTTGGCCAAAACATTCCCAATCCATTCAACCCATCGACCTGCATCCCGTTTTCAGTTCAGGAGCCATGCAGGGTGCAGCTGAATGTATACGATGTACAGGGCAGGGAGGTTGGGCGTATTATCGACAAGATCTATACTCCAGGCCGTTACCGTGCCGTGTTCAGCGGCCGAGGCCTGCCATCGGGAACGTATTGTTACCGTATCCGTATGGGCCTATTTGTTGATGCCAAAAAGATGATTATTGTTAAATAAGTCTGCTTTGTGTGACCCAGATCACAGACTTTTATCCTCAATTATATTTTATTAAAAGTATAGATATATTTTAATATTAGATATATATTTATTATACAGTTGGAATGCTCTATAAATTAATAAAAATCAGAAAAATTATAAAGTGGATATTTTTCCAGGAGCCCATATGAAAATCAAGAATTTAATACTTCCTTTTGCAGCGTTGTTCGCGGGTACGGTGTTTGCCGGTTCTGACGGCAGCATACGGCTTACCGATGCCTACGGCAGTATTAAACCTTATTATGCTCCTTCAGAGACCGTATATGTTGCGGTTTGCGATCCTGACCTGAATAAAAATTCCGGGACAGTGGAAACCATGACAATTAACGTTACAAGCCAGATTGAACTTACCAGTGAAATTGTCACCCTTACCGAAGCGTCGGCGGCCGCTGATACATTCCGTGGTTGGTTTTTGACTCAGACCGCCGGCAGTCCCACTGCCAGCGATGGAAAACTGCAGCTTTCCCTTGGTA
The DNA here is from genome assembly GCA_001789205.1 of Candidatus Raymondbacteria bacterium RIFOXYA2_FULL_49_16. Classification (GTDB taxonomy): domain Bacteria; phylum Fibrobacterota; class OXYB2-FULL-49-7; order OXYB2-FULL-49-7; family XYB2-FULL-49-35; genus XYB2-FULL-49-35. The sequence goes on along the minus strand of MFYT01000028.1, from coordinate 51,385 downwards.
ATAATATTATCGCCGCCTACGTGGATTCATCCAATTCATACAATAGTCAGGTTACGCGCACAATCGAGGCTGCATACGCGAGTCAGTTTGCCGGAGGCACCATTGCCAGCAATACAGTGTGGTACAAGGCCAATAGTCCCTATCTGGTGACCAGTACGGTCACGGTTCAAAGCGGATTTACACTGAGCATTGAAGCGGGCGTCACTGTGTTGTTTCTTCCGGACACGGGCTACTGGACCAGGGATTCCATATATGTGCAGGGATATCTCGATGCCATTGGTCTGGTAAACGACAGCATTGTATTCAAAAGCGCCTCGTCTTCACCAAAGAAAGGCCAATGGTTTGGCATGTACACCTTCAATGGGCAATTGAATATGCGTTATTGCCGTATACAGGACGCCATGTATGGTGTGTACGCTTATTACAGCAGTCTGGGTGCTTCGCGGACAAACACATTACGCCAGAACACGTTCCGCAATCTCTCCGCCCCATATTACCAGCAGATCTATGGATCTAACACCATGCTTGCGACCTTTGTGGACAGCAATACCATATACCTTGTCAAGGACGATACCACAAACGTACTGGGCCTCGACCTGTATTATGGCGGCGACAATGCCGATGATACCGTGAGCGTTAGGCGTAATATCATCCACGCAGCCCATACTGTCATATCTTCCATGAGCGGAATCCAGGCAATAAATGTTTCGAACAGGTACTATTCCGCCACTCACCGGCGGATGATTATTGCCGATAATGTTTTGGATTGCGATACTACGATTATGAGCTCGGGAGCGATCAAGGTCAATAATTCATACGATGTTCAGGTTCTCTCCAACAGGATATCAGGATTCGGCAAAGGAATTTCAACCAGCAGCGATTCAGCCTGCAGCTATACGGGAAATATCATCTCCAAGTGCATGCTCAATGTCATGGCCGAGTATAATACAAAGGGCGTGTTTTCCGGCAATGCATTTGTCGCACCCGTGGCATATTCTTTGTATAACATGTATTCAATGCCGATTAACGCGCGCAATAATTATTGGGGCGCGGTTGCCACCACAGAGATGAATGCTGGCGCGAATCCAAAGAATATTTCGGTCATCTACGATGTGTTCGATTCCGGGAATGTTGGTTCGGTTATCTATGCTGGATGGCTTTCCGACACAGCAGGTGTTCCCGCGCTTTCAGGAACCAGCGGCGCAGTGATGACTACTAATGCGGGAGGTTACAGCTATAAAGGCGTCTATGTGCCTGGCGAGACCCTGTACGTTGTGGTCACAGACCCGGACCTGAATAAAAATGTTGGCGCTGCCGAGCTAATCAGTGTGAAGGTAAAAAGCACAACAGAAAGCGCGGGTGAGAACATTGTCCTCACGGAAACTGGTGTTGATACCACCACCTTCAAAGGCTATATCGTTCTTGAGACCAACGCGACCCCTGCGTCAGCAGACAGTAAGCTCCAACTCCAGATTGGCGATGCTATTTTCGCCATATATGCCGATACCTTGAATCTTTATGGCAGCCATGATACCCTTCAGTCGTCCGCAGTGTATGCATCCATGACCGTCAGCGGCGCTCTTACCGGCAATACTACTTGGCTTAAGGCAAACAGCCCGTATATCATGACCGGAAGTGTGACAGTTCCCTTTGGCGATACTTTGACTATTGAACCGGGCGTTGTGGTCAAGGCAATTGCTACTGGCCAATCGTGGAATCTCTGTTCGCTCACGGTTTCCGGTGTGCTTATTGCCGAAGGTATTGTCAGCGACAGCATCACCTTCATGAGCAACGCCTCCACCCCAAAAAACAGCGACTGGCAGGGAATTTTTCTGCAGCCCGGCGGCAACCTTTCCATGCGCTACTGTGCAGTGCGCCATGCGCGGCATGGAGTATACCTGTATTACTACAACGTGGGCCAAAATGTGAGCGCGACCATAAAGCGCAGCACATTTACCGCGAACAAGTGCGGCGCGTACATCGTTTTTTATAATACGCCTTTTGCGACCACGATCATTGACAGTAATCGGATCGATATCAGTCAGAATGATTCCGGCGAATATAACGGCATTCATGTCTATTATTGGAGCGAAAGTTCCGGAGACAGCCTCAGGATCTGCGCGAACGACATCAATCTGAAGAATACCGCGCTGGTTGCAGGGAATAACTGGGTCTATGGCATATATTTATCAAGCAGGTATTTTTATGGCGTGCACAAGCGGGGCGTGTTTGACTACAACACCATTGATGCTGATACCTTGAAACGGAACACATACGGGTTATATGTTTACAATGGCGATGATTTGTCCGTAAGTCATAACCGTATTAGCAAATTCAATATGGGCGTCTATACGTCCAGCGATTCAGGCAACCACTATACGTACAACGTGATCTCCGCGTGCAGCACAGACTTCAATGTCGGTTACAGCAGTAGATCAACCATTCAAAACAACGCCTTTGTGAATCCTGCGGGCTATGCGTTCTACAACGCAGATGTCGAATCGCTCGACGTTTCCAACAACTATTGGGGCGCAACAGCAACAGCGCAAATGAACGCGGGCGGCAACCCCAAGAATATCCCTGTTATTTACGATTATTATGATAATCCCGGACGCGGAAAGGTGAAATATGCGGGCTGGCTCTCTGATACCAGCGGCAGTGCCACGCCTTCAGGCGTTAACGGACAGGTTTGTATCGCTGATTACTGGGGTGGATTAAAGAACGTCTTTGCCGCAGCGGAAACCGTGTATGTATTTATTACCGATCCTGACCTGAATACAAATACGGGCGCGGCGCAAACCATCACTGCCCTGGTCACCAGCGGGACCGAAAGCAACGGCGAGAGTGTGACCTTGACTGAAATGGGTATAGATACCGCTGTTTTTAAAGGTTTTATCGTGACTCAAACGAGTGCAACGCCTGCTGCCGATGGCAAGCTGCAGGCACAACTGGGCGAGAGTATCATTGCCCGGTATATTGATACGCTCAATGCCTATGGAAGCCGCGATACGCTCAATGCCCTGGCAGCCTATTCAAACAGCGCGGTCGCTGGTCTTGTAAGCGGCACCTGGTACAAGGCTAACAGCCCCTATGTCCTTACCGGTACCGTGACCATCCAGGCAGGCGACACGCTCACCATTGAGCCTGGCGTTCGTGTGTTGTTCCCTCCTGATCAGTATTGGATGACCACTGATTCGTTCAAGGTGATGGGTACTCTCATAGCCAACGGCGCCTCAAACGACAGCATTGTCTTTTCAGTCAACAGCGCCTTGCCCCATATGAAGGATTGGTTTGGTATTTATTCGTATAATGCCGACGTAACCATGCGATACTGCTCGGTCCAGTTCGCGCAATACGGACTTTATGCGCAGGTCAACGACCAATTCACCCCTCTTAAACTGACAATAAAGCACTGCACTTTCAGAAACAACCAGAATTATGGCGTGTATGTCTACGATACCTTTTCTGATATGGGCACGGCGTATATCGACAGCAATACGATCACAGTAACACCGCCGGTCAACGATTCAACCCTATATGCCGGTATTTACTGGTACGGCAATGGCGTACTCGACAGCTTTAGCATTTCGGACAATAAGATTCTTTTCAGGAACAGTGGATTCAACTTGCCCAGGTTCAAAGGCGTGTCTGTTAGCTACAGGACCCTGCCCGGCAGCATCTATCGTAACCGGATTCATGCGGACCAGGGCGCGTCACAATCTTCAGGTATCTACAACTACGGATCGGACAGGCTGGCCATTTCGTACAATAACATTGAGAATTGCACCTGGGGATACAATGCTTCCGACGATTCGGGCAATATCCTGACGTACAACCGCATACTCGGGAGTACCTACAGCGTCAACGCCCAGTGGAATTCGCAAAATGTGTACCATTACAATAGTTTTGGCGACGCGTCGCAATACGCTTTCTTTTGCAGCAACAGCTATAACCAGGACGCGCAGTATAACTACTGGGGCTCTGCGGCCACCGCGCAGATGAACAGCGGCGCAAACCCGAAAAACATTTCAGCCATTTACGATAAGTACGAAAACGCGGGCAATGGAACCGTAAATTACTCAGGGTTCTACGCGGGTCCAACAGTCAATATGCCGCCTGCGATCACCTCAATACCGGCTGATTCAGTCAAACGTAGCTATACCTATCAATACCAGATCACTGCAACAGACCCCAATGGCGGCGATAGTCTCAGATATCATCTTTTTCAGCAGCCTGGAGGCATGACGGTAAACGCGTCAGGGCTTGTACAATGGACAACAGCCATCGCCGAGACGCAGATCGTGAAGATCGGCGTGTCTGATGGAGCAGATACGGTCTATCAGCAGTTCAGTATCACGGTATGGAACGATGTGTTTGGCCCCTCCAATATTTACACGCTCACGGCAACAGCCATAAGCGACAGCGCAATTTCCGTAGGCTGGACGCACGGCGGCGGCCTAGCCGTTGACGCGGACAGCATTGGCCTTGCCTATACAACCGGAAGTTATGCCGCTTCAGTCACTGATTCTGGTGTTGTGTTTATAGGGAAAAAGGCCTTACGTGATTCAACGATAACTGTCAGCGGTCTTGTGCCAAAAACCCTTTATTACTTCATCATGGAGGTGCGCGACTCTTCGGGCAACTGGTCAACTGTCGGTGTTGACGCAAAAGACACGGCAAAGACCCTTGACCTGACCACGCCGGCAAACACGGCAACGCTGTCTGCCACGGCGCTTGGGGAAACGTCGGTCCGGCTTACGAACGATGGTTCCACGGCGTTCGCGGGCACGGATGTTGACAGTATGGGTATATGGCGCAAGGTTGGCGGATATCCGTCGGGCATAAGCGACACAGCCGCAGTGCTGGTAAAGAAACTGGTGCGAGCGGCCACGGTCTGTACTTCAACAGGCCTGGCGGCAAAGACGCTCTATTATTTCGGCCTTGCCGTACGCGATTCCGCGGGCAACTGGTCCAATATCGCTCCCATGGCGCGGTGCTCGGTGAAAACCCCGGATCTCACGGCCCCGGCAAACCCTGTTTTCACTGCTTCGGGCGCAAGCTCCAGCGCTTCGTCAATTGTCCTCAATTGGACCAGGCAGTCGTTTACCGGAACTGACGTTGATTCTGTCGGAATTTGGCAGAAGGTTGGTTCGTATCCGTCGTCGCAAACAGACACCGCGGCTGTGCTGGCCGTAACAGTACCTTGCGCGGATACCACGGTGGTTGCAACTGGGCTTGCCGCGTATACTTCGTATTACTTTGCCATGGCTGTGCGCGATTCATCGGGTAACTGGTCCGCCTTTGGCGCCACTGCCCGGTGCAGCGTGTCCACGCAGGCAAATCCTCCCGCGAACGTGGCTGGCTTTGGACTCACCGCACCAGACTCAAATACCATCATTGCGTCGTGGAACCAGCCGCCCCCGACCGACACGGTCATGCTGGTGGTCGATACCGGTGCGTTTCGCAGCACGCCGCAGAACTACGCGCTTGCTGTCGTATCGGCAAGCAATATTCCTTATACCTCTCCAGCGAGCCAGTTCAGCGGCATGAGGTCTGGGACAAAGTACTATATCAGCGTGTTCACGAGTTCCAAGAGTATATGGAACGACACGGCGAGCAAAGTGCGCGACACCATATGGACGCCCGCATATGTGCCCATTCCCGCGAATGTGACAGGATTTGGACTCACCGCACCAGATTCGAATACCATCATTGCGTCGTGGAACCAGCCGCCGCCGACTGACACGGTCATGCTGGTGGTCGATACCGGCATGTACCGCAGCACGCCGCAGAACTATGCGCTTGCTGTCGTATCGGCAAGCAATATTCCTTATACCTCTCCAGCGAGCCAGTTCAGCGGCATGAGGTCTGGGACAAAGTATTATGTTAGCGTTTTCACGAGCTCCATGGGCGTATGGAACGACACGGCGAGCAAGGTGCGTGATACAATACGGACACCCTCATATATCCCAATCCCCGAGAATGTAACAGGTCTCGATGCGGCTGCAATAGATTCAACAAGCATTCGTGTCTGGTGGAACAATCCGCCAGCCTGGGTCGATTCAATACTTGTTCGAGTCGATACCGGAAGTTATAAAAACAATCCATATACCTTTGCTTCAGTTGTTCAGAAGGGATGGAATGGCGTGGTTGCGGGCGATACTGACATGGTATTCAGCGGTCTGCGGCCTAATACGAAATATTACCTGAGCGCGTTTACGATATATCAAAACAACTTCTGTGATACGGCAACGGGCAAAGCGCAGGACACGGTGCGCACGCCCGCTTTTATGTCAGTGGCACCGGTTATTCTGAGCGTTTCCCCGGCTTCTGGCAGTGTAAACGGCGGATACGACGTATCCATATCCGGATCTAATTTCACGTCAGGTACTCAGGTACGTTTTGGCGCCATTGCGTCTTCGAATGTCACTTTTGGAAATGCCACAACCCTGAGCGCCACAGTCCCGCCTCAAGCTGCGGGTACGGTTGATGTTTCTGTCGTTGACGGCACGTTATCAGACACGCTTATCAATGGGTTCACCTACACGGCAGCTGGCGTCAACAACGCGCCCGGAATTACCACAACCGTAGCGCAGATCACAGACACCATCCACGACGTTGGCATATGGAGCGATACTGTTGCCGCGGCAGACCCTGACGGTGATTCCGTAGTGTTCAGCTTGATAGCCGGTCCAACGGGCATGACTATTAACTCGTCCACCGGTATCCTGATTTGGGCCGTGACAACGGGCGCTCTCGGATCGTCGAACGCAGTGAGTGTCATGGCTTCTGATGGCAATGGCGGCAGTGATACGTTGTCGTTTACTGTTCATGCGGTCCCGATTACTAACAACGCCCCGGTTTTTACCACAACCGTTGCGCAGATCACAGACACCATTCATGGGGTTGGCATCTGGCGCGACACAGTGGCTGCCACAGACCCTGACAACGACACGATCATCTACAGCCTGCTCGCGGCGCCCCCGGCCATGACCATCAGCAACGCTGGTGTCATGGCATGGACCGTGACCACAGCGCTGCTGGGCTATTCGGGTACTGTGCGTGTCATGGCTTCTGATGGCAAAGGCGGCAGTGATACACTCACATTCCCCCTTCATTCGGTCGCTGTCAACAATGCCCCTGTGTTCACCACAACCATTGCGCAGATCACGGACACTATTTTCGGCACCGGTATCTGGCGCGACACAGTAGTTGCCACAGACCCTGACAACGACACGATCACCTACAGTCTGCTCGCGGCGCCCCCGGCAATGACGATCAGCAGTGCTGGTGTCATGATATGGACCGTGACGGTAAGCGTGGTGGACACTCAAGTGGCCGTGAGTGTCCTGGCCTCTGATGGCAAAGGCGGCAGCGATACGCTCATGTTCACTGTTCATTCAGTGGTGGTCAACCAGGCGCCTGCTTTTACGACAATAGCAAACGATATTGCCGATAGTATTTATGAATATCAGGCATGGAGCGATACTGTTGCCGCAATCGATCCGGACAACGATTCCCTCTATTATTATCTTATTGCGCATCCCCAGGGAATGACCATTGGACTTACCAGCGGCATGCTCGCGTGGACGGTTGACTCAACCCTCATCGGCTGGACCGGCACGGTGCTGGTACAGGTCTCGGATAGCAGGGGAGGACTCGACACTCTTTCATTTACAATTACTGCTGGAAACACCAACGACGCGCCGGTCATTCTTACTGCGCTCACAGTGGACAGCGCGTTTGAAGATGCGGCCTATACGCGGTCACTTGCAGCCTATGACAAAGACTGGGTGCTGGGCGATTCCCTGCGTTGGTCAAAGGTTATCGCACCAACCGGCATGACCATTGATTCCGTCTCAGGCTCCATACTCTGGACCCCGTCCAATAGCGAGGTGGGTACTCGGGTTATTTCAGTCATGGTCAGAGACAAGGCAGGTCTTTCCGATACACTGGCCTATTCGTTGCGGGTCATTAATGTGAATGACGCGCCAATTATCAGTACTGTGCTGGTAAAGGACTCGGTGTACGAAGATTCGCCCTATTTGCGTACCCTGGCTGCCACGGATGCTGACCTGGGCGATTCAATCAAGCTCAGATGGAAAAAGATCGCCCTGCCCTCGGGCATGACCATTGACAGCGTTTCGGGACAGCTGCGCTGGAACCCCACCAACAGTAATGTGAGCGACACTGTGGTCAGAGTGCTGGTCAGGGATCCTGCGGGCGCTTCTGACACCATTGTTTTCCCCTTTAAAGTCATCAATGTGAACGACGCGCCTGACATCACACTCGTACTTTCCCGTGATTCGGTGGACGAGGACGCGGTCTACCGGCTGCGCGTTACCGCAACCGACGTTGATAAAGGCGATACTCTGATATACGATAAGCTGGCAGGACCTGCGGCCGCGATTTTCAGGAAAGATACCCTGGTTTGGAGCGCGCCCCGTAACAACGATGTGGGCACGCATGCGATCAGGCTGCGGGTGCGCGACCGTATCGGCGCCTTTGATACGCTCTCCTTTGTCCTGGTGGTCAAAAACACCAACGATACGCCGGTATTTTCGCTCATAGAGGATCTCTATATCTATTACGGCGCGCTCAAAGTCAAATTCCGCGTGGATGATGTTGACCGCGTCAACGGGTTCAATGAGACCCTTGGCTACCGGTTCGGCGTGTACCGGCTCCGTGCGCGCACCGATACTGTTGCACAACTGTCCGGCAATGCCCGTGCAAAAGACAGCGCGCTTGTGGGCGAGATTTTCCCGCTCTACGACGACACGCTGGTCTTTTTCGGCAGCGCTCATGACGGGATTGCCGCTGGAACATTCAAGGACACGATCATTGTCGGGGCCGCGGGCCAGTCAGTGGTAAAACGGACCTTCAGCGCCAATACGTGGCAGATGGTTGCGCTGCCTGCGCGTGCGATCACGGGTGTGGTACCGGTCGCGGATTCCACAAAGCTGCTCTACACGTGGGACGCCAATGCCGAGGCCTATATTCCGGCAAGCGCGGGTGATACCGCGCTATGGAACAAACGCGGCCTGGGTTTTTGGCTCATGGCCGACCAGGCGCTTCCCGTGACCATTCCCGTGTCGTTCCGCATGCCTGGGGGCGATACCTGTTCTCTCTCCCTCATGTATGGCTGGAACATGATCACTTCGCCCTATCCCTATGCTGTCAATTTTGGCGACATTGTCTGGAACTGGACTGATTCCGGATACGTGGAGGATTCGATCTTGACTCCGTGGAAGAGTTATTTTTATTATGCGCCTGGAAACGGCGCCGTGATCTTTGACGGACAGCCCTACAATCCGGACGCGAAGCAGGCAAAGCAGCGGCTGCTTGCCAAACCGCTCTTTACCGGTGTCAATGACTTTACGATCAAGGTTTCGGTTGCAGGGTCGCGCTCCTCAGACAATCGCAACTATGCGGGCGTGTTCCCGGCCGCAAAAGCCGCGATCGACGCTTTTGACCAGCATGAACCTCCTTGCTCCCCCAATGGCGGCGTTGCCGCGTGGTTCGAGGCGCCCGGTACAAACGATATGCTTGCCCGCGACCTGCGCGGCCCGGCCAAAGGAACGCAATGGTGGGTGCTGGGTGTCGATCCAGGCGCGGACAAAGGCGCAATAGAGCTTTCATTTGAAGGGGTCCAATCCCTGCCAGAAAACCTTGGCGTTTATTTCGGCTGCAAAGGCAGTTATACAGACCTGAGGAAGTCTTCCGCCATTACCGTGAACCAGCGCGCAAAGGCCTACTACAGCCTTGTGATCACCGATGACCCGGATTTTATTGCACACCTTGCCCTGTCATATGATCTTGCGCAGAACTGGCCCAACCCGTTCAATCCGTCAACAAACATCGGTTTTTCAGTGCCGCTTGCTTTTACCGCTGCTGGCAAACCTTTGTTTGAGAAGCAGCAGGTTTCTCTGAAGATATTTGATATCAGAGGCAGGCTGGTACGGACGCTCGAAGAATCACCCCTTAAACCGGGCGCACGCTATACGCGCGTCTGGGACGGCAGGGAAAACAGCGGCCGTGTGGCCGCGAGTGGCATGTACGTATACAAGATTGAGATTGGCGGGGAATACGTGAAATCCCGGAAAATGGTCGTAGTAAAATAATATGTGCAGGGGCGTCATTCTTCAATAGATACCCGATATACACGAATGACGCCCCAATACTTGCTAAAATAGGCCATAGACAATTCTGATTGCTGCCCTACGCTTTTTCCAGCGCCTCGAGTTCAATATTAGTATGACGCAGTCTGAGCGCGAGCATGCGCGCAAGCCCTTCAAAGACCACTGACGCAACCTCCATGTGCTCTTTTGACATACGGTCAAAGTCATCCCGCGTCAGCACATAGAGCATTGCCGGTTCGTCGGCAACCGCGTTTGCCGAGCGTGTTTCTTTATCAAGAAACGACATGTCGCCGAAGAAATCGCCCCGGCCAAAGGTGGCGAGGTGGTGGGAGTATCCCTGGGACACTGGCAGTAAAATACGGACAGCCCCTTTGCGTATGAAAAAGATCTCGGTGCCCGTATCGTTTTTCCTGAATATGGCCTCGCCCGCGGCATAGGTCCGTTCCTTCACCAGGCCCTGCAGCACAGCAAGCCCGCGTGTGTCCACCCGCTCGAAAAAGGGGATATGTGCAAGTGCGAGGGGTTCGTCGTTTCTGCCATCAGAGGACAACATGGTTTTGAGAATCTCGTCCTCGGCCCAGGCAAGGGCCGCGTCCAGAGAATCGAAGAACCGCACCTCTTTTTTGCCTGTCTCAAATCCAAGGTCCTCGAGATATTGCCGTATGCTGACCCTGCTGCTCACATCCTCGGGGACCGCGGCAAAGGCAAGCGTGCCGCCGGTCTGGGCCACGCGCGCTTCTATCTGCGCCAGCACATAGGCGGCCGTATAGTCCACGGCCTGTACGCGCCGCATGCAGAGTATGACAAAGTGCACGCCAGCAAGCGAGCGTTCAATTTCGAGGAGAAGCTGGTCCGTGGTGCCGAAGAAGAGCTGACCCTGCAGCTCGAACACGGCGGTCTGCTTTCCAGAACGCACCAGGGCCTCCATTTCAGCCGGGAGCCGTTTCTTTTTTGAGAAGACTTGGTCTCCGGTGAATGTCCTGCGTACCACAGGACGGCTGATCTGGTCGCGCAGGAAGAGAAGAATGGCCATGGCAATGCCCGCGGCCGCGGCCCAGATGAGACTTAAACTGACAGCGGCGACAACGACCGCGAGAATGACGAAAAAGTCGACCAGTGTCGACTTCTGTTTCAGGAGCTTAAAGCTCTTTTTGTCTATCATGCGCACGCCAACGACAATGAGAATGCCGGCCAGCGAGGCAATGGGGATCCAGGCGATATAGGTTCCCAGGAGCAGTAGCACCAGGAGCGCTGAAACGCCTTCGACAAGGCCGGAGAAACGGGTTTGGCCTCCACTTGATACATTCACTATTGTGGGACCCATGGTGCCTGCTCCGGGCACTCCGCCCACGAGCCCTGCCGCGATATTACCGATGCCCTGTCCCATGAGTTCACGGTTCGAGTTACTTCTGGTGCGGGTGAGGGCATTGAGCACCACGCAGGTTTTCAGAGTGTCGACTGAAAGCAGGGCCGCAAGGGTAAGGGCAGGAACAACAATCAGCCCCAGTGCAGGTCCTGAGATACCCAGCATGCCCTTCCATTGCGCGGCAATGGCGCCAATGAAATTTGCATTGCTGCTGATAGCGCCGATGACAAAAGAATTACCCTCAAGTACGCGCATCGCAGGATTAACCGCTGCGATGGCAAAATATGCGCCAATGCCCGCTGCAAGGGCAATGATGGCCGCGGGGACCTTTTTGACAAAGCGGGGGGCAAGGAGCATGGCGGCGATGGTAGTGATGCCTATGGCAATGCTCTGCCAGGCCCAGGCGTTTGGCGATGCCCATGCTGTCAGAAAGGTATATCCTTTGGGCAGGCCCAGAAGTTTGGGAAACTGGGCAATAATAATGAGCGTGCCAACGCCCGACAGATATCCCGCAACCACGGGGTAGGGAATATATTTGATGAATCGGCCGCCTTTGAGCAGGCCTGCCGCGACTTGAACAAGACCAGCCAGTAGCGCGACCAGCACCAGAAGCAGAGGCACCTGGCAGGGATCAGCGCCTTTGCCAATCATCTCCTTGACTGAGACTGCAAGAACTGCCGCGGCCGGAGCGCAGGGAGCGGTTATCAGACGGCTGGTACCGCCAAAGAGCGGGGCTACCAGGCCAAGGGCAATTGTGCCGATAATGCCCGCTGCCGCGCCCTGGGCCGCAAACTCGGGACCAATGGCGGAATAAATGACAAGGCCAAAGGCGATGGCCGAGGGCAGTGCCACAAGCATGGACGCCAGGCCGCCGAAAATATCGCCTGGCAAGGCGCAGGGATCGTACGCGGTGGTCTGTTTTGTCATGTGCTCGTTCCTCCGCAAATAAAAATAGTACAATGTCGCGCCGCCGCGCCAGCCGGTTCGTTTATACTGTGTCCGGGTGTTGATAAAATGTATTTTATCAGGACGTGGAATCGCTCATCGGAAAGACAATCGGCAACCACCGGATTGTACGCGAAATCGGCTCGGGCGCGACCGCGACCGTGTATCTCTGCCACCATGTCTCCATAGACCGTAAAGCCGCCATAAAGGTCCTGCACAGCCACCTGCTTGCCGACAGCAAGAGCCTCGAACGGTTCAGGCGTGAGGCCCAGGCAATCGCCTCGCTCAACCACGAGAATATTGTCCGCATCTACGATTTCGTCGTTGAAAAAGGGAATTCGTACATCATCTTCGAATACATCGAAGGCACAACGCTGAAGGAGCGGCTGGCGGAAGAAAAGGACTTTCCTCCCGAACTGGCCGTGCCAATCGCCTTTGAAGTCTGCCGGGCGCTCAAGGCGGCCCACGATGTCAATATTATCCATCGTGATGTCAAACCCGAGAACATTCTGCTTACCCGCGACGGCAGGGTAAAGCTCACGGATTTCGGCATTGCCCGCTTTCTCGAAATGGACGGCATGACCCTCACCGGCGCGCTTATGGGTTCGCCCAACTACATGTCGCCCGAACAGGTGGAAGGCGGGGAAGTGGGTCGAACCGCTGATATTTTCTCCGTGGGTGTGCTTCTCTATTACATGATGACCCGCGAACATCCGTTCAGCGGGCCGTCGCACGCGAAAATTATCAGGAATATCATGACTGGCAGCTATACGCCCGCGGAAACAGCGAACCGTAGAGTAAACCTGCTTGCATCACGGGTTGTTGATACCTGTCTGCGCAAGGACCCAGCGGAACGCTATGGGTCGGCCGAAAAACTGCTGCAGGCCCTTGCAAGCCTGAACGAGTGTTTTGGTTTTTCTGACCCTGCCGAAGAATTGCGGCGTTTCTTTTCAATGGAGCGCATGGCGTATCTGAAAGGGTTTGCCGGTTCGCTGAGCGCAGCCCTGCTCAAACAGGCGCATTCGGACCTGGCGAAAAAGAACACTGCGCGCGCCCTTGCTCTACTCAACCATCTTCTTTGTCTTAATCCGGCTGACCGTGAAGCACTGCGGCTTTACAAACGCATGTCACGGAAGCGCTCACTGAAGTTTTTTGCTGGTATTGGTCTGTGTGTGTTTCTTTTAGCAGCCGGGCTGTTCTTCGTGCTGCATCGAGATACGCCAAATCCGCTCCAAGCACCGCCCTCCGTGTCAGTACCTTTGCCCGATACAATGTTGGCCACCTCTGATAGCGTGGAGGAGTCTCCGCCATTGAGTACGCAAGAGCCTGTTGTTTCGAAAACAGCGCGACTGATGGCAGCGCTAATGCCAAAAAAGCAAGATACGGTTATTGTTCAGGCAATATCCGTGAAGTCAGAGGTGGGCAGGTTTGGCACGTTCAAGCTCTTCACCAAGCCCTGGGCGAAAATATATATTGACGGTGAGTATAAGGGAAACACGCCGTTTTTAGGAACGGTGATTGTTTCTGCGGGGAAACACGCGGTCAGATTGGTGAACCCTTTTTGCACGGCGTTCGAAGATTCAATCATGATCGCGGGAGATTCGGTAACAGAGAAAAGATATGAGTTGCGAGAGAAATAAAGGAAACGAGACACGAGGTATGAGGCGCGAGACTGGAAGTCTTATCCGGTTTTTGATAATGATCTGTCTGCTTATCCGGACATTTTCATTCTCCCAGGAGAACCCAATTGCGCTGTGCCAGAATATGTACGATAACCGGGAATTCACGGCAGCGCTTTCGTGCGTGCGCGGGCAACTCGATTCGGGCCGCGTGACAACGCGGATCGATAGTTTCAAAGCATTTGAATTGGCGGGCATGCTCTGCTACATTTTAGACGACTATGACAATGCAAATGTGTATTTTAGGGACATTCTTGGCATGGACCGGTTTGCCGAACCCGATCCAGTCACTGTTCCGCCAGAGATACTGGCCTTTTACAAGCGCCAGAAATCCGCCTTTGAACAGGAACACCCACTTATTACACTTGCCCCGCCAGTCCCGAAAAAGAGCGCGCTGCGCCTGCTGCCTTTTGGCGCGGGCCATATCAGGGAGAAAAAATACTTCAGGGGCTTTTCCTATGCGGCTGCTGCCGCGGTATGTCTGGGAATCAACATTGTTTCATACAATAGTCGAAAATTGCTCGAAAGTCCCAATGGCCGCTATGCACCGGACGACCTTGATTCGGCCGTGGGGTTGTATAATATTCAGGTTGGATCATTTTACGGAGGGTTTTTGGGGATCGGCTTTATCAGTTTCGTCGATGCCCTGATTACAAATTAATATGGCGTGTTTAAAAGACAAGAACAGTTCAGCGGTATACCTGCTGCATCGGATTACCACGATTGGGTCGTCAGCAGACAACAATATCCGGCTACGCAGCGAAAGTGTACGGTCCGAACATGCGCGCATTACGTTCGAGAAAAACCGGTTTTTTATTGAAGTGTGCGCAAACGACTGCGCCCTGTCTCTCAACGGCAAGAACGTGCGCAGGGTCGAGTTCTCCGAAGGCGATGTGCTGGACATCGGGGACTGTTCCTTTGTGTTTACGCTCTTTGCTGATGCGCGCGCCTCGGGCAAGGAAGAGTCGCAGGCAGGTGCCCTCGAAAGCATGCGCGCTTTCAGCAATGCGCTTATGACTGCGGCAAACCTCGATATGCTTCTGGAACAGCTTATCGACCATATTATTGCGATAACTCATGCGGACAGGGCGTTTCTGGTTCTCAAAGAAGAGGGGTGCTTTTCGATAAAGACAGCAAGAAACATTGCAGGCAGCGAACTGGCCCAGGCTGATCAGATCAGCGACAGCATGGTAAGGGAGATTGCGGCAACGAAAAAACCGCTTCTTATTTCCGACGCGCCGCAGGACACCCACCTGGGGCGATCGCAGAGTATTATTGATCTCAAACTGCGTTCCATTATGGGAGTGCCGCTTGTGCTCGGGAACGAGCTGCTTGGCGTCATATGCGTGGGCAGCGAGAAAATGTCCAATCTCTTTGACGAAGAAGACCTTGCGGTCGTGTCGGTTTTTGCGGCCCAGGCATCGCTCATGCTCAAGAATCTTATGCTTGTCTCTGGCCTCAAGGACGAGAACGAGCATCTGAAGACCCTGGTCGGCAATGATGTGGTCTACAAAGACACCTCCATGGAAAATGTGATGCGCATGATCAGGAAGGCTGCGCCAAGCGACATGGCGCTCCTTGTCCTTGGTGAGACGGGCACGGGAAAGGAGCTTGCCGCGCGGCAGATACATGCAATGAGTTCACGCAAGGACCAGCCATTCATAACGGTCAATTGTTCCGCAATCCCGGAAAGTCTGGTTGAATCAGAACTTTTTGGCCACAAAAAAGGGTCTTTTACCAGCGCCTTTTCGGACAGGAAGGGCAAATTCGAGGCAGCTGACAAAGGGACCATATTTCTCGATGAGATCGGCGACATGCCCGCCGCTGCCCAATCAAAGCTGCTGCGCGTCCTGGAGACCGGTGAGATCGAGATGGTCGGCGACACCGTGGTACGGAAGGTCGATGTACGGGTCATTGCCGCGACCAACAAGGACCTCAAGGCGGGTAATTTCAGGGAAGACCTCTATTTCCGGCTTGCCGGACTCGAGATACGTTTGCCAGCGCTTCGCGACCGGGGGCTCGACTCCCTGTATATCGCGCGTAGCCTGCTCGAGAAGATCAATGCTGGCAGAAAACAGCCAATGCATTATTCAAAAGAGGCTGAAAGCGCAATCTTGAAATACCCATGGCCGGGAAATGTCCGGGAACTCAAGAACCGCATCTTACGCGCCGCAACCCTCTGCCCGGGCCAGGATATCACGGACAAGGACCTTGAACTGGGCGAAGGAGCCGAGACTGCGATCCTTCCCTTGAGCGAAGCAAAAGAGCGGTTCACGAAGAACTATATCAGCGAAGTATTGGCATTGAATAACGGCAACAAGACCAAGGCGGCCCAGGACCTGGGCATTGATCCAAGGACAATATACCGGTATGTGGATTAAATTCTCTGTCAAGGGCCGCACGGTGAGTGAAGCCGAAGCGCGCGGCCAGCACCATTCGCTTCGACTGCGCTCAGCGAACGGTGCTATGGTCTCGTACTGCCGTCGAATGATTTCGTTCGGGGGGATCATACTTTTGTTTTTTGCCAATTGTGTCCGCTTCGAAACAATCACTCCGGTTGCTCCTGAGAAAAAGGTCACTGTTGCCATGACTCCCTGGACACTGGTCGATGGCACGGGATTCGGGGTTGGCGAGAGCAAGTTCTTTACCGATACTGCTTACAATGTTTTTACTTTCTGGAACCACAGCGATTTCAGGGTCAACTTTTCCACAACCCATTCCTGTCTGTATCGGGACGCTGACATGGTCTTGCCTTCGTTTCTTTTAAAATTCGACCTGAAGGTGGCCACGTGGGACACTGGCGCCATGCTCTATATTGGTTTTACCGGCGATACTGCCGTGCACGGCGCAATGGATTTTACGGGCATTGCCATTGAACGCCACACACCCGATTCACTGCTTTTTGCCCTGGTTTCAGAGGGAGAGTGGGGGCCAAACACCTCTGTTTCGCTCATCCATTTTGATAATGAATGGGTTTCGTACCTGCTGACTTTTGCCAATAACCGGCTGGTGTTCTCGGAAAATAAAAGCGTACGGAATGTGCTGCCGCAGGACATTGAACTGCTGGTCCAACAGGATAATGTGCCGCAGTTTGTCGCTATACGCGGCATTGGGACATATATTGAATTTTATCTGGACAATGTTTATCTATACAAATGAAAATAATTGCACTTTATCTTTTATGCCTGTGCGCACTCTCCTGTCAGAAGGCTGTTGAACCAATGCTCACAGGAGAGGTACGAATAGATCTTGCGGGCGATTTTTCAGGGGCCGACAGTGGCCTTGCTGAGGTTGCGGGAAGTAGCATGCAGATAACCGGAGCCCAGTTGCATGTCACAGATTCAACGGTTTCGGGCCTTGTAGACGGTATTCCCGCAGGTGAAAACCTGACCCTCACCATTTCACTCTATCGGGGAAGCATGCTGAAATATACGGGAAACACCCGTTTTGACCTTGAGGACGATACTCCGCTTACGGTCTCCATGCGTCTTATGCCCGTGGATCTTCCTCCCTCCTCAAATTGCAGACCAGCAGGTATTGAAATATATACCGATACCACAGCTGGTTTATACACCATTACCTGGATTCCGTACGAAGACTCACTTGAATTCTTCGAGGGCAGATTCAGCTATGTACTTGTATTTGATACGGTTCGAATAAGCGATGATTTTAATTCTGCGTTGAATAGCGGTGAAGTGGTTTATTCGGACAATCAAATCAATGTGACTTCCTGTACCAAGGTGATTGGGCCTGAAATTCGCGCTTATTTCAGGCTTTTTCTGCATTTAGAGAAGTATCATGAGGTTATTGCTGATTGCATAGAGAGATCTGTTCTTGTGCGTAATAATGGCATGTAAATTGCGGTCTTTTCCCGTGGGGTGGACTATGAAAAAATTGGCGCTTTTCCTCATTCTTAGCTGCGCAGTCCTGAGTTTTGCGCAGTACGACTATTCATGGGGTTTAGCTTCAAATCCCTACTGGATCTCGCGTGGCTCTCAGGCTGCACGGTGGATAGATACCGCGTTTTCCGATCTTTCATCCTGCGCCAGTTCCGATGTGTATAAAATTATCACAGTTGTGGGCGACAGTTCCTATTTGTACGCGGATCTTTTTACCTATGGATTTAACATGTCAGGAAATCCGCATTTTTTTATGAATGCAAAAGTCACGATCAATAAACTTGACTTGTATTCCATGGCATTTATTGGCCTTACCAGTTATGGCTTTGCAACTCCCTATGGTAATAATGGTTCAACCGGTATCATGGTTGGTTTTGGACGCACCTACGATGGCCCAATTTTTGGCATCTACGCGTCGAATGGAACCATCTACAATTCCAAGGATACAGTACAGACAGGACTGCTCAGCGAGGGCCATTCCTATGCGATTGTCTGTTCAACTTCATCGAGCGGATCGGTTCTGTACGCGAAGTTGCGCGATGGGTGTACAAACATCGCCTTGATGACGCTTCAGATTCCATACACAGTATCTTCGTACGCGTATCTTGGGATTGATTATTTTACCGCTGCCATGAACGGATATCAGAGCGACAATGGCAAGGGGTATGCGACCATGCGGTATTTTCTCGATTCGCTCTATTTGGCCGGAGGAGACATAGCAACGGAAAGCGAACAGAAAGTTTTTAAGAATGAAGAACCTGAGATTTCTATCAGCCCCAATCCGTTTAATCCATTTACCCGGATTGCAGTAAGGATGCCGCAGGCTGAAGGCAGCGATGATGTGACTATAGAAATTTTGAATTTGTACGGGAAACTAATCCAAAAACTGCCCGCTGCCCGCTGCTCCGCCTCAGGCGGACCAGCTGAATTCATTTGGGACGCTTCGGCATTTCCGTCCGGGACCTACATCGCTAAAGCCGTTATCGACGGCAGGGTCTATTCCAAAGCATTGATTCTTCTGAAGTAACCGACTCTGACATAAATATCAGCGTAGATCCCCACATTTTTAAGATTTTGACATAAATGTCAGGGGCATGCTTTAAAAAACGCTTTTTAATAGCTTAAAACTTATGGCATGCAAATTGCAATGATACTAATACCAATATCATCCGCGCCCGTGTGGGTAACAAGGTATTGCAACAGAAGGTGGTATTCGCGAAGTAACGAAACTTAACGAATTAAGTTAGGTCAGGTTAGGTTACGTCCCTGGTACCATTTTGGTACCAGGGACGTAATTTTTTATATTCCTTTCCAATGAATCCCCGTTTCGACGCCATCCTCTTCGATCTCGACGGTACTCTACTCGACACCATCGAAGACCTTGCGGACTGTATGAACCGTTGCATGAACAAGCGCGGTTTTGCGGAACACGGATACGATGCATACAAACTCTTTGTTGGCGATGGTGTGCGCAACCTTGCCATGCGTGCGTTGTCGTCTGAGCATCGGTCCGAAGCCATGCTCGATGAAATCGTTGCAGATATGCGCGTTGAGTATGCAGCGCATTGGGCGGACAAAACGCATGCCTATCAGGGAATTCCAGAACTTTTAGCAGACCTGGCCAGCCGTGGCATACCCTGTGCGGTTCTCTCAAACAAGCCCGATGATTTCACCAAGGCCATGGTGTGCCGGTTTTTCCCTCACATTTCCTTTGCCGCAGCATATGGCGCGCGCGCAGGTGTTCCCCATAAACCCGATCCGCAGGCAGCCTTGGCCATTGCCCATGAAATGAATGTGCGTCCGGACCATTTTTTGTATGTCGGCGATACAAGCACAGATATGCGAACAGCAATTTCTGCGGGCATGTTTCCCCTTGGTGTGCTGTGGGGCTTCAGAGGGGCGGACGAGTTGCTTCAATACGGAGCACGCCAACTGGTCGCTGCGCCTGCAGAGATATTAAAGTTTATTTTGGCGTAACTGAGGCAATAGAAATAGAGGCGATATGAATCTTGACGCAATCATCCAGGCCCGCTACTCATGCCGTTCATACAATTCTGGGCCGGTACGGCCCGGGGACATCCGTGCCATTTGCGAGGCTGCCCGGCTTGCGCCATCAGCATGCAACAGTCAGACCTGGCGTTACGTGGTGGTCGCAAACAGGGACACCATCCACCGGATCAGTGACGAAGGCAGCAGGGCTGTTGTGCGCAATCCCTGGATGCGCGACGCGTCTGTGGTCATTGCCGGGTGTGCGAAACTCGACCTGCTGGCAAATGGCGTGGGAACCCTGGTCACCGGGACCGATTACCATCAGATAGATTTTGGCATTTCCATGGAACATATGGTCCTCAAGGCGACCGAATTGGGTCTGGGTACCTGCTGGATCGGTTGGTTTGACGAAAAGAGCGTGAAGAAAATTCTGAATATTCCCCGCAATGTAAAAGTGCTCTGCCTTTTGACCGTCGGATATCCCAAAGAGCGGATAATCCGGGAGAAAAACCGCAAGGCCCTGGAAGAGATTGTCTTTTGGGACAGCTGGGGCAACAACAAGCAGACCTAAGGCGTTATTTACGGACAGCCACATTTTGCTTTTAAAGGGACACGCACTTGAAGAATTAAAAAAAGCCATTCAAACCAGAATATGATTGGTCTATTTGTACAACAGGTTCAGAGCAGCGACTGAAGCGTCTTTACGGAAAGTTCAACCAGCGTTTTTATAACCGTATCAGCGTGCGCCAGCACATGGCGTTCACCCACGCCAACGGCCTTCATGCCCGCGCGACGGGCGGCTTCAATACCCGCCTGCGCATCTTCGATGACAATACACGTTGCAGGATTAACGGCCAAGGCACGCGCAGCCGCAAGAAAAACTTGGGGATCGGGCTTCCCCCTTTCAATAGCATGGCCGTCTATCACAATATCAAAATATTTTATCAGCCCGGTATTTGCCAGAATGGTCCGTGCGTTCTTGCTTGCCGAGCAGACAGCTTTCTTTATTCCTTGGGTATCGAGCGATTTGATAAGGGGGCGGACTCCCGGTAATACGTCTTCTGCAGTCAGACGCGAAATGAATTCGAGAAAGTAGCCATTTTTCAATGTGCAATACTGGTGTATTTCAGGCTCTGAAAAGGCGCGGCCTCTTGTAATTATCAGGAATGAATCGCGGCGGTCAACGCCTTTCAGCTTTTCATTCACTTTCTCATCAATGGTGATGGAGAGTTGTTCGGCTATTTTTTTCCATGCCAGGAAATGGCATTTCGCAGTATCAACCAGAACACCATCAAGGTCAAAGAGAACAGCCCCCAGTTTTTTGTGCGGTTTTATTTGGTCCATAAAAGTATGCTATTGTAATTTGTTATAATATATGTATTTAACTGTGCCATACTCAACCACTATGATTAAAAAGCATTTTTTTTTCTAGCAAAACGATTATTGCCTTGATGTTGTCCCCTTCCTTGTGGAATGTAAAGGCGCGGGACTAGCTTACGTTAGGTGGAGAAAAAAATATTTGACATTTATAAAAATTTTGTTTATCTTATTATGTAGATTATGAAATACAGAATCCATTCTCTCGTATCGCTTATTACAGTAGTACTTATTGTACCCCAATGTAGAGGTGCGAGAGGGTAGGGTTTAGTTCCCAAATACCAAAAGAAAAATAAACCCCCTTCCGCACCAGCGGAGGGGGGTTTATTGTTTTGAAATGAGAATGTGGAAATGGCTATTTTAATGCATTAAATTCATTAACTTAACAAGGGAAGAGTTATGAGAAGCGATACCATTAAAAAAGGATTTGAACGTGCGCCCCATCGTTCGCTCCTGAAAGCGTGCGGCGTAAAAGATGAGGACATGAACCGGCCTTTCATTGCCATCGCGAATTCATATACCGACATAGTTCCCGGCCACGTACACCTCGACAAAGTTGGCCAAATGGTCAAAGAAGCTGTATATCAGGCCGGTGGCATGCCTTTTATTTTCAACACCATCGCGGTCGACGACGGCATTGCCATGGGCCACATGGGCATGCGCTATTCGCTCCAGTCGCGCGAAGTCATTGCCGACGCGGTTGAAACCATGCTCCGTGCCCACTGTTTCGACGGCATGGTCTGTATTCCCAACTGCGATAAAATTGTTCCGGGTATGATTATGGCCGCAGTCAGGGTCAATATCCCCACAATTTTTGTCTCTGGCGGGCCCATGCGCGCGGGAAAGGGTGCTGACGGCCGGGTGCTCGATCTTACCGCAGTGTTCGAGGGTGTTGCCCAGCTCACGGAAAAGAAGATCAGCGAACAGGAGCTCAAAGCCATAGAAGACTTTGCCTGTCCCGGGTGCGGCAGTTGCGCGGGTATGTACACGGCAAACTCAATGAATTGTCTGTGCGAGGCCATTGGCATTGCCCTGCCTGGCAATGGAACGGTTCTGGCAACCGATGAACGAAGAAAGGTTCTGTACCAGACCGCTGCCCAGCGCATAGTGCAGCTGGTGAAAGAAGACATAAAGCCTCGTGACATCATAACGAAAAAGTCTTTGGACAATGCTATTGTCCTTGATATGGCCATGGGCGGTTCGTCAAATACTGTGCTGCATACGCTTGCCATTGCCAAAGAGGCAGGCCTTGCCTATAGTCTAAAGAGAATCGATGGCCTGAGCAAAAAGACACCGAATATCTGCAAGGTCGCGCCATCGAGCCACTGGCACATCGAAGACGTGGACCGCGTTGGCGGCATCAGCGCCATACTCAAGGAGATAGGAAAACACGGTTTTCTTGATCTGTCGTGTGACACGGTCACGGGAAAAACATTGGGGGAAAATATCAAAGCAGCGCCCGATGCTGATGGCGAGGTCATTCATACGGTGGAAAAGGCCTATTCACAGGCAGGTGGTCTTGCGGTGCTCTACGGCAACCTTGCGCCCGAAGGCAGCGTGGTCAAATTTGCCGGTGTTGCTCCCGCTATGCGGGTCTTCGAGGGGCCCGCGGTCATTTTTGAAAGCCAGGAAGAGGCGTGCGAAGGAATACTCTCCGGCAAAGTAAAGTCAGGAGACGTGGTGGTCATACGGTACGAAGGTCCGCGCGGGGGACCGGGCATGCAGGAAATGCTCTCTCCTACGTCCTATATCATGGGCCGGGGGCTTGGCGAAAGCGTGGCGCTCATTACCGATGGCAGGTTTTCCGGCGGCACGCGTGGCGCTTGCATTGGCCACATAGCACCCGAAGCTGCAACCGGCGGCCCCATTGCGCTTGTGAAAAAAGGAGACAGGATTTTCATCGATATTCCCAAGGGGAGAATAGAAGTAAGAGTATCTGCAGCAGAGCTGAAAAAGCGCGCAAAGTCGTGGAAGCCGCGCAAGCCGCGGGTAGACTACGGTGCGCTAGGCCGGTATGCACGGCTCGTGGGATCAGCAAGCCAGGGTGCGGTCCTGGAATAGGAATGGCAACGTACACAGAAAAGAAAGGAATTATATGACAGGCGCAGAAATACTCATCGATGCATTGAAAAAGGAAGGGGTCGACGTTATGTTCGGGTATCCGGGCGGCGTAGTCATCCCCATTTTCGATGTGCTCAACCGCACCAGGGAGATCAGGTTTATCCTCACGCGCCACGAACAGGGTGCGACGCACGCCGCCGATGGCTATGCGCGCGCCACAGGCAAGGTGGGCGTCTGCCTGGTCACTTCGGGTCCGGGCGCGACCAACACCGTCACGGGCATCGCGAACGCCCAACTCGACTCAATACCCATAGTGGTCATTTCAGGACAGGTGCGCAGCCCGGTCATTGGGACCGATGCGTTCCAGGAAGCGGACGTGGTGGGACTCACCCGTTCAATCTGCAAGCACAACTATCTGGTGCAGAACATTGAGGAACTGCCGCGCATCATCAAAGAGGCGTTCCATATCGCCAGCACAGGCAGGCCTGGGCCGGTCTCGCTCGACATTCCGGCTGACATCATCAACGCGTCGCTGAAGAACTACATGTACCCAAAGACCGTTGACTTGGTAGGTTACAAACCCACGCTCAAGGGAAATGCGCGCCAGATCGAACGGCTTGCCCATGCCATTGCCAATGCCAAGAGGCCATTGCTGTATACAGGCGGCGGCATCATCAGCTCAAACGCGAGCCCCGAACTGGTCAAGTTTATCAACAAGACGAACATCCCTGTTGTCATTACGCTTATGGGTCTGGGCAGCGTTCCTGCAGACCATCAGCTCTTTCTGGGCATGCCGGGAATGCATGGCCGCGTTGCCGCGAACTACGCGCTCATGCAGTGCGACCTTCTGGTTGCTGTGGGCACGCGTTTCGACGACCGGGTCACGGGCAATTTGCAAACCTTTGCCAAACAGGCCATCGTGGCCCATGTGGACATCGACCCTGCCGAGATAAGCAAGAACGTGAAGACCGACATTCCGGTGGTGGGTGATGCAAAGAATGTGCTTGCTGAACTCATTCAGAAGGTCGCAGCCCGCAAGCCCGATGAATGGAACAAGACGGTCAACGAATGGAAGACCAAGCACCCGCTGGCTTACAAACAGGAGAAAGACGGACCCATTGTGCCCCAATACGTGATCGACCGTATAAGCCATCTCATGAAAGACGATGCTATTCTGGTCACTGACGTTGGCCAGCACCAGATGTGGAGCGCTCTTTTTCTGAGACACCGGCAGCCGCGGTCGTTCCTGAGTTCAGGCGGCCTTGGCACCATGGGGTTCGGCCTGCCGGCTGCTATGGGAGCGGCCATGGCGTTTCCCAAGCGGCAGGTCATCGATATTTCTGGAGACGGCAGCATTCAGATGAACATACAGGAGCTTGCCACCTGCGCGGTAAACAGAATTCCGGTCAAGATCGTGGTGCTCAACAATGGATACCTTGGCATGGTGCGTCAGTGGCAGCAGCTTTTCTGGAAAGAGAACTATGCCAGTACCTGTCTGAGGCAGGGACCCCAGTGTCCGCCGCAATGCAAAGGGCCGGGAAAAAAATGCAAGGGCGTCTATTGGCCCGATTTTGTCAAAGTTGCCGAGGCCAACGGGCTCCTGGGTCTGCGGGCGGAGAAACCCTCTGATGTGGACAAGGTGCTCAAACAAGGGTTTAAGACCAAGGGGCCGGTGCTCATGGAATTCGTGGTCAAGTCCATGGAAAACGTCTATCCCATGGTGCCGGCCGGAAAGTCGATTAACGAAATAATAACAGGAGATGCATGATGGAAGACAAACATACCATAATAATCACGGTCGCAAACCGTGTGGGCGTGCTTGCCCGTATCACCGGTCTTCTGTCGGCGCGTGGGTACAACATCGAAAGCATCATTGCCGCACCCACTGAAAACCCGGACATCTACAAGGTCCATCTTGTGGTGCATGGCACGGATGAAAAAGTGGAGCAGGTGGCCAAACAGCTGAACAAACTGGTTGATACCATCAAAATCCAGGACATATCGCACAAACGGAACTATATTGTGCGCGAATTCATTCTGATCAAGGTAAACGCGGGCAATGCTCGTTCCGAGATATTTGAACTGGTCGACGTGTTTCGGGCAAAGGTCGTAGATGTCACGAAGAACCACATCATCATTGACCTTTCGGGGCCTTCACACAAGATTGAACGGTTTATAGAACTGCTGCGGCCCTACGGCATACACGAATTTGTCAGGAGCGGTAAGGTCGCGGTTTCGGAGAACTAAGGAGAGGACGTATTTATGGGAAAGACGATAACTGAGAAAATATTCGACGCGCATTGCACGGATGAACCATTTACGGGGACCTATGTGCTGAAACTGGACGCGGTATTCTGTCACGAGATCACCACGCCCATTGCCATAAACGACCTTGTCAGGCGCGGTAAAGACCGGGTGTTTGACCGGAACCGGATAAAGGCGGTTATAGACCACGTAACGCCGGCAAAGGACAGCAAAACAGCCGAGCAGGGAAAAATAATGCGCGACTGGGCGCGCCGCCACAAGATCAAGGACTTCTTCGATGTGGGCAGCAACGGCGTCTGTCATGCCCTGTTTCCTGAAAAGGGCTTTGTGCGTCCGGGATATACGATCATCATGGGCGATTCACATACCTGCACGCATGGCGCCTTTGGGGCGTTTGCCGCTGGCGTGGGCACTACTGACCTCGAAGTGGGCATACTCAAAGGCGTGTGTGCATTCCGAAAGCCTCAGACAATCAGAGTCAATCTTACGGGCAAGCCGGGAAAAGGCGTCTATGCAAAGGATCTTATCCTTGAAGTTATAAACAAACTGACGGTCAAGGGGGCCACGGACTGCGTCATTGAGTTCCATGGACCCGTGGTAGCGGCCATGACCATGGATTCACGCATGACTCTGTGCAATATGGCAATTGAGGCTGGCGGCACCAGCGGGATTTGCATGCCCGATCTGGTCACGGTAAAATATCTCTGGCCTTTTATAAAAAAACAGTATGCGAGCACCGGTGCTGCAGTACAGGCCTTTAAAAAATGGCACTCAGATCCTGATGCCGAATATGTCCGAGTCTTAGACATCAACGTATCGAAATCGGCTCCTCGGGTAACGGTCGGGTACAAGCCCGACGAAAGCAAAGAGGTGAGCGCGGTTAAAGGAACACGAGTCGATCAGGTATACCTGGGATCGTGCACAAACGGCAGGCTCGAAGATCTGGCCATTGCCGCGAAAATGCTGAAAGGGAAAAAAATAGCTCCCACAGTACGGGGTATTGTGTCACCTGCCACTCCTGCGGTATTCGCGGCAGCGCTCAAGCGCGGCTATATCGATACGTTCATGAAAGCGGGAATGTGCGTCACCAATCCCACGTGCGGCGCCTGTTTGGGCATGAGCAACGGGGTGCTCGCATCGGGCGAAGTATGCGCGAGCACAACAAACAGGAATTTTTTCGGACGCATGGGCAAGGGAGGCATGGTGCATCTCATGAGTCCGGCAACAGCGGCCGCGACCGCCATTACGGGTGTCATCACCGATCCCAGGAAATATCTGTAAGAAAGGTATATATGAAGAATTTTTCAGGACGTGTGTTGTTTCTCGACAGATCGGATATTAATACGGATGAAATTATTCCAGCAAAATATCTGACCGAGGTCTCAAAGGAGGCGTTGAAGCCCCATATTCTCGAAGACCTGAAATTGCCCAGCTTTTCAGGGCCCGCTGATTGCGCGGGAAAAAGCGTCATTATTACCCGGGCGAATTTCGGGTGCGGATCGAGCAGGGAACATGCGCCGTGGGTCCTTGAGGTCAACGGCATAACCGCGGTCATTGCGGAGAGCTATGCCCGTATTTTCAGGCAGAACATGTTCAACTGCGGGCTGCTGGCCATTGAATTGAAAAAAGAAGACATAGAAGGGGTTTTCGCGCTGAAAGCGGATGATGCGGTAATGGACATTGATTTTAGCGCCAGGAGAATTACCGTCACAAGTTCGCATGGCCGAAAAGAAATAACTTTTTTCCTTTCGCCCTTTGACGCTTCGCTCGTTGAAGCCGGAGGATGGGTCGAGTTCGCCGATAAGAGATATTAACTTATACAGGGCGGTTTACTGACCGCACCAACAGGAGAAACACACAATGCACAAGATCGCAGTACTCCCCGGAGACGGGACCGGTCCGGAAGTCGTCAACGAAGGTCTCAAAGTCATGAATGCGGCGGCCAAAGTATACGGCTTCAAATACGAGACCGTCAATTTCGACTTCGGCGGCGAACGGTACATGAAGACAGGGGAGACCCTGCCCGATGCGGCCATAGAGGACATTAAAAAATTTGATACTATTTATCTTGGCGCTATCGGCCATCCGGACGTGAAACCCGGCATACTGGAAGTCGGCATTCTTCTTAAAATGCGTTTTGCCCTTGACCAATATATTAACCTCAGGCCTGTGAAACTTTATCCGGGTGTGGAAACGCCACTCAAGGACAAAGGCCCAAAGGACATCGATTTTGTCGTTGTGCGCGAGAATACCGGCGGTATTTACACGGGTCTAGGCGGTGTGGTCCAGAAAGGCACACCCATGGAAATCGCCACGCAGGTCATGGTCTATGGCCGTCCTGTGGTCGAACGCTGCATGAAGTACGCCTACGAACTTACACGCAAGCGCAACAGCGCGAAGAAAATGCTCACCCTTGTGCACAAATGCAACGTGCTTACCCATTGCGGCGACCTTTGGGTGCGCGTGCACAAGGAGATGGGCGACGCGAACTATCCCGACATCAAGCAGGACTACAATCATGTCGACGCATGCACCATGTGGTTTGTCAAACAGCCTGAATGGTATGATGTGATTGTCACCGAAAACCTTTTCGGCGACATTATTACCGACCTTGCCGCGATTATCCAGGGAGGGCTAGGCATTGCCGCGGGCGGCAATATCAATCCCGAAGGCGTTTCGATGTTTGAGCCCATGGGCGGAAGCGCCCCCAAATATACGGGCAAGAACGTAATAAACCCGCTTGCGGCCATAAGCGCCGCGGGCATGATGCTCGATTCGCTGGGTGAGGAAAAGGCGGCGCGCGCCATAGACAAGGCCGTAAGCGACGTCCTGGCCTCGGGCCGGATAAAGAGTCTGGCCGCGGGCCGGATGGGTATGTCCACGTCTGAGGTCGGTGATTTTGTGGCCTCGCTCGTAAAATAAGAAAAGGAACCTCATGCAACAATCACGACTTTCGCTGGGTGCTGCGCCCGCGCTATACGACACAACGCTGCGCGATGGCAATCAAGCCAGTGGTATCTCCCTCTCTCTTACAGACAAGCTCCAGATCGCTCGAAAACTTGATGAATTGGGCGTCCACTACATTGAAGGCGGGTGGCCAAACCCCACCAGTCCCACTGACGTGAAGTTTTTCGAGCAGATCCGCGAAGAAAAGCTGGTGAACAGCCGGATAGCGGCTTTTGGTTCAACTTGCCGTCCGGGCGCAAAACCCGAAGACGACGCCATTGTCAAGGCCCTGGTCGAAAGCAAGGCGCCGGTCATCACTATCTTCGGCAAAAGTTGGGACCTGCATGTGCTCGAAGTCATCAAGACCACTCTTGAGGAGAACCTTCGCATGATCTCCGAGACCGTGACCTATCTCAAGACGCAGTGCGAAGAGGTGATCTATGACGCCGAACACTTCTTCGACGGGTACAAGAACAATCCCGATTACGCGATCAAGACGCTTTTGGCCGCGGAAAAGGGCGGTGCAAACTGCATTGTCCTCTGCGACACCAATGGCGGCTGCCTTCCCATGGATTTTCAGAAAATCTTCGAAGCGGTGCAGCAGCGGGTGCAAACGCCCCTGGGCGTGCACACCCACAATGATTCGGGCTGCGCCGAGGCAAATACCATGATTGCCGCGTCGCTGGGAGCGGTGCAGATACAGGGCGTCATGAACGGATTCGGTGAGCGGTGCGGCAATGCCAATCTCTCGACAATCATCCCCAATCTCAAGATAAAGATGGGCCTCAATGTAGTGTCCGGCGAACAGCTCAAAAAGCTTCACGACGTGGCTGTCTTTATCTCCGAGATGGCCAATATCGCCCACGACCAGCGGCAGCCCTATGTGGGCGATGCCGCTTTTTCCCACAAGGGCGGCGCGCACATCGACGGGGTCATGAAGGTAGCGCGGTCGTTTGAACATGTCAATCCGGATCTCGTGGGCGCAACCCGGCTTTATATTCTTTCAGACCAGTCCGGAGGATCGGCGGTAGTCGAGAAGCTCCAGAGGCTTAAACCGGATGTCTCGAAAAAAGACCCGGCAGTGGCGCGGCTGCTGAGCCGTGTCAAGGACATGGAACACCAGGGGTACCAGTTTGAGGCGGCGGAAGGGTCTTTTAAGTTGCTCATGCTGAGGGAACTAGGCCTTTTTACGGACAAGTTCCGGTTTTTAGGGTGCCGCATCACCGAGGAACTTACCGAAGGTAAACTGTTTAGCGAGGCCACGGTTAAAGTGGAGGCGGGCGAACGTATCGAACACACGGCGGCCGATGGCAATGGACCGGTATCGGCGCTTGACCATGCCCTGCGCAAGGCCCTGAGTACCTTTTATCCGGAGCTTACCCAGGTGCGCCTGGTTGATTACAAGGTGCGCGTGCTCGACGGACGTGATGGTACGAATGCCAAAGTGCGCGTGCTCATCACCTCGACCGATGGCGGCGAGTATTGGGGCACCATAGGCGTTTCGTCCAATATCATCGAGGCGTCGTGGATCGCGCTCATCGACTCGTTGGAGTATAAAATCGCAAAGGAGATGAAATTATTTCAATGATCAGAATTGCCAAAGGAACGGGATCAGCGGCCCTGGCGAAAATACTTGGGCGCGGAAATCTTCGGTTTGAGAAGCAGGAAAAGGCCGTTGCCGCGATCATTGCCGCCCTGTGTGAGGAGGGTGACCAGGCGCTTTTCAGACTCACAAAGAAGTTTGACCGGACAGTCATAAACGGCCGCACGGTCAGACTGCCCTTTCCCGGCCTAAAAGCGCGCGCAATGCTGTGCGAACCCAGGATCAGGGTCGCCATCAATGCGGCCATTCGCAATATCAAGCGCTATCATCTGCTCCAGCGGCAGGCCGGCTTTTCCGCGCACATGGGTGACGGCGTAGTCCTTGGCCAGCGGGTCCTGCCTGTGGACAGCGTTGCCATCTATATTCCCGCGGGTTCGGCGCCGCTTTTTTCAACTGTTCTTATGACCGTTATTCCCGCGCAGATCGCGGGTGTTCGGCGTATTTTAGTTGCCACGCCGCCGGTCTCGGGCGGGCTTGATCCGGCCATTGCCTATGCGCTTATGGCCCTGAGGGTCACCGAGGTCTATCGTATTGGCGGTGCGCAGGCCATTGCGGCCTTTGCGTTTGGCACGTGCTCCATTCCCAAGGTCGATAAAATTGTGGGACCGGGAAATATCTACGTGTCACTGGCCAAGAAGCAACTCTATGGTATTGTTGATATCGATATGATCGCTGGCCCCAGTGAAGTCTGTGTCATTGCCGATGCGGGTGCGCCGGCCGCGTATGTGGCGCGCGACCTCCTGTCGCAGGCCGAACATGGTACAGGCCTCGAATCGTCGGTATTGCTGACCCCGAGCATGAAATTGGCAAAGGCAGTGCAGAAAGAAATCAACACATTAGCCTCTGGTAATCCGGTTATTACCAGGGTGCTCAACAACTATGGCCTTATCTGTGTCCTCAAGGATATTGCCGAATGCTGTGCAGTGGCAAATACCATTGCCCCCGAGCACCTAGAACTCATGGTGAAGCAGCCGGAAATTGCGCTGAAGCAAATCAGGCACGCGGGTGCAATCTTTCTCGGATACGCCACCTGCGAATCCATTGGCGATTATTTTGCCGGGCCAAGCCATGTGCTGCCTACCAACGGCACTGCACGCTTCTATTCGCCGCTGGGTGTGTACAATTTTGTCAAACGCCAGAGTGTCATCAAGTACTCGGACAGGGCATTGAAAAAATCTGGAAGCAAGATCATTGCCATGGCGGAAAAAGAGGGCATGCAATACCATGCCGAGTCAGTGCGAGTGAGAATGGGCTAGGTGCAGCGTTCCTGTCATTCGTCTTTCCGTTCGTTTTTTACTGCATTATTGTCTCTGGTCGCATGCATATCATGGGATACTTTATAGCGCCATCTGTTAAGAAACACCTATTACAAGCGGGCATTGGCTGCCTTGCGGCTTTGGCGGCCCTGATCATCGGGTATTACGGCCTTGAGTGGTTCAGCCAATGGTATATTATTCACTCCGCCAAAACTATCATTGAAAAGGAAAAAAGGGGCGAACTATCCCGCCATTTCGGGTATGTATGGTCCGAGATTAACCTGGCAAAAAAGATGGTTCAGGTCACGGGTGAGATAACACATCATGATTCGAGCGACAGCCTGGTGCCCAAAGAACCCGCACTCCAAGCCGGTTCTCGGCATATCGACCGTACCATGCCGTCGCTCTCCGCAGTACGGGAACTGAACACCATACGTGAAGTGCCGCATTTCATCCTTATTACGGACCGCCATGATTTTCCCCTGGCCCAGATAAAGACCACGCAGACGCAATTACGGCTTAACGAGTTCAACGATGTGCTGGTCAACACGATCATCTATGCCGAAGACAAGAACTTCCGGTACCGTTCGCTCGCATATGAATACAAATCGTTCGTGCGAGCGTTTTTCCAGTCACTTGGCCGTTCTCTCATGCATCTGAGAATCCACCGGCCCCGCGGCACCAGCACCATCCACCAGCAGGTCGCCAAATATATGCTTTCCACCTTTGATGCTAATGGGTATGTATACGCGGAACGAAGCGTATGCCGGAAAATGCAGGAGCTCAAACTCGCGCAGGCCCTGAAGATGTATTGCACACAGGATGAATTGCTCCAGATATACCTCAACCACTGTGTGAACGCCGGATACGGCATGACCGGATATTACGATATTAGCAAGGGGCTGTTCGGGAAAAACCCCGCCGACCTTGATATCTGCGAAAGCCTGTATCTTGCCCGCCTAGTGAAATGGAACAGGAACATCCGGTGCAAGATCATCGCCCAGGTGAAAATCGATCTTCCCCGGATCGCCCCTGCAATGGGGTGGGACACGCGCACGCAGGATTCCTTGAAAGCTGCGATGGATTCCCTGCAGATATTGAAACCAGTACGCATTGTTTCCGAGCACGATCCTTTAATAGATCTGGCCAACGAATTTTGGCTTACCGTATGCAAACAGAATGGCGTACCTGGCGACGAAATCAATGACATGGATTTCTCACAGCCCAACACCATGATCCGCAGGAAAGGCAATCTGAAGATCCGGCTGACCATCGACATGCGGCTGCAACGGCAGCTTGAGCGATTGGTGCGGCAAAGGGGTTTTGGCCGCGATACGACAATATATACCGATGTTCGCATTGGCAGCCAGGGAAGCGATGTTGTGCGCACGCGTCCCCCATCAGATATATTCCGCAAAAAGCAGGTGATGGGCGCTGATTCTGTGTTTTCCGAACCAGGTAGCGGTTTTAAAGTCATGCTCCATGCGGGCGATACGCTGGTCACCAATATCCGCTATAGGCGCCTGGGTGGCAACGCGTATCGCCGCTCCCTTTTTTTCTATTGCCGCGATACCCTGCATGTTCCAGGCCAGTATTTCGCCTATGCTACCATAGATTCCCGCACCGGCGAATTGCTTGCATACTATTCGCGTGACGGCATTGGCAGCAGGCTCTCGTCCCTACTGAAGAACAAGACGCCAAATGGTTCAAGCGTCGCAAAGCC
The DNA here is from genome assembly GCA_001789205.1 of Candidatus Raymondbacteria bacterium RIFOXYA2_FULL_49_16. Classification (GTDB taxonomy): domain Bacteria; phylum Fibrobacterota; class OXYB2-FULL-49-7; order OXYB2-FULL-49-7; family XYB2-FULL-49-35; genus XYB2-FULL-49-35. Next base: position 18,137 of record MFYT01000028.1, on the reverse strand, counting down.
GATTCTATACGCGCTGAATTATGACATGGGACATTTTACCCCATTTTCCATGGAGACTGACAGCGTGGAAGTGACGCCTCCCTTCACCTGGGCGCGCACCTTTCTTTCGGAAAAAGACCGGAGGACCGGCATGGTATATCTGAATACCTCTGCCAAAGGAGGGTATCCGGTCAGCAACCATAATAAGGGATTTGAAGGGTATGATTATCTGTTCAATCATCTGACTGAATCAAACAATATACTGTGCGTTGAAATGATCTACCGCCTTAATACCGAGATCAGTGGATCTGCTATAGGCTCATCCCCCTTGTCCAATCCCATTGCTGCGCTGCTTGCGAGGATCGGCGATACTGTGCTGCTCAGCGGACAAGACCGTCCGGTGTCGGTCACCGGACCGCAGGTATACGCCCGCATTGCCGGCGTTGCCGGCGTCAACGCTGATTCCATTCGCGATCGCCAGGGAACAATTCCTTTTCCCTCTGATTATTATTCCGTGGCGCTGGGCACGCTGGAATTGTCCCTGTATCAGCAGATGCACCTTTTCAACGTTCTCTATGGCAACGAACTCATTGTTAACCCGGAACAGTGTCCCAGATTGGTGATCAAGGACATTGTCATGTCTGGATCGCCTATCGCTGTTCCACACAACGTGGAAAAACGGCATCTTTTCGTGGACATGCGGAATATCGCGCCAATCCGGCTTGGGCTCCACAAACGGTTGGTTTCCAATCCCGCGGACAACCTTGGAAAATACGATATTGCGTCGGACAACGTTGATCTTGAGCACAGCGTGTTTCCCGAACCGTTGAGCAATTTCGCTAAAAGCGGCACAACAGACGATATTATACGGCCCTACAACCAGGACGTTGTCACCCGGCAAAGGGCCAATTACGGCCTCTGGAACGCGGTGTTGCGGCTCACACTGCCGCGCCAGGAATACGACAGCCTGCCCTCGAAATTTCTGTTGTCCGCTTTTACAACGGATTTGGTCGATTCTATTCCTGAGAGCGAAACAATGGACGTGACAATCGCCTGCGTGGGTGAATGTAATGAGAGAAACACGGGTGCACGCGACGGGAAATCGCTCCACAAATACGTGTCCGCGGGTTTGCTCCAAAGATACGGCACGCCTGTTGATTCGGGTTTTTACCGGGAATATGAACGGTATATTGAGGAAAATACTCCGGACAGCATCCGGTTTTTTAACCCCGATGAACCGCCCGACCTAGAGCCTTCGGTCCTCGCCGAGATTAAAGAAAAGACACGGGAGACGCGTGCGACCGACAGCATATACATTGCGAAACGGTTTTTCTTCGGCTTGTGCTTAAGCAATGAAAGTTATAGCCGGCTGCTAAGTTTTTCTCCCTATTTTGGAAAAAATGCGTCGTCATATTATCGGTTGATTGAGGACCTGGATGCCGCGCGCACACGGGAAGAAATCCTGCCTTTGGTGGACCAGCTGAAAGCCATTCCCGTGGTCAACCCCTATCTGAAAGCCGCCTATAGTGCCGCGATGACGGATCTGGCGCGCAGTATCTCCCGATAATTTTTACTATTGAAAGCAAAGAAAAGGCCCCTTATCCGGTAACGGACAAGGGGCCTTGGTATTTGTATCTGCTAGTTGGCTGCTCTGCCGCCCACGCCTTTTGTCGTTGATGTGATTTTTTTGGACAGCTCTTTGGGACGCAATGCGCGGGCTGCGGCGCCAGCGCGCCACATTTCGCTGGTCGCGATTTCCGCGAGTTTTTTATCGAGATATTTATTATAGTCTTTTTTACCGCAGTCGCGGATAACCTCGCGCGTCTCTTGTCCGCGTTTGACCGATGCATAGAGTTTGTCAAAGGTGGACTGCGTCGCCTTCTTGAAAATAGGCCTCCACTTGAGCGCCCCGTGCTGCGCGGTAACCGAGCAGTTGCGATACATCCAGTCCATGCCGTTTTCATCGACCAGACGGATGAGACTCTGGGTAAGTTCCTCAACGGTTTCGTTAAAAGCTTCGGATGGGCTGTGGCCGTTTTTGCGCAGCGTAGCGTACTGCGCGTCCATGATTCCAGCGAGAGCGCCCATGAGCACCCCGCGTTCGCCCGTAAGATCGCTGTACACCTCTTTCTGAAAGGTGGTGGGAAAGAGATAGCCTGAACCAATACCAATGCCCAGGGCAAGGCAGCGTTCGTTGGCTCGGCCCGTTGCGTCCTGGAACACGGCGAAGCTGGAATTGATGCCAGCTCCTGAAAGGAAATTACGACGCACATTGAGGCCCGAGCCCTTGGGCGCGACCATGATCACATCAACATCCTTGGGTGGAATGACTTTTGTCTGGGCCTTGTACACAATTGAAAACCCGTGCGAGAAATAGAGCGCCTTGCCCTTGGTCACATAGGGTTTGATTGTGGGCCAGAGTGCGCGCTGGGCAGGGTCGGAAACAAGATACTGAATGATAGTGGCGCGTTCGCACGCTTCTTCAATGGGAAAGAGGGTCTTGCCGGGCTTCCAACCGTCGGCGACAGCGCGGTCCCAGTCTTTCTTGAACGAGGGCGCCTGACCTACGATCACGTTAAACCCGTTGTCGCGCAGGTTGAGTCCCTGGGCCGGGCCCTGGACACCATAACCGATGATCGCGATAGTCTCGTTTTTAAGCACTTTGCGCGCTTTTTCAAGGGGGAATTCCTTGCGCAGGACCACGGTTTCCGTGTGGCCGCCAAAATTGATCTTTGCCATGCATATCTCCTTTTAATTGATGTTTCCTGTAAGAAGGTATAATATAATAATTTTTACGCACTTTCTTTAATTGTTTTATATAGTTAAATTATATTTACCGTACTATGAATTCAAAACACGTACGCCAGACGTTCATCGATTATTTCAAAGAGCGCGGCCACACGGTTGTTCCGTCAGCGCCTATTTTTCCCAAGGACGACCCCTCGCTGCTCTTCACCAATGCGGGCATGAACCAGTTCAAGAACATTTTTCTGGGCATATCCAACGAACAACATCTGAGACGCGCGGTCGATTCCCAGAAATGCATGCGCGTGTCGGGCAAGCACAACGACCTTGAGGAGGTTGGCCGCGACCACCACCATCATACGTTTTTCGAAATGCTGGGAAATTGGTCGTTTGGTGATTATTACAAGAAAGACGCCATTGTCTGGGCGTGGGAGCTTCTTACGCGCGTCTGGAAACTTCCCCGGGAAGCGCTCTACGTGACAGTCTATACGACTGACGACGAGGCTGACCTTTTCTGGAAGGACCATACCGACGTTCTCCACGATCATATTTCCCATCTCCAGGAAAATTTTTGGGAAATGGGAGATACCGGGCCGTGCGGATTCTGTTCTGAAATTCATATTGACCGGGGCGCGGGCCATTGCGTAAACGAACACAAGCCCGGCCATGTCTGCGGCGTGGGCGCTTCAGGGTGCGGCAGGTTTGTCGAACTATGGAACCTTGTGTTCATGCAGAACAACAAGGACAAAAACGGGACCATCACTGAATTACCCAGCAAGAATATCGATACTGGGATGGGCTTTGAACGCCTGCTCGCTGTTCTTCAGGACAAGCATTCAAACTACGACACTGATGTCTTTCGTCCCATCATTGACCAGCTCGAAAAGATGACAGGCAAATCCTATGGGCATGGGGACGAGGGCACCCCGTTTCGGGTCATTGCCGACCACATCAGGGCGCTCATTTTTGCCATAGCCGATGGCGCTCTGCCGTCAAATCTGGGCCGCGGCTATGTATTGCGCAGGTTGCTGCGCAGGGCCTACCGCTTCGGACGAAAGCTGGGTTTCCACGGCCCCTTTCTGCACACGCTAGTGCCAACGGTTGTTTCAATCATGGGCGATGCATACCCGGAACTCAAAGAACGGTCTGATTTTGTTCAGAAAATTCTGCTGTCCGAGGAGCAGTCGTTTGAAAAGACCCTCGATAAAGGATTGTTGCTTTTCGAGGAAATTGCGAAAAAAGCGGCTTCGAAAGTTGTGGCAGGAAGTGATGTATTCATGCTCTACGACACCTATGGGTTTCCGCCCGACCTTACGGCGCAGCTTGCCGAAGAAGCGGGTCTTTCCATAGACCAACCGGGGTTTGAAAAGGAAATGGAGGCCCAGCGAGAACGGGCCCGCAGCGCTTCAAAATTTAAGGACATGGCCAAGGAAGGCGGTGTCTGGACCGCTGTTTCTGAAGGTCCTGGTTCACTCTTTGCAGGCTACGATCTTTTATCGTGCGATACACCAGTGAGAAAGGTACGCAAGACCAAAGAGGGATATGATTTTGTTTTTGAAAAAACTCCTTTTTATCCCGAAGGCGGTGGTCAATGCGCTGATAGCGGCATAGCTACGTTTGAAGAGGGCGTTATCGAGATTTATGATACGCGAAAAGAGGGCGAGGATATTGTCCACAAGGCGCGGTGTGAAGGTGAAATCGATTTTTCCAGATCTACCACGGCAAACCTCCAGGTCGATGCTGACCGCCGGGCAGATATACGACGGAACCACACTGCAACGCATATCATCCAGACTGCGCTTCGGCAGGCTGTCGGCGACCATGTTAAACAGTCTGGGTCGTCAGTGACCCCCGACCGTTTCAGGTTCGACTTTACCCATTTCCAAGCGCTTTCCGATTCTGAAATAGCTGCTGTTGAAAAGGCCGCCAATAGCGCTGTTCTGGCCGACCTGCCGGTTGTCACAGAGGTCACCTCTCCCGAAGAGGCGCAGGCAAAGGGAGCACTCGCCTTTTTCAACGAGAAATACGGCAACAAGGTACGCATGGTGTCTATACCTGGCACGTCCGTGGAACTATGCGGCGGCACCCACGCGGCCCGCACAGGCGAGATCGGGTATATCCGTATTCTTTCTGAAAGCAGCGTCTCGACCGGTATTCGCCGCATTGAGGCGGTAACGGGCCGCGCATTCGGCGACCTTTTCCGGGCCGAGGCGGCAGCCATGCGGTCTCTTTCGCTTTCGTTCAAGACGCCTTTTATCAAGGTCCTGGACCGCATCGCCGAAATGGGCGAACGCATGCGGGGCCTTGAAAAAGAGCTTGCACAGGTAAAACAGCAGCAGGCGCTCAAGGAACTCGATACTTTTCTTGCCCAGGCAATTGAGGTCAAAGGCATACGCGTGGTCAGGGCGCGTCTCGACAACGCTGACAAAGACACCTTTGCCCTGTTTTGCGATGCTCTTGCCGCAAAGGCCGGATCAGCAGTCACTGCGGCAATCGCGGCCTCAGAGGGCAAGGTCATGGTGTTTGCCGCAGTCTCCGACGACTTGGTGGCTTCGCGAAAACTCAATGCGGGCGCCATTGTAAACAAGATTGCCGTGATTGTGGGCGGCAAAGGCGGCGGCAAACCCAACCGCGCACAAGCCGGCGGCAAGGATGCGGTAAAGGTCCCCGAAGCGTACGCTGCCATTGGCCCCATTGTAGAAAGCATGGCATGAGCGTCAAGGAACGTCTCTTCCGGAAATCCGGCGCCTCGTACGTGGTACTCATCGACCCTGAAAAACTCGACCAGGCCACGGGCGCTGAAACTGCCTCCCGGTGTTCAGCGGCTGGCGTAGACGCGCTTTTTGTCGGCGGCAGCACGTCCGACGAAGCGCAGTTTGAACGGGTCGTAACAGCCATCAAATCCACGTCCTCAATTCCGGTCATTATTTTTCCCGGCAATGCGCACCAGATTGTCCGGTCAGCGGACGCAGTGCTCTTTATGTCGCTCCTCAGCGGACGCAATCCGCGTTTCCTGATAGAGGAACAACTCAAAGGCGTGCCGCGCATAAGGGAATATGGTCTTGAAACCATATCCATGGGATATCTTCTTGTTGCATCGGACAAACCATCGGCAGTGGAGCGCGTCAGTCAGACCACACCCATTGGCCGGGACGATAACGATTGCGCGCTTACCCATGCGCTTGCTGCCCAGTACTTTGGTATGGACGCGGTCTATCTTGAAGGCGGCAGCGGTGTTGGTCTCCCAGTGCCGGTTGAGATGGTGCGACATGTCCGGCAGGGGATTTCCATTCCTCTTATTGTGGGTGGCGGCATAAAATCGCCGGATGATGCCGCGGAACGGGTCGCAGCCGGGGCCAATGTCATTGTCACGGGCAACGTGCTCGAAGCAACCGGGTCTGCCAGGCTGCTCCGCGAATTCGTCCAGGCCGTGCGATAAAAAAGCGAATAAAACCTGGCTAATCCCGTTGGATCATCTCAGACGTGCATTGGCTTTAACCGGACACATCTGAACTTATTTCATCATTAAAATTGTTTTTGTCGCCTCAAATCCGCTTGCTCTCATTGTGCATACATACACGCCAGAACTGATTGCAACGCCCTTGTCCGACCTGCCGTCAAACAGAACACTGTAATATCCTGGCGCCATTGGATTATTCAACAGCGTCCGTACCATTCGTCCATTGATGTCATATATTCGCAACGTTACCAGATTTGTTTTTGTACCAACCGGCGGCACGGCGATGGCTATGGATGTTGATGGATTGAACGGATTTGGCCTGCCGCCCAAAAATGCGAAGGCGTGAGGAATGGCCTTTTCAGCATTGTCAACCGTGCCCATTGTGGGAAGCACCGTCAGCGGCCGGTCCACCGGAGTGGCGGGATAATTATGAATGTCTCCGCCCTGGGACGCTGTGATGACCGAGGTTCCCGCACCCACGAAAAACAGGGTATCGTTTGAAATTTTAGCCACTGTTGTGTCCGAACTGGTATAGCTCACCGCGAGCCCGGAGGTGGCCCAGGCGGTCAGTTTGAAAGGGTCCTCGCCGACTGTTTTTTCTGAAAGGGAGTCAAAAGTGATGATTTGCGTTGCTATTGTGTCGAGAACAGTGAACGAACGCGGCACTTGGGCCGCGGCCGCGTATTCGTCGTTTCCATCCTGGCTGGCAATGATGTCCGTTGTACCCACCCCAACGATGGTCACCCAAACGCCGGAGACTGTGGCAACACTTGTATCGGTGCTGGAGAACTCCACTGTCAGGCCGGATGTGGCCGTGGCGCTGATTTGAAAAGCGGGATCACCGGCGGTTTTAAAATCCGTTGAAATGACGAAGTCGATTGTTTGGCTGCGTTTGACGCGCAACGTCTGCTCCGCGTCGATTGCCGGGTTCCAGTTGACATTTCCGCCTTGCGACGCTGTGATGGTGGTTGTTCCCGCGCCATGTATTGTCACTATAGCGCCGGAAACTGTTGCCACCGCCGGGTCTGAGCTGGCGTAGGTCACTGTCAGATTGGACGTTGCCGTGGCGGTGAGTGCAAAGGGAGTGTCACCCACCACTTTATCCGGAAGAGCGCCGAAGGTTATTGTCTGGTGGCCCTTGCCAAGAGTCAGTGTTTGTTGTACGTCGGTTGCCGGGTTCCAGCTCGTGTTTCCGGCTTGCGAAGCGGTAATGGTGGTTGTGCCCACACCCTTCAGGACCGCAAAAGAACCTGAAATTTTCGCCACAGCTGTGTCTGAGCTGGTGTACGAAACCGCCAGGCTGGATGATGCCGTGGCCGTCAGTTCAATGGCTGCGCCACCGACCACCGAGTCTGGAAGGGGGCCGAAGGTGATTACCTGGTTGCCCTTGCCTACCGTCAGTGTCTGCGGCACATTGGCTGCCGCATTCCAGTTGGTGTTCCCGGCCTGTGAAGCGGTAATGGTGGTTGTGCCCGCGCCGGTGAGGGTCACGATAGTGCCGGAAACGGTCGCCACCGAGGTATTGGAGCTGGCGTACGAAACAGTGAGTCCCGAGGAGGCCGTGGCCGCGAGTGTAAAAGGAAGGGAATCAACTGTTTTGTCTTCAAGCGCGTCAAAGGTGATGGTCTGTCCGGCCTTGTTCACCGTCAGTGTCTGGTACTTGTCCGCCGCGGGAGCGTACTGGGTGTTTCCGCTCTGAGAAGCGGTGATCGTTGTTGTTCCCGCACCGATAATGGTCACAACGGTACCCGAAATAGTGGCAACGTCAGTGTTGGAACTGGTGTAAAAAATGGTCAGCCCTGAGGTTGTTGTGGCCGTGAGTGCAAAAGGAAGAGAATCAACCGCCTTGGCCGGAATGGCATTGAAGGTGATGGTCTGAGCGTCAGGGGCAACCGTCAGCGTCTGCGCAACCGATGCTGCCGAATCGTACGTGGCGTTTCCGATCTGCGATGCGGTGAGTATGGTCGTACCCGCCGTAAGCATGGTAACGGTATTTCCGGAAACCGTTGCCACGGCCGTGTTGGAACTGGCGTAGGTCACCGCCAGGCCGGAGGAGGCCGAGGCTGAGAGGGCGAAAGCAGGGTCGTTCACCCATTTGATCGGAAGCGGGCCAAAGGTGATTGTCTGGTCAGTCTTGCCAACGCGGAATGACTGCGCCGCGTCTGGCGCGGGATAGTAGGTGTCGTCTCCGCTTTGGGAAGCGGTGATGATGGTTGTCCCTTTCGCGACAATGGTCACCGTATCGTGGGAAACCGTTGCCACGGCCGTGTTGGAACTGGCGTAGGTCACTGTCAGGCCGGATGATGCTGTGGCCGTCAATTTGAAAGGATTGTCACTCGGCAGTTTATCCGGAAGCGCGGCAAAGGTGATTGTCTGGCTGGCCTTGTTGACCGTCAGTGTCAGGCTCGAATCGGGCGCTGGGTTGTACCGGGCGTCACCGCTTTGCGAAGCTGTGATGAGTGTTGCTCCTACTCCGACGATTGTCACTATTGTTCCTGAAACCGTTGCAACGGCCGTGTTGGAACTGGCGTACGAGACCGCCAGGCCCGACGTTGCCGTGGCTGTGAGCGGGAAGGCGGCATCGCCGATGGTTTTTATCGGAAGCGCGGCGAAGTTGATGGTCTGGTCGCCTTTGTTCACCGTCAGGACCTGTTGTACAATCGTGGCGGCGTTGTAATTGGCGTCTCCGGCTTGCGAAGCGGTGATCGTAGCTGTTCCAACCTCCGCAATGGTTACGGAAGAGCCTGAAATTGTGGCTACTGCGGTGTTGGAGCTGGCATAGGAAACAGGCAGGTGCGACGATGTCGTGGCCTCGAGCGAAAAGGGCGCGTCGCCATATTTTCTATCCGGGATCGTGTCAAAGGTGATGGTTTGACTGCCTTTGACAACCGTAAACGTCCGCTCCACATCCGGCGCGGCATTGTAATTGGCGTTTCCACCCTGTTTGGCGATGATGGTGGTTGTTCCCACAGCACGCATGGTTAAAATGCTGTCGTTGGCTGTTGCAATGGCCGGGTTGGTGCTGACATACGAAATCAGCAGGTTCGACGATGCCGTGGCCGTGAGCACGAAAGGTGCGCCGAACGCACAGTTGGGAACCAGATCAAAGGTGATTGTCTGGTTGCCTTTAATAACCGTCAATGTCTGCTGCACGTTCGTGGCGGCGTTGTAGTTGGTGTTTCCGTTTTGTGACGCGGTGATTGTCGCTGTTCCAACCCCGGTGATTGTTACCCAAGAGCCGGAAAATTTGGCTACGTTTGTATCGGAACTGGCATACGAAACAGCCAGACCGGACGATGTTGTTGCCGTGAGCGTAAAAGCAGTGTCACCATACATTTTACCGGCCAGGGCGCCAAAGGTAATGGTCTGGTCCGCTTTG
>MFYT01000028.1:0-8566 GCA_001789205.1 Candidatus Raymondbacteria bacterium RIFOXYA2_FULL_49_16 | reverse complement strand
CAACGTCCTCTGCACTTCGGGAGCGGCGCTCCAGTCGGCGTCTCCGGCCTGTGATGCGGTAATGATGGTGCTTCCAGCCCCAACAATGGTCACCGTAGTATCGGAAATTGTGGCTACCGCGGTGTTGGAACTGGAAAAGGAAACATGCAAACCGGATGTTGCCGTGGCCGTGAGTGCGAAAGGCGCGTCCAGGTAGGTCTTATTGGCAAGCGTATTAAAGGTGATTGTCTGGGGGGTTCCGTTGACCGTGAGGGTCTGTTGCACCGATGTAGCGGAATCGTAGTTGGCGTTTCCGGCTTGTGACGCGGTAATAACGGTCGTGCCCGCGGTAATGATGGTGACAGTGCTGCCGGATATCGTGGCCACCGCGGTGTTGGAACTGGCGTACGAAACGGGAAGACCGGATGACGCTGTTGCCGTAAGCGCGAAAGGAGCGTCTCCCCGTGTTTTTTCGATAAGCGCATCGAAGGTGATTGTCTGAGGGGCCTTGGTGATTGTCAGGGTCTGCTCCACATCTGGCGCGGCGTTGAAATTGGCGTTTCCAGCTTGCGAAGCGGTGATGGTGGTTGTCCCCATCCCGACAATGGTCACTGTATCGTGGGAGACCGTGGCTACTCCCGGGTCAGAACTGGCATACGAGACCGTAAGCCCTGATGACGCCATTGCCGTGAGCTTAAACGGCGCATCAATATAAGCCTTGTCCGCAAGCGGGGCGAATGAAATTGTTTGGTTCCCTTTTATGGCCTTGACCATTGCGCTGGCGGAAAAAGTGCCCCCGCTTTCCGCATTGAGGGTAACCGTGGTGGTGTCGCCTACGTTGATGCTTGGGGATGCGATAACCCGGACGGTAACATATACTTGGCCATAGTTGGCGGGGATGGGGTACGGACTTTCGGTCGGAGCGATTACCGTCGCAGACCAGCCGGTCTGCAATCCAGTGACGCTGAATGTTGTCATTGCCGGAGGATTCGTAGCTTCCATATCCCCGTTCATCACACGGAAGTCGAATTCAATGGAATCGCCCACCATAACAGAATCATTATTCGGCGGGTAGACATACAAATTAGCGGCGACTGAACCCGTGATAATGGCCAGTAAAAGCGACATGCGGACAAGAAGTTTCTGAATCATACAAACCCCTTTGTTTTTAAGTTATTAGATCAAAAAGTAATACCTGAAGGTGTTTTAAATAGACTAATACTTTACTATATATAAGATAAAGGGTAATGAATATTAAAATCAAATATTTAGAGCACGTATCCGCTTGTTTTTCACACAGCGAGCAGTTCATAAAGATATATATATTGTTAGGCGTATGACGTTTGTCCTTGAAAAATGTCTTTTAACTTTGGAGAGCCGCTTTTATGCGTAATAGGCATATATTAATTGTTGCCAGTTCTCTGTTGCTTTTTATGAACTTTCCACTGCTGGCCCAGCAGTCCCTCCCTGATACATATCCCGATATTGTCGATACGGTCTCAAATTTCAAAATGATCGTTCAAAGGCGTTATGTCACAGCTTTTGAATTAAGATTGATTGTCAAGTCAGAAAAATCGAACGATGTGAAAAGGTTCGCGGAACGCCGTCGTGCAAACAGCGAAAAGCGTGCGCATGCCATGATTGGATCGGGACGCCAACCCATCAGCGGCGCCGAACAACCGGCTATTGTCAATGGAAAAATGGCCGGAGATCTTATCGCTCTGATTATCAGTTTCCAAAAAGGGGATTTTTCGGTTGTTGAACCATTGGCCATTACATCCGCTGAGCTGAATTATAGAGCTGATATTGCATCCGCTGACAAGCGGACTATCCTCGTCAAGGGGAAACGGAAGACGCTGAAACATGTGTTTGTCGTACATTCTCATATATCGTGGAAACATCGCTGCGGCGGTGGTTGCGGTTTGGACTACACCGCTAAAACAGCGATGGTTTTCGACGCCAAAGGCGTACTGCTCGATATTGAGACAGAAAGCGAATCTGTGCCATTGTCCATGGAACCTTCGGGAAAGTGAACCGCATGGGATAGCGGTCCTGTCATGGCATGCAATGACAGGATCCAGCGCATGAAACGGATGTTCCTGCGCGTAGATAACACTGCTGTCCATGCCATCAAATTATTATATTTTGGGCCACCATGAACGAAAGGAGCGCCTTTTGAAAAACAAAACCAAATACGGCTATTTTGATGAACACGCGAACGAATACGTCATTATTCGTCCCGACACGCCGACCCCATGGGTAAACCATTTGGGAGAAACCGAACGTTTTTCCGGCGTTATATCCAATACTGCCGGCGGATACACCTACCATCTTGACGCGGCCAACAAGCGCATCACACGTTTCCGTTACGCCGCCATTCCCGAGGACCGGCCCGGCAGATACATTTACCTTAAGGATGTGAATACTGGCGAATACTGGTCCACGACATGGCAGCCGGTGGTCAACTGGAAAAAAGACTTCAAATACCAGTGCAGGCATGGCTGGGGCTATACGAAAATATCCTATGAATACAAGGGGATAGCTTCTGAAAACACCTATTTTTCACCGATAGAGAAGGATTTCGAACTCTGGCGGATTAAAGTTAAGAATACATCGGGGAAAAAACGCACGCTTAAGCTTTTTCAGTACAACGAGTGGGCAATCTGGAATATGATAAAGGATCAATACAATGCCCAGTCAATCGCAAACGAGGCACGCAGCAAGTACGACCCTGAAACCAGGACTTTTTATCATTATCCCTATGCTGATCCAGCGGTTAGCATGGCCGAGTCGAAGTTTTATCCCTGGGTCGCATTCTTTACCTGTTCCGAGAAACCCAAATCCATATGCTTCAGGCGTGACAAGTTTATCGGTCCATACCGAGACGAGAGCAATCCCATTGCGCTTGAAAAGGGAAAATGCGACAGTTTTTATGCAGGCGGCGGATACCATGTTGCAGCCACCCAGTACGACCTGGCGCTCAGGCCGGGCGAGGAGCGCACGTTCTTTTTCGCGCTCGGTTCATATGACGCCATGGGAGATGAACAGGCGCATGTAGCGCCCCTGTTGAATAATGCTGCATTCGAAAACGAATTGCTTATATTAAAAAAGTTTTACGCTGATTTCGTTGGGGTGTTCGGCTGTGAAACGCCGGATGAGGGCATGGATGTTTTTCTTAACGGCTGGCATCAATACAACCTGCGCATGGATTTCTATAAGAAGGTGAACTATGGCTACACCAACTGGGGTGGTGGCGGATTCGGATACCGCGACCGCGCGCAAAAAGCCACTGCTCTCGCTTCTGTGGCGCCTGAAATGTCCCGGTACGCGCTCGATGTGCTCATTCCCCTGCAATATAATAGCGGCGATGTTCCTCATAGTTATAGCCCGCTCCTTGGCGCAAAGGCCAATGACGGTAATTTTTCCGATGTCCCGCTCTGGCTCGTATATGCCGCAACCGCGTATATAAAGGAGACGGGAGATGTTGCCATATTTGATAAACAATATCCCTTCTTTGAGGGAGGCTCTGCCTCGCTCTACGATCATTTGCGCATGACCTGCGATTGGGAATGGAGCCGGAGAGGGCCGCACGGCCTGCCTATAATCGGTGTTGCGGACTGGAACGACGCCATCAACCTGAACGGCAAAGGTGAAACGCAGATGGTTGCATGCCAATTTGTACTTGCGTGCAACCAGATCGCGGAAATCGCCGGATTATTGAATAAACCGGAGGATTCGAAAAAATATCGAAGTATGGCAGATGAAATGAAGCAATGTGTCAATGATCATTGCTGGGATGGTGAATGGTATATTCGGGCTTTTGCCATTGACGGAGAGCCCGTAGGGTCGCACAAGAACACGTACGGAAAAATATTCCTTAATGCGCAGAACTGGGCAGTTATTGCGGGCATTGCCGAGGGTGAGCGGCTTGAAAAATGCCTGCAGTCAATGCGTAAACTTCTGTTCATAAAATGCGGCCTTAAAAAATGTACTCCTGCCTATCCTGCGTATGATGAAAAAATCGGGCCAGTGGGATCCATGGTCGCGGGCTTAAAAGAGAACGGCGCAGTGTTCAACCATGCGCATGCGTGGGGCGTCATTGCCACCGCAATTGCGGGCAAGGGAGACTGGGCAATGGAGTATTACCGTTCCGCCCTTCCATATTATCAGAATCCGGACGTCTCTCAGATTGAACCCTATACCTTCTGTCAGACTTATGCCAGCGATGAGCATCCTGAGTATGGACTCGGCAGGCTCCATTGGCACACGGGAAGCATACCGTGGACCTATATCGGCTCAACCCAGTATATCCTTGGCATCAAACCGGAATACAATGGCCTTTTGATCGATCCCTGCATCCCCAAAAAGTGGAAAGGCTACAAGGTGCGCCGCATATCCAGGGGCATTACGTACAACATAGAAGTGAAAAACCCTTCGGGCAAAAACAAAGGCGTTCGTCAGCTGATTGTGGACGGCAGGGAAGTTCAGGGCAATACTGTTCCCTTTGACGCGGACAAAAAGGAAGTGGCAGTCAAGGCTATAATGTAATTAACGGAGATAACAATGAGCATCGCTTTAGTTGGTGGTACAATTATCACGCCGTTCCGCGTTATTGAAAACGGAGTAATTGTAATCCAAGGGACAAAAATATACGAACTCGGCAAGGCCAAAGATGTCTCTATTCCACACGGCTGCGAGGTCATCGACGTAAGCGGCCGAATGATTTCGCCTGGATTCGTCGATTTATTGGTCCATGGAGGCGCAGGACGCGGTTTTACCGACGACGCTTTTGACGGGTTTGACGCCATAAGCGATTATTTTCTTCAAAACGGCTCAACAACCATTCTCGCCTCTCTCTGTGCCATGCCCGAAGCCGAACTCCTTAAAAATATTAGAAACCTGGCAAATTATATCCTCGGCAGTCCGGAATCGAATATCAAAGGCATCCATATGGAAGGCCCGTATTTGAACAAAGAATTCAAGGGCGCCATGAACGATGAGTATCTATGGAAACCGACGGTCGCATCGTGGAAGAAAATGTGGGAGGCGTCAAAAGGATTGATTAAATTGATGACCACCGCCCCCGAACTCCCCGGCGTAATTGATGTAATGCGAGCAGCGGCGAACGATGGGGTTGTCCTGTCCATTGGGCACTCAATGGCCACCTACGATGAAATAGAACTGGCCATAGATAACGGAGCGGCCCATGTCACCCACATGTTTAACGCCATGAAACCTTTGCACCACAGACAGCCTGGCGTCGCCCTTGCCGCCATGCTCAGGGATGAATTAAAGATAGAGTTGATAGCGGATACGTATCATGTCCATCCCGCTATCATGGAATTCTTACTTAAGGTCAAAAAAGCGGGCGGCATTATCTTGATAACCGATTCAATTAAGCCGGGCGGAATGCACGAAGGGGAGGAATTCGAGTTCGCCAATCAAAAGGTGCGGATAAAGGGTGGCAAGGCCGTGCTCAACGACGGCACTATTGCTGGGAGCTCTCTGACCTTGAACAAAGCGGTCAAGAACATGATTGAGCATGCTGGCGCCAAAATTACCGAAGCGATTCGCATGGCGTCCTTGAACGGTGCAAAGGTCCTTAACTTGGAAAATAGAAAAGGCATATTAGCCGCCGGTAAAGATGCGGACATTGTCGTACTTGACGAAGAATTCAACGTTGAAATGACCATGCTTGAGGGTAAAATTAAATATCAAAGAGCGGATGCTTTCTTGAAACCCCATCAAGGATAAGACCGAATATCTGCACAAATTGTTTTTCTGATAAGTTTGTTCTTGAAATAATGGCGTTTGCGCGCGCATACGAAAAAACACTTGACTCATCCTTTTCGCTAAACGTATTTCATTAGTAAGTGTATTAATCCAGGGGTTTGAGATAATGCACGAAACGGGTTCCTGTCTCCGCATCGATTTGCAGGGCAACATTCTTTCGCTCGACGACTGCCGTACCGCCTCCTTCCGCATCCACCAGGCAATCAGAAACGGCCACACTAACATCGAATTGGACTTCTCGCGCGTATTCGAGATTACCGGCAGTTTTGCCGGTTTTCTGGCCGAGGCCATCAAGACCATCAACGGTCTGGGCGGCATGCTGGTCCTTTCGGGAGTCAACCAGCATATCTACGAAATCCTCGACTTGGTCGGGTTTTCGGGATATGTGCGCGGATCGTTCAGGAAAAAAGACAAAACGTTCAGGTAAAGCCGCCTGCTCATCGCGTCAGCGCTATACGCTAAAAACCGTATAGGCGGTTTTTTACTATTTTTTCCGTTCCACAGAGGGTTTCTTTTTTTTTTAGTCATATGGACTCATGCACTTTTTGCGCAAGCCTGCCAAAGCGCTGAAAAATATTATCAAGCTTAAACAACGGCCGTTTTATCAGGTATGAATGCATTTTATTATTAAACGGCCTGGTCAGATGCGCGGGTATCTTTGATTTGCCTGCAATTGCGCCAATAATTGAACCGGCTGTTGCTGCGGTGCAGTCATTGTCTTGACCCATGGCAATGGTTTCGCCAAGGGTTTTGACCACATCTTTTTGGCCAATTGAAAGGCCGAATATGGTCAACGCGGCATTGAGGTTTGTGTGCACGCCGCTCATTCCCCCAAAGTATTTGTCCGTTGCTGCGCGCGCCTGCATGTAATTTTTTATAGACGGCGCCTTTACCAGGGCCCATTTCACGTGCTTTGCCAGCAGGCATTCGGCTGGAATCTCGGTCAAGCCGATTCTTATCGCTTCAATCGGGTCGTTGACCGCGAATGCCGCGGCAATGGCGGCTGCAAAAAACATTTCACCGTAGATGCCGTTACGTCTGTGCGAGATATACGCTTCGTGATAGGCCATTTCAGCCGCTTTTTCCGGAAGGCCGGGCGCCATATAGCCAAAGGGATCCGCACGGATATCAGCTCCAATCCACTGCACATAGGGATTGTTGATTTCAGCGGCTTTAAGTGCGGGAACGCCTTTTTTAAGATTTTCCAGCGCCACTTTTTCAGCGGTACACGCATAGGGGAGGTATTTTTTCCATGCTTTTCCAACATCTTCAACGGTGAAATTGACGCCATGGTCCTCGGCAATGAGCATGCCAAGAAGCGTGTATGCAAGATCGTCGTCAACAGGAACGCCGTCCATGCTTCCTTTGGTGTACATCTGGCGTTTTGTTTTGTGATAGCGTAATTCGTCAGGAAGATCGGCCTTGGTCCAGTATCCTGTGGGCGGAAACGGATCGCCGGTCGCCATTGCCCATGATTTCATGCGGTCCACATCGTAAAATTCGACAATGGCGCCCATGGTGCAGCCTGCGCAGCGGGCAAGAAGCGCTCCGGGAAGTTTTTCATTGTACAATGTTGCGTCAAATGATTTCCATAGAACGCGCGGGCCTTTGGGCCTCAGCTTTCTTATTGACGCAAGGTCGTCGGGCTCTTTTTGCCTCATGGCCTTGTCCACGGGCAGTGTTTTGAGCCGCGCCATGCCGCGGTTCATTGCTTTCTCGACCTCTGCCAGCACCGGCGCTATCTTCCCACCTTCCTCGTACCGTAGTTCAGCCCAGCGGTGCAGGTCGTACGTCAGAGCGTCGAGATCGGGGATTCCCTGATAGCGTGCCATTGGATGCTCCTTGTTAAAATGGTTGATAATGCATATTGTGATAATAATATATTCTGAATGTTATCTGTAGCGCTACCTCAAATCGGACAAAAAGTATGCAAAAACGAACATATACTATACAGGCCAGGGAAGAGGCGCCCATGCCCCTCGATCCGGCCTTTCCCTTTAGCGCAGCGCCGCATGCGTTCAGCGACCGGGAAATACGCGCACTCCATCTGCACCCCTATTTCGAGATCGGGCTTTGTTATTCGGGCGAAGGTATCTTTGTGGTCGAAGACAAGGTGATCCGATTCAAACCCGGAGATGTCATGCTCATTGCCAGCTGTGAGGCGCACAAGGCGTGCTCTCCTTCGGGAAAAAAATGTTCCTGGCGTTTTGCTCTTACCGATGCTGCTGCGTTGCTCAGAAACATGACGGGAGACGCACGGCTGCTCGATACTGACGCGCTTTCGGGACCGCGGTTTCCCAACAGGTTTTCACAGGAGAATTTTCCAGCCATGCACACTGCGGTTGCGGCGCTTTTTGCGGAAGCGGTCGGCAACAAGGCGCATGCCCAGGACCTGATCAGGTCGTTGCTGCTCCAGACCCTTGTTGAAGCCCATAGATATCTTCAGGCCCATCAGCCCCGGACAGCTTTTGTCAGGCGCGCTCGCGATCTTAATACCATTACCCGGCTTAAGCCAGCGCTTCAGGCAATTGCGCAGGGATACGAAGAACCAATGGCTGTTCCAGGATTGGCGCATGTCTGCGCAATGAGCGAGGGCCATTTTCGCAGGCAGTTTAATGCTGCCATGGGAAAAGGACCGCTCGAATATCTCAATGATTACCGGATTTCGATGGTGTGCAGCAGAATCGCGAACCCGGACGAATCAATCACTAGTGCTGTGACCACTTAATTTTTACACTTTTTTAATTTTCTTTTTCCGTGCTGGTTCGTTCGGCTTAGAAGCAATAAATTATTG
>MFYT01000027.1 GCA_001789205.1 Candidatus Raymondbacteria bacterium RIFOXYA2_FULL_49_16 | reverse complement strand
AGAATATAATATACGTCTCGCCTCTTGTCAAGTCTTTTCTTCAAAAACCTCAATTTTTAGAGGTGCCCTATGGCCTGTTGGCTTTGGGTTTAGAACGTTTGCAAAGAGTCGGGCATCCCCAAGGCAGCTGTCTTTGGCGTTATGAAAAGGAATTTAACTGGACACTACTGATTCTTTAGTATTGGTCAATTACAGGTATCTTTTTCAAAGTTATCATTTAGATCAATACTATCCAATTCAAGAATGCATGGATTGCATGATCCGGATTTAATTTTTAGTATTCTGCCGGAATAGATATTATCAATTTCTATTTTGTATTTGCTTATGTATGACGATCCGGGATATACATAGTTGTTATAAATCTTTATTATGGATGTTTCTGGATATGATGTTTGGCATTGGGGATACAGTTTGTTTTGCAAGGCTATATAATCAAGGAAGATATATTTAATAGCAAATGGGTCATGGCAGAACACAGATCTTTGAGCATAATCGAAAGCGAAGCTGTCAGCTTTAGAGATCTCAACTATTCTGATTGAGACTGGAAAGTTGTCATAGGTGCACCTGCCACCATCTAAAGGTTTTGTACAATATATCAAACAACCTGTTATGATTAAAGCAATTATTTGAATGGGGAAAAATAATTTAACCATTTGCATAATTTTCTGTTTATTCAATGTGAAAACTTTCTTTAATATGACTCTCATTTAGCCAGTAGAACTTTCTTTGTTAACACTTTCCCATCACATCCAAGTCTGCAAAGGTAAATCCCACTCACCATTCCCCTTGCATTCCAAAGATATTCTCCTTGCCCCATAATCGACTTCTGAATGATACGTTTACCGTCAATAGAATATATGGACAGCATCCCCGTATTATTTCCAGGTATGACATATGAAATCGTGGTGGTCGGATTAAACGGGTTGGGATAACTGGCCAGCGTGAGTGATTCTATTCGGTTTGGAGTGCCTCGTTCAGCTAAGGCTGGTGGTTCGGGAGTTAACGAACCTTCTATAAGGAAATGAAGGGTGTTGCAATCGTTGGTCCATTTGTCCCCCGGAAGTGCAAGTGCATGATAGCTAGAGTCACACCCATTCTTTCCAAAGACGAAGAGGCGTCCCGTACCACCAATTGCAGTCATAATGATGGTATATAAATGATTCTGCGCGGAATCATTGTTGTTCAATATCCATTGCACTTGCGGTGTCACATCTATTTCTACAAATTGCCGCCACAATGGTGATGGTGAAGAAGAATCGGACTGCCCTTGTAATGATTGAATGGTTATTGTATCTATATTCGTCATCCACCATAAACCTATGGCACTGGAAAAAATCAATGCATCATCACTACAGTAGGTATAATCATTATCTGTATAATGGTTTACGAGAAATGCATCACCAATAGCAATCTGAACATCAATGTTACCAGCTAGATTGGTAGATTGATTGTCCAACTCTGACATATAATCAAAAAATTCAGCTCTTATCTTAGCAGAAACAATGGTACCACGAAGTCTATTTAGGTCGAACGAAGCGATGATATCACGTTTTATACGATAATTGTACGAATACCACAAATAAAAACCAGTATTCCGGCCGTCGAGAATTATATCATAATATTCTGATCGAACCACTCCTTCATAGGTTTTATCTTGCGGTATATTTAAATTCGGACCAGGACTATCAGACAGCGCATAGCCCTTCTTAATGGCATCCTGCCAGATAAGATATGTTTCAGAGAACGCAACCGAAACGAATAGCAACACCAATACGACTATTTTAATCATTTTATCCCCTTACTTGTGAGTCCCGAGTTTTCTGTTAAAATAGCATAGTGTCGGCCTTTACGCAACCATTTTCAACCCCTCTGCACGTTCGAGATCGATTTTATTCCTGATGAATTCCACGAGGGTATCGTCGTGATGTCTACCCGCAAGAAATTCCGGGAAGATGTTCCGCAGTGCCACGGCAACAACCCGCTCTGATGGCAGGACATCTGGTCTGATCGTCCGTATCCATGACCCGAAAGACGCCCAGACGGTAGCGGTATGCGCCACCGCCATGTACTGGAGCATGCCCTGGACAACAATGCCAGCCATCATGTGCAGATGATAGGCGCCCATTTTCCGTATGACCGCCGCACGGTATTTCGGGGACTCGCGATGCAGGTATTGGTTACCGGTCTTGCGTTTGCCTGGCTTCATGGCCGCCATCCAAAAGTGATACGCATAGGCGCCGATGGTGTGAATTGCCTGCTTGAAGACGACTTCGATTTTAAACCGGAAGCCATAGGTGCGAATAATGTCTATGGGCGACAAGGTGAGGTCCGTACTCATGAATATTTTCTTTCCCCTGACCGGATGGATGACTGCGACGAACCTGACCATGATCCCAGTGCGACGCCACAGAAGGTCTCTTACCCGGTAGAGAAGAGTGACTTTTTCTTCGCCATATACAGGGCTCTTCGCCTTTTTCATGGCATCCTGGTTATCAAAGAGCGTACGCAGCTTGATCTTTTTACCGTATTTTTTTGGCGCTCCCGGTCCGGAGCTATTCTGGTGAATTACTGGTGCGTATGCCACGGCATTGATCCTGACCGCGGATACCAGATGGTGTCCGGCCGCAAGAAGCGGAAGAATCATGTTCCGCGCCGCATAATACGCATCTGCCGTCAGGTACATGGGCGTTTCAAAGGCAAGTTCTTTCACCAGCAAGGCCAGTTTGTCCACCAGCGTCCTGGTGTCCCTGTTGGAGAGGACCACGCCTTCGTGTATTCTGCAGGCCAATGGTACAGCAAAAAAGCTGTTCATGAAGCCAGCCAAGATGGAAACGACTTGGCAGGAATGGCCGAAAATGTATTCCGGCTTGGTGTTTGACTCTGAACTCTGATAGAGCTTTTTCACTGCTGGCATTTTTCTTCCCGCTTTTGCCGCCTTAATGCCATCCGCAATACAGACTACCCGCCCCTTCAGGGTGTACAGGAAGGGACGGAATATGCGCATGACAATGCCTTTCCATGCCCTGGTGAAAACAGAAAGGGTAACCGCTTTGCTGTGAAACGCATCAAGCAGCCGGTCATAACACCATTCCTTCAACCCCACGGCCCTGACAATGCTGGTGACTCCGGCCAAATCCAAACGGATGGTCATGCCTGCACAGGCAAGAACAAACCAGAGAAATGGCCGGGTTCGTTTGAAGGTGGGCCGCAATAACTGCATAGTACTCCACCAGATACGCCATAATCCCATAAAAACCTCCTGGAAAACAAAGAAAAGACTTGACTATATAGCATATATATGCTATATTATAGGTAAAAGGAGGCCCTATGCGCAAGGAAAAACTGTCTCAGATTGAAACGAGAATCAACGCCATCAAGAAAAACCTGCAGGACGTCGGGGAAATGCGGCCCGGCTCGCTTACCCGGCAGTACAAGGATCCGGCCACCAAATCGGGCGGGTCGTTCCAGATCAGCTACACTTATCACATGCAAAGCAGGACAGAGTATGTCAGGCCGCAGTTCGTAAAAGTGCTGAAAAAGCAGATTGCTGAATACAAAAAGTATCGGAAGCTTGTGGATACTTGGCTTGACCTGGCAATCGAACAATCAAAGCTGAAAATCAAGCTTGAAATCGAGAAGGAAAAGGTGCTATCTTAAAACAGAGAACTCGGTACTCTCAAGCCCTTATTTTAACATCAATAATATACATTATTATTATTGAAAAGTCAAACATAAAACCCTTTCCTTTTCCGTATAAAATAGAGTATATTTTGTAGAATTCTCAAAGGCTTACATATGATCAAATTCATGCTGGTGCTTGGTCTTTTTATCTGCATTTCATATTCTCAAAACCTCGGCCCAACCACCTCAGATTCCTTAATAAACAAAAAGGAACTGCTTCCTGTTCCAGATAGCGTAACCATCCCGGAAATGAACTTCAAAGACGCTGATATACGCGATGTTCTCCGCACCCTTGGTATGCAATATGGCCTCAATATATGGCTTTCCCCGGATGTCAGAGGCAACATCCCGGTCAATTTCAAGAACATCAAAGTCAAAGACGCCATTGATTTCATCATCACCAAATATGGGTATTATTACAAGGTTCGCAACGGTATTGTAGAAGTCTTTAAACCCACCCCGCCGTTGCCGCCCGCACCCCAACCGCTGCCATGCGTAGTCCGTCTGGTTAATGGACAGCTCTCCATGGATTTAAAACAAGCCTCAATAGACACGGTAGTGCGTCTTATTATGCACGAATCAAACGAGAACATCATTGTTGAAAAAGGCATTACTGGAACGCTTACCTGCCTGCTGAACAACGTTGATTTGGACAAAGGTTTGGTTGCCTTGTTTGAGAGCAACGGGCTCGAAATAGCCAAGAAGAACAATATATACTATGTTACCCGGCCGGTATGGGTCAGCAGCAAGGATGAATCATCCTCGCGGAGCAGGCTTGCCATATATGTGGACAGTGGCAAGGTAAAAATGGAAGTCACTGACGCGGGCCTTTCTGAAGTGGTAAATATCATCAGCTCGCGCGCGGGTATCTCCATTTTTGTGTATGGCAAGCTCGATGCGAGGATAAGCGCAAAGGTCGAGAACTACATCAGCGTGGACGATGCCCTTAAATACCTGCTGACTAATACGAAGTACTCTTTCTGGAAGGAAAAAGGCATTTATTTTATCGGCGAAATATCGTCCAACGCAGTAAATACGGCTGAATTGGTAAAACTCAAGTACATGAAGGCAGAGGATATTTCTAAATTATTGCCCGAAGCCATCATGAAGAGCCTCAAGGTCAATGTTCTTAAGGAACAGAACGGCATTATTTTTGTCGGGACCTATGACTATATTTCATCCGCAAAAGAGTTCATCCATATTGTGGACCAGCCGGTCGCCCAGATACTCATAGAGGCCCTGGTGGTCGATTTTTCAATTTCAAGGGCAAGGAACATTGGCGTTAAACTGTTCACTGGCAGTGGCGATGGAAACAACGGCAATTCCTTCTTTCCCGGGATAAATATCACCGCAACAGGCCAGGACATCAATACCATCAGGGAGCGGCCAATAAGCGATTACTTTTCTCTCAAACAGATCACAAAATTACCCACGCAGTTCAGGGCACAGATAAGCGCCCTTGAGCAGGAGGGGCTAGCAAACGTGGTTTCAACCCCACAGGTGGCAACACTTAATGGACACACGGCAACCATTCTCATTGGTACCACCCAATATTTCCTCCTCAAGACCGCAACCACGACAACAGGTGTAAATGCCGTGGTCAGCGAAAGCGAGCATTTTGAACAAATCAACGCGGATGTCAGCCTTACAGTCACACCCTGGCTCACCGGCGATCAGGAAGTAACTGTTGAAGTCACGCCGAGTTTTCACATACCTGGCATTTCTGTGAGTGATGGTATACCGCCGCCAATAAACAAGCGCGAGATAAAGTCGGTTGTGCGGCTGCACGATGGTGAAACCTATGTTCTTGGCGGCCTAATCGAGCAGACAGACCGTAAAACCGTGAGTGGCGTTCCCTATCTCTCAAAAATACCCTTCATTGGCTGGTTTTTCCGCACAAATAAGACCGAGCACCAGAAGAACCGCATGATGATCTTCCTTACCCCGCACATCTATTTTGGCAACGAAGGCGCTGTGGACAAGGAACAGATGATTAAGAGCCTGCAGGAATAACGGCCACACTGTGAGTACAATGGAACTCACCCCCCGTACAAATACTGCGCAGGGACACCCCCCTGATAGGGGGGCAATCCTGCGATTATTGTTCCGGGGGTTCAATAATTCCCGGACTGTCACATATACCCTGCACCAGGACAACGCCACCTATTATTGCGTTGGAGTCGCTCCCAATGGCAAGGTTGTAAAAGAGCTTGTTTTCCACTCAAAAAACAACACCATCAAACTCCCCCAAGGATTTGACCCTGATGGGGAACGGTTTACCCTTTCATATTCGGGAAACACCCTGCTTGTGCGCATGCTCGAAATACCCGCTGCTGAAGACGTTTCCGAATGGCTTATTAAAAATCCTGAATCGTTCTTGCCCCATTCAATCAATCCAGACCAGGTTTATTACGACTACATTGTCCAGCCATCGGACAATGCCATAAACAGCGTTATTGTTGTTGTAGTAAAAATGGATAATCTGGACGCTGATGTCGCGGCATTTGCAAAGGCTGGTATTAGTTTTTTACGCATAACAAGCGGACCGCTTGAATTCATCAGGGCCCGTGATCCGGAGCTCTTGCAGGGCATATACGGGGTGTTGCTTGTGGAGCAGTGCCAGACATTTTTGTTCGTCCTGGTGAATGGGGAAGTCAAAATTTGCAGGCGCATTGCACTTGGCGAAAAAGCAGCAGCGGAAAACCCAGAGGCATTTGCCGCTGAAACGGATTCAGTACTGGTCCAGTATTGGGAGACCCATCTTTTTGGAGTGCCGGTTGAACATTGGCTTGTTTTTGGCAATTGTCCTGGATTTATAGACCATTGCAGGAAAGAACAAAGGCATGTGGCCAGTCTGCCGGTCAATACATCAACATCGCATGAAATCGCCTATCATGCGGCGCAAACCACCATTGGCAAGAGCGGGAACCGGATACGGCTGGGGCCGGCCGCAAGCGCGGACAATGTGCGGCGCATACGGTTCAAAAAAATATTTACCATTGGGAAAACCATTGGTCTGGCCGCGTGCGCAGGCCTCGTACTGTTGTTTGCCCTGTTCAGACTTGGGATTTTCATAGGAGAACTAAGCGGCAGGAGCGCCTATGCGGAATACAGCGGTACCATAGAGCAGCTCAACAAGGTGAAACAGGAGAACAGGCGGCTGTCACGCGACCTTAAGGAAGACCAGGGGCTGTCCGCGCACCGGTCGCGGGTGTTTTTACTGCTCGAATCAGCGCGCAATTGCCTTCCGGATTCAGTATGGTTTTCCTCCATGCATTTTCAGAAGGGAGTTGAGACAGGACCTGAAATGTATGTTACGGGATTTGCCTCGCGCGAAGAGGGATTGAAGGATTTTCTTGTGAAACTCGAACAGAACAAACAATTTGGCAAAGTCACTTTGAATGTGACAAAGAACGTTGCAGGGTCAAAGGCATATGGCACTACCAAGGGCCGTTTCCGTTCTGAAGCGGTATATTTCAAAATAACAATGGCACTATGAAGTTTCTTGAAGACATTCAGCAGAGCGACACGTACCGGAAATACCGGTTCGAGATATTGTCAGCCGGGGTCTTTTCGATCATTCTGGCCGTTGTTCTCTATGTTCTTTTGCCCCTGGCAGGGAGCGATATTGAGACATTCTCCGGCCTTCTGGACCGCAAACAGTCGGTTTCCGAGGCCCAGGACTTTGAGAAGAACCTGAAAAAGATGATCCAACAGAATAATACGCTCCGTGAAAAGGCCGCGACCCTGAAAATGAACATTTCAAACGCCAATTCGCTTTCAAACATCTATGCCATGATGAACAAGGCCTCAGGCGAATCCGGCATTACGGTTACAGTCATAAATACCATGCCCGAAGAGAAGGGCAAGAACTATATCAGGCTCAGGTTCAATCTTGAGCTTAAAGGCCCTTATAACGCGTTTGGAGGCTTTTTAGAGAACATTGAAGATTCAGGATATATTGTTAGTGTGGACGAACTTTTTGTGGAAAATAGCTATACTTCAAATTTGACCGGGAAAGCTGATGTTTCTTTGTATTTATATAGTCAGCAATGAGT
Source organism: Candidatus Raymondbacteria bacterium RIFOXYA2_FULL_49_16 (assembly GCA_001789205.1). Classification (GTDB taxonomy): domain Bacteria; phylum Fibrobacterota; class OXYB2-FULL-49-7; order OXYB2-FULL-49-7; family XYB2-FULL-49-35; genus XYB2-FULL-49-35. Next base: position 53,391 of record MFYT01000027.1, on the reverse strand, counting down.
TATGCGAAAAAAAGTAGTTATTTTAATGGTTGGTATAGCCGTAATTGTATGGGGCATTAACCTGTACAAAATATTGCACGTGGTGAAAGAAAAAGATGTTATTTCCACGGAAACAGCGGATTCAACCGCAATGGTCCAGTCCAGGGCTGATTCTTTACCCAAGGTCTCAAAATTTAATGAAGAAGGCCGCGATCCCTTTGCACCTGCGGTAAAAAAAGAGATTGTTTCCAGACCAGCGGCCAATGCCGCACAGAAAATGCCAGTAGTCGAAGTGCTAAAGCCTCCGCCGTGGAAGATAGAGGGGATTTTAATGCAGGACAATGGGTCAGTGGCGATTTTGCGGCAAATGGGAACAGACCGTACGGAAATGGTAAGGGTGTCGGACACGGTTGGGGGAATGACCATCCTGAAAATTGAAAGAGACAAGGTCAATGTTTTGTATAAGAAAAAACCGTTCACCATTCAGTAGGGACCTGAAAACAACAGACAGCGGCCCCAGGCATGTTGGACGGACACCAGCACTCGCGAACCAGGATGGCTATGCCGCATACCTTGTTCTTTCCCTTCTGGTAATTATTGCGTTCCTGCTCAACGCAATCATTCTCGGCTATGGCAGACACCGGAAAAGCGTGGAAACCTATAGAAAAAAAATCCAGACCGGTTTCATTGTGACTGCTGCTGAAGAGTATGTGCAATATCTTATGAATACCCCGGATGGTCTCGATTATCTGCTTTCCACCCCTGAAATCAGGAAGGAACTGGACAGCGAAAGCGGTTTTTCCGTTTCAGTAACGCGTAAAGGCTGTTTCCTGGAATGCGGGATGGAGGCCAGGTATGGCACACAAACCAGGAAAATCAACAGGGTCATTGGCCAGCGCCACACAGACTTGAACAACAGCGCTCTTTTTGTTTTCGGAGGCATGTCCGGCCTTATTCTCGGAGGCAATGCGACAATCGAAGGAAACGTACACCTGCCTTCAGGCTCGGTGAATACCAGCAGCCAGGGGTATTTTACCTATCGGGGGGGCGTGCCAATGCAGGGTAAAGTTGTACAGGATTCACGGGCGCACGATTTTTTCATTGATAAGAGACTGGCCTTGCTTGAAGTGCGAAATGCTCAACGCTGTTTGGCCAGGGTCAAAGCCGGTGTCCAGACTTCAGGCCATGTACCGGCTTCCGTGTTTTCACAGGCCAATACCCTTTATGAGCATGGGGGAGATGTGAATCTGGACAATAGCATGGACCTGGATCTGAATGGGGGCACGCTCGTGGTAAGCGGTAATGTCAGGCTCAACGGCAACAGCGCAATCAGGGACGGGACGCTCTATGCCAATGGAGAGGTTGAATTGAAAGACCGTTCGTGTTTAACCAGCATGATCGTTTGTGTAAAAAACGGCATGCGGGCATACAACGAATCTTCCCTAAAAGGCCAATTTATTACGCCAGCTGGAATCAGCGTGAACAATTACACAAAAGGACTGAATTTTACCCTGCTTTTGGCAGACTCGTCACTTTGGCCAAATGCGGGTAGTGCCAGATCGTCGATAACCATTATGGACAGGGCTGAAGTGCATGGGGTTGTGGTGTATTCAGCAGAATCCGAACAGAGAGACATACGGTTTACGCTTGGTGAAGGGGCAATGGTGGATGGCTTTGTGTATTGTGCGGGGAGCGCTGAAATACGGGGTTCAGTACTGGGCCAGGCCTGGACAAGCTCTTTTGCCTGCATGTACAACCGGACCGTGCATGGGGGCATCATGATGGACGGCAAAATACTCTCATCCAAACAGGACTGGCAGACTTTCATGCCACCTCTGTTTGGTGTGGAAAAGGAACTGGCGTTCTATGAGAAATGAAAAGGGTTTTACCATGGTCGAAGTGCTTGCGGCCCTGGTCATCTTCAGTGTTGCGGCAGTGCCCGCGACCCTGGCAATTACCCGGGTTGCCCACAATTTAAAATCAGCTGACCGGGTGCTGGCAATACAGGTTGCGCAGGACATGCTCAACATGAGCCTGGCAAACCCGGCAGAGTGCTACCCAACCGAGAGGGAGACACTTATAAACGGGACGAAATGCCGTGTAGTGCGCGAGATTACAGAGGGTGAGGCGCGCGGTCTGGTTGTGTCTGTGTACCGCCAGAAAAGGCGGCTTGCCCATCTCAAGGGTTATGTTTTTACGAGGGAATAATGGCTAAATTCACCTATCGTGCAAAAGACCTGCGGGGCTTAGTTGTCCAGGGCATAGTGGAGGCTTCTTCAAAAGAAGAGGTCATTCAGGGTCTGGAGAAACGCAAACTTACCGTGGAATCAGTCAAACGCGATATCCAGATAAACCCTTTTAAAAACATGGTGTCGAGCATTGCCCTGAGCAGGTTCACGCGACAGCTCTCAGCCATGGTAAACAGTGGCCTTCCCCTGGTCGAGGCGCTTGAAGTGCTGGCAAAACAGCGCGCATCCAGGAAAATGCAGACAACCGTCGCGGCCGTTGTCTCGGACGTAAGAGCGGGTAAGCCTTTTTATGAGGCCTTGCAGCGGCACGAGGCCGTGTTCGGGCGTCTGTATGTCAGTCTTGTCAAGGCAGGTGAAAGTGCGGGCGCGCTGGGTGAAATTTTGGAACGTCTTGCCGAACACCTGGAGAAGAACGACGCGATCAGACGCAAAGTGCGCGGCGCCTTGTTGTATCCCGCGGTCATCGTTCTTGTTGCCATTGCGGCAGTGACCATCCTGTTGCTTTTTGTGGTCCCGACATTTGCTAAGATGTTCGCTGACCTGGGCCGTCCGCTTCCCTTTCTCACATCAGTTATTATCCAAGCATGTACCATAATCCAGGACTGGGCGTTGTTGCTGGTGATCTCCGGAACCGGTGCGTTGGTTGTATTAAACCGGTTGCGCAAAACACCATGGTTCAGGTTTTTCCTTGATGGATTTACGCTGCGCATACCTTATTTCGGCGACCTGCTGAAAAAATCCGCCATTAGCCGTTTTTCCCGTACGCTGGCGACCCTTCTCCGTGGAGGAGTGCCTTTGGTAAAGGCATTGGAAATCTGCGGAGGCACTGCGGGCAATGTGCGGTTTGAAAAAGCAGTTGGCGAGAGTGTCATTGGTGTAGCGGCTGGCCTTTCGCTGAACGCGAGCCTGGGAAAGAGCCTTCTTTTTCCGGAAATGACCGTGCATATGATAGAAGTGGGGGAGCGGATCGGCGAACTTCCCAAAATGATGGAAAGGGTGTCCTATTTCTATGACGGCGAAGTGACAGCGGCGGTTGAGGGCGTACTTTCTATCATCGAACCCGTGATGATCGTGTTTCTTGCCGCCATTATTGGAGTGATTCTTATTGCCATGTATATGCCACTTTTCGACATGATGACGGTGTTGGACTAAATGCTGAACAATCAAAAGGGCCACACCCTTTCCGAGCTTATAGTTGTAGTGCTGCTCATGTCGCTGGTGTCGATTTTCGCGTTCCAGGCATACCTGTATATTCACAAGCGCTTCATTGGATGGCAGCAGGACCATGACGCGGCTCTTATAATAATTCGCCTGGCCCAGGGTCTTGATTCATATGCGGGTAAGGCGGGAAGGATTATGGTGGCCCAACCCCGTGAGTTCTCGTTCATAAATACCGAGGGCCAGTCCATTTCCATAAAAGCGCAGGACCACGCGCTTCTTGCCAATGGCAGGAATTTGCTCTCGAACGAGACACTGTTACGCGAGGTCATATTTGAGTATTTTGCCCATGGAAAACCCTGCATTGCCGGTGAAGGCGGTCCCATCGACTGCGTAGGGTACACCGTGGTCTTTCTTCAGGGAAAAAAGGTATATTCGTGTAAAGGCAGCGTTGCCTTGCGAAGATTGCATACGTTTAACACTGCGGGGATATTATGAGAAAAAAAATGAAAAATCCGCTTGGTAACCAGAAGGGTTTTACCCTTACCGAGCTTTTGGCTGTCATTATCATCATTGGCATACTGGCCATGATCGCCATTCCAAAATACATGGGTGTGGTATCAAAATCAAAGGTGGCTGAATTCAAACCGATTTTACGGCAGATGTATACGCTGGAACAGGCCCATTTTGATGAACAGGGCAGGTATACCACTGACCTTGAGGCCATCAGTTTCGAACTTCCATCGTCGGATTTTTTCGACTATGCAATTGAGGCCGACACCCTTCATTTCACGGTAAAAGCAGTGTGCAAAGGTAATATTAAGAACTCCAAGGGCGAGCTTTTAAACGGCGAATGGGTGGGAATCAATGAGAAGGAAGAACGGGTTGGCAGCGAAAAGCTCAAGAAATTCGCAGGGTGGTGAGAATTCCAAGGGGCTTAGCATGCATGATATGACACACGAAATAATGAACCATTACAACGTCTATTTCCAGGACGTTTCCGGCGATATAATAACGGTAAAAACCGCGTCAGTGAACGACTGCGGCCTTGCCGATGATCTGCGGTTCATCCTGAATAAAAACGTTGTTCTTGAATATGCCGATAAGGATGAGATCGCCCGTTTATTGAAACAATTGCCCCAGCAAACAGCGCATGCCGCAAAACCACGCGTCTCAAAGACCGGAACCATTCCCGCTGCCTCGCCGGTCATAGGTCTTGTACATACCACGGTCATAAACGCCATAAACGCCAATGCCAGTGATGTCCATTTTGAGCCCTTTGAGGGCGAGTTGCGGGTGCGGTACAGGATCGACGGCGTGTTGCGCGATGTGAGTGCCATCCAGAAATCCCGTGTGGCAGAGGTGCTTTCGCGTCTCAAGATCATGGCGGAAATGGACATTGCCGAGAAACGGCGGCCCCAGGACGGCCGCATCCGTATTGAACATGGCAATGCACTCATCGATCTTCGCGTGTCCACGCTGCCCACGGAATTTGGCGAAAAGATCGTGCTGCGCATTCTCGATAAAAGCCATCTTGGCCTCGATGTCGAGAAGATCGGCATGGACCAACAGCGGCTCGATTTGTTTAAAAAGGCGCTCAAACTGCCCTATGGCATGATCCTGGTGACCGGGCCGACCGGTTCGGGCAAGACAACGACACTGTATGCTGCGCTCAATTATATAAAATCCCCTGGCATCAATATTGTTACTATTGAAGATCCCATTGAATACAACCTTGATGGGGTCAACCAGTCGCAGGCAAAACCTGAAATCAACTATACCTTTGCCGAAGCTATAAAGACTTTCTTAAGACAAGACCCCAATGTCATCATGGTTGGCGAGATCCGGGATCCGGAAACAGCGAACATAGCCAACCGCGCGGCAATGACAGGCCACCTGGTCTTTTCCACGCTGCATACCAATGACGCACCATCAGCGGTCAACAGGCTTGTGGACCTTGGCCTGGCGCCTTTTCACATAGCATCATCCCTTTCATTGATTATTGCCCAAAGACTGGTCCGCAAAATATGTGACCAATGCAAGCAGGAAAAACCCGTTCCAGCGGCATTACAGGAAGAGTTGCAGATCAATGACACGACCTCTTTTATGGGCCAGGGTTGCGAGGTCTGCGGCAATACCGGCTATAAAGGCCGTACGGGGCTATTTGAGGCCATGTTTATGACCGGGCCTGTGAAAGAGCTGGTTATGAAGCAGGTGAATTCTTACGAACTCCAGGAAATTGCCATCCGCGAAGGCATGGTGACGCTTCGGAACGACGGACTTAATAAAATGCGGGCAGGGATCACCACTGCTGAAGAAATATTGCGGGAAACGGTTCTGGGATGATAGGATGGGAGGTATATCCAATGTGCGACCCCCTTTGAATGGGTTACCTCGAATATGCTTGAGACCACGACGATGAATTATAGATTTTACTACTGTGCATACCCAAAAACATGTGGAAATTATCCCTTTTCAGAAAAAGTATACCGATACATGGGAAAGTATTGTCCATGCTTCGAACAATGGGACCATCTATCATACCCAGAAGTTCCTGAATTATCATCCCAAGGACCGTTTCGATAACTTTCACCACTTGATCTCCGTGGGCGGTAAAATTTGTTCCGTTATTCCCGGCGCCATTATCGAAAGTGAAGCGGGCAAAACATTTGTTTCCTACCCCGGCGCATCATTCGCCGGATTTGTTCTTCCTGAGACATTCGGCCTCGAAGATACTGATCAGGTAGTCAGCGCTTTTCTGAGATACCTGGAAGAACAGGGGTTCAAGCGCATTGACATCACCGGTACCCCCTTTATTTTCAGCGCGCGGCAAAACCAGCACATTGACTTCATCCTGTCGCGTGAAGGATTTGGTTTCAAGAAACGGGAGATGACCAGCGTGGTCACGCTTCCTGGTCAGGGAACCGATATTCTCGCATCATTCAAGGACGGGTGCAGACGTTCTATTAAAAAGGCAATTGCCAGGGGTGTTACGGTGCGGGTGAACGATTCCGACCAGGCCTACCATGCATATTACCATATCCTGAAAAACAATCTGGAGCTGCGCCACAACGTGAAACCGGCCCATTCGCTAGACGAAATGATCGATATAAAGAAACGGTTTCCGGACGATGTTTTTCTCTTTGCCGCGTATATCGAACATAAAATGATTGCCGGAATCTGGCTCATCAGGGCTAACAGCCGTGTATCAGTGCCTTTTTATATAAGCCACAACCACGAGCATCAGGAACTTCGGCCTATTAATCTACTCTATTATGAAGTGATTAAACAAGGCCTGGAGTGGAACCAGAAATATCTTGATTTCGGCCTATTTACCGTGAATATGGCCCCAAATTATGGGTTAGGAAGATTTAAGGAGAACTTCGGGGCCCAAGGCATGTTCAGAGACTATTTCAGGAAAGATTACAGGTAGCATCGAATTGACAGGGAGACGTCTTCGCCCTAATTAAATTTGGTTTCTTGGCCTTAGCGGCCTTTTTCAATCGCTGATTTCTTTGACGCTTCCTTCTCGACTTATTTTTGCAAGATAGGGCGCACGATATTTTCTTGAGAACCTGACTATTTTCGGAATTGCTTTGAGTAGAATATCCGCGATTTCCTTTCCTTGCAAATCACCTTTGACGGCTAATAGAAAGACCGCAGTATTCGTCTGTGAAATGACATCTCGTGCGGCAGGACTGTATCCGATACGCATATCTTTTGATAAGAACAGCTATTCTCTTCTGCCAATTGCAGCAAGGATCTCCTGATCTTTAGCATCGGGTTTAAAATGATCATCGTGGATTTCTATCTGCAGATCAGTCTGTGCACGAAGAATTTCCGGCACAATGTGCCTGCCAAAATTCCGGTCTAAAAAAAGGATTGGGTTGGCAGGTTCAGGCTGCTGACTTGAGTTCAAGTTCGCAGCGGATGGCTTCTTGGATTTCATTCGGGCCCCTGCCGTAATCGCGTGCCAGTTCTTCTATTGATTCACCGGCTTTATATCGTTCAGCAATAATTGATGTCGCGATGCCAGTACCGGTCAGGATCGGGCGGCCGAAAGCAATGTAGGGGTCTATGACGATGGATTTTGGCTCTTCAAGCTCACGTTTGCGCGTAAAAGGGAAAATCCGGGATGCAAGACCGTCAGCTCCATATTCTATTCTTTTTCTAATCTTTTAAAGGGAAATATGATGTTCACGGCGAATAGCATCTAATACATGTACTTCACAAAGATTCAGGAAAGAGAGAAGCCGGTCATTGCTTTCAGGAAGGGTAATTATTGGCTGAAATTTCTTTTTTGCTCTGCCAGAATAATAGAATTGACCCAGCCCCCATGCGCGCAGGGTATTGACCGGAATTCTGAGATAATGAGCGGCCTCGATAAAACGGTACGAGGGCGCTTCTCTTAAATCAAGGGTTTTAGGCATATATATTTCCCATTAGAAATATATATTATTAACACATGGTTAGTTGAAGAAATTATGCCTGGCAAAGGTCTTGGGTCAACCGATGCTGCGTTAACGTTTTTTTCCGGCCTCTGGTGAGTAACATGATTATTTTTGCCATGGGTTGGTTACAGATAGCCCCGTATTCCCAATTCCAGAAGGCCGTCTCGCGGCCTCACTGGTGACTGGTCCAGCGCGTTGTATTTCAGGAAAAACATAAAGCCATATGTTCCCGGCGCCATGTGGCATTCCAATTCCGGCGTGCAGGTTTGGTACGCATGTCCGGCCTCATCAACAAGCACCCGTATGCCCAGGCGCGCGTTCACGATGACCGGACCGGTTTTTCCCGGTGAATATCCCGCGCCTGCTGAAAATTCGTGCTGCAGGGTATGACCGCCGCTTATTGCGCTGGGGTTTGCCAATCCGAAAAAATCCTTGGAAAAATACCCATACATGGCATACCACGAGGTCCGTTCAAAGGGCGTTGCCAAGGGGTGTGACAGGATATACGGCCTAAATTCCTCGAGCAGATAATTGGGCGAACAGGCGCTTAGGAAGAATTCGTTCCAGTATTCGGTTTTGTGGTCGTCACGGTCGATATCGTGCAGGCACGAGTGGTCTAGTCCTGCCTGGGCCCGTACTTTTTTGAACCGGTATTCAAAAACCGGATTTGAGGCAAAGGCGATGTCGCGTGGATCGAAAATGACAATGTCGCTCTGCCTGCCCAGCCCGGTTTTCACTTTGTATTCAAGAAAAAAGAAGGCGCGGTTGTCGTATCCGGCCATGGCGATGCGTGCTGAAACGTTTGTTTCTATAAAATAGCGGGCCTTATAGGCCGTGTCTTTATGCATAAAAAAGATCAAGCCGTCCCACGAGCCATGGAATTCCTGCATAAAAGAGAATTTTTCCCTTGAAAAGGCTGAAATGGAGAGGGCAAGACTCAGAATTGCGATGCAGGCTGTTTTCATGCTTTTTTCTCCATAAGCGTCTGCAAGGCGTGGGGCACTACAAGGATTTCCGCCTTTGGGCCGTACTGGGCAATGGTTTGGTCGATTGCTGACTGAACATTGCTATATGCGCGAAAACCCATTTTTTCCGCGCTTTTTCTCCAACGGGGATGAATGCCCGCAAAGACTATGTCCGCGTGTTCGAGCACGCGCGCGGTTATATATGCCCGCTGCGCTCCGCCCGGATATCCGTGAGCGCGTGCATGCCGCACAAGCGCTGAGGGGTCTTTGTACGCGCAGAGAAGCTTGAAAAAACGTTGCTCCCCGGTCCCTTTTCCAGGTCCTTCTTCGCAGCGCGCTGGTACAATGAAGGCGCCGCCTTTTTTCACCGGAGCATCCGGTGAAAACATGGCATAGGTTGCCGCGCGCGTTGCTTGGTAGATATTCGTTGATTTTGATCCTTCGAGACCCGTGACAACAATATCAGCTTCTTTTTTAAACAAGGCCCTGTAGAGAGGGTCGGCGCGTGCGACACCGGCGTTAAACGCTTTGTCCGGATGGCCAGCAACAACCCCGATAATTGAACCTGCAGGCCCCACAATTCCCGCGATAATGAACTTGAAATTAGTTTTCGCGGCAATCTCCTGCGCGTTGCGATGGAAAATGTTTCCCTTCAGGTTTCCCAGTTTTGTGTATCGATGGTCGAACACTGCGGGCCGGTGAAGCCAGCCAATGGTTGCTTCGCCTGATGCGCCGATTGCAATGCTTTTCCTGCCGCCGCTGTATCCGGCCCACTGATGGGGCTCAATGACGCCTGTGGCAATGACTGTATCAGCCCGGGCGACAATCGGATTGATCAATATGGGACACCCATCCAGTGTTTTCCCAAGATGTACCAGGTTTCTTGCCCGGGGATTATGATTGACCACTTTGTATGTGCCGGCAACTGCATTACCGATTTTGTCTTGTATCTCTTTTTTGGACAGGGGGCGGTGCAGGCCAGTGGCAATGACGATGGTAATTTTTTCTTTTACCACGCCCATGGCTGCAAGTTCCCGTAAAACCAACGGTACAAATATGTGGTCTGGGCAGGGACGTGTAGTGTCCGTGACTACCAGGGTAACAGAGTGGGAGCGGGATACCATGCCGGAAAGCAGCATGGACCCGATAGAATGCGCAATGGCTTGTTTTGCCATGAATGTCACAGAAGGTAATTTTTTCTTTTTTTCCGTGACCGGGGTGATAACACCCAGCAGGTTTTTACGCGGCACCGCGATTACGGTCTTCCCATTGCCAAACGGGAGGGTGATGCGCATGGTGAGGAAGGCCCTTTTTATTAAAAAAACAGGTCGCGCGCCTGTGCCGCGATCTGCGTGTCTATGCCAAAATAGGCGTTAACGGTTTCCGGAAAGTTTTTTTCAGACAGCGCTATTGTCTCAGATCCGCCGCGGTCGCGTATATACAGGTTTTTTTTCTGGAGGTAGAGATGTTTCGCGCCTTTGAGCATGGTGACCACCGGATAGGAGAGGGTTTCAAGCGCGAAAGAGGCGTCCCAGTACGCGATAAAATCACGTTCAGCAATGGGTTCATCTTTTATGGTAAATCTGCGTTTTTTTTGACCGCAATGTTCGGTGAACAGGGCGTACCGGGCCGTGTCATCCTGATGCACGCTGATGGAATTGAAAGGCGTTTCGACAACAGTTGGCTTTTCCCCGGACAGTTCAATGGGCGTAAAGGAGAGATAGCCAGGATCGAGCAGATACTTTTTTTCCTCCAGTTGGAGTACTGCGGCGCAGTGGGTGTTGACTCCATACGCCCGGTCGCACAAGACAATGTATGAGGAATAACCGGATGCCTCAAGCGTATTGTGCAGGAGCCAGGTGAGTGAAAAACAAGTGCCGCCTGTGCCCTTGGCCTTGTAGCCGGCAAGCACTTCATGGGGCAATCGTCGGGCGTTTTCCGCTACACCCATGGCGTTGTATTTCACGGCTTTTGAAAGGTTTTCATAGGGGATCCGGGAAAAGTTGTCAAGAATGCGCGAGAGGGGCCCGGGAAGCTGAACCATAGGAAAAAAATACGAAATGTTTTATATGCGGGGATATAATAAAATATTGTATATTACATTGTCGCGGAAATAAAAATACCCCACATACGTATGCACAGAAGAATTGTTGTTGTCGCCGGGCTTGTGTTACTGCTGCCCTTGTTCGTCCTTGCCCCCTCTGCGCAACGGCGCGACTACATGGGGTACAAGAACATAAAAAAACGCAAGACCGTCACTCTGCCGTTCAAGAGCAAAACGCTTTCCATACCCATTCTCAAAATGCTCGACGAGAACATGCTGTCGGAAATCATGAAGACCGGCGTATACGATATTGTTAATCGGTATCCTGACTTTAATTTCGACCAGACGCTCGCCATGCCCATTGAGGCGCTCGATGTCTACAAGCTCTCCGAAGCGTGCGATGTTCCTTACCTCATAATTCCTTCGATCGAGAAGACCGAGAAAGGCAGTTTTATCCTCACTGTTGAGCTGCACGATGTCCGGCGTATCGTCATGCTCCATTCGTATAACCGCGAATGTCCGTGCGCATTTGAAGAAGTGGTCTTTCAGATGCTGCCCGATGTGGCCAATCAATTTGCCGCGGTCAGGGAGGACCTTCCCAAGGAATGTCCTGCGGATATGAAGCGGATAGATAAGGCCGCGTATACCATGGGATCCGGCGATAAGTACGATAACAATCCCCAGGTCACGGCGCGTGTCAACTCTTTTTGCGCCGACAAGTACGAGTTTCCCAACAAGCTTGGCAGTGAGCCCATGGTCAATGTCAAATGGGCCGAGGCCCACGATTTGTGCAAGCAGACGGGCAAGCGCCTTTGTACTGAATTCGAATGGGAATACGTCTGCCGCGGCCAATACAATTTTCAATACCCCTATGGAAACCAGTACGACGGCAAAAAGTGCAATACTGATGGCGGCGAAGCGGCCAAGGCCGGCGCTTTCATCGATTGCCACGGTGAAACCTATGTCTACGATCTATCGGGTAATGTCAATGAATGGACCGGGTCCAACTGGGACGCCAATATCCAGAACAAGGTGATCCGGGGAGGAGGCTGGTTTGCGAAAGAGAAAGATTCCCGCTGCACTCTCCGCTATAGCAATCTGCCTGCCACACGCGCAAAAACCATCGGTTTCAGGTGCTGTATCAGCATAGACTGAACATTGCATGAATATCCTCAGTGTACAGGACGCGCGGGACCTTGACCGGCGTACCATTGACAGCGGCGTCTCCGGCGGTCTTCTCATGGAACGCGCGGGTGAAGGGCTGTGCGAGGCGGTACTGCTAGCAGCGGCGCCCGGAAAGCGCATTTCCCTGCTGGTTGTCTGCGGAAAAGGGAATAACGGGGGCGATGGCTTTGCGGCCGCCCGTCTGTGCGCGCATGCGGGCCACACTGTTACGTGTCTGGCCCTCTTTCCTTGCGGGGCGTATTCCGGCCATGCGCGTTCCCATCTCGACAAACTTGCCGGTACCGGCGTAAACACGGTGCACTGCGCCATTCCTTCCGAGTGGCCGGATTTCAATGAATTCAACATAATCATCGACGCACTTTTCGGCACGGGCTTTTCCGGCGAAATTAAGGAGCCAATGCTTGCTGAATGCATTGACCGAATCAACCGGTCCTCCGCCATTGTGATTGCCGCTGACACCCCATCGGGAATAAACAGCGACACTGGTGAAGTCCCTGGTCCCGCTGTTGTTGCTGATATCACTGTGACCATGGGTGCTCCCAAGTTGGGCCAGTTCTTTTTTCCCGCCCGTTCTTTTGTAGGCGATCTTCGCGTCAAAGATATTGGGTACATTCCAGAGGAACTCTCGCGAACGGGTCTTTGCAGGGCAATAGACCGTATTGACATGTGCAGGGCGCTGCCGCAACGGCCGGGAAACGCACACAAGAACCAATGCGGAAGGGTGCTGGTGGTTGCTGGTTCAACAGGATATACAGGAGCAGCGGCCTTGTGCGCCCGCGCAGCGCAAAAGAGCGGGGCAGGGCTTGTCTCCCTCTGTATTCCCCGGTCTCTTGACAATATTTTAGAAATAAAACTTACCGAGGAAATCACCTGTCCCCTTGCCGATGGAAATAAAGGATATCTAACGGAGAAGAACGCTGATGCTATCCTTGCATTGGCTGGCGAATACCAGGTCCTTGCCATTGGACCAGGGCTTGGACGCAATGCATCGACCGCGGCAATGGTCAGAAAAGTTGTGGCGCGTTCTCCGGTCCCAGTGGTACTCGACGCTGATGGCATCAACGCGTACGAAAAAGCGGGGCATTTATTGAAAAAGGCAAAAAGCCCTGTTATCATAACCCCGCACGATGGAGAACTTAAACGTCTTACCGGAGAGAAAGAAATCGGGTGGGGGCCTGCACGCATTCGTGCGCTTCGCAATATTCAGAAGGAGCTTGGTATCACCATTGTACTCAAAGGCGGGCCTACGCTTGTCGTGTCTTCAACATGTATGGTGAACGTAAATACAACGGGAAATCCGGGAATGGCAACAGCGGGCGCAGGCGATGTGCTGACCGGCCTTATCAGTGGTCTATATGCGCAGACACACAACCTTGAACAAGCTGTCCTGACAGGCGTATATCTGCACGGACTTGCCGGTGATTATGGAGCAATGGCTTGTACCGAATATTGCCTTACAGCTGGTGATATTATCACTTTTTTTCCCCAGGCCTTTATGGAGACAGCAGGGATCAGAAAAACATTGTAAGGGCTGTTATCAGCCTTATATTTTAATAGTTTATGAGAAACAGGAAGATATGACTCAAAGCGCACGCATACCTCCGCAGGACATAGATGTTGAATCCAAGGTTTTAGGGGCCATGCTCCAAAACCAGACAGCAGCTGAAATAGCGCTCGAGGTGCTCACTGCCGGTGATTTCTACAAGCAGGCCCATGCTGAGGTCTTTGAAGCAATACAACAGATTTCAGACCGGAACGAGCCCATAGATCAGATAACCGTGACGAATGAGCTTAAAAAAACGAAAAAGCTCGATCTTGTCGGTGGAGACGCGTTTCTTCTTGAAATAATCGAAGGCGCGCTTACGCCGGCAAATGTCAAATATCATGCTGAAATCGTCAAAGAGAAATCGACCATGCGCGCGCTTATCGACACCTCCACAGGCATCATCAACCGATGCTTTGATGACGTGGATAATGTCGATGAACTGCTCGATGAGGCCGAGAAGAGGATCTTTGAAATCTCCGAAGGGCTCCAGAAAGAGGATTTCAAGACTGTTGCGGATTTGCTGCCCCGTACTTTCGACGATATCGAACGCTATGGCAAAGGCGACCTGCAAGGCATTCCTTCCGGATTCGGTGATCTTGATGCCATGACCTCGGGTTTTCAGCGTGGCGATTTTGTTATTCTCGCCGCCCGGCCTTCAATGGGAAAGACCGCGTTGGCCCTCTCCATGGCGGCCAACGCTGCCATACACGGAAACAAGGCCATAGGCATATTCAGCCTTGAAATGTCGCGTTCCCAACTGGTACAGAGGCTCCTGTGCGCCCAGGCGAGGATCGACATGCACAAACTGCGTACAGGACGCCTGCCGCACGCTGAATTCGCTAAACTCTCCCTTGCGGCTGGTCCGTTGAGCGAGGCGAAACTTTTCATCGACGATTCCACGGACATAAACGTGCACCAGATGAGGGCCAAGGCGCGGAGGCTCAAGGCAAAAGGCACACTCGACATGATTGTTGTAGACTATCTCCAGCTTATGCAGCCTCCCTCAAAAAAGAACCTCAATTCACGCGAGCAGGAGATAGCCTTTATTTCGCGCTCCTTGAAAGGTCTTGCCAAAGATCTTGATATCCCTGTTTTGGCCCTTTCGCAGCTTGCCCGCAGGGCGGACCAGCGCGAAGGCGGACGTCCGCAGCTCTCTGATCTGCGCGAATCGGGTGCTATTGAACAGGATGCTGATGTGGTCATGTTCATCTACAGGGAGGAAGTGTACAATAAAGAGGGGGAACAGGGGAAAGCTGAAATCATCCTTGGAAAGCAGCGAAACGGCCCGGTCGGCAGCGTCCCGCTCACCTGGATCAAGGAATACGCCAGTTTTGAGGGCTATTCCCCGCGCGCAGAGGAGGCTGTGTTCTAACCAATGTCTGAACTGATTACCCGGCCTTTTATATCCGTTGGAAAGCTCTTTTTTTCTGCGGTAGACCTTTTTGTGGGCGCGTTTGCCCGTGCGGGCACTCTCTACGCACTCATGGGACGCATTGGCAGTCGCGCCCCAACCATTGTCAAGACCATGGTTTTTACCAAGGAGCAGATGATGTCACTAGGGGTTGCTTCCCTGCCCCTGGTGCTGGTCACCTCCTGTTTCACCGGCGGCGTTGCGGTTTCCCAGGCCGCCTATATGTTTTCGAACATTGTCCCCATGACCTACCTGGGAACAGCCGTATGCAAGGCCACGGTCATGGAGCTCGCCCCTGTTCTTACCGCCTTGGTCATGGCAGGCCGCATGGGCGCTTCAATCGCCGCTGAATTGGGAAGTATGAAGACAAATGAACAGATCGAGGCCATGGAATGTCTGGCGCTTGATCCCATCCGGTATCTGATTATCCCCCGCGTGGTCGCGGGCATGGTCATGCTTCTGGCCCTTACGGTTTTCGCTGATCTCATAGCCATTCTGGGCGGATGGTTTGTGGCCGTGTTCTTCATTGACGTCTCGTCGTTCACGTTCACCAACGGCCTCAGGCTCTTTTTTGAGCCCAAGGACGTTTTTGCGGGCTTGCTCAAATCCTCGGTCTTTGGCGGCATCATCACCCTGATGGGGTGTTACCATGGACTCACGGCCGAAGGCGGCGCAGAAGGTGTGGGCAAGGCGACCATGACCGCGGTGGTATCGTCAGCGGTCCTTATCCTCATATTTGACTTTATAGTCGCCGCCTTAATATTTTAATGAGCATACCATGGTAATGATCAAAATGGAACATCTGAAGCGGCACTTCAAGAAGCTTGAAGTGCTGCGTGACGTCAACCTCGAAATCGAACAGGGCGAAACCATGGTGATCATTGGCCGCAGCGGCCAGGGAAAGAGCGTCATTCTCAAGCATATCATGGGTCTTCTTATGCCTGACGGTGGCAGGGTGATAGTCGACGGCCAGGAGATCAGCTCCCCCCGGCAGGTGAATCTGTACGAAATCCGCAAGAAACTGGGCATGCTCTTTCAGGGTGCCGCGCTTTTCGATTCCATGCCAGTGGGCGAGAACCTCGCTTTTGCCCTGCGCGAACACCGCCATTTGCCCGAGAGCGAAATCAAGAAAATAGTCGCCGAAAAGCTCGAAATGGTCGGATTACGCGGCATTGAGAACAAGATGCCCTCGGAATTGTCCGGAGGCATGAAGAAGCGGGTGGGATTGGCCAGGGTCATTGCCATGAACCCGGAGGTTATTCTCTACGACGAACCGACCACCGGTCTCGATCCCATTACCGCTGACACTATCAATGATCTTATCATCGACATGAAGCAGAAATTAAATGTCACCTCTATTGTGGTCACCCACGACATGGTGAGTGCGTATAAAGTCTGCGACCGCATTGCCATGCTTCACGAGGGCGTCATTATATTCAAAGGCACCGCGAACGAGCTCAAGGCGAGCAGGGACGCGCGTGTTCAGCAGTTCATCCGCGGTCAGCGCAAGCTCATGTACGAGGGCACGTTTGCCACAGACGAGGAACGCGTCCAATATACCCAGAAATTCAACATCACCGATTTCGCGGAACAATAATTTCTTCAACCCCTTTTCCTTCCGTGGAACTTGAAAAAGGATGGCAGCGCAGGTTTAACGAACTTGCCCTGCGCCATTCAGAACCGCATGCCATGTCGCACTGGACCAGGCATGGGTTCAAAATCAGGGTCAAATACCTTTCGGTTGAGGCAGCGAAGCGATACCGGAAGGGACAACGTATTCTCGACCTTGGCAGCGGACCGGGAAATTGCGCGTCGTGGTTCGAGGACCAGGTACTTTTTGATTTCTCTTTTAACGCGCTGAACAAAATTCCTGCAACCTGCAGGGCCGCGAAAGTATGCGGCGATTTCCAGTCACTGCCTTTTTTCGATAAATCGTTTGATGGCGTGGTGTGCGTGGGCCTTTTTCAGTGCCACCGCCTTTGCATGGAGCATCTCAGGGGGCTCTGGCGTGCATTGAAGCCGGGCGCCTGGTTCCTGGTCGAGACGCTTAATTGCGAATGGCATGGACTCATTTCCGACATGGACGCGCTACAGCAGAGACGGTATATCGAATTCCTTGAGGCTGATAGCGAGGGGGTCTGTTATTTTGTCCACAATGGCTGTTTTGTCTTCTACCATCCTGAACGATTGGCGCGCTGGTTTGGCGCAGCTGGCTTTATTGTCGAGGGATATTCTTATCTGTATACGCTTAATCAGACAGCGTCGCTTTTCAGGGTTCCCTTTAACCGCGTGGGTTATTTGAATCAAAAGGGGAAAATATTCGCGCGAAGTTTCTATATTTATGGGAGAAAGTCCCCATGATGAGTCAAACCCTACAATCGTTTTTAAAGGCCGGGGCGGCCATCGTTCTCACGGTCCTTTGCGCGGTCTGCTCCCGTGACTCAGGCGGCGCAGGTGTGGCCGTGGACCTGTCCGAAAGGGGGCGGGACACCATACTTTTTGACACTGTTGTGTATATCAACGATACTTTCACCTTTGCCCATGAGAGTGAAGAATCTGAAGAGATCGACGAAATCCGGTGGACGCTGAACAATGCGTCCGCAGGCAGTGGCAGGACTTTTTCCTTTGTATCGCACGATATTGCCGATACTGGGGACAAAATTATTGTGGGTTTTATCTTTTACACGGACGGGACAATCGATACTGAGCGTATCCTACTGAATCTTGCGGCGGGTTATCCGCGTGTACGTTTGACGCTTGCGGACAGTACGAAGCCCGACACGCTTTTTACTGATTCATTGTACCGTTTCTTTGCCATTCCAGACGATCCGAACGGGTCGATCATCGCCTGCCTGTGGGATTTTGACCACGATGGCGTGTTCGAGGACACCAGTGCTGCGGACACTTTGTCGCGCTCCTTTCCAACAGCAGGCGCCGCAATGTTCATTGTGCGCGTTTTAGACGATGATTCGCTCTTTTCAGCCGCTGATACATTTGCGGTCCATCTGAGCATGGGCGCACCGCAGGTGAATGTTTTTTTTGACCCCTCGATTGTCGGAAATCAGATCTATATCGGCCAGCAGATATCGTTTGTCGCATCTGCCAAAGACCCCAACGGCGCACTTATTAGCCTTATGTGGGACACCACGGGCGACGCAGTCTTTGACTGCGTTATCGCACTTGATACGTCGCTGTTTTCCGATACTATCATTCTCAGCTTTACCGATAGCGGTCACTATGCTGTTGCAGCCCGGGTGCGCGACAATGATTCGCTCTATTCAGAGACAAAGACGTTAGTTTTTGTTGTCAGGCGCGGAGAACCCTCGATTAACTCGCTTTTGTTTACCGGGTATTTCTCTGACCTCGATTCTTTGCTGATTGATACGGTCTATGACATTGCGGCAGTGGCGCGCGATCTGAACGGCGTTGTCAGGGCGTTATTCTGGGACATGGACGGTGATGGCGTATTTGATGACACTGTTACAGCGGACACTTCCTGGCTAAACGACACGCAACAGCGCGCATTCACCATACCCGGCGTTTATCGCATCGCTGTCATGGCAATGGACAATGATTCATTCCTGTCAATGAGAGATTCGATTGTTTTCACGGTCCACGCTCGCAATCCGGATACTATGGTCTATCTGTTCGACACGCTTGCGCTTGCCGCTCATCCGGCCAGCGGAAAGACAATCGGTTCCATGACATGGGTACAATGGCCCGGCATTCTCTTGTCCAACGCGGACACCTGTTCTTTCTCGGTCTCGGACCCGGCAGATACAGGGGTCAAGACCATTGTGGCCCGCATTTTGTATACGGATGCCACCTTTGATACAGAACGCGTAATTGTCCAGGTCCTTTCCGGAAGGCCTGAAGTCTTTTTAGCATCAGACGGGCAAGGCGGCATGGCCTTCAGGGACTCATTGTATACGCTCACAGCTACCGCGACCGATGTCAATGGCTTTATACAGTCGTTCCGATGGGACATCAATAGCGACGGGACCGATGATTATGTACACGCTGTTTCAGGGGCGCAGCAGGGCTCGGTCGCGGTTGATTCGCTCACGATCACCTTTTCATTCAATGGCAGTGCGTTGGTTTCGGTACGGGCGGTTGACGACGACTCGCTTGTATCGTCAGCCGCCAGCACGATTCTCTTTGTGCAGGACGCGGTTGCGTCAAAGCGGCGTGTTTCCTCAGGACGCTGACACTACCCGGTAGACCCGGTGTGTTGGAGTGGCAAAGGCCAGGTGCAGAAAAGGCGGCAGGTTTTTCTCTTCCAGGTTCCCCTCTTTTCCCAATTGCCAGTATTCCCTGAAATAATACCGTGCTGTCGCAAGTTCCACGTTTTTCAGATTGTCACTACCCACAACGAACCAGCTAATTTTCTGGGCCTGGAAATAGCCGTGAAACTCACCTATGCGCATGGGAGGCTGGATAAGTCTGTTGTCCAAATCGAATACCAGGTGTCTGATAGGAGAGCAGCCGCCGATGATATCGCCCTGTCGCGTGTTTTTGTTAAGCCAGTCAACCACGGACTCCAGTTCCTCATAGGTGCGCGTATCAGCGAATTTCTTCCCGAGAACCGGATGAACGTGATTACGGACATCTTCTGAAACCGGAAGAAAAGCCATGCAGAAGGCGCCTGCGGCAAGCGTGATGCGGACCCAAGTGTTCCCGGTAAACCGGTGTAAAACAGCAATAAACCCCGCGGCCCCGTAGAGTGCAAAGACCGGATAAAACGGCAGGAGGTAGTAAGTGAATGATGTCTGGATGAACGTATGCAGGCTTATCAGGATGACAAAGATAAAAAGGGAGATTCCCCAGTATGCGTCGATACGCCGAGGGCGCAGGTTCAGGAAAAGCACAGGTATAAAGAGCAGAAACGGCAGAAGGAGCGGGGATGCGCCTATTAGTGTCCTGCAGGCGAGCTGCAGGTTGGCGGCATAGTTGCGTGCAAACCAGACAAAGGAAAAGGGTGGGAGCGTGGCAAGCGAGAGGTCGATGAGGGGCACCCGATTGTAGCCCGAAAGCATCCGCATTTCGGCAAATAGCCAGTTAAAGACAGCTGCAGCTTCGTTTGACTCTGATGGGCGTACCAGAACGTACCATGGCAGAACTAGAATAATACCAGTCAGGAGCGTTGCTCCGGTGAATACGAGCCTATGGCGTAAAGACGTTCCATTATCGTTGCAGAACAGCATGGCCGCGATAAAGGGCGGTATGAAGAAGTAGGCGTTTCTGCGCGACAGAACAAGGAACGCAAGTGCAATGCCCGCAACCCAAAAGAGACTTATCTTTTCTTTTGTTTTAATAAACACCAATGCAAAGGCCATGGAAAAAAAACAGAAGGACATGTCTTTGGTGGCATAACTGGTCATGGTTGTCAGGACTGGGTCGAATGAAACAATCGCCGTGGTGAGCAGGGCAATTGATTTTGATTTAAAGAGTGCATGTGCAAGAAGAAAGATGCAAAGAGAAAGCAACGCGGAATAGGCGAGGTTCATATATTGGGCGTTTTTTGTCCTGTATCCGGTAAGCCAATGCATGGTGACCACTGAATAGGTATAGAGGGGGAGAATATCATTTGGCGCTTCCCAGCCCGTGGCCGAGGACGGCATGAGTGATTTTTTAATATACCCTTTCCCGGTAAAGACATTTTTTGCCACATCGATATACGTTGCTTCGTCGCCTGAGGGAACCGTGTGCAGTTGCATGTACGAGAGGCGGACGAAAAGCGACATCATAATAATGCAGGCAAGCGTTACCGCTGTGAGTATCTTGGTGCTGTTGGTCATTGTTCCCTGTATCTGTTCGCTTCCATATCGAACCACATGGCAAAAAATCCGAAAAGTGTGCCCATGGTTACAAGAAAGACCGCAAAGAGCGCGCTGGTAGCCTGGACAGGGCCGGTAAAGATCCTGTGATACAGCAGTGAACAACCAAAGAGTAATCCGGGTACAAACAAGGCGAGCCCTGCGCAGTAGAAGAGGACCAGGGGATGAAAGTCACGAATAATATATTTTTGGACCATGCGTTTGATAAAGAGCCGCACCAGGAGAAGGCTGATTCTGGGAATGACTGTGACAATGTTGATGCCGCTTTTTTCCCCAATGCCGTATACCGGCCTTACCGGCACATCCCTAACGATCGCGTTGAAAATATTAAGCCGTACCAGATAGTCATTGGGGCAGCCGTAGCGGGTATAGGTACGGTCCCAATCGATCAGCTTGAGCATGCGCAGATTGATGGCCGTATACCCTGCCTGGGAATCCGCAATATGCCAGTATCCTGAAGCGATTTTTGTTATAAACGAGAGTACGCTGTTGCCCAGATACCGGATTTTAGGGATTGTACGCCATGCTTCGCCAGTAAACAGGCGGTTACCTTTGGTGTAGTCAGCATTGTCCGAGGCAATGGGATCGAGCAAGGCTGGCAGATCAGCGGGGTCCATCTGTGCATCGCCGGCCATGACGACCGCGATATCCAAATTATTGTCCCGGCACCATTTATAACCGCTGGCAATTGCAGCTCCAACACCTTGATTTTTATGGTGTTGCAGCAGAAGTAAACGGGTTTTGCCATCAAAGTGAGTAGAAGGCGTGATGAGGGTGGCTTTTTTTTCTAATACCTTTGCAGCAGTGGCATCGGACGAGGCGTCATCGACAACCAGAACGATATCTACAAATTCAGGGATGCTGCCAATGGTTTTTCCAATCAACACTTCTTCGTTCCACGCGGGAATCACTACCACGATTTTTTTGTTCTTGTACATAGGCGAAACGCAATTGCTTAACAGGCTATTACCTATAACAAATATACATAATCGAAAAGAGCAATGCATAGATTCCAGAGCACGAATGGTTTGACACTGAAACAGTGGGGTGCTTATCTTTCCAGTATATGTGCGGAATTTTTGGTTTTGTACAACCAGGACATACCGGGGCCAGAGCAATAAACAGCACCAGAATTATTCAGCAGCTTTTCTTGCTTTCTGAATCCAGGGGCAAAGAGGCTTCTGGGTTTGCCTCGGCACAGAACGACCGTATTTATTTGTGTAAAATACCTCAACCATCCCATGTCATGGTCGCCTCACGGGATTTCAAGGATATGTTCGGCCCCGCACGTTTTAGGGAAAATTCGGCAATCGCCATGCTAGGACATACACGGTTGGTTACCCATGGATATGAACACGACAACCGGAACAATCAGCCGGTTGTCCGCGATCAGGTAGTTGCTGTGCACAATGGCATAATCGTGAATGTGCAGGATCTTTGGAACAAATCACAAAATCTGCAGAAAACAACAAATCTGGATAGCGAGATTATTCCTGCAATTATCGGGACTTCCCTCTCTGCCGGAAATACGGTCTTGACAAGCCTGAGGACATTATACGCCAGTATTTTTGGAGTGGCTAATATTGCCCTCCTCTTTTCCAAGTGGAAAAACCTGGCACTTGCAACAAACAACGGATCGCTTTACTATATCTCTGATCCATCCTTTTTTATGTTCGCCTCAGAGTCGATTATCCTGAAAACCATCCTCGACAAGTGCGGTCATAAACCGTATATAACTCAAAAATCTATCCTGCAGCTAAAGCCGAATACCTGCGGCGCACTCAATACGGAAACGATGGCTTGGTCTATTGACTCGCTTGCCGCAGGATATGGTGAAGAATTTCCTTATATGGGACATGCAGATCCTGCCTGCGAGATTTTTGAGCCATGCCAATATACGGGCCCGGTGACTGTTATTAATCGTAGTCTTGAACACGGTTTTCCAGAAACTCCGGAACGTCTAATCAGGACGTGGGAAGAACGTCGCCAGCGCATTCAGGCCCTGCGCCGATGCAGTAAATGCTTGTTACCTGAAACGCATCCGTTTATATCCTTTTCCAACGACGGGATATGCAATTATTGTGAAAGCCATTGTTCATTACCGGTAAAAGGACTCGAAGCATTTGAAAAGATCGTAGAGGCTGTTTGCTTGAAGACCGGACATCGGCGGTGTCTTGTACCTTTTAGCGGCGGCAGAGACAGCAGCTATGTGCTCCATCTGGTTAAAACACGGTTGCGCTTGGAACCCCTTGCTTTTTCCTATGATTGGGGCATGATCACGGATCTTGCGCGAAGAAACCAGTCACGTTTGTGCGGCAAGTTGGGTGTCGAGCATATTCTCATTTCAGCCGATATAAGGAAAAAACGCGAAAATATCAGGAAAAATGTTCTAGCATGGTTAAACAAACCTGATTTGGGCACAGTTCCTTTGTTCATGGCTGGGGATAAGCAGTATTTTTATCACGCAAACAAACTTATGGAAACATATGGTTTAACACTGTCTGTTTTTGGAGAAAATCTTCTTGAAACAACGAATTTTAAATCTGGGTTTTGCGGCATTCGCCCGAATTTTATCAAACAAAACACCTATGGACTGCAGATGGGCTGCAAAATCAGAATGGTAGCTTATTATCTGAAAAAGATGATCGGAAATACATCTTTCTTTAACGCATCGCTTTTTGATTCTGCCAGCGCCTTTGCATCGTATTATTTAATACGGCATAATAATGTCAATCTATATGAGTATATTCCCTGGGACGAGAAAGAGATTATCAGCGTCTTGCGGTCTGCATATGATTGGGAAGTTGATCCGGAAACGGCATTGACATGGCGCATCGGTGATGGAACAGCGGCGTTTTATAATTATATTTATTATATGATAGCCGGTTTTACGGAAAACGATGCATTTAGGAGTAATCAGATACGGCAGGGGCTTCTTACGCGTGAAAATGGACTCAAGCTTATTGAAGCAGAGAATGAGCCGCGATGGGAGGCGCTCAAGCGGTATTGCGCAACAATCGGCGTTTCGTTTAATGAAACCGTTGGCCGGATAAACAGCGTGTCTCCGCTTTTTACCCAGGAGGCCTGGCGGCCGGACTGTTCATCGCTGTAATAGTGATCCTCCTGAGACGCTATTGGCATGCGTCTCCCCGATCATTGGATCAGGAAGGTTAAACGATATGACGTGGGGCATTATCTCCAGCAATACATCTGATGAGCAAAGGATTTTTGAGAAATCTTTTGCCACTAATGGGCATTTCTGGAAGCGTATAGGCCAAAAACCTAATTTTTACGGAAAAAGAGTGCTCGATGCGGGATGTGGGCATGGGGCTCTTGCGATTGATGCGGCCCTTTCAGGCGCTCGTTCGGTCGTCGCAATCGATTTCCGAAAAGAGTCTGTCTGTTTTGCGCGGAGTGTGCTTCATGCACGTTTTCCACATCTGCAGGCTACCGTAGAATTTCTTGAGGCTGATATAACCAAGTTCCATTGCAAGGAACCATTTGATATCATTATTTCACGCGATTCGTTCGAACATTTTGCCAGACCGCAAGAGACATTGCAGGTCATGACCACCTCATTGAAAAATGGCGGTCGAATGTATGTTGGTTTTTCGCCTTTATATTATTCGCCTATCGGCCACCATTTTGAATTTGGTTTTTTACCGCCGTGGGGGCATTGTGTTATTCCCGAAGCTGTTCTTTGTGTATTAGCCGCTCGCAGAACACGGGGCCCTAAGCCTGTTAGCGTGGCAGATGTTGGACTGAATAAATGGACGCCTAAACGATTCAGAACGCTGTTTAATACTTCTCGCTTGCGTATAGTGGATTATCAGATAAACAGAAGCGAGAATTCTTTAGCAAAACTATTTTCGTTTTTTGCATGGTTTCCGGGTGTTGAACGGTTTTTTACCCTTGGGATATATTGCGTATTGGAAAAACCCTGATCAATTACCCCCTTGCAGGCCGATTTCCTGCCGGAGTGCGCTGATAAGTCGTGAAAGTCCCGTGTCGGGGGCCTTGTGCGGTATCCCCGGACAAGCAAACATCTCGATTGCAGCGGGCAGTTCATCCGCAGAATAGATTACTTTTTGGGTAGGATAATTTTCCTTTTTTATTGCAGCGGCAACTTCAAGCTGATGACCGTCAAGATTCTCACCCAATGTATTATCCCGGGGCATAATGATTATCGGTTTACCGAATTTTACTGCGTAAATGCGCGGGCCGGCTGAAGCGTGGGCTACAACAAGATCAGCTTCCCGGTAATGGGCGATCAGTTGCTCGTAAGGTTTGAATGTGAACCATTCACACTGTTTTGGCGTATAGTGCGAGAATCCGGTCTGACAAATAACTTTGTGTGGCGTTTCAGAGGCAATCTCATCCATAGCTCTTAAAAGCCGGTCAAATTGCCATTTCCCACTTCCAACAATCGTGAGTATCAGCATATTCTTCCCATATAGATACTTTTTAGACCAGCCATTGGAATCAGTTTCGGCCATTGAACAAATATTCTTTGCGCCAGCATCCGCATGACCTTTCCGGTAAGGGACAGAGTAGCAACCCGCTCAACTGTCTCAATATGGATCCTTTGTGCCCGTGAAAACAGGAGTGCGGCGAAAAAGGCAGGGCACGCGATCTCTGATCCGGTCGAAATAATTACATGAGGGCGAAAAGAAACGAGGATTGCCAGAAACTGAAAGAAATTGATACAGAGTTGACAGGCTAGCATGGCGTTAATTTTTTTGGAAAGATAGGTTATCCGCCGCACTCTGATGCCAGGCAGAGTCTCTTCAATGGTATTTGTCATGTCCTGTGCATAGGTTGCCACCAGTATGTCGCAATCCTTGAATCCTGGCACAAGGCACAGTGCCTGGTCCAGGTGACCCCCTCCAGAAGTTATGAAAACAATGCGTTTTTTATCAGGCATGGGCAATTTCCCTTTGTATTCGCCTTACATTTCGGATTCGTATGACAAATGCTGAAACATTCGCAATACATAGAACAGCAACACACCCTAAGGCGCCGTACCGTGGAATTAAAACTGGGAAAAGAATAAGACAGAAAATGAACCGGACAATCTCAGCTCTTGTTATATACAATGCTAATCCTTTTGCCTTTAAAAAGGGGTCGATGGCAAATCTGAATTGGTCGAAATATGCGGCAATGGCAAGCACCCATAAAATCGGGACAGCTGTGCTATATTTGGTGCCCATAAAGATATTGATGAGTTCTTGGCCCAGCCAAGCCACGCATGCCAGCAGGGCCGTGTTGGTTATACCGATTGCTAGTATCGATTTTGTCACGGATTTCAATGATGCAACGCCTTGAGCTTCCCTGGAAACGATATTGGGGAAGAAAGCAATTGAGAAAGGGATGTATACCAGAGGACCAAGCGCAATAAAGGGAAGTACTGCGGCAAGATTGGCGGATTCGACGTTGCTGCTCAGCAGGGCAACCGCAGGTAGAGAAAGCATAGGAACAAGCGCGTAGGAAATAGAGGGTGCAAGATAGGGGAGACTCTTTGAGAAAAACCGTGGCCGAGTGCTTTCTCCAGTGCCGTGGATATTGTTTATCCCTTCTTTCCGGAGATAATAAAAGGCAACCGCAACTGCAGCTATGCTGAACAGGAACCAATTGAAGGCCCATGCTGTCATTACTGTTTTTCCTGAAATTGAGGTGCATGCATAGGCAAGTATCCCAAGAATGGCCAGTTTTGCCGGTTCGACAGAGAAACGAAAGAAAGAGGAGAGTCGCATTCGCTGGAAACCATCGAAAACCGCTAGGGCCCATGCGATTGCACTGAAAGGTACCATCCAGACACTCGCTATCATGCAGAAAAGGCCTGCCTGTGCGTTACTCGAACGCCAGAGCAGCCCGATAAGGAATACCATCAAGGCGGCGCAAGCGCCTATTCCTGTCAGAAACCGCAATGATTGCCGAAGAGGCATGGGTATTGTTTTTTTCGCGGTATTAGCCGCAATGGAACGTGTAAGATGGTCCGGAATTCCAGACCCTGCGATCAGGATACACGCTGTTGCCAACGCATACGCGGACATGAGGTTCCCGAATTCATTGGGGGCGAATACCCGTGCGCATATCGCGGTTATTGCCACTGAGGCTCCATTTGAGACAATGGAACCAATGGTAAGGACAATGGTATTGCTGGTAAGCCGCGTATTTTTCATGAGTACTCTGTAGATGACAAAATAGATTTTTCGCCGAACGCCTACCAATGGTGCGTTTTTTGTTTGCTTTTAAGGCCAGGGACAGATATTTTCTTTATATAAATCACCCATGAATATCGTCATTTCAATCGAACATCCCGCATGGGCCCATCAATTCCAGGGAATCATCAAACAATTGCGGCAAGATGGCCATCGGGTTCTTGTACTTGCGGTTCGTAAGGAAATGGATCTTACCCTGCTTGAGTATTACGGCATTGCGTTCACGCTTATTGCGCGTTCAACAGGCCGGAATATTGTCCAGAAAGCGTGGCTTTTACTATATACCTCTATCCGCTATTTTTTATGCGCACGAAAATTCAGGGCAGATCTTTTCATAGGCAGAGCATCGCCCATGATGGCCATTGCAAGCAGGCTGCTTGGTAAGCCGCACATACTATTCGAAGATACCGACCATGCTGTTGTAGGATTATTCTTCTGCCGTTTGTTTTCAGCCAGTATACTAACAACGAAAACATTTAAGAAGAATATGGGAAAAAATCATAGACGCGTGAATACATTTAAAGAGTTGTTCTACCTGCATCCAGACCATTTTACGCCGGATCCGGCATCCCTTGGCCTTGTTGGCCTTAAACAAGGCGATCTTTTTTTTATTGTCCGGTTTGTTGCCTGGGAGGCGGATCATGACCTTGGTCACAAAGGTCTCTCCATCGAAACCAAACGCACGGTTGTTGAAGAATTAGGAAAATTAGGCAGGGTGTTTATTAGTTCCGAGAAAGAGTTACCATCTGAATTTGAAGCCTACCGGATGCTGTTGCCGCCTGAAAAGATTCACGACCTCATCTATTACGCAACATTGTTATATGGTGAGAGCGCCACAATGGCTGCCGAAGCTGCAGTGTTAGGAACGCATAGCATTTTTTGCTATTTTACCGGATTAGGCTCTATCACGGAACTGGAAAATGCATACCAGTTGGTATATAATTTCAGACTTTCTTCTGCATCTCAGCGAAAGTCAGTTTCCATGGCCACTGCACTTGCCAGTGAACCGGATATCTGGACTCTGGGCAAGGAGAAACGCAAACACCTGTTGGCTGAGAAAGGCAATGGGATGAGTATGTTTCTCAAAGAGATTAGACGATTCTCTGGTGTTTGAGTTCACGAATGGTTTGACACTGAAACCATAGGGTACGTATCTTTCCAATATGTTCTCTTCTTTTTCTCTTTTTCGGATCCCGCTGCCTGAAACACACCCATGCCTAGGCGTAGAATAATAATAGTTCTGGGTGTCGCGTGTGTACTGGCCCTTTCGGCCGGGTATTTTGTGCGCGAACTCGCGCGGAACTGGAATGCGTTCCGGGCCACCCTTGACCTTGCTTCCCCGATTTATATAGCTGTTGGCATTGCTCTGATGTGCGCTGGGTTAATCTTTGCAACCTGGCAATGGCATTTTGCCTTTAATTTTTTTTCATCGAAAAAAAAGCTGCGTTTCAGCGAATCCTATTTTCTAACGAACGCCGCGTTGCTGGGAAAGTACTTCCCGGGCCGGATTGGGCATGTTGGTGTTCAGACGCTTCTCCTTCTTAAGCGGGGCGTTCCCCCTTCCTTCAGTGTATTTGTCACAATGCTGGCGACGTTGCTTGGATTTTTTATGGCGCTGATCACCGGCCTCGCACTTATCGGTTTTGCCCCACAGATGCAGGCCTATTCTGGCTTTATCTTCGGGGCGCTTTGCGCCATATGCTTCGGGGCAGTCGTTTTATTTAAAGTTTACCCACGGCTTTTTAATGTCATAGCAAGTCTGATAAAACGATTTTTGCATAAAGAAGTTGCCTATGTTCCGGTATCGGTTTCCTTTATCGTGCGATACGCTTTTATCTGCTTAGGATATCTGGCAGCATATCTCCTTGCAATGTATTTTGCATGCAAGGGTGCGGGCGTGGAATTGACCAAGGAAACGCTGCTTCTGGTCTTGGGGGCCTCACTCATATCAGAGATTATCGGTATTATTGTCATTGTCGTGCCTGGTGGCATCGGTGTACGCGAAAGCGCATTGTTTCTTATACTGCAGACAACGTTGCCTGTAAACGTCTCATTAGCTGTTCCATTGGCGACCAGGATGGTCCTGCTGGCTGCGGAATTGATAATTGCCATTTCGGTGATACCGCAGCGACGTTATTGGCGGTCGCAATTATCAACATGAACCACTTCTTTGCCCAATGAATATTGTCATTGCAATCCAGCACCCGGCATGGGCGCACCAATTCCAGGGGATCATCAAACAGCTGCGCTGTGAAGGCCACAATGTCCTTACCCTGGCGATCAGGAAAGAAATGAACATCACATTGCTGGAATATTATGGTATAACATATACGCTTATTGCGCGTTCAACAGGCCGGGGCATAATTGAAAAAGCGTGGTTACTCCTGTACACTTCCATACGGTATTATCTGAAAGCCAGGAAGCACAAGGCAGATCTTTTTATAGGAAGAGCCACACCCAATATTGCGATTGCCGCGCGTCTACTCGGTAAGCCCTCTCTCGTGTTCGAAGACACGGGCCATGCTATTGTTGGCTTGTTTTTTTGCCGGTTATTTGCGACAAAGATCATGACGAACAAGACTTTTAAGCGATATCTGGGGAAGAAGCATACGTATGTTGATTCGTACAAGGAGTTGTTTTATCTGCATCCCGACCATTTCACCCCCGATTCTTCGGTACTGGCCCTTGCCGGGCTTGCGCCAAACGAGCCCTTTTTCATTCTACGATTTGTTGCTTGGGAAGCTGACCATGATTTTGGCCATAAAGGCCTGTCTATTGAAACCAAACGTAAGGCTGTTGAAGAGCTGGGAAAATTAGGCAAGGTGTTTATCAGTTCAGAGAAAGAATTGCCCCAGGAATTTGAGCGATTCCGGATGCCTTTGGCTCCTGAGAAAATGCACCATTTGCTTTATTTTGCCACTCTGGTGTTTGGAGAGAGCACCACCATGGCCGCGGAGGCTGCTGTCCTCGGGACCCATGCGGTCCTGTGCCATATCTCCAGAATGGGCTATGTCGACGAACTGGAGAATATATACCAGTTGATATCAACGGTTATCTTGTCTTCCGGACCGCAGGAACAATCGGTTTTAAAGGCTGTTGCGCTTGCTCGCGAACCAGGAATAAGGGAGATTGGTAAGGAGAAACGCAAACGTCTGTTGGCGGAAAAACGCAACGGTGCGCGGCTGTTTCTTGAAGAGATCAGGAGATTTTTCTGATGTGCGGTATTGCCGGAGTATTCACTCGTACAGGAGTTGGGCAGGCTGCTGTCAGCGTTGTACGACGGATGAACGATCTACAGAAACATCGGGGACCCGATGATGAGGGACTATACAAGGACCCGTACTGTGTGTTTGGACATAGAAGATTATCAATCATAGACCTTTCAAAAGACGGCCACCAGCCTTTTTTCTCAGACGACAGTCGTTATATCATGGTCTACAATGGAGAAATATATAATTACATTGAATTGCGCGATGAATTGATTGAACATGGTATCAGCTTTGGCACAGCCACTGATTCTGAAGTCCTCTTGAAGGCCTATCTGCATTATGGCCCTGCGTGTCTTTCCCGTTTTAACGGGATGTTCGCCTTTGCCGTGTACGATAGCCTAGAGAAATCGCTTTTTTTGGCCCGTGACAGGTTTGGCGTTAAGCCATTGTATTACACTCAGACGAACGGAACGTTCTATTTTGCATCGGAAATAAAGGCGCTCAGGCAAACGGTCGGACAAACATATACTGTCAATGAACAAGCGCTGTTCGAATATCTTTGTTTCAACCGGACCGATATTGGCGAAGAGACCTTTTTAAACCAGATCAAACGTCTGCACAAAGGGTGCTATGCCATCTATGGGGAGTCGTTGAAAATTCAGCAATGGTGGGACCCGGAAACTTTTCTTGCAAACCCGGTTGCTGATTCCGTGGAAGAAATCTGCCGCACTACTGAAGAACTCCTTGTATCGAGTGTTGCGCTGCGCATGCGAAGCGATGTGACCGTGGGATCGTGTCTCAGCGGCGGACTCGACTCATCCATTCTTGCAGGCATAGTATATCAACACAAACATGCGTCAGGGGACTACCTGACTTTTACCGCGGCTTTTCCCGGATATGCATTGGATGAGACAAGGTATGTGGAGGCATTAAACCTCAGGTATCCTTTTAAAAATTATCAGACCTACCCATCCGCCAATAACGCCTATGAAAATCTGCGGAGATTCGTGTATGCCAATGATGAACCTCTTACGGGCCCATCGTTCTATTCTCAATATGAGGTGATGCGGTTGGCGCATGAACACAACGTCACGGTGTTACTCGACGGGCAGGGAGGGGATGAAAGCTTCGCAGGATATCAGTACCTTCATGGGTTCCGGTTTAATGAATTGTTCCGGACAGGACGGTATGGCAAACTTGCGGCGGAAATGCTTCAATCCATCATACGCGGACAGGAAAAGGAAGGATTCCAGACTTTTCTTTTCCAGGTTTTTCCCCCAAGCTTGCGTAAAACGCTGCTGCTCAGGACGCTCCCGCATATAAAAAAATCATTTTTCAGCCAGCATGTTGATCACAGCGTCATTTACCAGCGGTTTTTCAGCGCCCCAGACCTGAATGCCAGTCTTGCGCGGCATTTTTTGTACAAGTTTGAGCATTTGCTGCGGCCCGAGGACCGGAACGCCATGGCGTTTTCTATTGAGGCGCGCATGCCATATCTTGATTACCGGTTGGTGGAATATCTGCTCCGTGTTCCCGGAAGCCTGAAGCTGAAAAAAGGAGAGACCAAGATGCTCCAAAAAAGAGCGCTTGGAAAATATTCGATCCCGCAAATCGTTGAACGAAGAGATAAGATCGGTTTTGGCACTCCAGGGAACCAATGGATGCGGGATGAGAGGTGGCAGAAGCTGACGGAAACGAATTACCGTGTTTTGTGCGACCGGTTTCCACACATCTTTAATGACAGAGTGCAGCTAAAACACAATCTGTACGACCGTTGGAAGATCAATCAGATTGCCACTTGGCTTGAAGTCTTTAATAATTGATATGATACACAATTATCTGGGAATAACCGCCGATACGCTAGCCTCAGCAAAATGCTGTAATTATGCGGGGTATGATAAATTTGACGCGCTTAATAGTCCTCTGCTTGAGCGCCTTTCTCTTGGAAATGCATGGATACGATTTTTCATAACACAAGCTGTTTGCCGTGTGCCCATTAATGTGAGGCCATTGCTGCTAGTCAAAGCATCAAGAAATCCCAAAGGAATTGCGTTATTCTCACGGGCTTATCTCTGGTTATACCAAAAGACAGGAGATACGTCCTATCTTGAGGAAAGTACCACACTGCTCAAGTGGCTGAATACGCACAGGTGTATTGGTTATCAGCGGGCCTGCTGGGGTTACAATCATATCTGGCAAAGTATTCCGCCATTCGTTCAATTTCCTGGTACTCCAAACCTTGTGACCACTGTTTTTGCAGGAGAATCGTTCCTGCATGGGTATCGGGTCTCTGGCCGCCTTGAGTTTCTGGATGCGGCCCATGAAAGCGCTTTGTTTATAACCCAGGACCTTCCTGTCTTGGCTGATGCGTGCGATGAAAGGGCCATTGGGTATATCTTGGGGCCGCAGTCGCATATTGTGCTCAATGTTCAGGTTTTGGCCGGAGCGTTTCTGGTAAAAGTATGGAAACACACGCATGAGAAAGAGTTGCTGGATACCGCGGTAAAGCTTCTGACGTTCACCGTAAACCGGCGCACCAGTTTCGATTCATGGGATTATTCGTTTCCGGCCGAGAAGTATCATGGGGTGGACAATTATCATACGGGTGGCATTGTCGACGGGTTGCTGGAGTATTTTGAGGAAACAGGGGATGACCGGTTTCTGGATATATACTGGAAAGCAGTGGACTATTACCGGAAGGCCCTCTTTGAATCCAATGGCGCTCCCCGATGGATGAACAACCAAAAATACCCGCACGACGTACATGGGGCTGCACAAGGAATTATAAGCTTTGTAAAAGCGGCCAAACATAAGCCTGAATACCTGTCTTTGGCACATACAATCGCGGACTGGAGCATCGCGAACCTGTATCGGCCCAAAACTCGTGATTTCATGTATCGACAGGGCAGATTCTTGAACTGGAATTTTTCCCTGATGCGCTGGTGTAACGCCTGGATGGCCAGGGCCTTGGCTGAATTGATCAATGACGGACAATGAAGGTCACGATTTAAGCGCAATGGCACGGGCTGAAATCCCGAACCTTTTTAATATATCCCAATACCTGTCAGGTCCGATCAGGGCCTCGGCCCTGATCCGGCGCCGTTTTTTCATCATTAAAGGCGCCATGTAAAAAGCACACAGCCACGCTTTTAGTAAAATTATGCCAAGGTGGAACATCGTGTACTGCCTGATGAAGTCTCCGGCGCGCCCTCTGCTGAAAAGGACCCCGTATGCCTGCCAGAAATAACGTCGTACGGTGTACCAGAGACCATATACCAGCAGGGACAGGGGAAAATTCTTTATTGCCACGCAAAGCCGGTTTCTTTCCACAAGATAGGCCTTTATGGGGCTGACACCGCTTGTGCTGCCCGAATGGTGGTGATAGACGATGGCTGTTGGTATATACAGCGTTTTCCAGCCCCGTGATTGTGCCCGCCAACCAAGGTCAGTATCTTCGGCGTAGGCGAAAAAACCCTCGTCAAAGAGGCCGATATCGTCGAGCATTGTTTTGCGAAAAAGAGCGCAGCAGCCGCTTGCGAAAAAAACTTCTTTTTTATCCAGATAGTCTGCCGTGGGTTCCATTCTGCCTCTGCCGATGGCCAGACCATCAGGACAAACAACAATACCAGCGGCGTCTATCCGATCGTTTTCGGATTTCAGCATTATCCGGGAGGCGCAGGAACCGGCCATACTGTCTTTTGATATTGCTTCATACAGTTCTTTTATGCAATCAGGGTGAAGGCTTGCGTCGTTGTTCAGAATGACCAGAAAGTCTGTGGTACAGCCCGTTATGCCAATGTTAGTGCCGCCCCCGAATCCAAGGTTTTTATTGTTCCGGATTATATTCACCGCAGGAAAATGATTTTTAACATACTCTGGTGAACCATCGGAAGAGCCGTTGTCCACGACTGTAATTTGCAGGGCGGGATATGACTGCGCTTGAATGGAGTGGAGGCAATCGTCAAGATATTGTTTCCCATTCCAGTTTAGCATGATTACCGTAATGAGAGGCTGCTTTGGTTGTGACATTCTCTTCATGTCCTTAACGTTAAAAAGCCCATTCGCAGGCCTTGACGCAGGCTGCGATTAACGGATTCCTGGAAATGAATTTCCATGAGGTGATCACTCCGTTTGCATTAATGAAAATCGATATCAGGATCACAAATATGCCTATTCCTGTTTTCATCCGGGCATATCTGCGAATATGTGCAAGAAATAGCAGGAGGGGTAACAGCACGAAAGGAATGACAGGGACAATCAAACGCGGACCGTACGAATCACCTCCGCGCCAATTGGGCCATGTCGCCATGATAATAAAATAGAGCAAAAAACCGCTAGCAGGCAGCCAGGCCTTGTACCCGTATGTCCGAAGAAACGCAGGCCACAGTATGAGGGCAATAATGGTCATGGGGCAGATTAAAAAGAGCCCTTGCCTGGTATCTGTCAGAAGCCCCCAGGCCCCGGAGAATGTATTCCCCAAAATGAAAAGCTGCGAACCGTTCATTATTGATCCGCACATCCGATGGTTGAGGAAGAAGATGACGCCAATGCCAAGGCACAATGCCAAGACAAAACGGATGCTGCCGCCTACATTCCTATAGAGGAACATATGAACAAAAAGCGGAACCGCCAGTATGCCAAACACTGGTTTCAGGAGCATGCCAATGGCGATCAACAGACCGGGAAAAAAGGTTTTTTTATCGATAATATACAATCCATATGCCGCAATGGCGCAGAACGCCATAGGCCCTTCGCAGAACAACGTACGGCCATAATACCAGAGCGGCGAACCGAGGAACACTATCGCAGTCGCCATGTTCCGCTGACGTGTATCTCCCGTATATGCACCGAGAAGATACCGGAAAAAAAGCATGGCCAAGACCATGATAACCGCGATATATACAATGGCCATGGGCTCAAACATCGCTGAATTTCTCAATGGAAAAAGCGCCGGCGCCAGTATAAATGCCAGTCCGGGCGGATGTGTGCCATATTCCGGAAGCTCCGCAATCTCCCGGGCCAGCACAGTATCTTTCATCCGCGGTAACAAGATGCCGGAATCGTTATACTCCCAGACGACCCCGCATACTCCATGGTCATCCCACCACGAATAATACCTGTTGTTGATATACCAGAACGTGTGGTGCACAAGGGACTTTCCCGCAAAGCGCGCTCCGGCTTGCGCGGAACCTTTATGCACGGCGAGATAGTTGTTTTTTAAATCCAAATCAAAGTCGTGCGTTATACTGCTCATCATGAGAAGGTAATGCGGCTCATCACCATTGTAAACCGATGGCAATTTGACGCTGATAGTATCGCCGTTTTCAGGTTTTGAAAAAGGAAGCGGCAGCAGCAAAAGTATGGTCAAACCAAGAATAAAAACATTGGCGTTCATATGCAAACTTTAAACAAGCGGTTCTTCAGCGACCGATCATTTTATTCTTAAAAAGATACAATCCATTGGCGCTATATTTTGTTTCCCATGCGGGAGATTCGCGTAACAGATCGATGGTTGATCGCACGCTTCCGGTATCGTTCCACCATTGGGGAAGAAAGCGGCTGTCGAACAACGCGTATTCAAACTGATCAATTGGTTTGTTCCGGTATATCCAGTTGTTCACCTCTTTTCTATCGACGAATTGGCTGACGCAGGCGGCGTGGACAAGCAACGAAGCATTGTGCGAGATCATTGCAGTAACAGCAGGGATGTCTTTAACCCGAGCCCGATCATAGTGTGTTGGGTTGACCAGGGGTTTCCATGATGGGTACGCCAAAGCGACTGTTAAAAACAAGACGGGACTCAAACGTTTCAGTTTCTCATTTTCGCCAAGGAGAAGCGTTCCCCAGCACATTATCGCGATGGGAAAAGAATACTGACGGAAAACGACCCTGAAACTGGGGTCTGGAAAGCCGGCATAAAAAAGCATGAAGGGCAAGGGCAGTACAATGTATTTCCATGATGTTACCGCAAACAACGGAATAAGAGGGAAAAGGACGGTGAAAACATACCAGGCATTTTCTTTCCGGAGTATCAGGGCAAGCCATTGTCCTATACCATTTGGCATGGCCCAGGCAACACGGTTGCCGCTTTTTGCGAGAATGGGAAGAACGCCATACCAATACATGGCTATGGCAATGGACCCCGCAAGCAATGGAAGGAGTATCCAACGCCAATTTCTTCTCTCGATAAGAGCAAGCGCTATCAGACCGCCGGCGCCAAGCACAAAAACTTCCTTGGCAAAGGCAAGGGCAATAGTCAGGAGAACAAAGGCACAGATTTTATTCTCTTTATATGCCCATAGAGCCAAGGCAAGAAAAGGGGCGCCAAGCACATCCCCATGGAACCCATAAAGAAGGATTGCGAAGATAGGCGGAGAAAAAACGATGGCGCTTACAATAAAAACCTTTGATATGTCGTTGGTAGTGAGGGGCTTAATCAAAACGACTACTGTCAACAATATCAACAGTGACTGCGTTATTATAAGGCCGGTGTTTCCCGCGGCAATGAACACGGGAACAAAAAGTATGCTTAAATAATTTGAGTGATCACTAAACAGATTCGCGTTCCAGAGTGAAATATGCAGGTTGCCATGGGCAAGATTCCAAAAGGCCGTTGTGAAGGCGGATGTGTCAACATCGCCGGGATTGTTATAGTGTGTGTATTGCCATAATGCGATCCCGGTTGCCGTCAAGATGGGTACAAACAGCGCGGTATACACCAACGCTGGATGACCACGGCCGAAATATTTCCGGAACAAAGAGCTGCCGATAAGAAGCGAGGCAGCCATAAGGCAATATCGCGGGGAACGAGAGATGGAAAAGTAATAGAGAAAAACGATTGCCGGAAAGAACCAGAGACATGCATAATTCATATGATTGGTAATATATTATATTGAATAAAATCAGGCATAATCAAAACTGTTGACCCTGTAAAATACCAAACATATATTATGCAACGACTGGGCTTTTTTTTTGTCCACAGCCCTGGTCTGTTCCAAAGGATTGAACATATGACGGGACGTCCCCGATGGTTTTATTGCGTGGTATTGATATTGCTGGCCGGCGCAATTGCAGGATGTGTTGCCATTATGGTCAAGGTCTGGTGCTATACGACCGACGATTCCTTTATTACTTTTCGCTATGCAAGGAACCTCGCCGAGGGCTGGGGACTTACGTTCAACTGGACAGCAGAACATGTCGAAGGATATTCGTCGGTACTCTGGACGTGTCTCATGGCAATCCCCCATGCCGCTGGTATGTCTGTCGTTACAGTATCAAAAGTGCTTGGATTATTGTTTACCATGGCGGCCATTATCATCGCCTCGCTTGCAGTCTATTCAGCAGAGCGCGGTTCATCAGGGATGGCGCGCATAACCGGCGCAATCGTTACCGCCCATATTTCCGTATCTTTTCCATACTGTGCCCTGCACGCAGTATCAGGAATGGAAACAGCGCTCGCGTTGCTTCTTTATACCAGTGTGTCCGCTTTGGTACTATCCGCAAAGGACAACTCTCCTAACAGATGGTTCCTCCCTTTCATGTGCTTATTATTGGGACTCACCAGGCCCGAGGCCAATCTGTTCATTGCGCTTATATTAGGGACGGTTTTGTATGGAGTGCCAAGTAAAAACCGGTCGCAATATATCACGAGCTGCATCCTCGTCTATATTTTGCCTGGCGTCATTTATTTTGCCTGGCGTTATTATTATTACGGACTGCTTTTCCCACTGCCTTTTTATGTAAAAACCGGTGGATTCGGGGTTCGGGGACTGCATTATTTCGGCGACTTTATCTCTGATATGAGCGCCAGTCCCATGGCGCTGATTCTTTTATCGATCGTGTATAAACCAAAACAGACTGTCCGAATCGTGTTGCCGCTGTTCGGGATGTGCATGTATTTACTTACAATACAACACAACATGATGGGATACGGAGACCGGTATTTCTATCCGCTCGTGCCTGCTTTTGCCATGGTAGGCGGGGTTGGTATTGTCCGTTTGCTGGCATTTACTTCACCCCGCTACCAGATGCTGACGCGTGCCATGGTGATCGTCCTCATGGCCTCGACGTTTTTGGGCGGTTTTAGAAAAGGATATCACGAACGCACTACCTATATATCATATGCGCGAGGGCTTGAGCGTGCGCATGTGTTACTTGGCAAGGTCTTGGCCGGCATACAATGGCGGACAAAAGATCCGGTCCTTGTCATTGGTGATGCCGGTGCTGTGCCCTACTATTCCCGGTTACAGACGGTCGATTCCTTCGGCCTTAACGATCCATTTATTGCCCGGCACTTTCATGAAAGCCGCTCGGAATATGTCCTTGCGAAGAAGCCGGCAATTGTGGTATTGATTTCAAAATATCCCGACAGGTTCGAGCCGTGGTTGCGCCATGAAAGAAGCCTATTTGAATCATTGGTTTCCCATGGTTTCACGGCCAATGCGATATTCCCTTTTTCTGACCAGTATTATCTTTGGGCCATATGGGACCCCAGTGGTATCGATGGCGAAATACTAGACAAAGAGCTATTTAAGGCCGCAGGAACGAGCCATCGCTTGCTAACGCAGCCTGTAGACTGAGATGATAGTTTCTTCCGCCACACTGACAGAATAGACCTTGTTTGGAAAAAGTGTTTCGTCATTATTTTCGCGGTCACGGAAATTATTGATTGCATAAGATGCTTCTGCGGTATCTGAGACAAAGCAAAGGCGATTGCGCTCGCTTTCAGGAATAATAGACGCGTTAAACAAGCCTGATCCGCTTGTCACCAGGACCTTGATATGTTGGCCTTGGTCGGTATGAAGAATGTATTCCAGTGCCTGGCGATAAGACAATCCCCAGTAGTCGGACTCAAACATAGTCTTCATAGGCGAGAAGAGAACCCGTGCCAAACCGTTGAAATACATATTCTGGTATGGATGATATCGAGCCATGAAAACAACTGTGGATATCATATTCGATATTGTCAATACAACCAGAATGATTATTGTCAGAACTTTTCTTTTGTATGAAAGTTTATCAGCAAAAGAGATCAAAAGACCGACCCCTTTGAGAGAGATGAGAATGAATGCAGGGTACACGAAAAAGAGATGACGCCACTCATCGTATAGCGTTGAGCGGAGAAGGATTGCCGCCGCGATTGGAGCGATCAGCCAGATGAATAGTGCGCCATCGATTATGACCTTTTTTGGCGCCATTTTGGCACGAGTAAAGGAGCGGAGCAGTGAAATGCAACCTGGAATAAATAAGACTAGATAGGCAATTGGGATCGTGATGCTCATCCATACCGGAATATAATGCCAGGGAAGCTTTGAACTGTTCACATATGTTCCGAGGTAGAGCATGGTGCCATCCCATCGGAAATGGGCCATGTTGACGAACGCCCGGTAGAAATTGCGGAGGGGCGCTTCCCATAAATATGGCCAGAATATGTAAATAAGAAGAGAAAGTACCCCGCCATAGATACAAAAAAATAACACTGAACGCTTCGCGGATTTCGCCTGGTTTCTGGAAAGAAATACATTAGCGCTGATGCCAAAGAAGGTCAGAACGGGGATTAGTACCCCGGATAAACGTGTGTCTACAAGCACGGCGCAAAAGAACGCGTGAAAGATTGCGGTGCGCAGGTTTTCTTTCTCCAGGTAGAGGATCATGCTCCAGAAGGCCATGATGAATAAGGCAAGGCACGCAATATCTTTTGAGTTATAAAACGAATGCGCGAATATCCGTGGGCTGAATACCAGGAAGGTCCATCCGAGGATTGCCAGCCGCCAGCTTTGGAAGGTATATCTGCAGATGAAATAGAAAAAGATGGTGCTGAAAAAGAATAGAAGGAATGTGGAGCAATGCCTGAGTAAATATATGCCGCGGCTGTCCCTGACATGAAAGACTTTTTCCAGCATAACCAGAGGCAATTCAAAGCCCGTACCATAGTCTCTGTCATAGAAATGCAGCAAACTTTGATCGTGATGAAATATATAATTGAAACTGATTAATCCGACTTGCCGGCTCTGCGGCTCATCGAACGATATCCCATAGTCACGGGACAATAGTATGCCAAAGGCTAAAAATATGCAAAAGGGAATCAGGACCGTGGATTCAGGTATTTTATGTACGTAGCGCATTTGTTTCAAATCGCTATCCCTACACCGCTGGCAAGAGAAAATCCTCGATGGTACTTGAATATCGCGTATGCTATTGGACGACAAATTTCATGTGCAGTTCGCGCAGCTGTTCCGCCTCCGCGGGCGTGGGACAGCCATCGAGCAACGACGTACCTGACGCTGTTTTGGGAAAGGCGATGACTTCGCGGATATCGTTGTACCCGCTCATGAGCGCGACAATCCGGTCAAAACCCGGGGCAATGCCGCCGTGGGGAGGCGCGCCGTATCTAAAAGCCTCGAGTAGGAACCCAAACCGTTTTTCCGCCTGCTCAGCGGTCACGCCAATGACTTTCATGACCCGTTTCTGGATTTCAGGATCGTGGATCCTGATTGAACCTGATGCAATTTCGATACCGTTTAATACCAGGTCGTAACACTGGGCAAGCACCTTGAGCGGATCAGTTTCAAGCAGGTCAATATGCTCAGCTTTGGGCATGGTGAAAATATGATGAGCAGCGCCAATGCGTTTTTCTTTCTCGTCGTATTCGAAGAGCGGGAAATCCGTGACCCATGCGAATGAGAAAACCTTGGTATTTATGAGGTTGAGCTTGCGGGCCAGGTCAGCGCGCAGGCGTGAAAGCACCTCATTGACCACCTTTGGCCTGTCCGCTATGTACATGAGGGTTGAACCCGGCTTTGCGCCCGTACGTTCTATCAGGCGTTTCTGGATGTCGGGACTGAAATATTTCACGATGTTTGATTCGAGTCCCGCTTCAGTAACTTTCATCCAGGCCATGCCCTGGGCGCCGTTTTGCTTGGCGAATTCAATATAGGTCTCGAGATCGCCTTTGGTGAGCGTTCCTTCGGGATTAATGCATTTGACCATGCCGCCTTTTGCGACAACCGACTTGAAGACCGTAAAATCACTTTCTTTGACAATATCAGTGACATCGGCAAGCTCAAGGCCATAGCGCAGGTCTGGTTTGTCACAGCCGTATTTTTCCATGGCGTGCGCAAAGGTAAGCCGGGCAAAGGGAGCGGCTATTTCGAAGCCAATTGCGTCCCTGAAAATCCTCTGCATGAGGCGTTCGACAAGACCATAAATGAATTCCTCGGTGATAAAGCTGGCCTCAATATCGATCTGAGTGAATTCGGGCTGACGGTCGCTGCGCAGGTCTTCGTCGCGCATGCAGCGCGCTATCTGGAAATACCGGTCCATGCCAGAAACCATGAGCAGTTGTTTATAGAGCTGGGGGCTTTGGGGCAGGGAATAGCAGGTTCCTGGGTTCAGACGGCTGGGAACCAGGAAGTCACGCGCTCCTTCGGGCGTTGAGCGCACCAGCAT
Organism: Candidatus Raymondbacteria bacterium RIFOXYA2_FULL_49_16; assembly: GCA_001789205.1. Classification (GTDB taxonomy): domain Bacteria; phylum Fibrobacterota; class OXYB2-FULL-49-7; order OXYB2-FULL-49-7; family XYB2-FULL-49-35; genus XYB2-FULL-49-35. The sequence continues at coordinate 11,688 of MFYT01000027.1, read as the reverse complement.
GGGGGTCTCAATTTCCAGAAAACCTTCTTCGCTCAGATGCGCGCGCGCTGCCTGCGCTGCTTTGTGCCGTATCTGGAAGTTTCTCTGCATCTCGGCCCTGCGCAGGTCCAGGTACCGGTATTTGAACCTGACGCTTTCAGTGGGTTCGCTCCACTCATCAAGGGTAAAAGGTGGAACATCGCTTTTGTTCAATATTTTAAGTGAATGGGCGACAAGTTCAATTTCACCTGTGGACAATTTCTGGTTTACCTGGTCGCTGCTGCGCATGCGCACAATGCCCGTTATCTGGATGACCCATTCGCGTCTGAGGTTGTCGGCCAGCTCATAGGCGGTTTGATCGTGCGAAGGTTCAAAAACAACCTGGGTCATGCCAAAGCGGTCCCTGATGTGAATGAAATGGACCCCGCCATGGTCGCGCCGGGTATGAACCCATCCGGCAAGAGTGGCAGATTGACTGTTGTGAGTTGCGGTTAGTTCTCCGCAGGTATGAGTGCGTAACATTTTTTGTGTCTGCATGGCCCTTGTCTTATGTGTTTTAAGTTAATTTAAAATCATAAAATACTATTTTCGTGGCCATGCTGGGAATATTTATGTATTTTAATGAAAACAAAACAGGTTACAAAATTGTATGATTGATCAAGATTTGCTGGAAAAGAAACAAAAATACGATCTTGAGGACATAACCGGCTTCAAGGGTACTGCAAAGGAAGTCTACGATGCCATACGGCAGATCATAGACACGGAAACAACTGTCATTATCCGGGGTGAGAGCGGCACTGGCAAGGAACTGGTCGCCAATATCATCCACTACAATGGTGTGAGGGCTGACAAGCCATTTATCAAGGTTAACCTGGCCGCTCTTCCCGAAAGCCTTATTGAGAGCGAATTGTTCGGGTACGAGAAGGGCGCCTTTACCGGAGCTGGGACCGCAAAACCCGGCAGGTTTGAACTGGCCAGTGGCGGCACCATTTTCCTCGATGAGATCGGCGATATTCCACCTTCCACACAGGTACGCCTGCTCCGGGTGCTTCAGGAGAGAGAAATTGAACGTTTGGGATCAGTCAAAACAACGCCGATCAATGTACGTGTTGTTGCCGCAACCCATAAAAACCTTGAAGATATGGTGAAGAATGGTGAATTCAGGGAAGATTTATATTATCGGCTGAATATTTTCCCTATATATCTCCCGCCCTTACGGGAACGGCAGACAGATATTATTCCATTGGCTGAATATTTTATTGGAGACAATTGTAAGAAATACAACAAATCGATCAAAAGGATTTCAACGCCAGCCATTGATATGTTGATTAGCTACCATTGGCCGGGAAACATAAGAGAATTACAAAATTGTATGGAGAGGGCTGTGCTGCTTTCATCTGATGAAGTGATCCACGGATACCACCTCAATCCAGCGCTTCAGACAGCTGAATTCTCGGGTACCAAGGAGAGTCGTCCATTAAAAGAAGCGGTTGAAGCTTACGAGAAAGAACTTATTATGGAAGCACTGAAGAGTTCTCGGGGAAATAAGGCCCTGGCAGCGAAAATGCTTGCTACAACTGAAAGAATACTTGGATATAAATGTTCTATGCACGAGATTGAATATAAGAAATTCAGAACAAAAATTCAGTAAAAATACAAAAAAGTATTAATTAATTATAAAATAAATACAAAAATGTAGTATTGTATCGTCCTTAATCTTCTATTTTTTTCATTCTCATTTAAAAATCATGGACTTGTGTATTTGGTTCGTCTTTTGCAATAGACCACTGTTCAATCATTTTTGGAGGTTACTTTAATTCAAGGAGAGGACATGGAGAATCCGAGACTAAAAGCGGTAGTTGGCTTGGCAGAGCGCAAAGCGCTTAAGACAATTGAAAATAAAGGCCCATTTTCAGAAAAATACGGGGTTAATACCTTTAACGATGAGATGATGCGCAAGTATCTTCCCAAGCAAGCATACGATAAACTCCGTGCAACCATTGATACGGGCGAATCTCTCGATCCTGATCTTGCCGACTCTGTTGCCCATGGCATCAAAGAGTGGGCGCTCAGCAAAGGCGCGACCCATTTTTCCCATTGGTTCCAGCCAATGACCGAGCTTACAGCTGAAAAGCACGACGCGTTTATCCGGCATATTGACAAAGATAAAGTGATTGAGCGGTTCTCGGGCCGCGAACTTGCCCAGGGTGAACCCGATGCTTCCAGTTTTCCTTCGGGCGGGCTTCGCGCGACCTTTGAAGCGCGCGGGTATACCATCTGGGACCCGGGTACCCCGTCTTTTATTATTGAATCCCCCAATGGAACAACGCTCTGTATTCCTTCGGTGTTTATTTCCTATTCCGGCGAAAGCCTGGACAAGAAAGCGCCGCTGCTCCGGTCTGGTAAAATAATTGAAAAAGCCGCGATCCGGGTGCTTGGCCTGTTTGGAAACAAATCAAAGCGAGTCAAGACCACATTGGGGGCTGAACAGGAATATTTTCTTATCGACCGTTCGCTCTACAATCTGAGGCCCGACCTTGTGCTGACCGGACGCACGCTTTTTGGCGCGCGGCCGCCCAAGGGGCAACAGCTTGAAGACCATTATTTCGGGTCAATTAAGGAGCGGGTCCTCAGCTACATGATGGAAGTTGAGGACGAGTTAATACGGCTGGGTATTCCGGTGAAAACACGTCACAACGAAGTGGCGCCAAACCAGTTTGAGATCGCGCCTATTTTCGAGGATTCGAGCATTGCCTCGGACCACAATCAGATTGCCATGGAAGTGATGCGCAAAGTGGCCACAAAACATGGACTAGTGCTGCTTCTGCACGAAAAACCCTTTGCAGGTATTAACGGTTCAGGCAAACATAACAACTGGTCCATGGTCGATGAATTCGGCAACAACCTGCTCGAACCAAGCCAGACTCCTCACGAAAATCTCCAGTTCTTGGTATGCCTTCTCGCTGTGGTCAGGGCTTTGAAGCGCTATGGCCATATCTTGCGCGCCTCTGTCGCATCCGCAGGGAACGACCACCGTTTGGGCGCCAATGAAGCGCCCCCGGCCATTATGTCCGTCTTTCTGGGCACTGGTATCATGGACGTCCTCGATACCATAGAAAACGACACATCGGTTTCCAAGAGCAAATCATCGGTCATTGACCTGGGACTCGAGAATCTTCCTAAAATTGCCAAGGACACCACTGACCGGAACCGTACTTCGCCCTTTGCCTTTACCGGTAATAAGTTCGAATTCAGGGCCGTGGGCAGTTCCGCCTCGTGTTCCACGCCCAATCTGGTGATCAACGTGATGGTGGCCGAATCGCTCGATACCCTGGCAAACAGGATTGAGGCCAAAATGCGCGAGGGCAGCGACCTTAAAAAAGCGGTGCTCTCCATATTGCGAGAAACCATTACTGAGGTGCGGCCCGTGATTTTCAACGGCGATAACTACTCAAGCGACTGGCACAAGGAAGCGGACAAACGGGGATTGTACAACGACCGGAATACACCCGCGGCGCTTAAGCACATTGTGGGCAAAGATTCCATAGACCTTTTCACCAAATACAAAGTTTTCACAGAAGCTGAACTTCATTCGCGGTACCATATCCATACCGAGGCTTATGTAAAAACAGTCGATATCGAGGCCCAGTTGGTGCGCGAAATGGCGTTGAATACGATTATTCCCACGGCGATTACCTATGCTGGTTCGTTCGCCGATGGTCTGGCAAAGCTTGCGGCCCTCAAAGGCGTCAATGCAAAGGCCCTTGAAGAGCAGACAGATCTAGTGAACAAATTGATTGTGGGCATAGCAGGAATCAAGAAAGAGGTCGAAAAACTTGAGACCGAGCTGGATGCGGTGCGTGCGCTTGAAAACGAGCAGACTAAGGCCGAGTCATTGTGCAACAAGGTGATTCCGATCATGTCCAAGGTCCGCGAACACGCGGACATACTCGAACTCATGGTCGACGATTCCCTGTGGCCCTTGCCAAAATACCGTGAGATGCTTTTCCTTTTGTAAGAGATATATATGATGCAGGCTGTTAACTATACAGACGTAGTTTTCATTCTCTTGGCAACCGCTTTGGTCATGCTTATGACCACGCCTGGTCTTGCTTTTTTCTACGGAGGGCTGGTCAGGAGAAAAAATGTGCTTTCGACCATGATGCAGTCTTTTGTTATGCTCTGCCTTGTCAGCCTGCAGTGGATATTCGGCGGATACAGTCTTGCCTTTGGCCCTGATGTGGGGCATTTTGTGGGAAACCTTTCCTGGTTTGGGCTGCACGGGGTGGGCATGGCGCCCAATCCCGATTATGCGGCCACTATTCCCCACCAGCTTTTCATGGTCTACCAAATGATGTTCGCGGTGATAACACCGGCCCTCATCACGGGCGCATTTGCCGAACGCATGAAATTTTCCTCGTGCGTTGTCTTCTGCCTGTTGTGGACAACCCTGGTCTACGACCCGGTTTGCCATTGGGTATGGGGCAGCGGCGGATGGCTGAAGGAGCGGGGAGTGCTTGATTTCGCCGGCGGCATCGTGGTGCACGCGACCTCGGGCATTTCAGCCCTTGTGTGCGCGCTTGTTCTTGGCAGAAGAAAGGGCTATCCTGGCCACGGTATTCCTCCGCACAACATGACCTATGCGCTGCTGGGTGCATCGCTGCTCTGGTTTGGCTGGTTTGGTTTTAACGCGGGCAGTGCACTTGCGGCAAATGAAGTGGCGGTTTCGGCTTTTATTGTCACAAACACGGCCGCCGCGGCCGCAGCCCTTGTCTGGATGGCCATTGAATGGCGGGTAATCGGCAAACCAACGGCCCTTGGCGGCGCAACAGGAGCGGTTGCCGGACTCGCCACAATTACTCCAGCGGCTGGATTTGTGGCACCACTTTTTGCCGTTGTCATTGGTGTTCTTGCCGGCGGGTGCTGCTATATGGCCGTGGTCCTTGTTAAACAGCGCTTCGAATACGACGACAGCCTGGATGCTTTTGGCGTGCACGGTATTGGTGGCATACTCGGTGTAATCGCCACTGGTCTTTTTGCCCAGAAGGCGATAAATCCCGCAGGCAACAACGGGCTCTTTTTCAGCAATCCGTCATTTTTAAACACCCAGCTTTTCGGCGTGTTTGTCGCAATCGCTTATGCGGCACTGTTGTCATTCGTTATCCTCAAGGCCGTAGATGCGGTCCTTGGACTACGCGTAAAGGACGAAGAAGAGGTCATGGGTCTGGACCATACCCAGCACCAGGAAAGCGCCTATACTCTTATTGATTGAGGAGGAAACCATGAAGCTGGTCATCGCGATCATCCAATCGCACAAGCTGGACGAGGTCATGAAAGCACTCGATGACAAGCAAGTGTATCTCAAGACCGTCACCAATGTGCTTGGCTGCGGCAGGCAGAAGGGCGATACGGAAGTGTATCGTGGCGTCAAGGAAGCCGGCAATCTGCTCAAGAAAGTCAGACTCGAGATAGCGGTCAATGATAATTATCTTGAATCGACCATACAGGCCATCATGAACAGCGCGCGCACGGGAAAGATAGGGGACGGGAAGATCTTTGTCGTCGACCTTTCACAGTGCTATCGCATCCGTACGGGCGAGATGGGGCCAGTGGCCATTGGATAATAAAAAATAGGGTAACCTCCAAACGGGGTCTGCTGTCGGAGACGCGGCAGCAGGCCCCCGTTACCCCTAACACGACCATGATAGCTTTCAGAAAATGAAGTAATTAAAAAGTCTTTGCCGTCTTTTCCCACATCAATTCTTCCTGATCAACATTGCGCTATGAGTTCCCCGGGTGTTCCCTATGATCCGATCAAGGACCCAATCAGGTATAATACAAAGATCGATGCAGCGCATTTTGAGCCACCGGTATATTTTCAGGCGGGCTGACGGTTTGTCACTTTCAGGTGCTGTGCATGAGGGAATGTTGGATTGTGACTGTGGTACGGAAGAGGGCTTTTTTGAACGCTTTGAATTATAGAAGCGTTCAAATCTATCCAGAAATTTCTGCGCGAAGCTGCTGCATGGATGGTATTGAAATTTTCTTATCAAAACAATGGTAAATCCTGCATTCTGAAGCAGGCTGGACCATTCATCTATAGCCCGTGGATAGACACCCTCCCATGAAACATCAGCTGATCGTTTTCCTGAAGCAAGAGAGTGCTCCATGACAATACCAAACGCACCCGGTCTGATAACACGCGCTATTTCTGAAACAACTCTTTCCTGTGTCTCGTATGGCAGGTGCTGCAGAACAGTGACAATGCTGACCAGGGAGAAAACAGTGTTTTTAAACGGAAGCGCAGCGCCTGAAGCACTGACAAAGAAGCCTTCTTTCCCCTGGCGGATGCTGGAAATGGCGGGAAGGGATGGATCGATCCCAAAAGCCCTATACCCGTGCTCGTGAACGATTTTGACCCATCGGCCTCCGCCGCAACCCACATCCAAAGCCATGCCAGCGTTGGATTCTATATGTGCCAGGAGGGACAAAAACACCCGTTTATGCATTGAGTGCAGCAGAGTGTTCGCAAACAATGACCATAAGGTATTGCAGGTAGCGATGAACCGGAAGGAATTATCCATGGAAGAGGTTGATCGATACGCGTTGTTCCAGTATTGGAGATTTGGACCTTCAGATAGCGGCATTTTTCCTACCGCTTCAAAAAAACCGGGATGCCGAGTATCGCGGGGATCAGGATATTCTGGACAAAGACCAGGATTCCAGCGCTAAAGGCAATGGTTTCAGGCACGTTTTCCAAAGCACCGAGAACATAAATGAAGCACGCCTCGCGTATTCCCATATTGCCTATTGTAATAGGGATGAAAGTAAGCACAATGAGTGTGACCGAAAGCGTGATAAAGGCCGTGATCAGCTTTATCTTAAAGAAAGCGAGCACGATGAACCAGATCTGGAAAATTCCAATAACATAGACAATGTTTGTGAGGGTAAGGAGAAAAAACCGGTCCATGTCGTTAGTGGGAAAGGCGTTGAAAAGCGACCGGATGCGCAGTTTATTTCCTTTGATAATAACATAGAGAAACAGACCGCTGAGTACTGTCAGGCCAACAAGAATCAGGGGGTAGGGGAGGAAGAGGCCTGTTTCCAGTTTTTTCTGGCCCAGGAATGCGCCAATTGTCCCAAAGGCGAGGATAAAGAAGGTCATATACACCTTCTCTGCCAGGGTGACAAGGGCCACGGTACCCATTGAGCCGCTCTGATAGAAAATGCCCCTGCCGAATTCACCCGCTCTTCCCGGCGTAATGAAGCTGAGGAGCGAACCTCCCAGAAAAGAGAGGGTTGAGGCGAGAGGGGTACTGACCACGCCGCCGGTGACCACGAAATAATGCCATCGAACCGCATTCCCCGCCAGAAACGCCAAGCCAAGGACAAAGGAGATGGCGAGCATGTGTTTGTCCGCGGAGGTCCAGATTGCTTTCATGTTTTGCACTGTGAGGTTTTTATTATGATACAAAAACATGAAAAGCAACGCGGTGGCCGCTATTTTTATGAGAAAAAAGAGCTGTTTTCTTGACATGGCTGATTGAAATATACAAAACTTGTCTGGGGAGGTTATATGGTTCTTTTCTTGGCAGCCGCTGCCTCATCGATATCCCCATCGGCTTTCCAGAAGGCAAAGAGGAACGTCTGTGCGACATCAAAGCCCGGAAATTCATCAAACCGCGTGGTTCATCGGTCTTTCCCGTGCCTTGCAAAGAGGCTGTATATGCTGACGATGATAAGAGGGCGAATGAGATCAATCGCCAAGTCCGGGGAAAGGGATTGTCCAAGCAGTCCCTTGCCATCCGGTTTAAGATCAGGGAAGTGGATGAATTCTTGAACAGGCATCCAGACCTTCTCAAGGAATCGCATCCGGAAGTGTGTTTCAAGGCCTTTGCTGAAGATGAAACCATTCAGTCCAAGCATTCACATGATGGCTGGATTCAGCGATTGAGAATAATCAGCGAACAAATTCCGCCGCTTGTGGGTTCCTTTAAAAAAATACGGGAGCAATATCTTAAATCAACAGTGAAAGGTTCTGATATTATGGATGCGATGATAATGGCAATTGCTGCGTGGAAGGCGGAAGGGATGAATTATACGACCTTTCCAGAACAAGAAGAAAGCTGTAACATCCACTATTCAGGAGGATGAAAATGACAGAAGACAGTGACGACCTGATCGACCATGCTGGCACGGTTGTAGAACTGGCAAAGAAAGCCCAGGTAAGGATGATCCACACTGACGAGCAGTACACCGCTTCGCACATGGATAATATCGAGAAACTTGTGCAACTGAATCAGCAGGCTGCTGAAAGGATCAGGCAGCTTGAGCAGGAGGTTACGCAATTGAAGCAGGAGAACGAAAAACTGCTGGGAAATGCGAAATGACCAGGAAGGGAAAAACATTTAGTACAATGCACTAGAATCATTATTTCTTTACTGAACTTGTTGCATTTTCAATTGGTAATGAATTAATTTCCTATTTATATTAAGCGTATAAATTGCGGTTTAAGCAACAAGACCTGTTACACATTCATCTTTCACAGGGAGTCTGCCGAAGTGTCTTCTTCCCGAATCTGTTTCAGTCAAAAATCCGATAAATACGGCAATTTCCCAAGCGTGCTCTTTGTGGACGATACCGAGGACGAGGTCAATCGCTTCGCGGAAATGGTTTGTTTGCAGCACAAATTGAAAAATGTCGCCTGTGTTGTGTGCAACCAGCCCAAAGAGGCCTTTCAGATAGCTTTGAAGTATTTTATCGATATTTATATCTGCGATATAAAAATGCCCCATATCGCGGGCGATACCTTTATCAAAGAGTTCAGAGAGCATTCGCCCATGTCGTATTTTATCGCCATTACAGGCCACAGCATGGAAACCGCGGCACGGGCAGGGGCGTGCGCTGATATTGTGGTTCTGAAAGATTTCGGTTATCTGGACAAGCTTATGGATGTAATAAAAGAGGGGTTGAGGATAGTGCAGGCCAGGAAAATCAAGGCAGGGGGCGAATATTATAAACCGCAGATAAATGAATTCGACATGACCGGCATCCATTGGAGGGATCGGGAGAGGATTAATGAGGCCCTGGGTAAGTTTAATCCGCAAGACCATAACAGGGCGTGCAGGGCTTTCAAGGCCCTTGCCCTGGGGCAGCTTGATGCGGACATGACCCATGATGAAATTGCCACGCATGCGGGATTCGGTTCGCCGCACTATATGATGAAGGCCATAACGCCAATGTTCAATTGGTCGGAATCGAGCAGGTTGAAGCCATAAAACAAGTCTCGTTTTACCATGCATCAAGCCTGAACAGTTTTAAATTTTCTAAAAAACGTAAAATAAACCAATATTTTAAATCATTCTGTCATTTTTTACCTCAATTCAGGTAAAGAATGGTTTGGTGGTTATTTTTTCAATTTATTATTTTAATCGAATAAATTTTAAGAAAATAATAAAAAAATCAAAATATTTTGGATAGATTTGGAATTTGCAGGGTCAAATATAAGATAGAGATCCTTATGAGTACGCCGAGCGAAATCTATATCGACCAGCTGGTGAAAATCCAGTCAGGGGAAAGGTTAGCCACCACTCCAGAACCGAACTCTGCACCTATCAAGGTGGCCAGTCAAGTTCTAGTCTGTGATGGGGATTTGTAGCGTTTTCTCGAGAATATAAAATACAAGGGAGTTTGCTATGCGCTCTACTCGACTATTAAAAGTCATGATTCTGAGTCTTTGCTGCCTGATATTCTCACCGCAGGCAAATACATATCCGTTTCGTCCCTATGGAGAGAGTGAAGGGCTTGCTGCTAATGGTGATGTTTCGCCCGAGGCAAATCCAAGTGGAGATTATGCCTTTTCAGTCCCCCTTGCTGAGATAAAAGACGGTAATATCGGGTATTCCCTGAGCGCAAGCTACAACAGTAATGTGCGTGCGGCCGCAGTGACTACACCGCAATACCATTCGTCTGGTTATCTTGGCCTGGGTTGGAAGTTGACCGAATCTTTCATCAGGACAAATCATCGCTCAACGGTAACATACAAAGACGACAAAATAGATGTTATGATAAACGGAAGTTATGATGAGTTGGTAACGAGCGACGATGAAAAGTATTATCTGAAGAAGAATCCCTATGTCAGAGTTGAAAAAACAGTTGCATCTAATAAAATAATCGTGAGTTGGAAACTGACTTATACGGATGGGACTGTTTATACATTTGGAAAAACATCGACCTCGACAGATGCAGCCTCCAATTTGCTGTTTGAGGGTGATAAGGTCTGTCTTACAAACCAGGCGAACTATTTTTATGATACGTGGTATTTAAAGACCATTGAAGATGTTACTGGGACCTCCCGGCTGACGTTTACGTATAGCCCTCACGATGTGGGAAGCCCGTCATACCGGGCTGCCACGGATTTGCAATATATTGAAAATACTCGCGGCGATAAGATTGAATTAATATATGGTCAAAAAACGCCCGGGGAGTACTCCACGGTATTCACGAAATTTGTAAAGACCAACGCGTTTCATTTGGACAGGATAAATCAGTACGTAAACGCAGATATTGTTCGTAGTATATGGTTCGATTTTTGGTCGAAAACTTTAATAGGAGATTGGGACGAGAGGTTGCTTAAAAGCATCATTAGTCATGACAAATATGGTAATCAGATCAATCGCGGCGAGGAATACGAATACAATGTTGATAGGAGCAAGGATAAGCTATGGCTTCTCGGAACGATGAAAAAGCACAGGACGCAGAAAGGGTTTGTTAAGGAGATTACCTATAAAGATTACAAAGACTATAAAGATGATATTCAATATTTCTCATCTGATGGGATAACTTATCCAGATTATAATAAAAGATATCCTAATGATCTGTTGGATAAAACGCTTGATCCAAGGTTTCAGACATCAGCAACGACCACTGCTGAAAGCAAGAAAATTGCCAAATATGTGACTGCTGGCCAGTTTCATTATTTTTCATTGCCAGTTTCGCCAAAGGTGTTTACTCATGCTATAGGCGATGATTATTTAAGTGTGGTGTTGTTTCCTAAGAGTAATGTTTCGGCCGATCCATTGACTGGAAAAGATTTTTCAAGCGATTGTGGGAACCCTCTTGCGCCATACCCCGGACTTGGCTATCTAAAGGGTTCTTTATTTGATGAGGCTATACCATTTAGTGTTGATCCAGAAAATGCTTGTCCATACAATATGGATTATGAACAAGGTGTAGTGATTTATTCTGAACTTGATGCTAAAGGAGCGAAAATATTCAATATTGATGATCTTGGTACCACAGACCCGAATAAACCATATAAACCATATATACCATTATCTCATAGATCAATGAAATGGATGACCAAAAAGCAATGTTTGTTTGGTGATCGGCTGACATTTGATGGGAAAAATTACTATAAATGGGACCCGACAAGCCATACGCTAGCACACGCGCTTACACTAAGCGGGCCGGCAATAATCTTTAACGAAGATTATATTATAGAAAAAGCAGGAAGTTTGTTTAAAATCCGGGAAAAAACATCTACCGGTTGGGAGGATCCGGTAGATATCAACGTAGGAATAGATATGAGTGTCTCTGATGATGACGACGTGTGGATGACGGGAGATTGGCTGTATGTCACCACCGGTATAGAGCAGACCCACCATCTTCGATAATTCAGACCCACCCCAAAGTTGCGAGATTTGTGCG